>JALHRJ010000072.1 GCA_022841475.1 Cyclobacteriaceae bacterium | reverse complement strand
TTGAGCATGTCGCGTCTGGTCCAGGAATTGAAAATGTTATCTTCGTTTTTCATAATGTGTTTCTTTTGAGGTTGAATTCCTTATCCATTCGCAGGTTCTACTTTCTTTCTATTGAAAAATCTTTCTAAACCAAAAGCGGCATAAGAAGGAAATTGATAAAGTACCAGCAACGCAGCCATTTCAATCAGATTCTTATTCACGATCCAATAACTTCCTTCCGCAGGACCTTGCTCAAGACCAGGAAATGGAGGATGTGCGAGATAATACAAGGCAAGTAAAAGGATTCCACCTACGCAGGCCCAACGAATTTTTAGACCTATTATCAGACCAATTCCTACAGCGATCAGGCCCACAATGTTCAGTGTGTCGACAACTGTAATCATTGAGTCTCCGGAAATCCAGGTAAAGAAAGGTTTTAAGAAGGAGGCACTTAACAGATATCCCTTGGATGTCCAGGCAGGATTATAAAGTTTGAGAACTCCTTCATATAAAAAGTGCCATCCTATCAGGATGCGCAATAAAATGAGGCTTGTATTTTGCCCCGAACTAAATTGGCTTGGTTTCATATAGATTTGCTTTTAAATGAACTCACGATATTATACCTGAATTTATAAGTAAAAAATGACAATTGTCAGGCTTTGAGGTAATCTAATACAGGTAAAACCTCCTGTTCGCTCAGGTTTGCTTCAAGTTGATACCTTCGTTATGTGCGGTTTTCCTTACCTTTGCCGCTTATTTTATTATCAAAACATGATTGCAGCCAACAACGTCTCGCTCCAATTTGGGAAGAGAGTTCTATTTGATGAAGTTAACCTAAAATTTATTGCCGGCAATTGCTATGGCATAATTGGTGCTAATGGAGCCGGTAAATCAACCTTTTTAAAGATCCTCTCCGGGGATATCGACCCAACGCGAGGACAAATAAGCATTGATCCGGGAAAACGCATGGCAGTGCTACGCCAAAATCACTACGAATTTGATGAAGTAGCCGTACTCGATACAGTCATGATGGGCTTTACGCGGCTTTGGGATTTGATGAAAGAAAAGGACGCCATCTATGAGAAGCCTGATTTTTCTGAAGCTGATGGAATCAAAGCTTCAGAACTGGAAGCAGAATTCGCAGAACTGAATGGCTGGAACGCCCAGTCGGATGCTGCGTCTTTGCTCAGCGGCTTGGGCATTGCCGAAGACAGTCACTATAAAATGGTGAAGGAGTTAAGCGGTTCCGAAAAAGTACGCGTTTTACTGGCGCAGGCGATTTATGGTAATCCTGATATTCTTATTCTGGATGAACCGACCAACGATCTTGATTTACATACCATTGGCTGGCTAGAGGACTTCCTGCTTGAATTTAAAAACACCGTCATCGTTGTTTCGCACGATCGTCACTTTCTTGACACGGTTTGTACGCACATTGTAGACATTGATTTTAAAGCTATTCGCTTGTACACCGGTAACTATTCGTTCTGGTATCAATCCAGCCAACTCGCTTCCGCGCAACGTTCATCCGCCAACAAAAAAGCTGAAGAAAAGAAAAAGGAATTGCAGGAGTTCATTGCACGCTTTAGTGCCAACGCTTCTAAATCAAAACAGGCCACCAGCCGTAGAAAATTACTGGAGAAAATTAATGTGGATGACATTCAACCCTCCAACCGCAGATACCCGGCCATCATCTTTCAACAAAAGCGCACAGCCGGTGATCAGATTCTGCATGTCGAGGAGTTAACCCATTCGTTGAATGGAGTTACGCTATTCAAAAAACTAGATTTCTTTGTGAACAAAGGCGACAAGATTGCCTTTCTGAGCAAAGACGGATTAACCATAACAACCTTGTTTCAAATTCTGATCGGTGAACTGAAAGCGGATGCAGGCAGCTTTAAATTTGGTCAAACCATTACCCCTGCATACCTGCCGGTTAACAACGAAGCCTATTTTGACTCGAATGATAATCTTGTTGATTGGTTGCGGCAGTATGCCGAGGAAGAAAACCGGGACGAAGTTTACATCCGTGGGTTTCTGGGCAAAATGCTTTTCTCGGGTGAAGAGGTTTTTAAAAAATGTAATGTGTTATCCGGTGGTGAGAAAGTGCGGTGCATGATTTCGCGGATGATGCTGGCGGGTGCAAACCTGTTGATCCTGGACGAACCTACGAACCACCTTGATCTGGAATCTATTACGGCATTCAACAATGCGTTAAAAGATTTTCCGGGTACCGTGTTGTTTACTACCCACGATCATGAGTTTACACAAACTGTGGCCAATCGGATTATAGAAATTACACCCAATGGTCATATCGATAAGCTAATGACGTATGATGAATATATTTCGAGTGAACCGATTGTAGCGCAGAAGGAAGCGCTTTATGCGTGATTCATATTGTGATGTAATAAAAAAGGGCCTCAAAGTTTGAGGCCCCATGCCGTGGTTCGTGTCCTCACTGTGTCCTCACGAACCAAATTCAATCTTACTTGTATTAACCTATCCCCTCTCCGCCCTTGCCTGTGTTGGTGTTCTTCACCAACACGTTTTCTATCATGTTCGTTGGTGAAGAACACCAACGAAGGCTTAGGTCGATCAATGTAAAATCGCTCGAGTTGCCTTAGCTGCAATCAAAGCGGATCACTTTAACTTTCTTTGTTCTTTTTTGTCTTAGGTGATCCTCCAACTGGCGGATCAGGATTTGTTTACTTGATTGGGTGGTGGTATGGCCACTGAATAAAAAAAGGCCTCAGAATTTTGAGGCCTTTTTTAGTATCATTCAATTGTGAGATTAATCCAGCAAGCCCAACGTTTTCATGCGCTTTTCCACGCGGGTAACCTGAGCGGTCATTTCCAGGTCAGAGTAAATCATATAAAGTACATCCAACACCTTGCCTTCATCCGGACTAAGTTTTTCGCACTTCTCCCAATAAGGAAGAGCAACCTTTAACTTATCCTGATAGGTTTTATCTAATGCAACCTTCTTTTGAAAGTCTTCTTTGGAATTACCCAATTGATTCATCTGATCTTTAATATCCTTAGCTTCAAGATAAACGACCTCCGCTAACCCTAACTGGGGCTCAAAGTATTTTGAATCGAGCCTAATAGCCTCTTCATACCATTTTCTACCTTCAACATTATCCTCCATTTCAAAGCTAATTATTCCTAAAAAGTATCTTATTTCCTTATTATAAGGCTCGGCATAAGCTTGTTCCAATAATAATTTCTTCGCTTCAGGAAGACGATTCATCTTTATATACATATCTAACTCATATCTTGGAAATTCAGAATTATTGGGAAACTTCCTTACCAGAGTTTGGGAAATCGTGAGAGCCTTATCAAAATCCCCTTTCTTGTCACGGTAAATGGAAAATAGAACAATATAGGAGTCTGAATTAGAACCTCCTTTTTTATGATATTGATTTATGTAATCAATCGACTTGTCCCACTTTTTCGCTGCAGGACCGAAGAACACACCGGCATTCATAAGAACAGCCGTGTCATTTGGTATAAAAGTCAAGGCTTTTTCGACTAGTTTAAAAGCCCTCTTAAAATTTTTCTTATCTTGATAGGCTTTAACAGCTTGATTGAAATACTTTTGTGCCTTCTTATAATCATTAGTATTTACAGATTCTGATCCAATTGAACTTTCATTAATAGGCTGCCCGTAATTAGACGAATGGATTTGAGGTTCAGCGTTTTGATTAGGCCTCAAGTTTAAAATTGAATTAGTATAATCAAACTCGACCCTTCCAAATCTCTCTAATGCACTTAATCCAAATAGAAGAGGGGCATCAATATTATGCATTATTGATGCCTCAACATCTCTTATTATAAAATCTCCAATTTGAACATTTCTTAATATTACTTTTGTACCCTCAGCAATTTGTCCGTTTGCAATTATATATTTCTCTGACTCTCTAAAATCAGAATCCTTTAAATAACCATTCTTAATCATAAAAAGAGCCTCTGTTAAGGATAACATCACGTTACTTGCCCCAGTATCTAAAATGAAAGATAATGTAAGACCATTGACTTTACAGGGAACCATATAAACACCTCCATCCTTAGTCATTTGAATGGGTTGGGCCAAAATGTTATCCTTAATCGTGATCAGTGATATAAGAATAAATATTGTTACGAAGGAAATCTTCATAGAATTTATTTTTATAATTCATTTTGGGGAACGAAACACTAGCGAAACAGCAAAGGACACTAAAATTCGGATTTGCTTTTCTCTTTCTTTTTATTCTTCTCTAATTCATTAAGGCGTATACTAACGTACTCAGCTATATGTTGAATTTTATAATTATCACCAGTTAACGCTGAGGTAATGGTTGTCAAATTAGTTTCCCAGGTAGTAAAAAATTTCAAATGCCCTAAACTTACCGCAAAGCCTCTTTGATCATAGTCAGATTTGTATAAGTCATCACTCCAATATTCCTTATCGGAAATAGGGTTTCCATACTTATCAATAAGTGCATCATTAACCTTCTTAAAATCAAATATGAAGTCATTTTTATTTGTGTGCTTCTCAATAAATGCATACCGTGCCCTAACTAATTTATTATCAACAAAAAAATACATAATAAATGAATTCAGTGAGGCCACGATGTCTGAATAAATCACGACATCAACCTCATCTTTTACTAAAGTCGCAACTTCTGTTTGTTTTACTTGTTCCTTTGACATGCCCCATAATGTCTTCCTAAAATCAAAGCCATCTAACTTATCATCTTTATTTCCACCCTCAATTAAATACTCCCACGTTTTGTCAGCCTTTAGAAGAACTTTTTTCCCATCATTATCTGTTAAAATTTGTTGTCCAAATGAAATTGTTTCAGCAAACAATAGCATTACAAGTAGAATAGCTTTCATTTTCTTGATTTTGTGTGGGCACTTTATTAGTACCCTTAGCGAATGTATCTATTTCTTGACATAAAAAAAACCGCCCAAAATGAGCGGTTTTCTTTTAAAATGAAGTAAGAAACTTATGTAAATGTATTAATGCAAGTATTAAATGTTCTGAAGTAACAAAGAACGCAATTTATTATTCGCAATTAACCTTGATGAGATTTTGCTTTTATTTTCCCCAGCTGAACAATTATAGAAATTGGCTTTAATTAAAATTAAAGATATTAATATCAAAATTATGCTAGTAAAATTAATTGTTCCTAACTAGTCAGTGTTGAATTTAAGATATTGAATTAATACTAAAATTCTTCTTAAAGTTAAAAAGCTGCATTAGTGCAGCTTTTTAACTTTAAGAATATAATAAACTTGTATACTAATCAACATCTTCACCTAACGTTTTAAGTCTTTTTTTGACTTTTGTAATTTTATCTTGATAGTCGAGATCTGAATAAACTGTTAATAAACTGTAGAGGACTCCAACATCATCTGGTGATATCTTTTCACAAGATTCAATGTAAGGTAATGCGATCTCTAATTTCTTTACATATGCTTTGTCAAGCTCCTGAAGTTTAGCCATGTCCGCTTTTGAATTACCCAACTGATTCATTTGATCTTTAACAGCCTTTGCATCCTTCCAATACAGATCCGCAAGGTTTGTAGCAGCTTCAAAATACTTTGAATCAATTTTTAATGCATTGCTATATGCTTCTTTAGCTTTGTCCGGCTCACCCAATTCTTGATTAAGTTGGCCTAGTAAAAAGAAATTGTCTTTACTAGTTGGATCTTCCTTTACCCAAGTCTCAACCATTTGCCTTGCGATATCATACTTTTTTTGACCAACATAGATACTCATTTCATTCTGCTTGTATCCGGTATCATCCGGATAGGCAATTTGAGCTTTCTTGGTTATTTCTATTGCTTTTTCATACTCTTTCTTTTTGTTATAGAAAACATCAATAAGTGCATTGTAAGCATCTTTACTTTTCCCTCCATTCGCAATATAACTATTTAGATAAGTTATGGACTTATCGTACTCTTCAACAGAAGGAGCAAAATATGCACCTGCATATAACAAAGTTGTTGTGTCATTAGGCATGAAGTACAAAGTATGCTCAGTGTATTCAAGTGCCTTTTTAAAATTCTTTTCCTCTTGATATGCTCTGACTGCTGAATTTAAATAGCTTTGGGCTAGATAACCTTTCACTTGTTCATTCATCATTGGAAAACCAACGTCATCATTCAAAAACGCAGGATTTTTTCCTTTATCCAATTCCTCAGCTTTTTCAAAAGCTTCTTTGGCGATTGAGAAACCACCATTAGGGGCCAGAGATTTGAACTTTTCTACTTTGGTAGTATCTATTCCAGCATAGATTACACCTTTCAAATACCAGGCTTTAGCTGCACTCTTGCTGGGCTGTCCTTTTTTATCAACCATATATTCCTGACTGGAAGTAAATAAATCGATAATTGCTTTTGCTTCGTCAATTTTTCCTGCACGCAACGCTTTTTCTGCGTTGGCGATACTGGGTTTAATTTCCTTTTGTGCCAGGGCAGCAAACGGCATTAACCCGATTAATAAAATGGCTATCTTTTTCATTGTCTAGTTAAGGTTAAGTTCTAAGTTGTTCAGTTTATTCAGTTATTGGATTTGTAGTATCAGGTAAATCATTTTCTATCTTTTGAATCTTTTCAACAGACGAAATAGCATCTTCTTCATTCAATTTAATCAACCGTACTCCTTGTGTTGCACGCCCCATCACACGTAATTCTGCTACACTGATGCGAATACTTATGCCGGATTTATTAATAATCATCAGGTCATCGTTATCAACAACTTCCTTGATTGCAACAAGCTTGCCAGTTTTTTCCGTAACATTAATGGTCTTCACACCTTTGCCACCCCTGCGGGTAATCCGGTAATCATCCAGGGAAGATCTCTTGCCATAACCCTTTTCTGACACAACCAATAAATTAGCATCCTCCCTGCCAATACAAACCATCCCTATCACCTTGTCCTCGCCAGACTCCAGCGTAACCCCACGAACACCCGAAGCGGTTCTACCCATTGGCCTTACATCACTTTCGTTAAAGCGCACAGCCTTGCCTTCACTTTTCGCAATGATAATATCGTTTTTACCATTCGTCAAAGCAGCATTCAACAAGCGGTCGCCATCGTTGATGGTAATGGAGGTAATACCGTTTGCCCGTGGTCGTGAATAAGCTTCCAATGAAGTTTTCTTGATGGTTCCTCGTTCGGTGCAGAGAATCACAAACGTATTGTTCAGGTAGGTTTCGTCTGTCAGGTCTTTTACATTTAAAACAGCCTTCACCTTATCCCCGGGCTCAATATTCAACAGGTTTTGTATCGCACGACCCTTGGAAGTCTTGGTTCCTTCCGGGATTTCGTAAACCTTTTTCCAATAAACCTTACCAAATTCAGTAAAAATCAACAGGTAATTATGCGCCTGGGCAATGAAAAGATGTTCTGTAAAGTCATCCTCCTTAGAGGTGGCTGCTTTAGAACCGATGCCACCCCTTCCCTGCGTGCGGTATTCCGATAGCGATGTGCGTTTTACATAACCCTGGTTGGAAATGGTTATCACCATCTCCTCATTCGGAATCATGTCCTCCAGCGTAATGTCTTCATCGCTGTGCACCACTTCTGTCCTACGCTTGTCACCGTACCGCTCTTTGATTTCGGCAAGCTCATCTTTGATGATGCCCATGCGAATGGGTTCGCTGCCCAGAATTTCATTGAGGCGCTCTATTAATGCTTTCACCTCATTGTATTCATTCTGGATTTTATCACGCTCAAGACCTGTTAATCGTTGAAGACGCATTTCCAAAATAGCCTTCGCCTGAATTTCGGAAAGGTTGAATTGCTTAATCAAACCTTCTTTCGCAACATCCGGATCACTTGAGTTTCGGATCAGGGTAATCACTTCATCCAGGTGATCAAGAGCGATTAAATATCCTTCCAGAATATGAGCTCTTTTTTCGGCTTCATTGAGTTCATACTTAGTTCTGCGCACCACCACTTCATGGCGGTGATCCACAAAGTGGACAATCAGGTCTTTAAGATTCAGTGTCTGCGGCCGACCTTTAACCAAAGCAACATTGTTTACACCAAAGGAAGACTGAAGCTGTGTGTACTTGAAAAGGTTATTTAAAACGATATTCGGAATGGCATCCTTCTTCAAATCATAGACAACCCGATAACCATCGCGATCGGATTCATCGCGCATATCGCTGATGCCTTCCAGTTTTTTCTCGTTGATCAGTGCAGCGGTCTTTTCTATCATCATCGCCTTGTTCACCATATAGGGGACTTCGGTAACAATAATCTGATCGCGTCCATTACTGTTAGTTACAATCTCCGCTTTTGCCCTTACCACTATTCTTCCGCGTCCGGTAAGGAAGGCTTCCTGTACACCCTGATAACCGTAGATTATTCCCCCTGTTGGGAAGTCTGGAGCCGTAATGTATTTCATTAACTCGGCTATGGTAATCTCCTTATTATCAATGTAAGCGACAATTCCATCTACAACTTCTGATAAATTGTGGGGAGCCATGTTAGTAGCCATCCCCACAGCAATGCCTGAGGATCCATTCATCAGGAGATTTGGGATTTTACCCGGCAACACCGTAGGCTCTGTCAGGGAGTCATCGAAGTTTGGCTGGAAGTCAACCGTTTCTTTATTGATATCAGCCAGCAGTTCTTCTGCCAATCTGCGGAGGCGGGCTTCTGTGTATCGCATGGCAGCCGGTGAGTCGCCATCAATCGAACCAAAGTTTCCTTGTCCATCAACTAATGTATAACGTAAGGACCAGTCCTGCGCCATACGCACCATGGTGTCATAAACCGAAGAGTCACCATGGGGGTGATACTTACCGAGCACCTCACCGACAATCCGGGCCGACTTTTTATATGGCTTGTTGTAGTTAACACCCAATTCGAGCATGCCGTAAAGCACCCTTCTATGCACGGGTTTTAAACCATCACGCACATCAGGCAAGGCTCTCGAAACGATGACGGACATCGAATAATCGATGTAGGCGCCACGCATTTCATCTTCAATATTTATGGGTATTATGTTCTGCCTTGCGGGGAGATCACTGCTTTCGTCAGCCACGGTTTACCAGGGGTTAAATTGTATCATTCAAAACCTCTTTAAAAGGCTTTAAAAACAAGGTTGCAAGGTAAAGAAAATTGAGCAATTGTGATTCTCGCAAGGCAGCTAAAAACAGGATTTTCAGATAAAAAATCAAAGATTTTTGTGAAGTGAGCCGAAGCTCAATACGGGTTCAATTTCCGCTTGTTTCTACCCTTGTATTTGATCAGTGTTGGGTGGTTTTCTCCGTAGTTGGGATTCTGCTTTTTGAAGAAGGGATGCACCCGACTGCGATATTCTCTGTTGCCGTGGGCATGATTCATTTGAATCTTACAATCATGAAGATAGCAGCGAGGTAGCTCAGGTAAAGAATAGGTAAGTCCAACCTGCACATAGGCAGCGTTCATCTTGTGTTCAATCGTGTTAACATTTCCGGGAATGGTGAGGGTGTATTTTTTAAAGTCGAACGAGGGCCGGATCAAACCTCTCAGGTATTCCGAAAACTCGTATTCGATACTAACCCCGAGGTTAACGTATATCCCTTTCTCAATCAGCTCGCGGGCAAAGTTTTTACCCGGCTTAAACCCACCAATATGAAGATCTCCGGTGAACAGAAATTTATCAATCCGGTAGAAGGAAGCTCCCGCCATACCATAATACTTTTGCATCCAGCCAAAGGTGTTGTTGGGTTTAAAACTGTTCACTCTATCCTGAAAGGAAATGGAATTGAAAGTTCCCAACCACATGGGTTCATAGGTATATCCACCTCCTATCCGGAATCGTTTCAGGAATTCATAATGCAGTGTAACGTTAATGGGAATGTTAAATCCCTTTCCCTTGAACCCAAGTTTGGCGGTGTCACCGCTCACTAAAAAACTATCGGGGATGATGGTAAGTGTATCGGCTGTTACTTCATTGATCCAATTGGAGTACCGTGAAGTTGTCGTATCGTTGGGAAAAATACGCGGACTGAAGCCAGTACGTTGGAAGATACCAAAGCTATCAAGCTTATGATTCATGTAGGTGGTTCCTGCACCGGTGCTAAATGTAAATTTGAAATTTCTGAGAATAGCGCGCGTGTTATTTTTCTTTCGCTTGGCATAAATCGTTTCCAACGGGAAGGTGGGTTTCTCTTCATCCTGAGCCAACATCTCCAGCGGTAGCATGAATACTACTAATAGGAATAGACAGAATATGCGAAACTTGCTTTTCAGAATAGGTTTCAATTAAACGCTAAAGATAACAGGCAGAACCGGATGGCAAAAATGGATACATTCAATAACCATAACTGGGATATCCACTTTCTAACGAACTAAAGGTGTGAAACAGTATCTGACCTTGCTGCACCTGATAGGTAAATTCATGCTCGTGCAATTCGCCCCGTGGCCCCTGAAGATTAAGCTTAATTTTATTTTGCCCTACCTGTAAGGGGATGCGTGTATAATAAATACTATGGGGCAACGTCTGCCAATTACGGGTGTCTGCCTTTTCTGTGATGGCGTTGATCATTCCCAATACAGATCCCAGCGTTCTATCGTCTTGTTTTACCTGGTATTCCGTAGCTTTTTTTAACGCCACCCGGATGAGTGCTTTGCTCAATTCAAGATCCATCCGTTGCTGCAGACTTTTGAAAGCAATTTTATTTACATTTTCCAACAAGTGAAGCTGACTGGTATTATTATTCCAATTAAGTGAAGCCTCCGTGTAATACGTGGGGCGCTCCACATAGCGTGGCAACGCCACTCTGAAAAATTCTAATCTTGAAAGTCCGTTTCGCTCCTGCTCATCATAATTTGATAATGAAAATGGGAAGCTTAGACCTAACTCGCGATTCGTAAAATAAATCCAGTTGTCTCTCCGATCGACCGCAAAATTAATTCCCCATTCTGCTTTCACCGGACTTAATCCGTTGTGCCAAAAGAAAACCAACTCCCCGCCATCTGTTTCAGAATAAGAGTAATCCATTCTATTAAATTCCTGTTTATAATGCTCCAGGTCTTCGGTAAGACCGCTCAGCCAGGCGGTACGCAGCATATCATCCCTTAGTTGTTGTGGCGTACTGATCTGAAACAAACGTTGATAATCATTTTCATAAATTTCGTAAGCATTGCGATAGGCAATGAATGCATTGTTAAAATCCCTGTCCGTTTCGTAGATAAC
Organism: Cyclobacteriaceae bacterium; assembly: GCA_022841475.1. Taxonomy (GTDB): domain Bacteria; phylum Bacteroidota; class Bacteroidia; order Cytophagales; family Cyclobacteriaceae; genus ELB16-189. The sequence goes on along the minus strand of JALHRJ010000072.1, from coordinate 14,342 downwards.
ACCCATCAGGGTATGAATGAATGCATCACGTTGATATTTGTTCTCATTCGAATACCTGTCGCTGAGTTGTTGCAAACGGATATTGACCCTGCGGCATTCTACCAATGCTTCCTCGGTCTTTCCCATTTTCATAAAGTTGAGTGCTTTGTAATAAAGCAGCATCAGGTGTTCATGATCTTCCCCCTTATAGGTGGTGATCATCGGATTGGTAAGGTAGGAAGCCGCCTCATTGAGATAGTTTATCCGATAATCTTCGCCAAACAAAAAAGCCTTTTCAAAGTATTCGTTACTTTCCTCATACCGCCCCATCATCGACAGGACCAGTCCGTTGTTTACGTGAAATAAAAACTCCTTCTTCCCTCTCGAATCAGAGGAATTGCTTTGCAGGGTTGTTAATGCATTGGAAAGGTTACCGCTTTCAAACTCTTTATTAAAACTTTGGTTGGTTTGATAATAGGTAGCGCAGGAACTTACCATTAGTGTAAGAGCAAGAACTTTAAACTTTAGTATCCTAAATCGATATAGTATGAAACGATTCAAGATGAGTAGGATTAGTTTTTGATATACTTCTTGATTTCCTGCTGACCGTACCAGATCCGTTTATTCGTTTCCATGTCGGTAAGGAAAAGTGTGGTCACATAATTAACGACCCGATTTTTATTATAGGTATCGGTTTCCGAAGTCATTTCTCCAAACAACATCAGGTCAGCACCCACTTCCTTACCCCATTGAGCCATGGTAGCGGGATCAGAAAAATCCTGTTGTTGTGCGCGTTCATCGCGAAGTTTGTCACGAAAGGTATCTGACTCTACGAGGTCGGCAAGTCCTGAATTGAAGATGGCAAGTTCGAATTTCTTGATGAAGTTGTTAGCATCGATGTGCTCGCTGGTCCGGTTCCGGATTTGCCCTACTATGATCGTTGGTCTTTTACCAAGTTCTTTTGCATACTCCTCAAATCGGGGACTGTTCAAAAGTTCAGACGTCATTTTATCAGCAATTTGCCGGGAGTCGGAATCATTCCAACGACCACTTAAATCAATTTGTTGATTAGGGTCAATGCGCGACACAGTGCGGGCACAGGAACTAAATAAAACTAGAAATAGGATTAGTTGAAGAGTCTTCATAAAGTTGAAACCTTTCATATTCATATTCCAAAATTCAAGCCAATGAAATTAGCGGATAGACTTTAAACGTTGAATTACAGCTTTAGGATTTGGTGCCGAAAAAACAAAATTACCAGCTACCAACACATCAGCACCTGCTTCCAGCAATGGTTTTGCTTTATCCTGATTAACGCCACCATCAATTTCAATCAAAGCTGATGATTTGCGTTCACTAATAAGCTTTTTTAGCTCTGCTACTTTGTGATACGTATGCTCGATAAATTTTTGTCCACCAAAACCCGGGTTCACCGACATCAAACAAACCAGATCGATATCGGCAATCACATCCTGTAAAAGAGAAACGGGAGAATGTGGGTTGATAGCCACCCCGGCCTTCATACCACTGGCTTTTATTTGCTGAATCGTGCGATGCAAATGAGTACTAGCTTCAATATGCACGGATAAAATATCTGCCCCCACTTCGCGAAATGTTTCAATATATCGCTCGGGTTGAACAATCATCAGGTGCACATCCAGCGGCTTTTGTGCATGCTTTTTGATGGCTTTGATTACCGGCATACCAAAAGAAATATTGGGTACAAAAACTCCATCCATTACATCAATGTGAATCCAGTCCGCCTGACTTTCATTGATCATGATAATTTCACTTTGCAGGTTTGCAAAATCAGAGGCAAGAACAGACGGTGCAATGATGGGGCTCATGAAAGAAAACGTTGAATTAATCAATAGAATTTGAATCCCGTAAAGATAACCAGTGTTTAGTTCTATACCAGAGCCGATTACAACTTCGCGATACGAATGGTGGCGGTAGCAGTCCCAGACTTCACCCGAACAAAATAAAGCCCTGACATAAACTGAGAAATGTCGTATTGAAATGGATTTGAAAACCAGTTGATCTGCAAGGTAGAATCCGCTACCCGGCTGCCGCGCGAGTCAAAAATGGTTACCTGCACCGGTGCATCCGTAGGCTCCTTCAATCTTATTTGAAAGCTGTCGCCCGAAACGGGGTTGGGATAAACTGAAATCAGTTCTGATCCACGTTCACTTTCCAGGTAGTTAACGATTGCCCTGAAATGCGGAATACCATAACCCACCAGATTATCCGGAGCCTGAGCCTGACTGGCGGAATTTAAGATTGCTTCAACCACATCTTCGGCACTGAGCGTTGGAAATGCCTGCCATACCCCTGCTGCAAGGCTTGCTATCAGTGGACTTGACAATGAAGTGCCACTGGCTGTACCCAAGGCACCACTGGCTTTGATCACGCTCGTGCCTGAACCTAAGGCCACAACATCTGGTTTTGTTCGCCCATCGGCAGTTGGTCCTCTTGAACTGAACGTGCTGAGTATACCAGCACCATTAATAGAACCAACAGCAAGTATTCCTGGCGCATCCGAAGGCGGAGTCACTAGCTTCCACGATCCTGAGCCTTCATTGCCGGCACTGCATACTACAATGATTCCCCGTTCAATTGCTTTTCGGGCAGTTTGTGTAACTATGGTTGTTTGTCCATCCAGATCCGAGGTCTGATAATCCATTGAACTATCATCAAATTCATAATAGCCCAATGAAGAATTAATAATATCTACCCCGGCACTATCTGCGCGCTCGGCAGCAAAGGCCCAGTTATACTCTTCAATGCGATACTCGCTTGAAACATCTTCTGTCAGGTAAAGAAAGTAGTCTGCTTTATACGCCCCACCTGTGTAAGAACCAGGCGAATAGGCGCCCATAACAGAAAGAACCTCCGTGCCATGATCATCGGTCTGATATACGCCCGTTGTATTCGTCACAAAATTGATCGTCTGCTTCACGCGATTCTCAGAAAATAAATCTGCAAAGGGTACACTTATATTTACGCCTTGAAAGCCGCTATCAAAAATCGCAATTGAAATTTCTTCGCCTTTGTTTCCAGACGCGTGCATCTCATCAATTCCAATTTGCTGTAGCTGAAGTTGGTTGACGGGTTGTTCGGCCGTTGAATTTTTTCGTTGTTTTATTTTTGTGGTTCTGCCGCCCATGAGTTTGGTACCCGGTGCAACCATAACTGATTCTTTAACAAAAGGCAATGAATTTATGGTCGTTAACGTTGCAGCATTGGTTTCCACCAACACTCCATTCCACCAGCGCGAGGTAAAAAATGTTTTAGCGCCCGTGGCTTTCACCTGTGCTACATAGTCAGGATTTACCGGAAGATCTTCATCGGTGATAGTAATACCTTGCTTGAGTCTACGCTCTATACTTTTAGCGCTGAGAAATTGTTCGGGAGACGTAATGGAATAGGGAGTTCCGACCTTATCCTCAAAAAAAACAATGTATCGGTTCGCTTGCCCATACGCAATTATTGAAAAAAATAAACCAATCAATACAAGCTTACTGCGAAGCATAGGATGCTAAGGTTTGAACATAAATAACTCCTTTATCGACCTTTTGTTGCCCCAAACACGCGGGTGTTGTGCAATACTCCAATTGGATATTCTCCTTAAAAATCAAGCCAACATCGCGGGCATAAATTTCCTTGCGTTGGTCAGTACCTACAATGGGATCAACAAAGTTATTCTGAACTATTGTGCTGGTTTGTTGAAATTCCAAACCGGTAGGTAATAGCAGGGGTTTATCAAACGCTGTCAGTTCATACAGTTCGCTTCCCTGTCCATTAAACAAATTTCCGTTATCAGCCAGGTTATTATATTGATTTCCGTTCCATCTGGATCCTGAAAAAAGTGGAAAAATCATTTTAACAAAATGGATGTTTGATTCATTTTGAATCAATTGATTTTTGTTCACAGAAGCAGACCAGGTACTGATACTTTGCCAGGGATTTTCGTCTTCGGTTCGGGTAGCCCGATTAAAAATATAAGCGTATGTACCATTATCATTTTTAATTGAATCGACCAGCGTAATCTGAAGTTCATAAGTTGTCGTTTCCTCTACAGATTGGTTAATGATGGTCTCTTCAACCTGATAAATCCATTCGCTACCCGTGCGCAGTGGAAAATAGTTCAGGCCAATGTCGGTGCTGATCGGGTCTTCTGAACTGCAAGCAGCCAGGATACAAAAGAGGAGTAAAAAAAGCCGGCTGCTATTCATTCGATCACAAATTCATTCCAAAGTTATCTTTTCTTGCTGATATTTGAGCCATGTCATTGAAAACCAAAGTTAAGGCCGGCAACATTACCAACCTCAGCGATGCCCGCTATTGTGCCGGCATGGGGGTAGATTGGCTTGGTTTTCCGGCTGATTCCATAGATCCCAAAACCTTTGCCGAGATAACCGGCTGGGTAACGGGCCCACAGTTTGTGCTGGAACTTGGTACGGGTTCCATCCCTGACTCTTTAGCGGATTATGTGGTTGATATTATTCAAGTCAACTATCAACAATTGCAGAAAAGTATCCTTTCTAAGCATCAATTGATTGTTGCCTTGTCATTGACAGATTGGAATGATGCAAAAGCAGAGCTTATAAAAAATAAGGATCGGATACAGCATGTTTTAGTGTTGAATCTGACAGGCGATAAAAACAGGGATGAAAATATGCTGAGCGAAATCGCTTCACAGGCTGAAGTATTGATAAGCCTGGAAGGTTGCCCCTATTCATTACATGAGATTTTGGATTTTCCAATTGCAGGCATAAACATTGCCGGTAATAGTGAATTGAAACCGGGGTTAAAAGATTATACCGAGCTTGCTGAGGTATTGGAACAATTAGAGAGCGAATAGTTTCAATTTAATCCTATACTTAGCGTCATTGTGGCTTTGCGGTAAAATAACCGCTAAGACGCTGAGTCGCAAAGTTTTTAATTGACCATAAATGCCTTGCGGTAATAACAAATGCCAAACGATAGTTAAGGATTAATGTTTGAATTTGAACCTGAGGTATTTGATTTTTTCTCCTTTCGCGGCAAACATCTCTTCGTATTTGGTTTTGATGTCATAACATTCCGGCCGCAAGGGTGATTCATATAAATCATGGGTGTATTCAAACTCAATTAAATCATTTCGAACCGCTAACTCTTCCAGCGTAAAATTAAATAAATCGGTATTGTCTGTTTTAAACCTAAAGTACCCAGTTGGTTTCAGTAACTTTTTATACATATCGATGTAACGACTGCTCGATAACCTGCGCTTGATGTCTCTTATGCGTGGTCGCGGGTCAGGAAACGTTAACCAGATTTCATCGACTTCACCGGGTTCAAAGAAACTTTCAATAAAAAGGATTTCTGTTCGTAAAAAGGCAACATTTGCAAGCTGATCTTCCACAGCCCAGGTACTACCCTTCCATAAGCGATCACCTTTTTTATCAACACCAATAAAATTTCTTTCAGGAAACAATCGAGCCATACCTACAGTATATTCTCCTCGTCCACATGCGAGTTCCAGGGTGATGGGTCGATCTCTTTTAAAGTAATCTGTGTTCCACTTGCCTTTTATTGTCTTGAAAATTTCTTTACCGGGCTCAATCACGTTTTCGCGATTGGCAATAATTTCAAAGCGCTTTAATTTACTTTTCACAAATTCTCGATTTCTGCTACCACAAACGTACTACCTCCAATCATGATTAAGTCATTGGGTGAACTATTGGCGCGGGCCTGGGCGATTGCCTGATTGACATCCTGAACAACAACACCCTGCAATCCTGCAGCATGTGCTTTTTCTTTTAAATCATCAGCCAGCATCGCCCTTGGGATGAAAGCCTGACAAAAGTAATACGTTGCATCTTTGGGTAACAATTGCAGGATGGTGGACACATCTTTGTCCTTCACCATGCCGAGTACCCAATGCAACTTCGAAAACTTTATTTCACTAATCTGAGTAAGGATCTCCTTGATTCCGGCTTCATTATGTCCGGTATCGCAAATCATTAAAGGCTTGTCATCTAATCGCTGCCAACGACCTTTCAGGCCGGTTAATCCGGTTGTATTTCGTAAGCCAACAGCAAGGTGCTCATTGATAATATTGTACCCTTGTCTTCTTAATTCATCTACAACTGCCAGTACACCCTTTATATTTTTAGCCTGATAGACTCCTAATAAATCTAATTCATAACGAGTTGATTCGTTTCCATTTTGAATTTCATAAACTCCATCCTTTAACTTCTTTACTGCATAGCTATCATCCGCGAATAACAATCTGCTATTACATTCCTTTGCCTTGCTCATAAAAACATCACTCACCTCAGCTTGTCTTTCACTGATTATTACTGGCACATTAGACTTAATAATACCAGCCTTTTCAGTCGCAATTTTCTGCAGGGTGTCCCCCAACAAATCTTTATGATCCCAACTTATGTTGGTAATCAAAGACAATAAAGGTGTAATCACATTGGTGGAGTCTAACCGGCCACCTAAACCAGTTTCCATAACCGCAATCTCAATTTGTTCGGTATTAAAATAATCAAACGCCATGGCCACAGTAATCTCAAAGAAAGACGGATGAATGCGTTCTATAGCTGGCTTGATTCTTTCAACAAAATCAACAATAAATTCCTGAGAAATTTCAATGCCGTTGATGCGAATCCGTTCAGTAAACTCCTTGAGGTGAGGTGAGGTATATAATCCCGTCTTGTATCCGGCCGATTGAAGAATGGCAGCTACCATGTGCGAGGAACTACCCTTGCCATTGGTGCCGGCAATATGAATACACTTAAATTTGTTTTGTGGATTTCCAAGTTCTTCGCATAACGCAAGGGTATTGGTTAAATCTCTATTGTAAGCAGCAGCACCCACCCGCTGAAACATGGGCAGGTTTGCATAGAGATAAGTAAGTGTATCAGCGTAGCTCATAAAAGCGCTGCGAAATTATATCTTAACTAATGAAATAAAAAAAGCCATCACGAGGATGGCTCTTCTAAAGAAATAATTAATCAGGTTATTTACCTAACTTAATAATTTTAAAACCAGCTGAGACTTGGAAGACCTGGTTTTTTGACTCTGGTGCATTACTTCCTTCGTTGATTTTTGATAAACCAAGATTATACCGCGCATCTAATGTTAAGCCAAACGGGAGGTCCCATCCTAATCCTAAGGCTAAACCAAAATCAGAACCTTTATAGAAATCTTTAGCATCCTGAACTGAAGTAATTCCCGAAATAGTCTGTTTTACTTCGCCACCGGAAAGAAATCCAAACTGTGGACCAGCCTGAAGATTAATGCCCGCAACGGTGTAAAGTTTCAAAATGATTGGAATGTTGATGTAATCGAAGTTTGCCTCACCGTCTCCCGAATTGAACTGAACATTCGATCCTTGCTTGGAGAATATCAATTCAGGCTGAACACCAACTTTCGTAAACTTAAAAAGTGCAAATGCGCCACCATGAAACCCTGTTCGGTTTTTGTAGTTCTCTCCTACGCTTGAGCTAACATCCAGGTTGGCAAAATTCGGACCGCCTTTAACACCTAACGCAAATTGCACCTGCGCAAGGGTTGTGTGAGCAAAGCCTAAACCAATTATAAACAATGCTGCTGACAATAATTTTTTCATATGGGTTTTAGTTTTTTTTCTCTTAGTACAAAGATAGGGCCGAAAATTTTATTCTAAACGCTATTGTACAGTTTTTAGTATAATAGTGAAACCACCCATAATGAAGAGACCCCCGAAAGTAGATTTTGAATCATCGGATTTATCTTTCTGTGTTTGAGAGTAATAGCCAATCATTGGTTCAAATAAGACGGTATCGCTGATGCGAGCAGCATAACCCAACCCGATTCGAGCCTGTGACAGACCATAGTCAGCGGTGAAGCTACCTGACTCACTCTTACTACTACCTAAATTATATTGGCCATGAACAAATAATCCTTGATCCAAATAATAACGAACCAATGGCCCAAACAAGATGGAGGTGTTTTTAGAAGTGAAATTAGACGGAGGGCCAGATTCAGATTTGCTAGTTGTAAGCTGGAAATCGGCACCAACTACAAGGTTATCGATAACAAGAAAACCGGCCCACGGCATTAACGAAAAAGAAGATCCCTTAAACTCAGAGTCCTTTACTTTTTCGGTACTGAATTGAAAACTTCCACCACCAATAATAGAACCTTGTTTTATAAACTGAGAAAAACCTACAGTGGAAATTCCACTGATCAGCCATACGAATAGTATTTTTTTCATGTTATAGGGGTTTTGTTATAACTAATTTAACTATAAATAATAAAATCAAACTATTATTCGGGTTAGAATTCGTTAGTCAATCCCTAATTCAGGATTTTTACCCTTCATGGTTCGATAAAATGCTTTCAGGCTTTCGAAATCTGCTTCCTGATTTTCTGATGGATAAAATGGTTTGCTAATCACCACGCGCTTCCGCGAAAAGTCAAACCCTACCGGTATGATCGGAATACCTGCTCCCTTAGCGATGAAATAAAATCCCGTGCGTAGTTTCTCTACTTTCTTGCGGGTTCCTTCGGGGGCAACTCCGATAATAAAGTTTTCATGTTGATTAAAAATCTTAATCACTTGTTGCACCATATCATGATTCTTCGATCGGTCTACCGGATATCCTCCCAACCAGCGAAAGAACCAACCGAACGGAGGCTTGAACAAAGAATCTTTACCCAGAAAATACGTGTGTTTCATTTGTAAAATACTGCGGGTCATTACACCCAACGGAAAATCCCAATTGCTGGTGTGCGGTGCAACCGCTACAATGTATTTCTTCAGTTGTGTGGGAAATTCACCTTCAATTTTCCAACCGAGAATTTTAAAAATCAATAGGTAGAGGGGACGAAACATCAGCGTAGTTGATCAATTAATGTATCATCCGCCAGGTACGGCATGGTAACAATCATGGATTGTGAAATTTCTTTTTCGATAGCTGTCATCGCTCCAGCATTGCGTGCCCACGCCCTGCGTGCGATACCATTGTTCACATCAAAGTAAAGCATATTTTTAAGTCTCTTATCGGCTTCGGCAGAACCATCCAGTAATAAACCAAAACCACCATTGATAACTTCGCCCCACCCTACACCACCGCCATTGTGAATAGAAACCCACGTGGCTCCACGAAATGAATCCCCAATCACATTGTGAATTGCCATGTCGGCTGTAAAGCGCGAACCGTCATAGATGTTTGATGTTTCGCGGTATGGACTATCCGTGCCCGAAACATCATGATGATCGCGGCCTAATACTACCGCACCAATTTTTCCACTGCGAATAGCTTCATTGAATGCACGTGCTATTTTAATTCTGCCTTCCGCATTGGCATATAAGATTCTTGCCTGCGAGCCTACAACCAGCTTATTGGCTTTCGCTGATTTTATCCAATTTATATTGTCGCTCAATTGTGATTGGATTTCAGGAGAAGCGGTAGTAGAAATTTCTTCGAGTACCTTAAGCGCCAGCAGATCAGTATAGTCAAGATCTTCTGCTTTACCCGATGTACACACCCACCGGAAAGGTCCGAAGCCAAAGTCAAAACACATAGGCCCCATGATATCTTGCACATACGATGGATACCTGAAATTGATTCCATCCGCAGCCATCACGGCAGCACCTGCACGGGAAGCTTCCAGCAGAAAAGCATTCCCATAATCAAAAAAGTAGGTGCCTCGCGCACTGTGATTATTTATTGAATCGGCTTGTCTCCGTAAGGATTGATAGACTTGTTTCTTAAACTCCTCCGGATTGCTGGCCATCATTTCATTCGACTGCTCATAGGAAAGCCCGGCCGGATAATAACCACCGGCCCAGGGATTATGCAACGAAGTTTGATCCGAACCCAGATCCACAAACACATTTTCGCTTTCAAATTTTTCCCATACATCTACTATGTTTCCGATGAAAGCAAGTGACACAACTTCTTTCTTAAGTTTTGCACTTCTCACTCTCGCAACCAACTCCGCCAGATCAATAATTAATTCATCCACCCATCCTTGCTCATGTCTTTTCCGCGCAGCTTTCTCATTCACTTCAGCCACAACGGTAATACAGCCCGCAATATTTCCAGCCTTTGGCTGTGCTCCGCTCATGCCGCCAAGTCCTGAGGTTACAAAAAGTTTACCCGCCAGCCCCTCACCGGCTTTCGAGATTTTTCTTCCGGCATTCAGTATAGTAATGTTGGTGCCATGCACAATACCTTGCGGACCTATGTACATATAACTGCCAGCAGTCATTTGACCATATTGTGTTACGCCTAATGCATTGAATTTTTCCCAGTCATCCTGCTTCGAATAATTAGGAATCATCATGCCGTTGGTAACCACCACCCGAGGAGCTTCCTTGGAAGAAGGAAACAATCCCATGGGATGCCCCGAATACATGTGCAGCGTTTGTTCATCCGTCATGGTGGCGAGGTATTTCATTGTGAGCAGATACTGCGCCCAGTTTTGAAACACAGCGCCATTGCCACCGTAGGTTATTAACTCATGCGGATGTTGCGCAACGGCTGGGTCCAGATTATTCTGAATCATTAACATGATCGCTGCTGCCTGCAACGACTTGTGTGGATATTCATTGATTGGTCGGGCATGCATCGGATACTCCGGACGAAAACGATACATGTAAATGCGACCGTAGGTTTGAAGTTCGTGATAAAACTCAGGTGCCAGGATTGCATGGTGTTTCGGATGGAAATACCGTAAGGCATTTCGTACGGCCAATTTTTTTTCTTCCGGTGTAAGAATGTCTTTTCTTTTGGGCGCGTGATTGAAGGAAGCATCATAGGGCATTGCTGCCGGCAATTCATCCGGAATTCCCTTTAAAATTTCATCTTTAAAAGTTGAATGGGTTAAGCTCATGCTGCCGCGTGCTTTTGAAAATGATGGGGCAAAAAATTCTGTTTTGTAAAGCGATAGCTAAACTCAAAAATCTCCTGGGCTTTACTGAGATCCAAACTACTGAACCGATCCATGCGTGGCGGTTCAATAAACACATCACATAAACCCCGGCTTACTTCGATATTGGCATGAATAGCAATCAATAAACTTCGCTCCACAACTAATTTAATATTCGAAACATCAAAATCAGGGCTGATGTGATTGCAATGTGATCCAACAATAAAATCACACTTTGCACGAATAGGTTTTACCGGAAGATTATCTACCAATCCCCCATCTACATATAGATTGCCATTCAAACTCACCGGATTGAAAACAGCCGGAATGCTACAGGATGAAACAATGGCGGGCACCAAATCGCCTTCTGTAAAATAATGAATCTGACCTTTACGGATGTCAGTAGCAGCAATGGTAAGAGGTATTTTGAGTTTGTTAAAATTATTGTCAGGAATGTTTTTCAATAATAGTTCTTGCAATCCATCCATCTTAAGCAAACCGGTCCAGGCAAAGGCCGGGCGCACGGATTTAAAGATGCTTAGGTTCTTGATCAATTCAAAAATTTGATCGGGTTTGTAGCCATAAGCATAAAGTGCTCCTACAATTGAGCCTGAACTCGTACCGGAAATCTGATGAAACTCAATCCCCATCTCATCCAATGCCTTAAGAACACCCACATGAGCAACACCTCTTGCACCACCTCCCGAAAGAACTAGTCCACGCCTCATAGAATTTCTTTTAAGGCAAAGGTTTTATCCAGTCGCACGCCTTTCTCGGTACGTTTTACAGTGCAACACTCATTAACCGGATCATGCTCGAGAAACAAAATGTATTGATTGTCGGCAGCTTCATTCAGAAAGGCTGCTTTCTCCTCCAGGGTTATAAGCGGTCGGGTATCGTAACCCATCACATAAGGTAATGGAATGTGACCAACCGATGGAAGCAGATCGGCCATAAAACAAATTGTATGGTTCTTGTACTTGATTTTAGGGATCATCATTTTATCAGTATGACCAGAAGCATAAAACAAATCCATAAAATCAAAAGGACTGGACCGGCCTTCTTTTTCTTTAATGAATTTCAATTGACCACTTGATTCCATGGGTAAAATGTTCTCGGTAAGAAAACTTGCCTTCTCCCTGGGGTTTGGTTGTGTGGCCCATTGCCAGTGATCTTCATTGGACCAATACGTAGCACTGGGAAATGTAAGCGTTAACGTATCTTTTACTCTTTTAACACCACCTCCGCAATGATCAAAATGAAGATGGGTAAGAAACATATCCGTAATGTCATCCGCAGAGAACCCTTCCTGATTGAGCGAGGTCATTAATGAAGCTTCTCCGTGCAAATAATAGTGACTAAAAAATTTCGCATCTTGTTTGTCACCCAACCCGTTGTCAATCAATACTAATTTATTTCCATCCTCTACCAATAAACAACGCATGGCCCAGGAACATAAATTATTTTCATCGGCAGGGTTTGTTTTTTGCCAGATAGATTTGGGAACCACACCAAACATGGCTCCACCATCGAGTTTAAAAAATCCAGTATCGATAGCGTGTAGATTCATGTATCAATCAATGTTAAATCGGACAATCCGTGTAAAAGAAAAGGACCAAAAAGTAAGTCTGTCATCGCGGCCTTTGTGCCGCGATCTTGTGGAGTGGAAACAATTCTAGATTCCGGGTCAAGCCCGGAATGACACTTCAATTGATAGCTTGACTTTTTGGTCAGTCCGAAGTTAGAATTTATATCTAAGATTTTAAATTATTCCTTCACAACACCCATTGAGCAGAATTTATCAATACGCTGATTAATTCTGTCTTGCGGAGACAGTTTATTTAAGTCATTAAAATTAGTAATGATCACACGCTTAATTTCGTTTGCCATTGCTTTTACATCTGTATGAGCACCGCCCAGAGGTTCTTTCACAATCCCATCGATGAGTTTATTGCCCAACATATCGTTGGCCGTTAACTTAAGAACATCCGCGGCTTGTTCTTTAAAGTCCCAGCTGCGCCATAGAATAGATGAACATGACTCTGGGGAAATTACGGAATACCAGGTATTCTCTAACATAAGTACCCGATCGCCAATGGCAATACCCAATGCTCCACCGGATGCACCCTCACCTATGATAATGCAGATTACAGGTACTTTCAGCATGAACATTTCTTTAAGGTTGCGGGCAATCGCTTCACCCTGACCGCGCTCTTCAGCTTCTAAACCCGGAAAGGCCCCGGGTGTGTCGATGAAGGTAATGATGGGCTTGTTAAACTTCTCTGCAATCTTCATTAATCGAAGTGCTTTGCGATAACCTTCCGGATTGGCCATTCCAAAGTTGCGCATCTGGCGTTGCTTTGTATTGCGACCTTTCTGTTGGCCAATGAGCATAAATGTTTGACCATCAATAGTACCCAGACCGCCAATCATAGCTTTATCATCCCCCACCGTGCGGTCGCCATGCAATTCAATAAAATCAGTTGTGATTTCGTAGATGTAATCTAAGGTATAAGGCCTGTCGGGGTGGCGGGATAGCTGAACACGTTGCCAGCCCGTTAGATTTTCGAATGTCTCCCTTTTGAGGTTTGTGATCTTATTCTCCAACGCCTGTATGGCTTTCTTTACCGAATCATCACTGTCGTTTGCGAGATGTTTCATATCGGCAAGTTTGCCTTCCAGTTCAGCGATGGGCTTTTCAAAATCCAATAGATTCATTTGCCCTGGTTTAATTAATAAGGGTACAAAATTAAGAGAATTTTGAAATTGAGGGCTTCTGTGTAAGAAAGGGAATGAAATCGGGAGTATTGATTATTAAAATCAATGAGCTATTATAAACAGAAAATCCCTTCTGCTTCCGCATAAGGGACTATGATTCTTAACGAGTTGGCTCTTTCTACTTAAAGTATTAGCAGCACCAACAAAATGGATTCAATCAATAAGGCATTTAAAAGGCCTTTGAGAAAAAGTGGTTTTTTGTCCATGTGCTTAGTGATTATGTTATAAAGATGATTTGATTTAGGGCCACCTGAAACCTAATCCCGCCAAACGGATTAAAATGGAGGTTTAACAATCTTTTTCGGCTTTAAAAGCAATCGTTTTCGGATAAATAACATGGCAAACTGCGGATGGTTTGATCAAAACGCTTCAAAATTTGCGATTCAATGTAGTCACGCTGTTCCGGTATTTATGCTCATTCAATCTCGTAGATGGCACAATGTATAAGGGCTATTCTCATGATTATGTCAAGCGGTAGTGCCATCTACCAAGCTTTCAAGGATGTAAACGTAGTAAGTCATAAATACAAAAAGCCTCACAGAGAGGCTTTTTGCGGACCGGACGGGACTCGAACCCGCGACCTCCTGCGTGACAGGCAGGCATTCTAACCAGCTGAACTACCGGTCCATTAAAATCAGGGTGCAAATATAGCGCTAAGGGTATTTAATGCA
>JALHRJ010000071.1 GCA_022841475.1 Cyclobacteriaceae bacterium | reverse complement strand
ACCGATGTAAATGTTACCTTACAGGATATTCTTCATACCTTTAAAAAGGGTCACAAAATTATGGTTCAAATCCATAGTACCTGGTTTCCCTACATTGATCGCAACCCGCAAAAGTATGTAGACAATATTTATAAGGCCAATGCCGAAGATTTTGTGAAGGCTACTATTAAAGTCTATGGATCATCCGTAGTTGAAATTGGTGGTGGCGAAAAGTTGAATACAACGATTGATACCTTTAAAAAATGAGAAATAGTATTTTGTTCCTGATTGGCCTGTTGATTATCACTTCCTCATCGCTCGCGCAAAAGCGAACGTATGACACCGTGCCTAATTTGCCCGAGTACTATTGGGTGCGACTGGAGAAGTTCAAGAAAGAAGTAACGCTTCCTGGCAAGATTGTATTTCTGGGAAACAGTATTACCGAAGGTGGCAATTGGAAGCGATTGTTAAAAGACTCAACAGTAATCAATCGCGGCATTTCGGGCGACAACACCTTTGGCATGGTGGCCCGCATGGATGAAATCGTGAAACTAAAGCCGGGGAGCGTGTTTATTCTTATCGGCACGAATGATTTGTCTAAGAGTATTCCTAACGAAGCAATTATCGAAAACATCTTTACTATCGTATCCAAAATAAAATCAGGCTCACCAAAAACTAAAATTTTTGTGCAAAGTATTTTGCCTGTGAACGAAAAGGTCGAAAAATTTCCGCAACAGTTTAATAATGGCAGTCATATTCTGATTATTAACGATCAGCTCTCACGTTATGCCGAACGATTGCGATATACCTATGTTGATCTGTATAGCAAGTTTCTGGATGATCAGGGGCGGTTGAATGCCTCCTATACGCATGATGGATTGCATCTGAACGCTTCAGGATATCAGCACTGGCTCGAAGTTTTAAAAAGTTTGAAGTACCTTTGAGTGTTGAATTATAAATTTGAAATAGAGCATATGACAAGGGTATTATTTATTTGCTTTTTAATGGTTAGCATGGGCGCAGCGGGCCAGTTCAAAAATATAAAGTTGGCCGAACAGGTAGACGGGGTTTATCCTCCGCTAGAGCCAAGTATTGCAATCAATAAAAAGAATCCCAAAAACATAGTGGCCGGAGTGGTACTCGATCGTGCCATTTATACAAACGATGGTGGCGCAACATGGGCCACAACGAAACTTGAATCTCCCTACGGAGTATATGGCGACCCGGCTGTGATTTCAGATGCAAAAGGACATTTTTATTTTTTCCATTTGGCCGATCCCAGCAAACAAGGACGCAGCAATGATGAATGGCTCGATCGTATTGTTTGTCAAAAATCTACAGATGGTGGAAAAACATGGAGCACAGGTGCCTCCATTGGTCACAACCCACCCAAAGATCAGGACAAAGAATGGCCGGCTGTCCATCCGCGCAAGCAATATATTTATACTACGTGGACTCAATTTGATAAGTACGGATTAGAAGATCCTAATTGTCATTCGAACATCATGTTTAGTAAGTCTACGAATGCTGGAAAGAAGTGGAGTACACCCGTTCAAATCAACCAAAACCCAGGCGATTGTATTGATGATGACAACACCGCGGAAGGGGCCGTGCCGGCAGTAGATGAAGCGGGTCGTGTTTATGTAGCGTGGGCCAACCAGGGAAATATTTATTTTGACCGATCGTTTGATGGCGGCAGCACATGGTTAACCAATGATTTACTCATTGCTAAACAAGAAGGCGGTTGGGCGATGGACATTCCGGGTATTATGCGCAGCAATGGCATGCCCGTGTTGATGATTGATAACAGTAAAGGCAGACTGAGCGGTAGTTTATACCTCGTGTGGGCCGATCAACGCAATGGTACGGATGATACTGATATCTGGTTTATGCGATCCACTAACGGAGGCGATATGTGGACACAGCCCATGCGTATCAATCAGGATGGGCCGGGCAAGCACCAGTTCTTCCCATGGATTGCAGTCGATCAAGGAACTGGCTACATATATATAGTGTATTATGATCGCAGAGCGTATGACGATTTGCAAACCGATGTTTATATGGCCTACTCCACGGATGGCGGCAGTTCATTCAAAGAAGTTAAAATCAGTGAAAATCCGTTTATACCAACCGAAACAAAATTCTTTGGCGATTATAATAACATCGATGCACACAAAGGAGTCATTACACCCATCTGGACACGCATGGATAATGGCCGCACCAGTGTATGGACTTCCGTAATTGTAGATTCGGAATTGCTTAAGTAAGTCGTTATTGAAATGTAGTCGCTGCCGATTGAGCCGCGATCCAATTGACTGGATTGCGGGTCTCGGGTAAGTTTAATTAAAACACAAAGAAATGCTACTCGCCCGCAATGACACATGAATTGGAAGCCACTTCATAGTGAAATGTCATCGCGGCCTTTGAGCCGCGATCCAGCTATCAGTACGACAGAAACATCAACAATCCGAGCCATCAACGGCACACGCTTCACCTTCGGCAGTTATACTTTGATTACCAATTTGAGTGAGTGCTTGCACAAACACTTCCGATGATTGTGCCCCGGAAATTCCATATTGATTATTAATAATATAATAGGGCACACCACTAATACCCCGTTGGTGATTTGCCTGCTCGTTCATGATAACCTCAGCAAGACCTTCTTCCGAATCAAGCAGCGCAGCAATTCGTTGTGGGTCCAGGCCAACCTGTTCGCTTATAGTAAGTAAATTTTCCTTTTTAGTAAGATCAACACCATCTTCAAAATAAGCTTTCATAAACGCTTCTTTCGCTGCGAGTTGTTTGCCTTCTTGTTTGGCGAATGCTATGATGCGATGTGCATCACGGGTATTAGGTGATACTTTTTGTTTCGAAAAATCGAATTTCAAACCTTCTTCAGCAGCCACCGAGGCAACATGGCTTGTGATCTGATTATACTTTTCTTCGCTTCCGAATTTCTTAGTCAGGTATTCTTTCTGATTGAAACCTTCCTTTGGGGTTTGCGGATTAAGCTCAAATGGCAAATAGGAAACTTCAAATTCGAATTGATCACTCAATTGAGTCATCGCTTTTTCAATTCTTCGTTTGCCGATGTAACACCAGGGGCACACGACATCCGAGGCAATGTCAATTTTGATTTTAGGTTTACTCATCAAACATAAATTTTATCTCTAACATAACGGATATGTGGAATAGTTCAACAAAATATTACTATTAACACGCACGCTTAAGGAAGGTTAAATTCTCATGGTATTTTAAGGCTTTCCTGTTACCTTTGCCCCTTATAATTTATCAGAAATCAAAACCATCTATGACAACAGTAGCAGAACAAGCAAAATTTAAGGTAAAAGACATTTCCCTCGCGGAATGGGGTCGCAAGGAGATCAAATTGGCCGAAGCCGAAATGCCGGGTTTAATGGCACTTCGTGAAGAATTCGGTGCTAAGAAGCCCTTGAAGGACGCCCGGATTGCCGGATGCCTTCACATGACTATCCAGACTGCGGTATTGATTGAAACCCTCATTGAACTGGGTGCCGAAGTTACCTGGTCTTCATGCAATATTTTCTCCACGCAGGATCACGCAGCCGCGGCTATTGCCAAAGCGGGTATTCCGGTGTTTGCCTGGAAAGGAATGAATGAAGAGGAGTTTGACTGGTGTATTGAACAAACGTTGCATGCTTTTAAAGATGGCAAGCCGTTGAATATGATTTTGGATGATGGCGGTGATCTTACCAACATGGTGTTGGATCGTTATCCGGAACTGGTAAAAGGTATCCGTGGAATTTCTGAAGAGACAACTACGGGTGTTCACCGTTTGGTGGAGCGTCAGCACAATGGTAAACTTCCCTTGCCTGCGATTAACATCAACGATTCAGTAACGAAGTCGAAGTTTGATAACAAGTACGGCTGTAAAGAATCATTGGTAGATGCTATTCGCAGAGCTACTGATGTGATGATGGCTGGTAAAGTTGCCGTGGTTGCTGGTTACGGAGATGTGGGTAAAGGTTCTGCGGCTTCGTTGCGTGGAGCCGGTGCACGTGTTATCGTTACCGAGATCGATCCTATCTGTGCGCTACAAGCTGCTATGGATGGTTTTGCCGTGAAGAAGATGGACGATGCAGTGAAAGAAGCAGACATCGTAGTTACCGCTACCGGTAACTTTGGAATTGTGTTGGGCCGTCATTTTGAATCGATGAAAGACAAGACCATTGTTTGTAACATTGGTCATTTTGATAATGAAATTGATGTAGCCTGGCTAAAGAAAAATGCAACCCGTGATGAAGTTAAACCACAGGTTGATCTGTATACGATGAAAAGCGGTAATCAGGTTATTCTACTTGCGGAAGGTCGTTTGGTTAACTTGGGTTGTGCCACCGGTCACCCTTCGTTTGTCATGTCAAACTCATTCACCAACCAAACATTGGCGCAATTAGAACTTTGGACGAATACGGATAAGTATGAAAACAAAGTATACATGCTGCCTAAGCATTTGGATGAGAAAGTAGCGCGTTTGCACCTAAAGAAGATTGGTGTTGTGTTGGAAGAGCTCTCTACTGAACAGGCCAAGTATATTGGTGTGGAACAGAGTGGCCCATTCAAACCAGATTATTATCGCTATTAAAATTTCCGAGCACCTTCCCTTCTCCTCTGGAGAGGGGTTAGGTTCTCTCTGCTTGCAAATAGAGAGGAATCCCGCAGCATGGTGCTGCGGGATTTTTTTTTTGATCTTGAACTAGGGTCCCAATAAGAAAATATAGGCAGTTGCGTATATTCGGATGTTGGTAGCAATTACATGACATATTTGAAAAAGAGTTGAAAACACTTGCTATAAAGACTATTATATGCTTCTTATTGATACAAAAAATCTGTTATGGACAATCAATAGAATCAGACTCTTCTAAATCTATTAAGGTAAGAATCGATGGACTAAACTCTCAAAAATTAAGTTGGAGAAGTTCACCCTTATATATTGTCACTGCTGACAATAAAAGACTTCAAATACCAGAGAATGGAAATTTTAAGGACACAGTTGCAATAACAAACATAATAAATTACATCAATACTGACTGGATAAAATCAATTGACGTCCTTAAAGGAAAAAATGCTACTGACTTGTATGATTCACTCGGACGAAATAACGTAGTGCTAATAGAGCTAAAAAAGGGTAGTCTCAAAAAATTTCCACCTAAGATTAGAAAAAAATTCAAAGACAATTAAGTAAAAAATATAAGGTGCTTTGCCACAGCAACAGTATATAAGGATTTGTTGACGCTGGACGGTTCCGCCTGACTTAATAGTAAGCTCGACCTCGACTCTTGACCTAAATGTAATTTTCAACTAACGATTCAGACTCTTTAATTCTTATTGTAGTCAGGTCCTCCCTCTGACAGGCACTACTAAGAATTCTTAATTGGTTAGGATGTAAAGCGGAAACACAAAACGGAAATTTTGGCCAATAAAAAAAGTCTGCCATGGCTTGGCAGACTTTTTTAATTTCCTTCACTTTACTTCCCCTTCACTTCATATCGATACGACCTTCCATTTTTATTGGTGAGGATCACTACGTTATCACAAGTGCCATCGCCATAGTCGACTGTAAGTTCGCGATCTCCATGTTTGATAAGCTTTACACCACTTACGGGGATGATCACACCTTCAGCGGCACAGGCTCTGCGGTAGATTAATCTTTCTAAGATCTCTATAGAATAGCCACGGCCGTTGCGAAACGTTCCCTGAGCTGTTCCATAGATAATCAAACGATCCAGGATGTTGTTTTCATTACGTTCATGTTCGCGTCTGCGCTCCACTTCGCGGGTTGCCACGCGACCATCAGGCCAGGTTATTTTACCACCAGTTAGTCTTACTTCGTAAGTGGTCAATGCATCGGTGACACTTATTACTTTTACCGTGCGGGTTCCTTCAATTTTTATTCCATTGATTGAGTATCCTTCAAATGTAATCGTCCATTGCGAACCAGCTTCATTCCAACTTCCGTCATGCGTTACAACAATAGCTCCCGTCCGCACATTGCCGCGCGGGTCGGTGCAGCCACTACCAAAATCCACCCGAAGATTTCCATCACCTTTGGAACCAGAACGAGTTAAGGCTGCGCAAAGTAAACGTTCATCCGAATTAACTTTTCCTCCGGTCAAATCTGCATCTGTACTGGTGAAGGCTTCGGTAACCATATCGTCACCATCATCAAAGTATGAGTCTTCGATGGCATCCAGATTAGCATCTTCAATGTCTTCAGCAGAAAAATCAGGTGTTGTTTCATCGTTGTTACACGATACCAGCAAAGCGAGCGAGAGGCCGATGAAAAGGAAATAAAATAATCCTCTCCATGCCTTTAATGAGTTTTTGATGTTTAGCGTTTTCATATTCTTGAAGTTTGTTTCGGTTGCTTAGAGACAACAAACCAGATAAGGTTTAAGAGAGGGTGTTAGAAAAAATGAATATTTCCCAAAGTAAAAATCAATCAACGCGGTTAGACACCGCGTTGATCAAAAGGTTTAATCTCGTTTATTATTATTTTAACACTCAATAGAATCTTTGCAAGCGATAGATAAGAGGCTGTCTCAAAAGTCAATTAAAATTGAAATGTCATTCCGGCCCTGCCTTTGCCGAATCCGCCAGTTGGCGGAGCAGGCAGGCTTTGAGCCGGAATCTCATTCTACATCTCAAATCTGAGATCGTCAGGCCTGAGGCTTGACGATGACAACCAGACTTTTGGGACAGCCTCAAGGCAATGTGTAATACATTGTCAGGTTAAAAATGGGGTGAGGTTCAGGTCTTTTCAGCCTCCGAATCTTTTTTCTCTTCAACCAGTTCGATTGTTTCTTCTTTCCGATCAAAGTCTTGTCTGATCCTGGGTAGAAAAGGACCCCCCACGATTCCGATTCCGGATAACGCCAGAATAATCAATACGATGAGACCCATCGTTCGTAGAATATTTTTAATGCGATGCATATAATAGAGTTAACGAGCGCGTAACTCGTTGGATTAAGTATGTATAATTGAAAAATGGTTAGGTCATGCAGACCTGATAAGGAAGACTTCCTTAGCGCTTACGCGGAGATAAAATAATCGTCAGAGAATTGCGGACGATGGTTGAAGTATATAGTATTAATACCAGGAATAATGGATTGAACTAATTTCTGATTGGCTTTGCATAAAACGTGAGTGAGTCTGTTCTTAGCCAATAGATTGAAAAGTTCACTTTGGAAGGTAAGGTTGTTAACCTCGGCAGGAGCCTTATTTTCCTTTTCAAAAACACTTCGAACTTTTTTAAGAGATCTGGATTCAACCCATTCTGTTTGGGTTATATTTTTTAATTGTGAGGTTGCATGGCTGGAGTATGCAGAAAAGAAACCCATCACAAGGGCAATGGCTACAATACATTGGTATAGTGCCTTATTGATGCTATTGTTTGAGCGGGGTGACATTCTAAAACAAATATACAACTTTAACTTATGTTGATTTAATCCGAATTTGATTCATCTCTCGGGCCTGCTCTAAATGTCTTTTTTCATGAGCCACCATTATATCAAAGGCTGTTTCTAATTTATAAACAATCATTTTATTCGCGGGCGAAGAAATTACTGTGTTCTTTTCAATTAAATCGTGGCTGCTTTCAATTAGTTGTTTTAATTCATCCTGATGTTTTTGAAATCGCAGTAAAATATCACTATCAAAATTGCTTACACTCGGTTCCCATAGTGGAAAGGTTTTCAATTTCTTGCGCCTGTCTGGCTGCACAGCAGCAAGAACAGTTTTTCCAAAGAACTTAGTTATAATTGCTATTCGTCCAAGCCAGGGAAAATCATAAGAATTATTTCTGATTTTTTGAAGAGTGGGATAATAGGTCTCATTCACAACAATCAGGTGATGAATATTCTGGGCCACACTCCATTGTTCGGCATTCGGTCGCCAGTTAATTTCAGTTTCAGTAAGGGCTTTGAATTCGTCATTAAAAGCCTTTGTCACTTGATCTAACTCAATTGTCCACCGTTGGGTGCTCATGATTTATTTTCTTTTTTATAAAAATAACTCAATCTGCGTTAACTTGCTCCATACTTGTTATCGGTTTTAATGACAACAATCTCGCATGAATAATAGGCAGTCATCATCATGGGTTAATCGACTGCCTCTTATGGGTGCAGCCTTGCTCTGGTCAGGGTTTCATGCCTGGCTGTTGAATCACTATTTTGAATTAAGCTGGACTTTAGCAGCATGGGATTCATTTATTTTTAATCTGTGTATACTTAGTACAGTTATTCTGCTAGGATCATTATTAACCTATCTGCCTAAGACAGGCATCTTTCAGGTAACGATAGGGTTGGGGCTGATACTGGCAGTTGCATCGCAATGGATCGCAGCTCAGGCGCTGTTACAAATTATTCCTTCTGAGACTGCATACCTTCAATTTCTTTCTGCATCAACACCTATAAGGTGGGTGATTGGGTTTATAATTATTACAGGGGGTGGCGTTGGTGTTATTTATTACACGCGCTGGAAGGAATTGCTGGAGGTGAGTTCACGCGAGGAAGATACGGCTACCATGGTACGTGAAGCGGAATTGCAAAAACTTCAATTGCAGTTACAGCCACATTTCTTATTCAATAGTCTCAACTCGATCAATGCACTGATTTTAGTTCAACCCGATCAGGCACGGCAAATGGTGCAACAGCTTTCTGATTTTTTGCGACTTACTTTAAAGCGTGCTGATGAACCGTGGGTATCTTTGGCGCAGGAGTTGGAATACCTGGAGACCTACCTGGCGATTGAAAAGGTTCGCTTTGGTCATCGTCTGGTAGTTGTTCTTCATATTGATGAGCAAAGTCGTATGTGGCCTTTGCCTACTTTGGTCCTGCAGCCGCTATTGGAGAATGCCATTAAATTTGGACTGTATGGAACCACCGGCCAAATTTCAATTGAGGTGAGTTCAAGAATAGTTAATAATGAGTTATTGATTTCCATTTCCAATCCATTTGATTCGGACATGCTACCCGACACAGGCAGTGGCTTTGGTTTGAATGGATTAAAAAGAAGGTTGTATTTATTGTATGCCCGTAACGATTTAATCCAAACAACTACATTGGAAAATAGATTTTTGGTGAACCTTACAATTCCTGCGCGCTCATGAGCAAAGCTATATTAATTGATGACGAACCATTGAGTAGGGAGATTCTGAAGAGTTACCTTAAAAAAATTCCGACTATTGAAATAGTTGATGAATGTAATGATGGCTTTGAAGGCGTTAAATCTATTCAGCAGCATCAGCCCGATTTGGTGTTTCTGGATATTCAAATGCCAAAAATTAATGGCTTCGAAATGTTAGAATTGATTCACCCGATGCCGGCTGTAATCTTCATTACTGCATTTGATGATTATGCATTGAAAGCTTTTGAAGCCAATGCGATTGATTATTTGCTAAAACCGGTTTCTGAAGAACGGTTTACGAAAGCCATTCAGAAATTTTTGGATAAATCAGCTCCGGTAACGGCTAAGACTACAGATTTGTTAGAAACGATGGCCCAGTCGCCTTCGCAAAACAACCGCATCGTTGTGAAGACGGGGAGCAAGGTGAAGATAATTCCAGTACATGAGATTCACTATTTGGAAGCCGATGATGACTTTGTAAAGATTGTTACAACGGATGGGGCTTATCTAAAAAATAAAACGATGTCTTTCTATGAACAAACATTAGATTCGCTGCAATTTGTTCGGGTTCATCGTTCGTATATTCTTCACATCAGTCAGATCACCAAGATTGAACCCTATCAGAAAGAAACACATATGGCTATCTTAAGAAATGGTCAGCAAATACCCATCAGTAAAACCGGGTATAGCAAATTGAAAACTATTCTTGGTTTATAATATGAGTTTGTCAAACGATCTCAAAGCTGATCTCTACAGCCAATGTATGGCGTATGTTAATCAACGAATTGATACAGCACGTCAGGCCCTGAACGAGGCGCAGGAATCGGCCAATGCGGAAGAGAAGAGTAGTGCCGGAGATAAGTATGAAACCGGGCGGGCGATGGCTCATTTAGAAAGGGAAAAGGCGTTGGGCCAATTGAATGAAGGGCTGAAAATGAAGACTGCACTGGAGAAGGTGAGTATAGAAAATAAGGATGGGGAGGTTCGTCTTGGTAGTATTGTTTTTACCAGCACAACAAATTTTTATTTAGCCATCAGTGCAGGCAAACTTCTGTCGGGAGGAGTTGAGTTTATTGCACTGGCTCCCGCATCGCCCGTGGGTGCCCTGCTCATGGGCCGCAAAAAAAGGGATCAGTTTGTCTTTAATAACCAGACGTGGGTGATTAAGGATATTAAATAATTTCTTTGACATGTTTCTTTTGCAAACCTGTTTATTTACCTCACCCCAAAGTAAAACTTTAATAAAAATGAAAGAATGACTACCTCTCTCCAGTGGAGAGGGGCACGACAATTTGTCTATCAACATAAGTGTAAAATGGGGTGAGGTTGCATGGAGCGTTTATTTGAACTTTACAAAGTAGGTTTCAACCTTTTAATTTTTGAATTCAACTTTTTTCATTTTGCTTTGTTACTTGTAAAGAATGAAAACACAGGCTTGGCTTCATGCATTTCGACTTCGCACACTGCCCTTGGCATTGGCTTGTATCGCTATGGCCGGATTTTTAGCCGCAGCAGCCGATAAGTTTGATCCCATTCTTTTTGCCCTTTGTTGTCTGACAACAATTCTTTTACAAGTACTCTCCAATCTGGCAAACGATTATGGCGATTCGCAAAACGGGGCTGACCATGATGGTAGAAAGGGACCTTTACGTGCTGTACAATCAGGCGTGATTTCTTCTTCGCAAATGCTCAAGGCAGTGATAATTTTTGCTTTATTAAGCCTCGTTTGTGGCTTGTTGTTACTCTGGTTTTCATTTGGCACCAACTGGCAGGCGTTTGCTTTATTTTTTGGATTGGGGTTGTTGAGTATTGCTGCTGCCATCGGGTATAC
This sequence comes from Cyclobacteriaceae bacterium, assembly GCA_022841475.1. Lineage (GTDB taxonomy): Bacteria > Bacteroidota > Bacteroidia > Cytophagales > Cyclobacteriaceae > ELB16-189. The sequence continues at coordinate 14,901 of JALHRJ010000071.1, read as the reverse complement.
GGTAGGGAAAAGGCCTTATGGTTATATCGGCTTGGGCGATATATCCGTGTTGATTTTTTTTGGATTGGTGGGCGTTATGGGTTCGTATTACCTTTTCACCCATTCCATTACGTGGAAGGAATTGTTGCCAGCCTTGAGTTGTGGCCTTTTCTCCATCGCTGTTTTAAACATTAATAACATTCGTGATATCGAGTCGGATCGGAGTGCGGGTAAATTTTCCATCCCGGTCCGAATCGGCAAAGAGAATGCGGTGAAATATCATTGGGTTTTGCTACTGGGTGGGCTACTAAGCGCAATCGGATATACCCTGCTTCACTACACTTCACCCTGGCAGTTTCTTTTTCTCTTGACACTACCGTTGTTTATTAAAAATGGCCTTTCAATTCACCATCGGGCAGCTGAAGAGCTGGATCCTTTTCTGAAGCAAATGGCACTTTCTACTCTTTTATTTGTTCTCCTGTTTGGAATAGGCTTAATCCTCTAAAAACTTGATTTAGATCACCTTTTTTATCAACTTTAAGCGATGGCAAAAGTAGAATTCAACATTGCGTGCACCTTGTGCGATCATCTGAAAGACTCTCTTTTCAACGGCCTGAATCCAGAGGATCTCAGTAGAATTAACAATCATAAAACGTGTATTCAATACAAAAAAGGTCAGAACATCTTTTATGAAGGCACACGCCCAACTGGTTTGTATTGCATGAATGGTGGCAAGGTGAAAGTATTCAAGAACAATGTACAGGGAAAGGAATTCATCATCTACATTGCAAAGCCGGGGGATTTTCTTGGTTATCGGGCTTTGTTAAGTGAGGAGTTTTATCAGGCTACAGCAACCGTGTTGGAAGATGCCAAGATCTGTTTTATACCAAAAGAGAGTTTCTTTGAAGTCCTCCAAAAGAATCCAACGTTCATGAGGCGGGTGGTGCAAGCCGTTTGCCATGAGATGGGAATCATGGAAGAAAAACTGGCCGAACTGGCTCATAAATCTGTTCGTGAAAGACTTGCCGCCAACCTTCTTATGTTAAAAGAAAGTTATGGTATGGAAGGCGAAGGAAGTACGTTAATTGAATTGGCACTCTCGCGTGAAGATTTAGCAAGTATTGTAGGTACTGCCACCGAAACCGTAATCCGATTATTGTCTGAATTCAAGGCCGATGGACTTATCGCTTTTGAAGGCAAGAAGATTCGGGTTTTGGATGCCAGAAAACTTGCTAAGCAAGCTGACCTGATCATTGCCTGATTCTGAAAGGCAAGCTAACCTTAAATTTTATTCCCTTGATTATCAGTAATTTTTAGTTCTGATCATTCGATCAAACCTGATAAAAGTCATCTTTTTCGTTGATACCCATCATTAGCCCCGGTAGGGTTTTCTAATATTTTTGGTTTGTATTTAACCACTAAGATTATGAAACGGATATTGGTTCCCTGCGATTTTTCTGACCCTGCCGTGCAGGCCTTTAAGTTTGCCGTTGATATAGCCAAAGAGAGCAACGGAGAAGTGATCTTGCTCAATGTGGTGGAGTTGCCTGTTATGCACGAAAGCGTATTAATGCCAACCCTCTCGTTTGAAGAAACTTTCATCAAAGACATGAAGGCACATGCAGAAAAGAACTTTAAGAAAATGAAGGATAAGTGGGCAAAAGAAGGAACCAAGGTTTCTTCCTTTGTTGAGTTTGGAGGAGCCACACCCACCATCCGCGATTTTATCAACAGTAAAAAAATTGATCTTATTGTAATGGGTACACACGGAGCCAGTGGACTTAAAGAATTTTTTGTTGGATCGAATACAGAAAAAATTGTACGCACCTCGGGTGTGCCTGTTATTTCGATCAAGGGCACAGTTAAATATTCTTCCATTAAGAATATCGTATTTCCAAATACACTGGATATGGATCAGGAGGAATTAACGTTAAAGGTGAAGGCACTACAGCATTTCTTCAAGGCTACTCTTCATGTTTTATATGTCAATACGCCTTCAACTTTCAGAAGGGATAGTGATGTAAAGATGGAGATGAAAGCCTTTGCAAAGCGCTTTATGTTAAAAGACTATACGCTTACCATTTTTAATGACTATAGCGAAGAGGAAGGTCTTAGGAATTTTATTGCGGAGACAAAATCTGACATGGTAGCGATGGCTACCCACGGTCGTAGAGGAATCAATCACCTGATGAGCGGAAGTATTGCGGAAGATGTGGTGAATCACTTAAACTGCCCTATCTGGACTTATAAAATCAGTTAACCTCAATCTTGTGAAAAAACACATACTATTCCCGGTTGATTTTCAACCTGCTCACGTGCACCTGGCGGATTACGCCCAATTATTTTCGCATGTTGACAACAAAAGTTTTACAGGGTTTTTTCTAAAGGATTTTGTAAAACATCCGAAGAACAAACCCGTTACGAATCTGGAAACAGGCAAAGCGGACCTTCAGTCTTCCCTGGAAGTTGAAGCTAAATCGCTTAACCTGGATATATCATTTATTAAAAGTCAGGCGAATGGGAATTCACTTCTTAATCAAAGTAAGTTTGCTGACCTCGCGTTGATCAATCCTATCACACATGATAATATCCGATACCTGATTGAATCCTTTCCAGAACATTTTTTTGAAGAAGTAGGGTGCCCGATTTTTCTTTCCGAGGATCTACTCGACCCATATGATGAAATTCTTGTTTTGTTCGACTATGATCAATCGGGCCTGGCCGCACTAAAATCATTTCTTGCTTTTTTTGGCAAGCAATCGGCTAATAAGAAAGTTACCATTTTAACCGTTAGCCCGGACGATGCTCCTGAAATTCATTTGGAGAAATACCTGGTTAGTTATCTGCAGAAGATATTTACCGATGTAGGTATTGTGCCCATGAGTAATCGAAATTTGGACAACGAATTGGTAAGTTATGCCGAAAAGCTTAAAAAACCGGTTCTGGTTATGGGGCGGGCTGCTGTGCATTTGCTAAATAATAGCGAACTTGCTGGCAAGGTGGCCGATCACCACATGTCCATTTTCTATTCGAATAATTAATGTCAGTACTGGTTCAGGAAGACTTAACATGTTTTCACTGCGGGTTAGCCTGTGAAGATGAAAAGTTTCAGGTAGATGATAAACACTTTTGTTGCTATGGATGCAAAACGGTGTTTGAGATTCTCAACGAAAACGATCTGTGCGAATATTATTCGTTTGATAAAAATCCTGGGGTAAACCTGCGCTATGTCAGCGAAGAGTCGTTTGCTTATCTGGACGATCCAACGATTCGCAAAAAGGTAATTGAGTTTGATTCCGATACGTTTGTACGGGTTCGGTTTTATGTTCCGGCCATTCATTGCATTTCCTGTATCTGGTTACTCGAAAATTTACAACGCCTGCAAAAAGGCATAGTTAAGTCAGAGGTAAACTTCTCAGGCAAAACAGTTCGGATTGATTTTAATCCAACAGAAGTTTCACTCGGCAAAGTAGCCCGGCTTATCACCTCGTTGGGGTATGCTCCTAAAATCAATCTTAAGACCGAATCTGCTTCCAATACATTAGAGGCAACCAAATCGCTGGTTATCAAATTGGCCGTAGCCGGATTTGGTTTTGGTAACATTATGTTGCTAAGTTTTCCGGAATACCTGGGACTTGATAAAAGTGACGAATCGCTGCAACGGGTATTTTCTTTTATAAATATTGCGCTTGCTATTCCAATCACCTTTTATTGTGGACGAGACTATTTTCTAAACGCGTGGAAAAGTTTTTCTCAGCGCATGATCAATATTGATGTACCCATTGCGGTTGGGTTACTGGCGCTTTTTTTACGAAGCGTTTACGATATCTTATTTCAAGTTGGCCCTGGTTATCTTGATTCACTTTCCGGCCTGGTATTTTTTCTTTTGATTGGTCGTTGGTTTCAAGGTAAAACCTATGAAAATCTCGCCTTCGACCGTGACTATAAATCATACTTTCCATTGGCCGTGCATAAACGTGTTGGTGACTATTGGAAACCCGTTGTTGTGTATGAACTGATGCCGGGCGATACCATTCGAGTCCGGAATATGGAAATAGTTCCTGCGGACTGTGTATTGGAAAGTGATGAAGCTTATCTGGATTATAGTTTTGTTACGGGCGAGTCAAAGCCTGTGCATTTGAAACAAGGCGCGAGTGTATATGCCGGTGGTCGGTTGATTGGACAACCTATTTTACTTTCGGTTGTGAAAAGAACCTCGCAAAGTCATCTTACCAGTTTATGGAATGAAGCAGCGTTTCAGAAGCCTGAGGAAAGTAAATACAGACGCATCATCGATCTGGCGGCACGCAGGTTTACCTGGGTAGTTTTAGGATTAACGATTGTGACTGCAGTGTTTTGGTATTTCCACGATCCTTCGCGCATGTGGCTGGTGATTACTTCCGTTTTAATTGTCGCCTGCCCCTGTGCACTGGCACTCGCAACACCCTTCACGTATGGCAACATGGTGCGGGTTTTTGGCCGGCATGGATTTTACCTGAAGAATGCAGAAGTATTAGAACGCATGGCGGCAGTCGATTCTATTGTGTTTGATAAAACAGGTACCATCACACACGGGGCAACTCATGTTAAGTTTGTCGGTGTGCTGGACGACCAGGAAGTAGGCTGGATCAAACTATTGACTTCTACATCTACGCATCCCTTAAGCACGTTGATTGCCAATAGTATTTCGCAGGTGTCTTCAATGGCTATAGAAGATTTTACTGAGCGTGCTGGAAAAGGCGTTGAGGGCAGGGTAGGTGGAGTCTTACTAAAGATCGGATCTGCTAGCTTCACAGGCTTTGATGGAATCATTGCCGATCCATCATCCAAGGTTTTTGTTTCACTTGACAACCAGGTGCGTGGATACTTCCTGATAGAAACATCAGTAAGACCACAGATACGTGATCTGGTGTCGAAATTGGGTAATCGCTGTGTGGCCTTACTTTCCGGTGACAATGATAACGAAGAAGACCGTATGAGAAGCATCTTCCCTACATCTACCAACCTGTTATTCAATCAATCTCCCCATGATAAGCTTAAGTATATTTCGTCTTTGCAACAGCAAGGTGCCAAAGTATTGATGATCGGGGACGGGTTGAATGACTCAGGCGCACTCCGGCAGAGTGATGTGGGTGTGGCTGTGACAGATGACACCGGTGTGTTTACGCCTGCCTGCGATGGTATCTTAGCTGGAGATCGAGTGGGGCAATTGGATAAGTTTTTAAAATTGAGTCGATCGGCAACAACAATCCTAAAAGCAGGTTTTGCCATTTCATTTTTTTACAATGCAGTTACATTGAGCATAGCTATGAGTGGCTACCTGACACCGTTGGTGGCGGCCATTCTCATGCCTATCAGTAGTATAAGCGTGGTGGGTTTTAGCACAATAGCTGTAAATTGGGTTTCGAATAAGACTTTCAACGCTCCAGAATAAATATGTTAATCATTATCTTACTCATATTCATTTCACTTACCATAGCTATCGTTTTTCTGATTGCTTTTGTATGGGGTATGAAGAGCGGTCAGTTTGATGACACCTATGGACCTTCTGTTCGCATGTTGTTTGAGGACAAAAAGCGTAAAAAAGAGCCCGCCCCAGAAAATCCAAAGGTATAGTTTCAGCAAGATCGGATTTAAACTCTGCAAGCAAGGTTATCCATTTCAAAAACCAGGACGAACCTCAGGCCGACTGGAAGTTTATTTTTGGAAATAGCTCTAGTAATTTCGATACAATTTTTAGCTACATAAGAGCATGGATATTTTTTGGATTGTCTTAGGCGGTCTTTTAATGGTGATAGGACTGGTCGGTTGTTTTTTACCTGTCCTTCCGGGGCCACCGCTTGCTTTCATGGGGCTTTGGATTCAACAGCTAAAGAGTGAACAACCTTTTGACGCCCGGTTTCTTTGGACGTGGGCCGGCATAACATTGCTGGTTACGGTGTTGGATTATTGGATGCCGGTTTATAGTACCAAAAAATTTGGCGGCAGCAAGTATGGAATCTGGGGTTGCACAATTGGTCTGATCATTGGCTTATGGATGGGGCCATTGGGTATTGTGTTTGGTCCGTTTGTGGGAGCCTTTGTAGGTGAGATTATCGCTAATCAAAATTCATCAAATGCGTTTAAAGCAGCTGTCGGTTCTTTTGTTGGATTTCTCTTTAGCACACTGCTAAAACTAATTGCCTGTTCGATTATGATCTGGTATTGGGCTGCCAGTTGGTGAAATAAAAAACTCCTAAATTTCTTCAGGAGTTTAATAATACAATTGAGACAGACATTTACTCAAATCCAATCATCATGAAAGCACCCCAGTAAATCGGTTCGGGATACTCTACACGCAATTCTTTCTTGGCATCGATAAAACTTTGTCGCATGTCATTGGTATTAAGCCATTTTTTATAAAAGTTGAGGATAAGCTTTTGCGTTGCTTCATCATCTACTTTAAACATACTCATGATCAATACTTTTGCACCAGCCACCAAAAATGCTCGCTGTAATCCGTAAACACCTTCACCATTTGATATTTCGCCCAGACCCGTTTCACAGGCACTTAACACCACCAAATCTGTTTGATCCAGGTTGAGGCTCATGGCTTCGTAGGCAGTTAGAATACCACTCTCCATGTTGTAGTTGTATTTGGTTTTATTCAATACATCGCCAGCGCCTGTAAGCAACAATCCAGTTTTGAGCAACGGGTTTTCAGTAATCATGGCTTCACTTTCCGTGAGTGACTCTAATTCATCAGCAGGTATGCTGGGTGTGTAAAAACCATGCGTTGCGATATGAAAGATTTTGGGACTGGATAAACCTTTCACCTGATCTTCACTGGCAGAGGATTCCACATATTCATCAGTTACCCAGCCTTTTTGTTTCAACAAGGCTTGTAACTCAGCAACTTCCTTTTCGGTGCCGGGCAATTGTGGAATGTTACGATTTGCCGAAGCTGTCAGGTAAAAAGTCGGATTACCGAACATCGTTGCTTTATTCGAAGTCGTGATTGATTTTGATTTAAGTTTACGCAGATACAAATCTTTGGTATTGCTAACCATGATAATGTTTGCATTATCAATTATATAACGACCATCGGGTGTGGGTATAGCCTCCAGGTTGATTTGATTGTACACACCATCAGCGGATAAATAAATAGTGGCGGCTGTTCCAATTCCTTTTTGAATGGGCTCCCAAAATATTTTGTAAGAATATTCATCAGGTATTTTTCCAACAATCGAATTTCGGTAATACCTGAAAAAACGAGTTTCCATTCTAGAACCTTCCGGCATGATGATCGCTTTCGGTCGTGCATTATCATTCTTGATATACAGCGCTACATAGACGACAGAATCGGTAAAGGTATGATCAAAATGGCGGTAGCGAACCATTTCGATGGCAACGTCATTTTTATTGATGGATTTCTGAACGTCTGTATACTTGATTTTCTTGTTATCGAAACTTTGACCAAAAAGCTCAGATTTTTGACTAATTTCTTTTTCGAGTTTTTCCACCTCAGCATTCAGTGCATTGGGGTCAATTGCATTTTCTGCTAACTGCTGTGTACTCATAGACAATGCATTCGTTAAGAACTCTTTCTTTTCAATCCATAGACTATAGGAGGTTTTCAGATCTTCGTCTGTACTATTTAAAATGCGCTCGCGAATTTTAATGGATGAACTTAATAATAACGCTTTGGTCAGCAACTGGTAATCATACACTTTACCACTTAAGTCTCTAAAATCTTCGAGCTTACTAAATGCAAGGGTGTTATAAAATTCGAAGTCACCCTTAATGGTATTCCAGTATTTGGCTTTTTCCCGTTCACTGAGTGCTGGGAAATATTGCTTGATGAATTGTTCGTAATTGTTAAGGGCTTCTTCAATATTTCGTTTGGCACGTTTAAAATCTTTTTCCATGTAATAAACCTTCGCCTGTTTGGAAAGTATCTTTACATATTCAGGGTGGGTGTTGCTAAAGTAAGTTTCGTAAATTTTTTGGGCATTGGTGTAAAACTCCTGCGCCCTCTTATAGTTTTTTGTCTGATAATAAACATCCCCGGTAAGGGTGAAAATTGCTGCTGCATTGATGTTTGTTTTCGTGCCGGTTTTTGCGCGCCAGATAGCTTCCGCCTGAGTAAGCACACCAAACGCCTCGTTGTATTTCTTCTGAGAGATGTTGAGGGTAGCGACATTTTTTAATATTTCTGCGTATTGCGGATTTTCGCGACCTAGTTTGTTACCCATAATTTCCCGGGCTTCTACCAGCAGTTTCTCAATCTCAGCAGGTTTATCACCTTTGTGGAACTTAATCATCGCCAGTTGAGATAAGGATTTGGCAACCTCGATGTGATTGCGACCAAATTGTTTCTCCTGACTGGCAAGGGCTTTAATAATCTCTGACTCTGCATTATCATAATCGCCAATGGCATAGTCAATATCGGCTAGAAGTTTTTGAGTTGGAGCTGTTTTGGTTGAACGTTCACCATACACACCCACCGCAATTTTGTTTACACGCTGGGCAATTTTTTCAGCTTCCGTATAATCACCTTTTGCCAGCGCGAGTCGACCTTTGTCAACCAAGGGTTCAATTAAACGGATGGTGCTGGTGCCATATAGCTTTTCATATTCTAAAATTAAAGGAGTCAGTATTTCTTCTGTGCGAGTATAGCGCCCAAGCTGAATGAAAAGGGAGGAGAGTTCCCGGGCCGTAGACAATTCATCAAGTCCGGTCATTTTCTTTGAACGACTGATAATTCTTCCAGAACGCTCGAGAGCATCTTCCGCCTCATCAAACATACCCTTAATTCCAAAAAGGGTGGCCTGAGTATCTATAGCGTTCACAAGATAAATTTTCTTAGTATCGTCTTTACGGAACTCATCCAGTATTTTTAATGAAGTTGTCAGATGTTCTTCTGCTTTTTCATAAAGACCCAACTTGATTTCGAGACGCGCGATTTTTGTTAACTCCACCGCATATTGATAATCGGTTTTGCTAAATTTTGAGGCCGCCACATAGCCGGCTTTGTCAAGCGTTGCGGCTGCATTCGAATATTTATCGGTAAGTTCATAAAGTGTTGCCATATGGTTGAGAATCTCCAAATGGTCTTTATGCCATGCGCCAATCTCTTTGGAAACTACCTTTGTATAGCTGTCCTCATAAATTTTGGAGGCCTCATTTATTTTGTTGGTGTTATCGAGATAAAAATTAGCCAGGTGTAAACGTGCAAGATGGGTTTCCGGGGCATCTTCACCCATCAGGTTGCTCTTTATTCTAATAATACCCTGTAAATAGCCTTCGGCATTGGCATAGTTTTTTTTGTAAAGTGCCAGGCCATAAAGAAATTCTGTCACGTTAGCCGTAACAATATTATCATGTGGCAGGGAAGCCGTGTTTGCAATCAGGTTATTAGCCTGCGTTTCAAGATTTTTAGTCCGGTCTTTATCCAATCGTGCGTCAAACTCTACTGCTTTAAGGCGCACATTGTAAATACTGGTTGACTTAAAATTCTTATTGATCATCTTCTCATACTCCAATTTGGTGTTTAAATATTTGGCCGAACTGTTCTCTTTTTGCAGTTCTTTCAAATACTGTTCATAAATGGAAATACCCAAATAGTGGAGGTAATTCGAGCTGCTGTGTTTAATTTTAAGATTGTTAAGCGTGCGGCTGTAAACTAAATCTTTTGGTAGGGTTTCATTGCCATTTTCTACCAGCATGTTTGCATTATAAAATTGATTAGTCACATAAGCCAGACTTGATTCCCCTAAGTTTCTTTTTGTCCAATTGGCGGCATACACAAAAACTGAATCCGCACTTTTAAGACTCCCTTGTTTTCCATAGGTATTTGCCAACGATGTTAACAATCGTGCATACTCATTAAACCGCACGATCATCTCTTCCTCTGTAAGTTTTCGACTTTTTAGATTTCCTTTATCATCTACATAGGTCTCTTGCTTTACGGCCCGGCCAACATAAAATTTTTCCTGTTCTTGTAATAGTTCGATAGCCTTACTAAAGTAGCCTTGACCCGTCATCGCTTCTGCCAAGGCTATGCTATAACGACCCTTTACCCCGTCTTTCATAAAGGCGCCATCTTCCAAAACCTTGCGCGCTTGTTCAAGATACTCGCGAGCCACCCGAAACGATCCATTTAAATTGTGGAGTTCACCCGCTTCAACCAGCATGGATCCGTGAGAAAGACTGTTTTCCTGATTAATGGCCTTGCTGGTGTTTAGGGCAACCTGAAGATTGGATTCAAATTCTTCGATGTAGCCTGAAGCAAGATTGTACTTCGCCTTGCGGATAAAATAAGTTGGTGTGTAGATATTTTGTTGACCTAATTTCTTAAACGCCTTTTTCTTGAATTTTTCTAACCCACTAAAGGCCTTAGAATAATTTCCAGCTTCATAGCTTGTTTCTGCTGCCTTCAGCATTTTATCATACTTAGCCTGACCCTGGGACCGGGAAACGCAGATCAAACTCAAGAAAACCAATACAAAGAGAGAAGTATGAAGTTTTTTCATAACAAGAAATTTTTCCAAATTAAAAGTACACATTTCTTTTGGCTGTTGCCAAGTTAAAATGGACGTATGATAATAATCCAATCTCGCGCAAAGGCGCAAAGTTTGCTTCGATTTCTTTCCCTCTGCGTTCCTAGCGACTTAGCGTGAAAAAATTATTCGCCCAACAAATTTTTTAATATCACTTTCGCGGATTCAGAAACCGGTGTGCCCGGACCGAAAATCCCTGCTACACCAGCATTCAAAAGGAATTCATAATCTTTTGGTGGAATAACCCCACCGGCTACCACTTTTATATCGGGTCTTCCAATTTTTTTGAGGGCTTCAATTAATTGCGGTACAAGAGTTTTATGCCCGGCAGCCAGGCTGGAAGCACCAATCACATGCACATCATTTTCTGCAGCCTGCTTCGCAACTTCTTCAGGAGTTTGAAAAAGCGGCCCGATATCCACATCGAATCCAAGATCTGCAAAACCGGTTGCAATCACTTTGGCGCCACGATCATGACCATCTTGCCCCATCTTGGCAATAAGAATACGTGGTCTGCGACCATCCAATTCTGCAAAACGATCAGAGAGGGCCCGTACTTCCGTTACTTCCTGTTGATTTTTCATGGCACCCGAATATACACCGGAAATAGATTTTATGGTGGCTTTGTAGCGACCAAAAGATTTTTCTAAGGCCGAAGATATTTCGCCTAATGTTGCCCTATGTCGTGCCGCTACAATGGCAAGCTCTAACAAATTTCCTGAACCCGTTGCAGCGCATTGCTCCAATGCCAGCAAGGCTGCATCCACTTCTTTTTTATTACGTTCTTTTTTCAGCAATGCAAGTTTTTCAATCTGTTCCTGACGTACAGCCGTATTATCAACTTCCAGGATTTCAAAATCAGGCATCTCATCAGTTTGAAATCGATTCACACCCACGATAACATCACTCCCGGAATCGATGCGAGCTTGTTTGGCCGCAGCGGCTTCTTCAATTCTCATTTTAGGGATGCCACTTTCAATAGCACGTGTCATTCCGCCCAGACTTTCAACTTCTTCAATCAATGACCAGGCTTTAGTAATTAATTGGTCGGTGAGATATTCAACATAATAAGAACCACCAAGTGGATCAACCACGTTGGTGATTCCGGTTTCCTTTTGTAAATACAGTTGTGTGTTGCGGGCAATGCGGGCTGAGAAATCGGTTGGTAATGCAATGGCTTCATCTAAGGAATTGGTATGCAAGGATTGTGTGCCTCCTAATGCAGCGGCCAGCGCTTCGATGGTTGTCCGCGTTACATTGTTATAAGGATCTTGTGCCGTTAAGCTCCAACCCGATGTTTGACAATGCGTGCGCAGCGCCATTGACTTTGGATTTTTTGGGTTAAATGATTGAACCATCTTTGCCCACAACACCCGGCCTGCTCGCATCTTGGCAACTTCCATAAAGAAGTTCATACCAATGCCCCAGAAAAAAGAAAGCCGGGGTGCAAAATCATCGATCGCAATACCCGCTTTTATTCCAGCCCGAATGTATTCCAATCCATCGGCTAACGTATAGGCCAATTCAATATGCGCAGGAGCTCCTGCTTCGTGCATATGATAACCACTAATGCTGATGCTGTTAAACTTAGGCATATTCCGGGAGCAATAAGAAAAGATGTCGGCAACAATGCGCATGGATGGCGCAGGCGGATAGATATACGTGTTGCGCACCATAAACTCTTTTAGAATATCATTTTGTATGGTGCCATTGAGTTGATGAGGTTTTACTCCCTGCTCTTCGGCAGCAACAATATAAAATGCCATGATGGGGAGTACAGCCCCATTCATCGTCATGGACACAGACATTTTATCCAACGGGATCTGATCGAATAAAATTTTCATATCAAGCACCGAGTCGATAGCTACTCCGGCTTTACCAACATCCCCAGCAACACGCGGATGATCGGAATCATAACCGCGATGTGTTGCTAAATCAAATGCTACTGATAATCCCTTTTGCCCGGCAGCGAGATTGCGTCTATAAAACGCATTTGAATCTTTTGCTGTGGAAAAGCCTGCATACTGACGCACCGTCCACGGGCGCACCGTGTGCATGGTCGCATAAGGGCCGCGAAGAAAAGGTGCAATGCCTGCAGAAAAATTTTTTATTGAATTATTACTAACGTCTTTTTCGGTAACGGATGCTTTGATTTCAATTTTTTCAGGTGAAACCCAGACAAGATGTTGCCCGGTTGGAAAATCGGGTTTGAATTGATTGAATTTTATTTTTGAAAAGTCTGGTTTCATCCGTTCATCTTCGTTTGAAATTTTTGCCATGCCTTTTCCGAAATTTCTACAACAAGAGAATCGAGATAATACGATCCGGCAACCGGGTCGGCAACTTTAGAAAGATAAGATTCTTCGCGAAGGATAGAAGAAACATTGCGGGCAATGCGACTCATCATTTCATTGTTCTGATCTTCCGGCTCTATCGTTAGGCTATCGCATCCGCCCAGGATTGCCGACAGCGCGCACAACGTTGACTTGATCATATTACCATGTGGCTGAAATTCTTCTTCATTCCACACGGATGATGTAGCGTGAATATGAACTGGTTTTATGTTGGTAACGCCATAAGCACCTTGCACCTGGTACCAAAGATTGCGTAAGGCTCGTAGCTTTGCTATTTCAAGAAAAAAATCTGACCCAACAGAAACATAAAAGGCTACCTGTTCAATGAATGACTCAACGTGCCCTTGTTTAGTCATTGATTCTATCACATCCACAGACTTTTGAAGTGCATTTGTAATTTCATCTTCAATATTTTTTTCAGGATGCACGATGATCCCCAGAGAACTGTATTTCTTTAGAGTTTGGATCGCATTTTCCTGAGGTGCTTCGTAGAAAATGCAACCGGATACTGATTCATTAAATTTACTATTTGCTGCCCAGGTGAAAAAATCAGTTGTATTTATCGCAACATGCTTACGGATAAGGAAAGATAGGCTGCAGTATTCGGGCTTAATATGATGAAGGAGCCTGTCAAACTGAACATTCGCATGAAGAGGTTCAAATAAAATACCATCCGCCCCCGTATTGAGAAAATGCAACGCGAGTTCATTAGCCTGTTTTTCATCCAGAATGAGAACCCTCGGTGAATTCAACCATGCGCGAGCTCCATAGTAGGGATTGGTAGCTGGTTTTAATGTGAATTCTAGCTGCGAATTATCTCTACTACTTTGGTAATACGGTTTTACGATAAGAGTACCTTTTTCAAGACTTAATTTCTTAAGGGGATCGGCTCCCTCCAGTTCCTGACGGGCGATATCAAGCCATTCTTCGAAAGAAGGGATAGGAAACGCAAATTCTGGATTATTTTTTAGCATGAATTCGATTGAAATTCAGTTTCAAGTTGACGCATAGTTATGAGGAAAGCAATCTTTTTATGATTTTCGTCAGGTTTCATAACGCCAAAAAAATCTTCTAAAGCAAGGTTGATTTTTGTTTTTTTGTTCTTCTAATTTTTTACACCTTTGCTTCCCGCCCTAAAAAAAATTGGGGCTTTTTCATCAACCTGCAAGCTACGAGTAAATGGTAATTGATTGCGCAACGGTATGGAGTGATTGTCTCGAAATAATTCGCAAAGAAGTAGACGAACAAGATTTCAATACCTGGTTTAAGCCAATAAATCCTTTAAAGAATGATGGTGATGTGCTCACCATTCAAGTTCCCTCACAGTTTTTTTACGAATGGTTAGAAGAACACTATGTGCCTGTACTTCGTAGTGCAATACATCAGGTGTTAGGACCCAATGGTCGCCTTGAGTATTCCGTTGTAGTGGATAGCGGCAATCAAAAAAATCCTCCGTTGATGGTTAATTACCCCAATGGAAATGGAATGAAGCGGAATCACCTCCAGCCCATGAATGGCAATGGTGCACACGAAGATTATTCACCGTTTAGCTTCAAAGCATTAAACCCCCAAACGGTTAATTCAAGATTAAATCCGGCTTATCGATTCGAAAATTTTGTTGAAGGGGATTGTAATCGTTTGGCAAGATCGGCCGGTGTTGCAGTAGCCAAGAAACCTGGCACAACTTCCTTCAATCCGTTAATGCTGTATGGAGGTGTTGGGGTGGGTAAAACACATTTAGTGCAAGCCATCGGTAATGAAATAAAAAAGAACCTGCCTGAAAAAATTGTTTTGTACGTAGATCAGAATGATTTCACAAGTCAGTTTTTAAATGCCTTGCAAAATCATAAGATTCAGGAATTTCAAAACTATTACCTGCAGGTTGATTTACTAATTCTTGATGACGTACAGTTTTTGGCAGGTCGTGAGAAGACGCAGGAAATGTTTTTTCACATTTTCAACCAACTTCATCAATCTGGCAAGCAGATCATCATGACCAGCGATTGCCCACCTCGCGATCTGAAAGG
>JALHRJ010000070.1 GCA_022841475.1 Cyclobacteriaceae bacterium | reverse complement strand
GTACTTACCGGAGAAGTGAAGGATGTTTTATTGCTTGATGTAACTCCTCTATCCTTAGGTATTGAAACGATGGGTGGTGTGTTTACTAAATTGATTGAGTCTAACACAACAATTCCTTCTAAAAAATCGGAAGTGTTCTCGACCGCATCGGATAACCAACCCTCTGTAGAAATTCATGTGCTACAAGGCGAACGCGAAATGGCCCAGTATAATCGTACGATTGGTCGGTTCCACCTCGATGGAATTCCTCCAGCACCACGCGGTGTTCCACAGGTTGAAGTAACCTTTGATATTGACGCTAATGGTATTCTGCATGTGTCTGCAAAAGACAGAGGCACTGGCAAAGAGCAAAAAATCCGGATTGAAGCTTCCAGTGGTTTAACCGAAGCTGAAATCAAAAAGATGAAAGAAGAAGCGCAAGCGAATGCGGATACGGATAAGAAAGAGAAAGAGCGTGTTGAGAAAATCAATCAGGCCGACTCCATGATCTTCCAGACTGAAAAGCAGTTGAAAGAATTTGGAGAAAAACTTTCGGAGGGTAACAAGACAGCGATTACTCAGGCATTGGATAAATTAAAAGAAGCTCACAAGAGTCAGGATCTCACAGCGATTGATGCCGCAGTTAATGCGCTCAATGCTGCTTGGCAAGTAGCATCACAAGAGATGTATGCAGGAGGTTCGCAGCAAGGCGGCCCTAATCCTGGTGCACAAGCCAACACGGAAAACGGTTCGGCTGGAAGCCAGGCCGGTGGTTCAGGTGGTAACGCAACCGATGTAGAGTACGAGGAGGTTAAATAACCAAATTAATAACCCATACGAACGACCCTTTGGAGATTAAAATCCAAAGGGTCTTTTTTTCTTTCAACTTTTAGATTCTGTTTTTCCCGCAATCAAAACTATCTTTACGCCCCTTAATAATAATGATATGCTGGTAGTTAAGTTTGGTGGCACCTCGGTAGGTAAGCCTGAGCGCATGAAGAAAATTGCAAACCTTGTGTTGACCATGCCTGGGAAAAAAATTGTTGTGCTCTCAGCCCTAAGCGGCACTACCAATACATTGGTTCGGATCGGTGATCATCTGATTGCTGAACGACATACGGCAGCACACCAGGAGATTGCTGAACTCGAAAAACATTATTTGCAATTTATTAACGAACTCTACGAAAGTGAGGCCTATCAAGCTATTGGCCAGGAGATTGTAAGTCGCTATTTCAGTCTATTCCGATTGTTGGCCGCTGGTAAATTTGATGATCGTAGTTACCGCGAATTGCTGGCACAAGGTGAATTGATTTCTACGGAGCTATTCTATCATCACCTGCAAGAAAGAAAAGTATCAGCGCGGTTGTTGCCCGCCTTGCATTTCATGTCGATTGATGAAAATCAGGAACCCGAACTTGAAAAAATCAGTGAACGCCTAAAGCCAATTCTTGAAACGCTCAATAATATTGATATTCTCGTTACCCAGGGGTATATCTGCCGTAACCATCGCAATGAAATTGATAACCTGAAGCGTGGGGGCAGCGATTACACTGCTTCCTTGATTGGTGCCGCCATTCGCGCAGAAGAAATTCAAATCTGGACAGACATTGACGGCATGCACAACAACGATCCACGCATTGTAAAAAAAACCATTCCCATTGCCGAGCTTACCTTCGATGAAGCTTCTGAGTTAGCATATTTTGGTGCCAAGATTTTGCATCCCTCCACTATTGTGCCTGCACAGAAATACCATGTACCCGTTCGTCTCAAAAATACAATGGATGAGAAAGCGGCCGGCACCATTATCAGCGACAAGGGTAGCCGTGGACAATTCAAAGCAATTGCCGCCAAGGACGGAATCACCGCTATTAATATTAAATCCTCGCGCATGTTGTTGGCGTATGGTTTTCTAAGAAAAGTTTTTGAGGTATTTGAACGTTATAAAACACCTATCGATATGATCTCCACCTCTGAGGTGGCAGTATCCGTGACGATTGATGATAGTAAAAACCTGTCCAGTATCCTCGAAGAACTTAGAGGTTTTGGCACTATTGAAGTAGATACCAAACAATCAATTATTTGCATTGTAGGTAATATGCTTTTAGAGAAAGAAGGCGTTTTGAAAGATGTGTTTCATGCTCTGGCTACCGTGCCCATCCGAATGGTTTCATATGGTGGCAGCCAGAATAATATTTCAATTCTAGTGGATACAAATCAAAAAGATAAAGCACTAAATCTTTTAAACGAGGGCATCTTCCATCTTTAAATTCCGATTTGACCTATCAATAATTATTACCGCTCATCCGGTATTAAAGTCATACTTGAATTTTAATAATCGGAATTATTTTTTTAGCCTATATTTACCATAGACCTTAAAACCCGGACCTATGGTAACTTTTGTGATCCTCGTTTTTGTTGTGGGCTATCTTGCCATTGCCCTTGAGCACCCCATCAAAATAAACAAAACTGCTTCTGCCCTGCTCACCGGGGTTATCTGTTGGACGCTCTATGCGTTGTACTCAGAGAATTCAATCGATCACATTGGTGAACAGTTAAATCATCACCTCGGGCAAATATCAGCAATCCTTTTCTTTTTGATGGGCGCCATGACCATCGTTGAATTAGTGGATGCTTACCAGGGATTTAAGGTTATTACCGATCGCATCAACACAAAAGATCCTAAAAAGCTTTTATGGATCATTTGCACCGTTACTTTTTTCCTATCGGCAATACTGGATAATCTGACAACAGCCATTGTAATGGTTTCCCTGATCCGAAAACTTGTGCCCAATAAAAGCATGCGCCTGTTTTTTGCGGGTATGATTGTTATTGCCGCCAATGCCGGAGGTGCCTGGTCACCCATTGGGGATGTTACTACCACCATGCTATGGATTGGAGGACAAATTTCTTCTGGAAATATCATGCTCACACTCTTTTTGCCAAGTGTTGTTTGTATGGTAATTCCATTAATTTATCTACAGTTTACATTGAAAGGTGAATTGGGAAGCCATGATTCTGTTGAGAATCCTAGCGTAGGTAATGGGAATCATGGAGGCCATAGCAATAAACCCATTAAGGGTTCTACCACAATGCTCGTTCTTGGTATCGGTGGATTGATTTCCGTTCCAGTATTTAAAACGGTTACTCATCTGCCCCCTTATCTGGGTATGCTGCTAGCCTTGGGTGTTCTTTGGGTTGTGTCAGAATTAATCAATCCCGATATGGATGAGGCTGAAAAGCGCCCTTATACAGCAGCCGGAGCCTTAACACGTATTGACGTACCCAGTGTGCTTTTCTTCCTGGGTATTTTACTTGCCGTCAGCGCACTTGAATCCATGGAAATCCTGCATCATTTTTCGATGTGGCTGGACACAACCATTGGCGACCAGCGCATTATTATTACCCTTATTGGTATTTTATCTTCCATTGTTGACAACGTTCCCTTAGTTGCAGCTAGCATGGGCATGTACGATATGAGTGTTTACTATCAAGATCATTTGATCTGGGAATATCTTGCCTACTGCGCAGGAACAGGTGGCAGCATCCTCATAATTGGATCAGCGGCAGGTGTTGCCGTTATGGGCATGGAAAAAATAGATTTTATCTGGTATGTAAAGAAAATCTCATTACTAGCCATGCTTGGATATTTTGCTGGCGCGATTGTTTACCTCCTTATTCAGCCATTCCTGGCCGTACATCCTCCCGCTTAGTTGAAATTATAAAATTTAATAAGTGGCTATCCAAAAAGGGTAGCCATTTTTTATTCGTTCATTTATTCCATACCAATCAGTACGATCGTATAGGCTACATATCCGATTAGCATCATGAGTGCTTCCCAACGATCTAGCTTTCGTTGGTTGATGGTAAACATAAAGATCATTAATAACACAGTAGAAGCGCCTAGCACATAAAGATCAAAATTCAGCACCACGTTATAAGGTGCTGGGTTTATTAAGCCCGTGATTCCAAGAACTAAAAATATATTAAAGATGCACGAACCCACAACGTTACCAATTGCGATATCCGCCTGTTTGCGATAGGCTGCCACCGCAGACGTTGCAAGCTCTGGCAGCGATGTTCCGGCAGCCAAAATGGTAAGACCAATAATTTTTTCACTCAACCCATATTGTCTGGCTATCGTAACGGCATTATCAACCACCAGACTTCCACCTCCCACCAACATAGCAAGACCTAAAACAAAGTATAAAACTGAAAGCCAGGTACTGTATACTTTTATTGCTTCACCTTCATTAACATCGGGCCCACTCTTCATGGTTCGCGCGATGTAAACCATAAAAAGACCAAAAAAAAGGAGCAGGATCAATGCATCAATTCTGGATAAAATATCCTCGTTGGCATCAAAAATTAAAACATCATTAACCAAAATAAAAAGCAGGATGGCCGCAACCAACGACAGGGGCACTTCGAAAGAAACCGTTTTTCGTTGAACGACCAACGGATAAATAACGCCTGAAATCCCCAGGATAACCAGTAGGTTCAAAATGTTACTTCCAATTACATTTCCAAATGCTGCATCATTATATCCCTTTACCGAGGACATGATGTTTACTAACAACTCTGGCGTAGAAGTACCAAAAGCCACCACCGTAAGGCCAATAACCAGATTGGAAATATTATATTTTTTGGCAATAGAGGCTGCTCCATCAACCAAAAAATCAGCCCCCTTTACAAGAATAACAAACCCTACCAATAAAAGGATGAAGGTTAGAACCATTGAGACGAATGAAAAAGATTAAAACAATTAGCCAAGTCTAAAGTATAAATTAAATGAGTTGCTTTAAAGCAATCTCAAAAGAAGTTTGTGCTACCCTCGTTGTTGATTTGCTAATCTCTCTTGTCTTCTCCAGCGCATTTCGTATGGTATGAGAGATATCTGAAAAGATGGCCTGATCAGTCATACTCACCTCTTTCTCCATAAAATAAGCAAACACCCGGGCCATGCCACAGTTGGCTATGAAATCCGGAATCACCGAAACTTTTTCATCAGCATACACGCCCGTAGACCCAAAGAAAATTTCTTTATCAGCAAAAGGAACATTGGCCCCACACGAAAAGACTTCTACCCCCGAATCAATCATGCGATCAATCTGATCTTTAGTAACCAAACGCGAAGCAGCAGCTGGAATGAATACTTCAAACTCAAGATCCCAGATTTTTTGATTCACAATTTCGAATGACAATAATTCATCTGTTACTAGTTTATTCCCCTCCCGGTTTACAACTAAACTACAAATTTCAGCATGCGAAAATCCAGCCTGATTAATCAAGCCTCCTTCGCGGGTAAGAATGCCAACAATCTTTACCCCCATTTGTGAAAGATAAAACCCAGCAGCAGCACCCACGTTGCCCCAACCCTGCACCACAGCGCGTTTGCCACTAAGATTTCCACCCCACAAATTATAATAATGGCGTACCGCTTCGGCTACACCGTAACCTGTACACATATCGGCAATAGTGTATTTCTTTTGAAGTGTGGGGGTGTACGATTCATCTTCAATTAGTTTAATTACACCTTGCCGAAGTTGGCCAATGCGATTTACTTTCTGAGGTTCTGTGGGTTTATAGTGTCCGGTAAAAACTCCTTCTTGCGGATGCCAGATGCCTACGTCTTCGGTATGAGGTATTACTTCATGAATTTCATCAACATTCAAATCGCCACCGGTGCCATAATAATATTTTAACAACGGCATCACGGCAGCATACCACCTATGAAGCACCCCTTCCTTACGGGGATCATTCGGATCGAAGTTGATACCCGATTTTGCTCCGCCAATCGGTGGACCAGAAACCGTGAATTTTATTTCCATTGTTTTAGCTAGTGATTCAACCTCTCTTTTGTCAAGCCCAAGTCGCATGCGTGTGCCGCCTCCAGCTGCGCCTCCGCGCAAGGAGTTGATAACAACCCAACCTACCGCCTCCGTTTCACTGTCTTTCCACTCAAATACTATTTCTGGTCGTTTATTCTCAAACTTTTCAAGGAGATCCTTCATCCTATAATCTTTAAGGCTCAAAGATATTTAAAATCGTGGTTGAAACTCTTTCATTACTTTTGAGGTCATTCCAGAAATATGAATCTTGTTATTGACTCCGGCAATACCCGATTTAAAGTGGGGATTTTTGATGGGGCCGTGCTAGTCCAAAAAGAATTTTTCGATCAGGCAGATGGATTAAAAAAATTCATGATTGATAATTCTTTTGATCATGTGCTGGTTAGTTCCGTTAACTATAATTCAGACGAAATTCTAACCTGGTCATCCACCACAGGAAAAAAAATTATACTTACTCCAGATTTAAAACTCCCGATCATACTTAGCTATGCAACCCCAGTCACATTAGGTGTTGATCGTATTGCAGCGGTGTGCGGGGCGCTGGAAATGTTTCCGTCTCAGGATTGCCTCGTAATTGATGCGGGCACTTGCATCACCTACGAATTCATTAATCATGAAAAGAAGTATTTGGGTGGCGGCATCTCACCCGGGATTGCGATGCGATTTGAGGCCATGCATACGTTTACTTCAAAGTTGCCGTTAGTTAAACCAACACATGAGGTGAGCCTTATCGGCAACTCAACAGAATCATGTTTGCAAAGCGGTGTGATGCACGGAATAGTAGCCGAAGTGAATGGTATTATAGAAAAATATAAAAACTTGTACCCCGCGGTACAGGTGATTTTGTGCGGTGGCAGCTCTTCGTTTTTTGAAAACAAGGTTAAACACCCCATATTTGTAACCCCTGATCTCGTTTTGATCGGATTGAACCGGATTTTGCGCCATCATGTTGAATTTTAAGAAGATTTCCCATTTCGTACTAGGTCTCTCCTTGCTATGCTCTGTCAGTGCGATGGGTCAAACAGCCATGAGTCCCTTCTCCTATATTGGATTAGGAGAATATTTTGGAAATTCGTTAGCCCATAATCAAGGAATGGCCGGTGTGGGTATAAGCAATCCACAATACTTTTTCCTGAACAATCAAAACCCTGCGTTATTAGTGTTTAACAGGTTTACTGTTTTTGAAGCTGGTTTTATTGGTGAACGAAGAACGGTGAAAGGAAATGGAATCTCTGAAACCAATGGCGATGGAAATTTAAATTACCTGCTGATGGGTTTTCCAGTGAAGATGGGTAGGTGGTCTACATCGTTTGGGCTATCGCCTTATTCAGCTGTTAATTATCGTCTGAATTATTCAGATCAAATAGAAGGAAGTACCAAAACGGTGGATGTGGTTGAAACGGGCAGCGGTGGAATCAATCAGGTTTCCTGGTCGAATGGTATCGCGTTGCACAAATATCTATCTGTTGGTATAAAAGCTCAGTATCTATTTAGTTCCATCATTAATGAATATTCGAATACATTAACAGAGAGTCAGCAACCCAGTATCTATTATGCAGCTGTGTATGAAAGAACGTATGTGAAAGATTTCAATTTTACCTTGGGAGTCTCTTATCATAAAGATTCTTTATTCAATAAAAATTACAAATTCAATGTGGGGGTGGTCTATGATTTAAAGACTGACCTCAAGACAGAATATTATTCCCGCACTGAGCGAAGAAATTCAGCTGGTACCATTATGGATTCTACTACGTTGATAAATGATGTGCCAGGTTCTATTACGTTACCTCAAATCCTGTCAGTAGGAATGTCTTTTGGAAGGGGGGAAAAATGGACGGTGGGCACCGACTTCATACTCTTGGATTATTCGCAATTTCGAGATTACAGAGGTTTATCACAGGAGGCAACAAAAGGTTGGCGCTCCTCACTGGGTACAGAATTTACACCTGACCCAACAGCTCTGGGAAGCTATTTGAAAAGGATGACATACCGAACAGGTGTAAGCTATGACAAATACCCCTATTTGATTAACGGCATGCCAGTAAATGATTTTGGCATTAATTTTGGGTTGTCTATGCCTGTAAGCAGGTTTTCTAGTCTTGACTTAGCTTTTAAAGTAGGGAAAAGAGGAAATCTGCTTGAGAATACAATTGAAGAAAACTATTTTAAGATTTATTTTGGTGTGACTTTTAACGATCAATGGTTTATCAAGAGAAGATTCGATTAACTTAATAAAGACAATGAAAAAGGAAATGAAATTATCACTGCTCGGTTTAACATTCTTATTGCTCACTTCTATTACTGGTTTTTCACAGTGTAAGGAGTTTAAATGGCCTGAAGACAAAGCCAAAGCCGAGGAACAAGTTGCCATTTATGGTGATGCCATGAAGCAGGGAAATTTTCGTGGTGCTACATCAGGCATTCAATGGATGCTTGTAAATGCCCCACAGTGGAATACTAAACTATATATTGAAGCCACCGATGTTTACAATAAGCTTGCATCCGCGGAAAAAGACCCAGTAAAAAAGCAGGTGTTGGTTGACTCCCTGTTGATGTTGTATGACATGCGCATTACCAATTGTGGTGATGAAGTGAATGTACTCAATCGCAAAGCGCTTTATGCCTTGTCTTATAACGGTCAGAATAAAGAGAAAACTGCAGAAGTGTTGGCGTTGTACGATAAAGTTTACGAAATCAGTGGCAATAACGTATCCGATAACAACCTGGAAGCTTATATGAAGGTTGTTCAGTTGAATGTTGCCTTGCTTAAGAACTTAAGCGAAGAGGAAATTCTGAAACGCTACGATAAAATCTCGGAGGTAATTGATGTTAAAATGAAAAAAGCATTAACCGAGAACAAGCAGGATGTTGTTGAACGTCTTAAAAAGAGTAAAGCGGCAATTGATGACATTCTTCCTAAGTGTGGAGTTAAAATTGACTGCGACTTTGTGAGAAAAAATCTTGCTCCTAAGTTTAAACAGAACCCTACCGATATCGTACTTGCGAAAAAGATTTTCCAATTCATGACCATGGGTGGTTGCATTGAAGATCCACTTTGGTTGCAGTCGGCTGAAGAAATTCATAAAGTAAGCCCTGATTATGGCTTAGCTAAAAATATGGGTAAAGTTTACGCCAAGAACGGAAACATGGATAAAGCAGAGGCCCTTTTTAGTGAAGCGGTGACGCTCGCCTCATCCAATCAGGACAAAGCAGAATCATATATATTGCAAGGCGATATTCAAGCTCAGAAAGGAAACAAATCCGCAGCAAGAGAATCGTACCGCAAAGCAATTGCGGTTGACGCATCCAGCAAATCTGGTTATGAAAAAATAGGAGACTTATACCTGGGCTCGGGTAAAGATTGTGCTAAAGGAGTAAGCTTAGCGGAAGACCGATTGGTATATATAGCTGCTTATGACATGTATGCGAAGGCTGGTGACCAGCAGAAAATGAATGCAGCCCGTGCCCAATTCCCTTCCGTAACAGAGTTGTTTGAACTTAACTGGAAAGAAGGTGAAAGCAAATCCATTTCATGCTGGGTGGGTGAAACCGTTACGTTGAAAACAAGAGGAAAAGAATAATTAATAATAATAGTTCATGGAAGGCTGGCTGCAAGGCCGGCCTTCTTTTTTTATGATACCTGGAAATTTATTTTTTACACAAGCAATTCTTAAGCGAACCAGCCTAGCAATACTATGTTGCATGTTTTTGATAGGGTGCAATACGCAAGAGACTGCCAAGCCTGTGTTGTATGAAGGCCCGTTGAGTGAAGGGGAGGATATTACCATGCATTACTCCGAAAAGGACATCGTAAAGGTGATGTTAAAGGCTAAAAAGATTTTTGAATTTCAAAATGGGGACCGCGAATTCCCGGAAGGAATTTATATGGAGTTCTATGACGAATTCGGAAAATTAAATTCTACCCTGCAGGCAAACAGTGCTTACTTTTTTAAGGAAGAAAACAAATGGCGTGGCCGGGGCAAAGTAGAAGTGATCAACACGGCTAAGCAAGAGCAATTAAATACTGAAGAGTTATTCTGGAAGCCGGACACCAAGAAAATCTTCACCGATAAATTTGTTACGATCAAACTTCAAAATGAAGTAATCTACGGTACTGGCTTGGATGCGGCCCAGGATCTCTCAACCTATCAAATCAAAAACCCGGAAGGAGAATTTGTTGTAGAAGATTAATCAACAAGTATTCTAAACCTCAATTCATGAAGCTAATTGATATTCTATTACTGTCTCTGGCCGCATTTTTTATCATTATTGCCATTTATGAAATTATGACGGTGGGTATCGGTCAGGCTTACTGGCTGGTAATGATGGCCGTGATGCTTTTTTTCATTTACACCTACCGCAAAAAGAGATAGCGCAATTTCAATCATTTTGGGCACCTAAAGGCTTGATTGCCAGAAGCTAATTAATTAGCTGATTATTAAAACTAGCCTTTGTCTAATTGATATAACAGGTTAAATTTGCGGTTCTTTAAACAAAGGGGGTTGGCTTCTGACGAGCAAAGTCCTGAAAAAAACAGGTAACTATTCAAACTTTATAAATTTCTCTTATGGCATTGATTGGAACGTTGAGGAACAAGATGACCAAGTGGGTGGTAGGTTTTGTTGCCGTGGCTATTTCGGCCTTTATCTTGAATGACTTATTTGGAAATGGCCCTACAGCAGTATTTGGAAATGAAAATTCCGTGGGGAAAATTGCTGGCACTACTATTTCGCTTGAAGAATACCAGGCAGCAGTGCAAGAGCGTGAAAATAACTACATCCTGAACTTTGGTCGCCAGCCAGGCGATAAGGAAAGACCCTTGTTGCAGCAACAAGCCTGGGATCTTTTAATTGCTCAAAAGGCGATTATGCCCGAATTCGAAAAGGTTGGCGTGCGCGTAACAACGGATGAGATCTGGGATATGATTCAGGGTAAAAACATGGATGAAAATGTTAAATCATCCTTTTTAGATTCTGCTGGAAATTTTGATCGTAAAAGATTATTGGATTACATCAATCAATTTAACGCTCCCGCTCCGCTCGACCCTCAGGCGTTGGCTGGATGGCAGGAAGCAAAATACCGTTGGAGCACATTTCAGCGCGATTTAGGCTTGGGCCGCGAACGTCTGAAATATGAAAACCTGCTGATTAAAACTAACTACGTTACTGAAGCTGAGGCTGAAAGAGACTATCACACACAGAATGATGTAGCCGAAGCGAAATATCTATATGTTCCATTTTTTGTTGTCTCCGACTCAGCCATTTCTGTTTCTGATAGTGATCTAAGAGCTTATTACAATCGCACGAAAGAGAAATACAAAGCTGAGCAAACCCGCAGCCTAAGTTATGTTGCCTTCTCGATACAAGCTTCGGCAGCAGACTCACTTCAAATCCGTGAGGAACTTGAGAAGTTAGCCGCTGATTTTAAAATAGTAACTGAAGATTCTGTATTCGCAGCTAATAATACCGATGGAACGCAACCATTCACTAAGTATTATGCCACTACTTTACCTACCGTATTAAGTGCACAGAAAGACAATTTAATTACTGGGGCAGTATTCGGTCCTTATTTAGATGGAGCCACCTACAAAGTTTCCAAAGTGGTGAAGATCGGTTCGGATACTGTAGGCAATGCCAAAGCAAGTCATATACTAATTCGTTGGGACGATGAGACTGACGCAGCTAAAAGCGTAGCAAAAGAAAAAGCACGGAAAATTCTGGCTGAAATTAAGGCGGGCGCTTCCTTTGCTGATAAAGCCCGTGAACATGGCACTGATGGCACCGCCTCACAAGGTGGAGATTTGGGTTGGTTTACATCAGGACAAATGGTAAAGCCCTTTGAAGACGCTGTATTCAGCGCCAAGAAAACAGGAGTCCTTAACGATGTGGTTGAAACTCAATTTGGATATCATATACTGGAAGTTACCGGTGTGGCCGATTATACATCCTACACGATAGCGACCATTGAGCTAGCCATTGCACCCAGTGATGAAACACAAAACGAAGCCTACTTGAAAGCTCAGAATTTTGCCAGCGATCTTTCGGGGGTTGAAGAATTTACGGAAAGAGCAAAAACAGATGGTCTGATGGTAATGACCGCAAATGATTTAAAAACTGCTGACCGCAGAATCAATAATCTGGGTGATGCACGTGTATTGATTTCATGGCTGTTCCGTGACGCTAAAATTGGGAAGGTTTCTGAAGTATATGATCTTGATGATGACTATGTAGTTGCTGTAATGACGGGGGAAATGGAAGAAGGATTCCGTTCTTTTGAGGATGTGAAGGATGAAATTACACCTGCCGTTCGCAATGAATTGAAAGCAAAACAAATTATAGAAAAACTAACAGCACAAACGGGCACGCTTGAAGAGATGGCCAAAGTGTTTGGTTCGGATGCATCGGTAAATTCGTCCAGCGATGTTAAGTTAAATTCTAACACCCTGCCAAGTGTTGGCCTCGACCCGATCGCTGTCGGTAAGGTATTTTCCCTTGAGAATGGCAAACGCTCAGCACCTTTTGCCGGAGAAAATGGAGTACTCGTTGTTGAGTTGCAAAACAAAACTATTGCTCCAGCCGTAGGTGATTATACCATGTTTAAAAATCAATTGCTGCAAGGGTTGAATGGAAGAGCTGGATATGGTATTTCAGAAGCCTTAAAGCAAGGAGCCGATATTCAGGACAAGCGCTACAAGTATTTTTAATCTGAAACTTTAACATGTTAAGCGTCCCGGATTTACATTCGGGACGTTTTTATTTCTATGGATCAACAATGGTTTGAAAGATTCCGCGACCAACTCGACAGCCATTATGCATGGCCGGCATTGTATACATTTAAGTTTATTGTTCCCAAAGGCAAAGAAGAAGAAGTGAAGATGCTGTTTCCTAATCATGTATTTACAGAAAGGCCGTCTAAAAATGGAAATTACACGAGTGTAACCCTAACGATGATGATGCCCTCCAGCGAAGCCGTTATTAAGATCTATTATTCGGTGTCTACCATAGAAGGGCTCATAGCTTTGTAAATGAACCCTGAATCCCTTCGTGGGTCTGTTCTTTCTTTTCTACCTTTAACATACCTTTTAAAATAAAAATTATGTGGACAGAAGAGAATAATCGCCTGAAGAAAACCTTTACATTCAAAAACTTTAACCAGGCTTTTGGATTCATGACTAAAGTTGCGTTAGTCGCAGAAAAAATGGACCATCATCCTTATTGGACGAATGTTTACAATGTTGTGACGTTCGAACTTTCTACGCACGATGCCGGAGACACCGTTTCCGACAAAGACCATACATTAGCCAAAGCCATCGATCTACTCATATAAGTTTGGAAGCGGCAAAGACATCTTTATACCTTGTGCCTACACCGATAGGCAACCTGGGGGATATTACTATTCGCGCGTTGGATATTTTGAAATCCGTGGATACCATACTGGCAGAAGATACCCGTACCTCTGGCTTCCTATTAAAACATTATCAGATTTCGAAGCCACTTCAAAGTTTTCACATTTTTAATGAGCACAAAACCCTGGCCGGACTTATCGCCCGCATGCAACAAGGCGAAGTGATGGCCTTGATCAGTGATGCGGGTACCCCGGCTATATCAGATCCGGGATTTCTTTTGGTTCGCGAAGCCTTGAAAGCGGGTTTGTTAATCGATTGCCTTCCCGGTGCAACCGCGCTTATACCGGCACTTGTTAAATCCGGATTTCCCACCGATCGATTTGTTTTTGAGGGCTTTCTTCCACACAAAAAAGGAAGACAAACCATGCTGAAAAAATTGGCTGAAGAAGAGCGTACCATTGTTCTGTATGAATCGCCACATCGATTAATAAAAACATTAGAACAGATTCTTGAATTCTTAGGACCCGAGCGTCAGGTTTCCGTTTCGCGGGAGCTAACAAAACTTCATGAAGAAACACGGACCGGCCCTGTGATGGAAGTACTTGAATATTTTAAACAGAAAGAGGTAAAAGGAGAAATTGTAATTGTGGTCGATGGCAAAAAAGAATAGTGATTTGTTTCATCATGCATGGATTCTTTTTGCGCTAGCCGCTGTACTGCTATCAGCTGGCTGGTTAATGAAACCATTTCCGATATTAATCTTTGTGGGCTTTGCACCTTTATTTGCAATCACGGATCAAGCTAAAAATCACATATCTCCGTGGAATCGATTTGAGCTAATTCTGCTTGCCCTGGCACTTTCATTTTTTGCGGCCGTTTTTTATAATTCAAGTTCACTAGTTTTTGTTTTTGCGCAAGCCATTACTTTCACCCTGGCGTTTGTTGGGTACTCCTTTGCCTATCAAAGTTTAGGTTCGCGGTTGGGAAAATTCACGATCATCTTCTTTTGGTTAGCCCTCGAATATATCTTTTTAAAACTACCATGGACTGATCAAACTATATTCCTGGCCGATGTTTTAAAGCTTCAACCCAACTGGCTCAATTGGACTTATCATTTCGGATATTTAGGGGCATCGCTATGGATACTTTGTGTTAATCTGATTTTTTATAAGTCTTTCTTCTATAAAAAGACGTTTAATGGGTATCTTTTTTTCTTGGCTATTCTAATGATCGCAACGCCCATTGTAATTTCCTATCAGATAGAGACCGATGGCATTAGTCGGGAACAAATGATAGCTCTGTATTCCCAGAAAACTATAGAATCCACAGATCTGTATTCCAAACGAGGTGAACTCGTGGCAAGAACTACGGCATGGATTTCGGTGTTAATCATTTTATTATCTATTGTTAAAAATCAAACCCGTAAAAAATGAACCTGCCACTGTTAGAAAAAGAGGTTATTGAGCTGTGCCTGGAGGTGGGTGAATTCATTAACGCAGAAAGCAAAGGGTTTGATCTTTCGAAGATTGAACAGAAGGGCAGTTTCAGTAACCTCGTTTCCTATGTTGACAAAGAATCAGAAAAAAAACTCGTTGCCCGATTAAGTGAATTGCTGCCCGGATCAGGCTTTCTTGCAGAAGAAGGCACCGATTTGGTTGGAACTAATGAATATCAATGGATTATCGATCCCCTGGATGGAACTACAAATTATCTCCATGGCTTACCACTTTATGCCATCAGTATTGGCTTACAGAAAAACGATCGTACCGTGCTGGGTGTGGTGTATGATATAAGTCACAAAGAATGTTTTCATGCTATTGAAGGGGGACCAGCGTATTGCAATCAAATGGAAATTCACATTTCCCCTATTACTAAATTAGAAGAGAGTCTGTTAGCGACTGGATTTCCTTATTATCACTCCGATAAAAAAGAGGACTACCTTGAAATAATAAAAATATTTTTAGAAAAAACCCATGGAATCCGCAGACTAGGCAGTGCGGCCATTGATCTCGCTTATGTAGCCAGTGGAAGACTTGACGGTTTTTTCGAATATAGTTTAAGGCCGTGGGATGTAGCCGGTGGTGCTTTTCTCGTTCAACAAGCCGGAGGCATAGTGACTGACTTTCGAGGTGGCACCAATTACCTGCATGGTGGCGAATTATGTGCCGCAGGTAACGTGCACCCACACATGTTGCAGGAAATCAAAGGGCAATGGTTTAAATAATTACTATTCCGAGCGAAGCGATTGGGTGGGGTTTGCTACAGCCGCCTTAATGGATCGATACGCCACGGTGGCAAGGGCAATTATAAGTGTAACCCCAATGCCGATGATAAATACTGATGGCCCAACTTCAACTTTATAGGCAAACTGACTCAGGTATTGATTTGCAAAATACCAGGCAATCGGTGCGGCCACACAAAAGCCAATCAAAATCAGTTTGATAAATTCCTTTGAGAATAGAATAAGAATACTCTCTACAGAAGCACCCAATACCTTGCGCACTCCTATTTCTTTTGTTTTTTGATTAGCCATAAAAACGGTTAATCCAAATAGACCCAGGCAACCAATAAAAATGGCCAACGTGGTAAATACCGCTAACATAATGGACATCCGTTGCTCGTTTTCATAAAACTCCCTCAGCTCTTCACTTAAAAATTTGTAAGAATAAATATACTCCGGATAGGCCATCTCCCACCGTTGTTTAATCTGTGGCAACACTTGTTGTAAAGATTGCGGATTAAGTTTAATGGAAAGTGTACGATAACCACGAATGCGGTTAAGCATGAGCGTAGCTTCCAGGGGATTTTGCAACGACACCGTGTGAAAGTTTTTAACAACCCCGGTTACCGCAAGGTTTTTCCCCCACATTTTTATCTTCTTACCTACAATCTCTGGTGGGTTAGTAAAGCCTGCTACCTGAGCCAATCTTTCATTGACTACAAAAGTCATAGCCGTATCGGTATCCATAAGCCAGTCTCCGGCAATGAGTTCTAACCCATATAAGTCCTTGTAATGGCCATCCACCTGTTTTACCTGAGTAGCATAGCTATGATCATCACCCTCTATGTAAAAATCAGTTGTTGACACACTACCGGATGACGGAGGAGTACTACTTAAGCTGGTTTTTTCTACACCGGCCACCGTTAACAACTCATCGCGCAACCTGCGCATTTTACTTACGCCATCTCCCGTTGCAAGCGGTTCCTCTTCCGGTATGGGCAGGGTTATTATTGCATCCTTATGAAAACCCAAATCTTTATTCTGCACGTAATTCATCTGGCTAATCAATACCACGGTGCTGATTATCAGTAATTGAGAAATTACAAATTGCAATACTACCAGACCTCTTCTTAAATTATAACCCGTGGCTTGTGAGGCTTGAATCTGATTCTTAAGTGCCCGCACCGGATTAAAGCCACTCACTACCAACGAAGGATAAAAACCGGATAGCAATGAAATTACAATGAGTGTTGCAATCAAAAATATCCACAAGGCCCAATCAGAACCAAAATTGAGCGCCAGCGACAACTCGAGAAATTGATTTAAAAAGGCTAAACCAACCTCTGCCAACATAATAGCAAGTATGACTGATACCGTTGTTATTAAAAAAGTTTCTCCCAAAAATTGAAACACCAGTTGTGATCGGGAACTGCCGAGCGATTTACGAATTCCTACTTCTTTACTGCGCTTAACAGCTTCGGCCGTAGTAAGATTTATAAAGTTAATACTGGCGCTTAACAATAGAAATGCACCAATTATGCTCAGCGCCACCAACATAGAATTGCTGACCGTATTATAATTGTAATTACCGTAACGTTCATCAAAATGTACAGTGCTGAATGGTTGCAAATAGAAGGTCGTATTGTCACGATTACGAGTTGCGTCACCTAAATATTTGGTAACAAAATCCGGAATTCGGGCCTCAATATCAGCAATGGAGCTAGTTGCTTTTACCGTAAAAAAACATTGGTCATCGCTCCATATTCCATTCCATCCGTTGCCATCCTTTTCCTTTTTTATAGTACTATATGAGGCTAATAAATCAAAAGGCAAATCGGTGTTGGCAGGATAATCTTCCATAATGGCCGACACCCTAAAGTCACGGCCATCATAGTGAAGTACTTGCCCAATGGCGTCTTCTTTACCAAAATATTTTAAAGCAAATTTTTGAGAAAGGATCACTTCGTTAGGCTCATCCAATCCTTTTTCGGCATCGCCCATGAGAATATTTCTATCGAATACTTTAAAGATATTTGGCTGGGCATAAGCCACACCTTGTTCCTCCTCGTATTTTTTGGGCTCACCACCTTCTTGAGGAATTACAATAAAACTTCCCGCTCTATAGGAGATGAAGGTAACTTCCTCCGCTTCCGGAAATTCACTCTTAAAAGTTTCTGGAAATACGGGATAAACCCCTGGCGTATAATTTTTATCATTGTTTCCATCTGATTGTACGGTAGCGCGATAGATCCGATGATAGTTACTATGATACGTATCAAAACTTTTATGATACCGTACCAATAAAAAAAGGATCAATGCTGAACTTAAGCCAATGGTAAGGCCGCCAATATTGATAAACGTGGTGCCCCGCTGACGGATCAGGTTGCGCAGGGCCGTTTTAAAATAATTTTTTAACATATCATGACAAATAAGGACGCGGGTGAGTTCATCACTTAGAATTTTTTAGATCCAATAGGGGTCGGAATATAGCGGACAGGAGGTCAAGGATGATGCCAACGAAAAAAGCTTGTTTTGATTTAATTTGTAGTGATTTGCAAAATTGCTTCGTTCAAAAACGTGCGTAACTGTCCGTCTTCGGGCGTTACAAGTCATTACTTCTTGCACTAATAAAATGGTTGACTACCTTTGGTGCATGCTTCAGCAAATCCTTATTATTTTACTTTTTTCAGGGGCAGCCTTTTACGTTAGTCGGTTGGCCTATCGAGCTTTTACTGCAAAAAATGCCTGCGAATCGGGTTGCGCAAAGTGTGGAGCACTGGATTTAGACAAAATTGAGAAGTCTCTTAAATCCAAAGCACAGCTTT
The DNA here is from genome assembly GCA_022841475.1 of Cyclobacteriaceae bacterium. Taxonomy (GTDB): domain Bacteria; phylum Bacteroidota; class Bacteroidia; order Cytophagales; family Cyclobacteriaceae; genus ELB16-189. The sequence continues at coordinate 7,685 of JALHRJ010000070.1, read as the reverse complement.
AAATTTCCCATTTTTTGGATTTCACTATATAATTGCGCATTTTGCGTAACGCATTTTGCGTAACGCATTTTGTATAAATATGGCACTTGACAATCCCTTTTTAACACAAGGCTATGCAGGCAAAGAGTACTTTTGCAACCGTCAAAAAGAAACTCAAAAAATACTCACCACATTAGAAAACGGAAGGAATCTAACGCTCATTTCGTTGCGGAGAATGGGCAAGACCGGGCTCATTCATCATTCCTTTAAAGAAATGAAAGTAGATTGTGTGTATGTGGATATCCTGCACACCACTAACCTAAAAGAGTTTACTTTAATTTTTGGAAAGGCGATTATCAATCAACTAGAAACACCCCTTGGAAAATCATGGAATCAAGTTCTAAATATTTTTAAAAAAATTCAACCCTCCATAAAAATTGATCCCCTTACGGGACAACCCGCCTTTGATTTAAGTATTTCGAATGAGAAAGAAGCAGAAGATACACTGGAGGATATTTTCAATTATTTAACGAAACGAAAAAAGAAGACTGTCATTGCAATCGATGAATTTCAACAAATTTCATATTATCCTGAAAAGAAAACGGAAGCGCTATTAAGATCATACATCCAGAATTTACACAACGTACGATTTATTTTTGCGGGCAGCATAAAGCACATTTTAACCGCTATGTTCAGTGATGCAAGTCGCCCCTTTTATCAAAGTACTCAATTTCTATTCTTAGAAAGTATAGAAAAAAATGAATACACAGAATTCATTAAATCCCATTTCAATAAGTCAAAAAAGAAAATTGAAGAAAATATTCTTGGCGAAATTGTAGAATGGGCTCACCTTCATACATTTTATGTTCAATTGTTCTGCCACAAAGTTTTTTCCAAGACAGATAAAAATGTGGATGAAAAATTACTAGCTGAAGTTAAAAGTGAAATCTTTGAGGAGAATGAACCCTACTATATTAGTTATAAAAATTTATTAAGCACTCAGCAATGGAATTTACTTAGGGCTATTGCCAAAGAAGGTAGCGTTTCAAAAATCAATCAAAAAAAATTTTTAAACACCTATCAATTAAGTGCCAGTAGTGTGCAACGATCAATAAAAGCACTTGAGGAGCGAGAAATGGTAGCGCTAGAGGGAAATTCCTATCGTGTGTATGATGTTTTCCTGGGTCGTTGGTTAGCGGAAAACTATTAAGCCCACACCTTGGTTCCTTCCGTGCAGTTTTTGCACATTTCAATTTCATCACGCGATCGTAAAATAGAAGCCCTAAAAGAATTATACTTTTTGCTTTGCCAGATTTCTTTGAAGGATTGCTGTTGCAAGTCACCCATTACGTAATGAGCATCTTTATCAAAACAACAAGGCACCACTTTACCATCCCAGGTAATCACACAGCTCTGCCACATCTTCCAGCAATGGCTGAGTAATTCATTTTTTATTGTGTATGTTCCATCAGCTTCCTTTCGATAGCGTGAATATTTCTCAATTGTGGGAATTAAATCCGAACCATTCTTGTAGTCGTAGATCTGTGCTGTTTTCAAAGCCACAAGGTCAACGCCAATCTCACGTGCCAACCGATTTACTTCGCCAATCTGATGTTCATTGGGCTTCACCACTAAAAACTGAAATACCACAAAAGGTGTTAGTGATTTTAATTCCCGCTTCCAACGAATAATATTTTTAGCACCTTCAATTACTTTATCAAGTTTGCCTCCAACCCGATACGCTTCATATGATTCCTGAGTGGTGCCATCAATAGAAATTATCAGTCTGTCCAATCCCGATTGGATAGTCTTCTTTGCCATCTCATCATTTAGGTAATGTGCATTGGTTGAGGTGGCTGTATAAATTTTTTGTGAAGACGCATACTGCACCAACTCCAAAAACTGTGGATGCAGGTACGGCTCGCCCTGAAAATAAAACGTGAGATAGGAAAGCGTAGGAGCTAGTTCATCAATTGTTTTTATAAAGAGCTCGGCTTGCAGCATGCCGGTAGGCCGTGTAAAAGAGCGCAATCCGGATGGACACTCCGGACAGCGAAGGTTGCAGGAGGTTGTCGGTTCTATGGCAATGCTCATGGGCATGGCCCAGTGATTTGCCCTACCCGTAAATCGGGAATAATGATAACTTAATAAAACTTTTGAAGCATTGACTATCCGTGCCGGAGTTGATTTCCTTATCAGATTGATGGTATCGTTCAAATCTCCAATCATGCACTAGTCCAAAATCAAAATTACCGTTTCGAGAGCGATTGTTTATCTTTCGCAACAATTATTTACTGATGAAATCTCCATGAAACGATTAATTACAGCCTTGTTTGTTTTGTTTGGAATACAAAGTTTTTCTCAACCACTGCGCCTATCGGAAAAAGCTGAAATTTCAATCATTACTTGTGGGCCTAGCAATGAAATCGTTTACAGTGCTTTTGGGCATAGTGCATTTCGGGTGGTTGACCCGGAATTTGGAATCGATTATGCGTTCAACTACGGTGTGTTTGATTTCGATAAACCTAACTTCTATTTAAACTTTGCCAAAGGCCGTAATTACTACTTGCTTGCTGTCTACGATTATGAAAATTTTGAGTGGCCTTATGTTCGGGATAATCGGTTTGTGCATGAGCAGGTGTTGAACTTAACTCAATCACAAAAGGAAAAAATATTTTCATTTCTCTTGTGGAATGCGAAACCAGAAAACAGATCGTATCGCTACGACTATTATCAAGACAACTGTGCCACCAAAATTCGCGATGTACTGGTGGAACAATTAGGAGACGATATAACCATAGATAGTTCATTTCTTACTCCTACTCACTCCTTCCGGCAAAAGACTGACGAATATCTTGAGCAACTACCGTGGGGTGATTTAGGAATTGATATTTGCCTTGGGCTTCCCATCGATCGAATCATGAGCGCTCGTGAGTATATGTTTCTACCGGACTACATAGAATCATTTGTGGATCGTACCACGATTAAATCGGATAGCCTGATCGTGCCATTAGTGAAAGAAAAGCGAATCATCAATCAAGATACGCAGGAGAAATCCAAGGTTGCCTTCGTTCATCCCTGGATTGCCGGTATATGTTTATTTATTATAGTTGCGTTACTGTCTATTTATGATTGGCGTAGAAAAAAAATAAGTAAGTGGTTAGATGTTGTTCTATTTGGAACTGTTGGCTTGGTAGGTCTTCTGTTAGCCACACTTTGGTTATTCACTGATCATCATGATGCTGCCCGAAATTTCAATCTGCTGTGGGCATTTCCACTTCATTTCTTTGCAGCCATTCTTCTCTTGAAAAAGAACCCACATCAATTAGTAGCAAGCTATTTTCTGATAACAGGGATCTTACTTGGGGCAACACTTTTATTCTGGTGGTTGCTACCTCAGCAACTCAATGTATTTCTAATTCCGATAGTTGGTGTGTTGCTGATGAGAGCATTCCTGATCTCAACATTCCTTAATGTCCATGCTCGATAAAGTCATAAATGTATTGGCCGATTGGCTGTAGCGGCTAAACAAGCTTCCTTCACAGCCTCCATGTAAGTAGGATGTGCATGACTCATTCGCGACACATCTTCTGCAGAAGCGCGGTATTCCATGGCCACTACACCGGCTGCAATCATATCAGCTGCACGCGCACCAATTATGTGTACGCCTAAAATTTCGTCTGTGTTTTTATCAGCCAGAATTTTAACCAAACCATCCAAATCCATAGATGCTCGCGCACGACCTAACGCTTTGTAAGGGAAACTTCCAACTTTATACGCTTTTCCCTGCTCTTTCAATTGTTCTTCGGTAAAGCCTACACTGGCAACTTCAGGCCAGGTATAAACCACACCGGGAATAAGGTTGTAATTAATATGAGGTTTTTGTCCCGCAAGTTGTTCGGCCACCATAACACCTTCTTCCTCCGCTTTGTGTGCCAGCATAGCACCGCGCACAACATCGCCAATAGCATAAATGGTGTCCACTTTTGTTTTCAAATGATCATCAACAGGAATTTTTCCTTTGTCAAGTTCAATACCTATTTTATCCAGACCGAGCCCTTCAGTGTACGGTCTTCTTCCAATACTCACTAAGCAGTAGTCGCCTTTTAACTCAATCGCGTTACCTCCATTTTTAGGTTCGGCCTTTACAACAACTTCCTTTCCTTTATTTTCAACCGCTGTCACTTTATGGCCGAGAAATAATTCCATACCTAATTTCTTTGCCACTTTAGTCAACTCCTTACCCATCGTACTATCCATAGTTGGGATTAGGTTATCCAAAAATTCAACCACCGTTACTTTTGATCCGATGCGTGCATAGACTGAGCCTAACTCCATGCCAATCACTCCACCACCAATCACAATCAAATGCTTTGGAATTTCCTTTAGTTCGAGCGCTTCCGTGCTGGAAATAATTCTCTTCTTATCAAACGGAGCGAAGGGAAGTGGCGTAGGCTTGGAGCCTGTAGCAATAATTACTTTCTCAGTCGTGATCTGAGTTTCCTTTCCATCCTTACCAATAATCTTAATCGTATTCTTATCGACAAACGAACCTACACCCGTGTGTACTTCGATCTTATTCTTCTTCATTAAAAACGCAATACCATCTACATTGGATTTTACCACCCCGGCCTTGCGTTTTATCATCTGGGCGATGTTTGCTTTGGGCTCGCTGATATCAATACCATGCTCTTTAAAGGTATGTGATGCGTTGTGAAAATGTTCGGACGAATCCAACAAGGCTTTGGAAGGTATACAACCTACATTCAAACAGGTGCCTCCGAGCGTATCATACTTTTCGATGATGGCTGTTTTAAAACCGAGTTGCGCGCAGCGAATCGCTGCAACATATCCACCAGGACCAGAACCAATAACCGTAACGTTGTATTGCATAAACTAGATCTTATATTATTAATTGCCTTCAAAGTCCTCCTCTCCTGGGGAGAGGAGGATTTAGGAGGTGAGGTTAAACACCGAGGATCAACCGTCCCGGATCTTCCAACAATTCTTTTAATCTCACCAGGAAACTTACCGATTCACGGCCATCAACAATACGATGATCGTAAGATAATGCGAGATACATAATCGGGCGAATCACAATTTCTCCTTTTTGTACCACAGCCCGCTCCACAATATTGTGCATACCTAGTATCGCTGACTGCGGAGGATTTAAGATCGGAGTGGAAAGCATAGATCCAAACACACCGCCATTCGTAATAGAGAATGTTCCGCCTTGCATTTCATCAATCGAAAGTTTTCCATCGCGGCCTTTGGTAGCCAGACGAACTACTTCTGCTTCAATCTGATCAAAGGAAAGTGACTCTGCATTGCGAATCACCGGCACTACCAACCCACGAGGAGTTGAAACTGCAATGGATACATCGCAATAGTCATGATATATTATTTCGTCACCATTAACTTGTGCATTAACTGCCGGAAACTCTTTCAGGGCAACGCACACGGCTTTGGTAAAGAAAGACATGAAGCCAAGACCGACACCATATTTCTCTTTGAACTTGTCTTTGTATCTGGACCGAAGATCCATAACGGGTTTCATGTCCACTTCGTTGAACGTGGTGAGCATGGCGGTTTCATTCTTCACTGAAACCAAACGCTTGGCAATTGTCTTACGAAGCGAAGTCATCTTCTCTGAGCGCTTGTTGCGTCCTCCACCTGAGGTAATTACTGGAGGAGTTGCAGCAACTTTAGGAGCATCAGATTTTGCGGCCGGTGTTCCCTGCGCTTTGGTCGCATCTTCTTTAGTTATTCGTCCACCAACACCTGAACCCGCTACTTGTGAAACGGATATTCCCTTCTCATCTAATATTTTAGAAGCTGCCGGTGACGGATGTCCTGATGCATAAGTCTTGTCGCCTGCAACAGGAGTTTGTGTTGATGTGGTTGCAGGTGTACTGGTGGTTGCACTGCCTTCAGTAATTTCAATTTTACAAATCAAGCCCCCGATAGGAAGTGTTGTCTTTTCTTTTGCAATTATTCGTAGAATCCCATTGGCTTCGGCTGGAAGTTCAAATGTCGCTTTATCAGATTCAACTTCGGCAATCACTTCATCAAGTTTTACAACGTCACCATCCTTTTTTAGCCAGGTGGAAATAGTTACTTCGGTGATGGATTCGCCTACAGCAGGAACTTTCATTTCTTTGATTCCACCGCTTGCTTTAGGTGCTTGCGTTGTGGCGGCTGCTTTTTCTTCTACTGGTTTAGTAGCAGCAGGCGTTCCCACGGCATCCGTAATTTCGCAGACCACCGTGCCAATAGGTACTACCTCACCCTTGGCTTTGGCAATCTTCAGCACGCCAGCTTGTGGGGCAGTAAGTTCAAAGGTTGCCTTGTCAGATTCCAGTTCGGCAATCACTTCGTCCATCTTTACCACATCTCCATCGTTCTTAAGCCAGTTGGCAATGGTTACTTCCGTGATCGATTCACCTACGGTAGGCACTTTTACTTGTTGAGCCATTTCAATAATTAGTTTTTGTGATTGAAGATTATTGTTCTAATGCCTGTGATATGATTTTCTCTTGCTCTACTTTATGCACCTTGTTGTAGCCTGTTGCCGGAGAGGCGCTTGACTTTCGGGATATTAACTCTAGTCCACTGAGGTAACGAAGTATGTACGACCAGTAGCCCATGTTGGAAGGCTCTTCCTGAACCCACACTAACTTTGCTCCTTTATATTTTTTCAAAACAGCATTCAATTGCTTCTCAGGAAAAGGGTGTAATTGTTCAACACGAATCAGAGCTACGTCTTTTGTTTTTCTTTTCTGACTTCCTTCCATTAAATCGTAATAGATCTTTCCGGAACAGAGCACTACCTTCTTCACATCTTTAGCAACAGCGTTTGGATCATCGATTACCTCCTGGAATGAACCCTTCACAAATTCTTTCATAGGAGAAACAACCAATGGATGCCGCAGCAAAGATTTTGGTGAAAACACAATACAAGGCTTTCTGAACTCCCACGCAACTTGTCTACGCAAGAGATGGAAAATATTAGCCGGAGTTGTCGGGTTAGCAACAATCATATTGTATTCAGCTGATAGTTGCAAAAACCGTTCGGGCCGTGCATTTGAGTGCTCTGGACCCTGCCCTTCATAGCCATGTGGCAATAACATAACCATTCCATTTTGCCGTTGCCATTTCGATTCGGCACTGGAAATAAACTGATCGGTAATTACCTGCGCGCCATTTACAAAATCTCCAAACTGCGCTTCCCAAAGCACAAGAGCATGAGGCGAAGACATGGCATATCCATATTCAAATCCCATCACACCAAATTCTGAAAGAAGAGAATTGTAGATGTGCAACTTGCGTTGACCTTTCTCGATATGATCTAATCCGCAATACGGTTCATTCGTATTGGCATCGAAGAAATAAGCGTGCCGGTGAGAGAAAGTTCCGCGCTTTACATCCTGACCTGACATGCGCACCGGAATTCCTTCCGTAAGCAACGAACCATAGGCTAGTAATTCCGCTTCCGCCCAACCTAACATTTTCTTTTCGAAAAAAGCTTCCTTCCGATCTTTTAAAAGTTTTTCAATTTGTTTCAGGGGTTTGAATCCTTCCGGAATGGTGGTAAGTGCCTTCCCTACTTTATCAACAGAAGCTTGGGTAATACTTGTATCTGGTGATTGATCAAAATCAACCGGCTTGGCTACGCGAAGCTTTTCCCATTCTTCCTCAATTTTTTG
>JALHRJ010000069.1 GCA_022841475.1 Cyclobacteriaceae bacterium | reverse complement strand
TTAAAACATATACCACCGTGACCAAAGCAGACGTAATCAACCAAATCGCAGAAAAAACCGGAATCGACAAAGCTGATGTATCAGCATCTGTAGAAGCTTTTTTCAACATCGTGAAATCAAACATGGCCAGCGGTCATAATATTTACGTGCGCGGATTTGGCAGCTTTATTAATAAGAAGAGAAAGAAGAAGATTGCCCGCAACATCTCGCGCAATACTGCCATTGTTATTGATGAACACTTTATTCCAAGCTTTAAACCAGCCAAGATCTTTATCAATAAGATTAAGAACAGCGACAAAGTAAAACAGTTGGCTGAAAAGTAATATCGAAGTTGATCGTTGATTGTTCTTGTCGATTCTAACATAGAACAACCTGTAACGAACAACCACCATCCCACATGCTAAAGACTCGCATCATTTTAGTTATCGTTGGCGCCTTGGTCGTCTGGCTGATCTTTTTATTGCCCAAGGCAGTGGTAGAAAATGATAGTCAATTGACGGAAGCGGCTCCTGCCGAGTCAGGGTCCACAACCGGGCATAGTGATGTGCCAGCCAACCTTTCAGCCACCATTCGGTCGGTGCGCGGCCAGTATAAAGAAGACCTTACGAATCAAAAAAATGCTATCTTTGCCGACTCTTTAAGAACCCTCTATACGCAATCCGGGCAGTTTGATAGCGCGGCATGGTTCGCAGAGAAAGCAGCAACGTTCTTTAACACAACTGAGAGTTTTTTGAAGACTGGCAACAGTTATTACGAAGCCTATACCTTCGCCATGGAGCCCGTGAAGCAAGAGCAGTTGGCAGAAAAAACAAGAGAGTGGCTTGGGAAAGTTCTCGAAAACGAGCCAAAGAACCTGGAAGTAAAAACAAAGGTAGCGATGACGTACCTGAGTTCGAAAGCTCCGATGCAGGGAATCACCATGATGCGTGAAGTGCTTGCCGAAGATCCGAAGAACGAGTTTGCTTTATATAATATGGGTATGCTCTCTATTCAATCGGGTCAGTACGATCGGGCCATCGAACGGTTAGAAGAACTGGCAGCAGTTAATCCCAATCATGTGCAAGGCCAATTGCTGTTGGGTGTGGCGTATTTGAATAAAGGAAATAAAGACAAAGCCCGCCAGCAGTTTGAAAATGTAAAAAAGTTGGATCAGGATCCAGCCGTGCAAGCCACAGCCGATTCGTATCTGAAAGATTTAAAATAAAATAGTTGTTAAACCATCCGTCAGGTGGCGGAATAAAACCAAAAGCATTATGCCAAGTGGTAAGAAAAGAAAAAAGCACAAAATGGCTACTCACAAGCGTAAGAAGCGCTTGAGAAAGAACAGACACAAGAAAAAATAATTCACCTCACCCCAACCCCTCTCTCCCGATAGCTATCGGGAGAGAGGGGCTAAGGTTAAATTTTTAAAGTTTTGAGTAACGAACTTATAATAAGTGCTGCTCAGGACGGATGTCGCATAGCTCTTCTTAAAGACAAACAACTTGTAGAATTCCATGAAGACATGGGAGGAGGCAAGTTTGTAGTTGGTGATATTTACCTGGGCACCGTTAAAAAGGTGGTACAGGGGCTGAACGCAGCTTTCATAGATATCGGATATGAAAAGGACGCATTCCTTCACTATCTCGATCTCGGCCCGCAATTCGGTTCATTACAAAAGTTCACTAAACTCATCCGTACTAAGAAGGTTACCGGAGGCCGACTGGACAAATTTCAAATCGAGAAAGACATTGACAAGCATGGCAAAATAGGCCAGCAACTTTCCCGAAACCAGTTGATCATGGTACAGGTGGTAAAAGAACCCATCTCCACCAAGGGCCCGCGACTTTCGTGTGAGTTATCACTGGCCGGCCGCTACCTAGTATTGGTACCGTTCGGTTCGGGTGTTAATGTATCCAAACGCATTTCCAGCAGTGATGAGCGCAAGCGTCTGCAGCGTCTCATTCAATCCATCAAACCCGAAAATTTCGGTGTGATCATTCGTACTGTGGCTGAAGGAAAAGAAGTTGCCGAACTAGACAAAGATCTTCGCAGTCTTGTTAAAATGTGGGAAGATGGCATTGAACGGATGGTGGAAGGAAATCCGCGTGATAAAATCATTGGTGAACTCAGTAAAACTTCTTCTGTTTTGCGCGATGTGCTCAACGAATCGTTCGACAATGTGCATATTGATGATAAAAAGATTTTTGAAGAAGTAAAGACCTACATCCGCAACATTGCCCCCGACAAGGAGAAAATCACCAAACTTTATTCCGGTAAAGCCAAAATCTTTGAGCACTACGGCATTGAGAAACAAATCAAATCAGCGTTTGGCCAAACCATCAGCTTGCGCGGAGGCGGATACCTGATCATTGAACATACCGAAGCGCTCCATGTAATTGATGTAAACAGCGGCAACAAGTCTAACCGGGAAGAGAACCAGGAGACAACCGCTATGTCGGTAAATATTGAGGCTGCGCGAGAAGTGGCTCGTCAACTTCGCTTACGCGATATGGGCGGTATCATTGTGGTGGACTTCATTGACATGCGCAGTGCCGATAACAAAAAGGTGATCTATAACACCATGAAGGAAGAGATGGAATTGGACCGTGCCAAACACACGGTACTTCCTTTGTCTAAGTTCGGACTGATGCAGATTACCCGCGAGCGTGTGCGCCCGCAAATGAATATCATCACAAAAGAACTTTGTCCTACTTGTAATGGCACCGGCAAGATCACGGCCTCTATTTTAATAACCGATCAGATCGAACAACATATCGAACATCTTTTTGTAAAACAAAATGAGCGCGATATGGTGTTGGCCTTGCATCCATTTTTGTTCGCCTACTACACGAAAGGAATTATCTCCAAACGGGTTAAGTTTTTCTTCAAGTACAAAAAGTGGATTACCATGGTGAGAGACTCTTCCCTGGCCATTACGGAGTTTAAATTTTTGAATAAAGACGGTGAAGAAATAGAAACCGCGCAGCAAAGCACTTCGGCCCTGGCGGGAGATTAATTTTCTTAGTTTTCTTCTGGGATCAACGACAATAAATAGCAATATTTATTGTCGTTGATATTTTTTAGATGCCCTCAAAATACCCTTTGATCACGCTGTTCCTGATGTTATTGGTCAGTTTATGCAGCGGCCAGATAGATTTATCCCCTTGCAAAAAAGCAAGTGAGATCGTTGAGACTCTCAACACTTATCACATTAAACCTCCGGTGGTAAATAATACCTGGTCTGAGTGGGTATTCAATGAATACATTTATTTACTAGATCCCGGCAAGCGCTATTTTTCAACGGAAGACATCTTGAACTTACATGAATATAAGACAAAGATCGATGATGATTTAAAAGATAATAATTGCTCATTGATTAATAAGTCCAGTGAGTTGTTCAAGAAAAAATTAGCTGAATCCAATCTGTTTATTTCAAACACTCTTAAAACTCCTTTTGATTATTCAACTTCTGAATCTCTAAATATTGGCAGTAAAAAAAATTCTCCACGTGCTGAAAAACAATCTGATCTCGAAAATTATTGGAGATCATCTTTAAAACTTCAGATTCTCTTTTGGATGAGCCGCCATAGTGAGGATGACCTGGCAAAGCTTACTACGGAGCAATTCAAAACATTGGAAACCTCGGCTCGTAAAATTATACAACTGAAAGAGCAGGGCGCAATCAGAAGATTACTAAATCCAACAGAAGGTTTTGATCAATACGTTGAAGGTTGTTTCTTAAAAGCCATTGCTCACTCATTCGATCCACACACCGAATACTTTTCTAATGCACAAAAAGAGGATTTTGATAAATCATTATCTACAGAAGGTCTCTCTTTCGGTGTGGAGTTGGAAGAAGATCAATATGGACAAATAAAAATCTCAAGACTTACTCCGGGCGGCCCAGCCTGGGATACGAACGAGTTAAACCAAGGAGATATCGTTACGAGTGTTACATGGTCTGCTCAGGAGCCGATTGATATTGAAGAGTATGATCTGGAGGAACTGAATCGAGACTTGGGTACCACGAGCAAAAATGAAGTAACCCTTACCGTAAAAAAGGTTAGTAATCAAATCAAATCCATTCAACTTACGAAAGGAAAAATTGAACTCGAGGCAAATTTGATCAGAAGCTTTATGTTGAAGGGAGAAAAAACGATTGGTTACATCTCTCTTCCTGGCTTTTATTCTGAATTCGAAGATCAGCAAAGTAAAGGATGCGCTGATGATATGGCCCGGGAATTAATTAAGTTAAAGAAAGAAAAAATTGATGGATTAATTTTGGATCTCCGTTTCAACGGAGGAGGTTCTTTATGGGAAGCTATTTCACTGGCTGGAATTTTTATTGATGTTGGCCCCCTCGCTTTAATTCAGGAAACCGGCCAACCCGTAGTGACTTTAAAGGATCTTAATCGTGGAACAATCTATGATGGGCCTCTTGTGATTATGGTGAATGGCTTTAGCGCTTCGGCTTCTGAATTGGTAAGCGCAGTTCTACAAGATTTCAATCGTGCTCTTGTAGTAGGAAAGCAAACCTATGGAAAGGCGACTGGCCAGGTAATCATTCCTATCAATAAGAACTCTCCTGAAAAATCAGGCTTTTTGAAAGTAACGAACGACCGGATTTACCGGGTTACAGGGAAAAGTCTGCAAAAAAGAGGAGTTGTGCCAGACATAGCATTACCTGATTTATTCGATTCCTTTATCGAACGCGAAATGGATTTTTCAAACGCCATAGGAGCAGATTCTGTTACTAAGAAGGTCTATTATACACCGTTGCCAGCGTTGCCTATTCAGGAATTAAAAACAAAAAGTGCCCAACGAGTTTCAGTGTCAAATAAATTTGATCAAATCAGTAAAGCAGAAAATGTTTTCACAATGCCAATCCCTCTTGCATTGAAGGAATTCGACAAATACAATCATCAGATTGGTGATTTTATGAAGGACGTGAAAGATAGAGTGGCCAGTAACAATTTATATCAAGTGCAATTAAATCATTTCGATGATCCTTTACTATCTATCGATAGTCACCGTAAGGAAATCAGTGAAGAACTATTAAAAGAAATTCAACATAGTCCCTATATTGATGAATCCTATAGAATTCTCCTTGACTACATATCAATTATAAAATCAAAATAACTTACCGTGAAAAATATCACATTTGCTCAGCTGTTTTTTTTCCTCCTTGTGCATAACCACACAAATGCCCAGGAACTAACTGCCGGTGTTTATCTCAATCACATTGGGACTCAATACACGGAAGTTTCTAAAGATATGATGAGTTATACCAGTGCGGCATCTCATGGAAAGGGGGCAAAAAAAGTTGAGAAAAAAAGGCAGGAGCTCATACTCACTATGAAAGAAGCCGAGCGTACCATAAGAAGGATGAGACCTTTTGAAGGTGATCATCAACTGCGCGATACCGTGGCGGCCTACTTCAAGTTATCACACCTTGTGCTCCTGGAAGATTACGGAAAAATTGTTGATATGGAGGAAATTGCTGAACAGTCCTATGATGCCATGGAGGCTTATATGCTGGCCAAAGAAAAAGCAAATGAAAAATTAGATAGCAGCTATGAACGCGTGAGAGAACAACATGATCAGTTTGCAAAAAAGCACAACATCAGGATTGTTGAAAACGACAGCAAACTTTCGCAAAAACTCGAAACCTCCGGAAAAGTATACACTTACTATAATAAAGTTTACCTGGTCTTTTTTAAAAGCTATAAGGATGAAGCCTACCTCTTGGAAGCAATGGACAAAGGGGACGTAAATGCCATGGAACAAACAAAAAATTCCTTGGCGAATAGCTCGGCCGAAGGAATTAAAAAACTTATCGCAATTGGATTTTTTAATACCGATGGTACGCTAAAAAATGTTTGTCAACAATTGCTGTCCTTTTACCAACACGAAGCATCCAAAAGCACGGATCAGATAGATTTTTTTCTTAAAAGCGAAAACTATGAAAAGATAAAGAAAGCTTTTGATGCTAAAAGGCCAAACGATCGAACCAAAGCTGATGTTGATCAGTATAATACTGCAGTAAAAGAGTACAATACATCCGTAAATAAATTCAATGCGATTAACAATGACCTCAATAAAAGACGCAGCGATCTAATCAATTTATGGAATAAGACAAGTGATAATTTCCTGAGTAAATACGTCCCAAAATACAGGTGATCTGTCATCCTGTCACTTTCGTGGGATTGGAACATCCTTTGAAGAGTCACGGGTTCTGAATATTCTATTGTAAAAACTGACAATTATGGCAACTGTAGCTGAAAAAGGTTCGATCTCCATCCATACCGAGAACATCTTCCCGATTATTAAAAAATTCCTTTACTCCGATCATGAAATTTTTCTTCGTGAATTGGTGAGTAATGCTGTAGATGCAACCCAAAAATTGAAGAAGCTGGCTTCCATGGGTGAGTTTGCAGGTGAACTGGGCGACCTAAAAATAGAAGTGAGTTTCGATAAAAGTAAAAAGACCATTACGGTAAGTGATAAAGGTCTTGGCATGACTGCCGAAGAGATAAAAAAATACATCAACCAGATTGCTTTTTCCGGAGCCGCTGAATTTGTAGAGAAGTTTAAAGACAAGGCCGATGCAAAAGACATCATCGGGAAATTTGGTCTCGGGTTTTACTCTGCCTTTATGGTAGCGGATAAAGTTGAAGTGGTTTCAAAATCTTACAAAGACGGAACAGAGGCTGCCCGCTGGGAATGTGATGGCTCCACAGAATTTGAATTGTCGGACGCTGAAAAAGCAAACCGCGGCACCGATGTAATTCTACATATCAATGCCGACTCAGAAGAATTTTTGGATGAATTCCGTTTAAAAGGAATTCTGGATAAGTACTGCAAATTCTTACCTGTTGAAATTAAGTTCGGCACCAAAGAAGACAGCGTTGAAGATGGTGTTGATAAAGATAACAAACCCAAATACAAAACGGTAACTTCCGATCGTATCATCAACAATACCTCGCCCATATGGACAAAGGCCCCACTGGAATTAAAAGACGAAGATTACTTAGCTTTCTATAAAGAACTTTATCCCTTCACCGAAGATCCGTTATTCTGGATTCACCTGAATGTGGACTATCCCTTTAATCTTACGGGAGTTCTTTACTTCCCTAAGATTAAAAATGATTTCGAATTGCATCGCAATAAAATTCAGTTGTATTCACGCCAGGTGTTCATCACCGATGAGGTGAAAGATGTTGTGCCCGACTTCCTGATGCTGTTACATGGTGTGTTGGATTCCCCCGACATTCCACTTAACGTATCACGCAGTTATCTTCAAAGCGATGCCAGTGTTAAAAAGATCAGCGCCCATATCACCAAAAAAGTGGCCGACAAACTGGTGGATATGTTTATCAAAGATCGCGGTGAGTTTGAGAAAAAGTGGGACGACATCAGTGTGTTTGTAAAATACGGAATCATCAGTGACGAAAAGTTTTCTGAAAAAGCAAAAGAGTTTGCGTTGATTAAAAACACAGAAGGCAAATACTTTACCCTGAATGAATACGCAGAAAAAGTAAAGCCTAATCAAACCGATAAAGATAAAAACGTTGTGTATCTGTATACCAGCGATGCCAATAAACAACACTCCTTTATTGAGATTGCCCGAAGCAGGGCTTATGATGTACTTGTACTGGATGGCGTACTTGACAGTCACTTCATCAATCACCTGGAACAAAAGCTGGAGAAGACACAACTGAGACGTGTGGATAGCGACACCATCGACAAGTTGATATCCAAGGAAGAATCTGTTGCCAGCGTGTTAAGTAAAGAGGAAGAAGATTCAGTAAAGGGTATTTTTGAAAAGGCGATCAACAACAAAGCCATGACTTTGGCAGTGGAAGCTCATTCGCCCGAAGATCTTCCGGTAACCATTACAATGAGTGAGTGGATGCGCAGAATGAAAGATATGGCAAAAACAGGCGGTGGTGGTGGTTTTGGATTTATGGGTGCCATGCCCGACAGCTACAATGTGGCCATCAATGGTAATCATGCCTTGGTTCAAAAAATTCTTAAAGCTGAAAGCGAAGAAGAAAAGACTAAGCTCGCCAAACAGGTATATGACCTGGCGCTGCTTTCGCAGAATATGCTTACGGGTGCAGACTTAACTGCTTTTGTTAAAAGAAGTGTTGAGTTAGTGGGGTAAATCAGTAGGCAAAGAGCAATAGGCAGTGGGCAATAAGTACCAGTTACTTTTGCCTACTGCTTTTTGCTTACTGCCTATTTTCAATTCTATCGTAATATTTTTTCTTTACCTTCGTTGTTGCAGTATGATCAGGCGAAGTCTTCTTTTTTTCTTTTTTATTATTTCAATATGTGCATCGGCTCAGCAAAAACCCAATGTGCAGGAAGGGCAGTTTACGTTTGATACGGACAAACCCTTTACCCTGCTCGAGCTCGATCAGAATGACGAACCCATCGTCACGAAAAAGAAAAAGCCCAAAAGAAAAGTTTACTACGGCATCAAAACCAAAAAAGCATTTACCCGCAAAGGGGTTGGGGATAGAATGACAATCGAGCTTTTCTACGTGCTAAAGAAACCCGAGAAACCCACCGGCTTTGCCCGTGATGTATATTGGTATGATTTTACCCGCAAGGAACTCCGCAAAACAAGTCAGGCTGCTTTTGATGTTAAGAAAGGGGTGCTTGCTCATGGACCGTATAAAAGAATGGTAGGCGATGCCATCATTGAAGAAGGCATCTATTATAAAGGCACTCGTCATGGACGCTGGATGCGTTACGATCGGCAAAATCTTGTGGAAGACAAAGAGAAGTACTACAAAGGCTGGCCGAAGGAATCACTCGTTACTTATTACGATCCCAACGAAAGAAAAAAGATTAAAGAAATTACTCCGATTGAGTATGGAGAGAAGGAAGGCTATTATTATTACTTTCATGAAAATGGACAGATTGCGGTGCTGGGTGAATATCATTGGGGCGAACGTGTAAATGACTGGATTGAGAATTATGCTAACGGCAAACGTAAAAGAATTATAACCTACCCGAAAGAGCCCTTTGAAAAAGATACCCGTCCTTATGTTCGTAAAGAGTGGGATGTGAAAGGGAAAGAGATTTATTCGAATTAAGATCTGTATTGCTTTTCTAACCTTTGAGCCACTGGTTTTTAAAATCTTATTTAATCAGTGAATCTGTGGCGATGGAGATGAGTCCGATTAATAAAAAGCATCCTCAAAGTGCCTGATCTCAGGCTCACCATTTTTCATGCTGATTGCGACTACATCATAGCGCACATTGCCATTATAGTTATTGTCATAGGTGTATTGTTCGGCACCGTAAACGATGTTCTTTGCTTTTTTATAGTCCACAAATTCTTCCGGGTAACCAAAAGCATCAGACGACCGCATTTTAACTTCTACAAAAATCAACCAGTTATCCCTTCTTACAATTAAGTCAATCTCAGACCTTTTATACCTGTAATTGCGCTCGACAATCTCATAGCCTTGCTGGACGAGAAAATCAGCAGCCATATCTTCAGCTTCCTTTCCTTTCTTGATTTTATCGGTCATAAGAATGTTCTACCTTTGAACGAATTTATTACTCTGCAAATGAAGAAACTAATCGAAGGCTTTACTTTACAATTGGCCAGTGCTCTCAAGATCGGCCAAACGGTAGATTTGGTGCGGCCAGGAAGTGATATTCGTAACATTCTGATTACCGGCATGGGCGGCTCGGGCATTGGTGCAAATCTGGTAGAGTCGCTTACTTTTGGTAGGGTTCCGATTCCCATCACAGTTTGCAAAGGCTATAATATCCCTCAGTTTGTAAGTCCGCATACTCTTTTTATCGCCTGCTCCTATAGTGGCAATACCGAAGAAACCCTGGCCGCCATTCATAAAGCCATGCTAAAACGGGCGCATATAATATGTATCACTTCAGGTGGCAAAATGCTTGAGCTGGCAAAAGAATACAATCTGTTCTGGATTCAGATTCCTGCGGGATCTAAAAGTCCGCGCGGCAATGTTGGGTATATGATGATTTCCCTGATGTATGCCTTGTACCATACTAACCTGATCGGTGCTGCTTTCATCAAAGAAACAGAAAACGCCATTGAGTATCTTGATCGGGGTGAAAAGGCCATTCAATCCGAAGCTGAACTGATTGCTAAAAAACTGAAAGGTAAACTACCGATCATTTATTGCGATGAACGTTTGAAGGCTATGGCGACACGCTTTCAAAATCAGATCAATGAAAACTCCAAGCAACTCGCACACATCAATACATTTCCGGAAATGAATCACAACGAAATTGTGGGTTGGCAATTTCCCGAAGCCGTGATACAACATGCACAGGTCATTTATCTCTACTCCGATCATGATCATGAGCGAGTAGAAAAGCGCATGGAAATTTGTCGAACCATTTTTGAGAAGCGATCTCATCCCATCATTGATATTGTTGCGGAAGGGGCTTCGCTCTTAGAACAATATTATTATCTGATTCATCTTACCGATTGGATTTCTTACTATCTCGCCAAAGAAAATGGTGTAGAAGCCGCGCCTGTTGAAGCGATTGAGTTTTTAAAAGACGAATTGGGGAAGGTGAACTGATTCAGTATTTCCATCGTTTTACTAATATATTTTTTTGACTTAACTTAGTAACATGGAATGGCGAGGTACAATAGTTTCAGATAAAAATGTACTGGCAGGGAAACCAGTTGTAAAAGGCACGAGGCTTTCTGTCGAATTTCTTTTGGGGTTGTTTGCAAATGGCTGGAAAGAAGATGACGTGCTCAAAAATTATCCTACTTTAAAAAAGGAAGATCTTCTTGCCGTGTTTGCTTTTGCTCAGGATGGCAACTTTATTAGGCAAAAGAAATTTTGAATACAAATCAAAACAAAACTACAAAAGTCTTCGATCTGGGATTAATCGATTACAAACAAGCCTGGGATTACCAGACCAATCTATTTCAATCTATCCTTGACGTAAAATCTCAAAACCGATCCCTTGCCGAGAACGAACAACAACAAACCAAAAATTACTTACTCTTCTGCGAGCATCCTCATGTTTTTACACTTGGCAAAAGTGGCGATGAGAAAAATCTGCTCGTAAAGAAAGAAGCCCTTTACACAATTGGGGCAACTTATTATCACATCAATCGCGGTGGTGATATAACGTATCATGGCCCCGGTCAACTCGTTGTTTATCCAATTCTTGATTTGGAAAATTTCTTTACAGATATTCATAAGTACATGCGGCTACTCGAGGAGTCCGTTATTCAAACTCTGGCGGAATTCAATATTCAGGCCGGAAGAATCAACGGTCTTACGGGTGTGTGGATTGATTTTAATGATGAATCAAAAGCGCGGAAAATTTGTGCACTGGGAGTTAAGACAAGTCGTTGGGTGTCGTTGCATGGCTTGGCCTTTAACATAAATACACAACTTGATTATTTTAATCATATCGTTCCTTGCGGCATCGATGACAAGGCCGTTACCTCATTAGAGAAAGAATTGGGCAAGCAACAGAATGTGGATCAGGTTAAATCCATTCTGAAACAAAAATTAGCCGGGCTTTTTGGAATGGAAATTATAACTTAGGACACTATTGAGTTTTAATGATATTTAGAAAGATCATCGCTTCATCCCTAATTGTTTGTGCCGGACTGGTGCTGCAAACTTGTGTTCCTGCAGAATCAAGTTCAATTCCAGTCGCATCCAAACATAAAGGTGTCTGTTGGGTAGCCGGTCGCGAAGAAGTAACAGAAAAGGAAATTAATGAGTTGATAAAACACAATGTTAACTGGATCTCCCAAACTCCTTTTGGTTGGCAGCGCGATGCCTCCACGTCATCCATTCGTACTAATTTTTCATCCGAACGAATCTGGTGGGGCGAATCCGATGAAGGGATTTCAAAAACAACAGCAATCGCGTTAAAGTCTGGAGTAAAAACCTTACTGAAGCCGCATCTCTGGGTGCGCAATGGCTGGCCCGGTGACATTGTCATGAAAAGTGACACTGCGTGGCAAAATTGGTTTACAAACTATGAACGTTTTATAATCCACTACGCTGAGTTGGCCGAGAGGAATAAGATTGAAGTATTTTGCATCGGTACCGAACTTCAACAAACAACCAAACGCGAAACAGAATGGCGGACCATAATTTCAAAAGTTCGGACTGTCTATTCAGGCAAATTGATTTACGCTGCAAACTTTCACGAAGAGTATGAACACATAAAATTTTGGGATGCCCTCGATTATATTGGTGTGCAGGCCTATTTTTCTTTGGCTGATAAAAAAGATGCCACCCTGCAGGAATTAATTAAGAAATGGAATGGGCCGATGGCATCGATAGAAAGGATGCATAAAAAATACAATAAGCCGGTAATGTTTACAGAGATTGGCTATCGAAATGATGCCCACGCAGCCATTGAACCATGGACCTGGCCACGTGATCTGAAAGAGATCGAGATTTCACCCGAAACACAAGCTTTGTGTTATCAGGCTTTTTTTCAATCAGTATGGAATAAAAACTGGCTCACCGGTGTTTACTTCTGGAAGTGGTATCCGCATGGCCCCAGGCAGGTGAATGAGACTGATTTTACACCACAGGGAAAGCCGGCCCAAAAAATAATGAAAGATAATTTTGCTAAGTAAGATGAAGAAAGACATTGAAATTCCGCAGGTAAAAAATGTAACCTTGGCGGTTGTGAGAGAAAAAAGCATTCTGAATCAGGACGAATGGAAAGTATATTTGATTAACAACAATCCGTTTCCCATTGAAAATACCTTAGTGGCCAGCACCGGCTATGGTGAAAAAGAAGGCGAGCAACAACGAACTTCAACCCTACGTCATTTTTTAGAAACTGTACCGGCCAACAGCACAACCATGGTGGAACCCATCGACTCAAAACTATTTCACCTCAACAACGAATATTGGGTAAGTTATTATGTGGGCAACCAGATTTATGATCGCAGATATGTTTTTGTGCCCGAAACTATTTGTGAAGAAAATCTAACGTTTATTAAGGAGTTGGAGATGGAAGGAGTTTTGCACTCATAACTCATTCAGGTATCCAAGTTCAACCAATTGCTCTTCCGTCTTAACTCGGTAGGTAGTTCCGTTGGTCAGCAGATAAAGCTTATCAGCTATCTCACGAATGTGGCGGTGCATATGATCCGTGACAATAATTCCTTTTCGGTGCTTTTCGAACTTGAATAGTTCTTTCAATTTTTCAATGTGCAACGGCATTAATCCTGAAAAGGGTTCATCCAAAATACAAAATGGATGATTTGTGTAGAGTACCAGCAAAACCTCAAATAATCTTCGTTGTCCGCCCGAAACTTCTGATGATTTTCTCTCGAGGCAATTTGCCAGTTCAGGAAAGTGTGCAAGGATTTTCTCCTTATCAATGTTATATAGCTTTAATGCTTGTGTAAACGTAACAAAGGGCGGCAACAAATCGGATTGTGGTAAATAAGCGATGATCCTTTTGGCCAATTGATTCTCCATTAAACGGGTATTATTAAACCGTACCGACTTACTTGCTGCTGGCATCGTACCAAATACGATCTGCATTAAACATGATTTGCCCGAGCCGTTTCTTCCCAGCAATCCAACTATCTGCCCGGTCGTGCACTTCATATAGATACCAGACAGAATCCGTTTCATTCCAAATTCCAAATGCAGGCTGTCAAATTCAAGGGTGTTCATACTATTAATACCAGGGAAAATGTAATTGCACTAATCACGACATCTGGAATTATTAAATTCCAATAGATGGCACGTCTCGATTGACCCAGATTGTTATAAAAGAAAAAATGATTTGACCGAAAGAAGTGAACAAACGTCAAAAGCAAAGTAGTTGTAATTGCTTTGGTCCAAATGGCCTGGACCAGGTAGATTGGTGTGCCCGATTGCCCAAGAAAACCAGAAGTTACGAACGTTATTACTATGGATGGAAGAGCTACGAGACGATAACATGATAGCATAATTAACATCCGTTGCATGCATGCCCTTAAATCAATTATTATACCATTTTTAGCTTTTTAATCTTATGTGTATTTTTATAGAGGATCAAATTTGACTTGCAATATGGATGCAGACCTAAAAGATATTCTCTTCCTCGACATCGAAACAGTGGGTTGTGTAGATCACTACAGCAAACTACCCGAGCGAATGAAATCACAGTGGGCCCGTAAAGCTAACTTCTTCAAACGTGATGAAGACCAAACCGATGAAGACCTGTTTCACGATCGCGCTGGTATTTATGCTGAGTTTGGAAAAATAGTTGTCATTGCCATTGGAAAATATACCGAAGAAAATGGTGTGTTTGGATTGCGGACTAAATACTTTGCCGAGCATGATGAGAAAAAATTATTGACTGACTTTCGTGCGATGCTGGAAAAAATGGGGCCGGGTGTCAGGTTGTGTGCACATAACGGAAAAGAGTTTGACTTTCCCTATATGTGCCGCAGAATGCTCGTGAACGGAATCGCATTGCCGAACGTATTGAACATGGCTGGCAAAAAACCGTGGGAAATCGCCCATCTTGATACGCTTGAACTTTGGAAGTTTGGCGACTACAAGCACTATACCTCTTTAGATTTATTGGCAACCATTTTTGAAATTCCTACCAGCAAAGGCACTATGGATGGCTCGATGGTGAGCAAAGTCTACTATAACGAAGGCGACCTTAAAAAGATAGCGGAATACTGTGTGGGTGATGTGGTAGCGATAGCGCAATTGTATCTAAAGATGAAGGGCATGAATTTGATGGATGAAAGGAATGTTATTCCAGCTTAGTTCTAACCACAGAGCGCACAGAGAAAAACACTGAGATGGAGGACAATGATCTAACGGATAAAATTATCGGATGTTCCATTAAAGTACACAAAGCCTTAGGGCCAGGCTTGTTAGAGTCTGCTTATCAAGCTTGTCTTTATTATGAATTGGTTAAATCTGGGCTTAATGTAGAAAAAGAGAAACCCCTTCCATTAGTTTATGAAGAAGTAAAGCTAGATTGCGGTTATCGAATGGATTTAGTAGTTGAAAATAGAATTATCGTTGAAGTAAAATCTGTAGATACCCTCAACGACATTCACCTGGCGCAAATGCTTACCTACCTGAAACTAACCAAAAACCGGTTTGGGTTACTAATCAATTTTAACGTTTTAAAACTAAAAGACGGAGTAAAGCGAGTCGTCAACGGATATTAACTTTAGTATTCTCCGTGAATCCTCAGTGTTCTCTGTGGTAAAAATATGAGCAAAAAGAAATTCAAAGAAAAAAAAGAGAAGCGCAACAAAAAAGAGCAGGGTGGAATGTACTCTACGCTGATGTTGTTGCTGGAAGAAATGGCTGGCAAAGCCTACAGTCCTAAAGAACTGGTAAAAAAATTGGGCTTGAAAAAGAAGTCCCTCATTGAGGACCTCTACAAATTATTAGACGCACTAGAGGAAGAAGGAAAGGTAGAACAACTCAGTTCAGGTCAGTATAAAAGCACGCGCACATCAAAAAGCAAAGCCGTAACTGGCATAGTCGATCATGTCAATCCCCGGTTTGCCTACATTGTGACGGGCGAAGAAGGCAAGAAAGATATTTATGTTCGCTCGCAAGACCTCGGCTCCGCCATCCATGGCGATACCGTTGAGGTGGCTATGACCAATAAAAAAACTGGCAGCAATCCAGAGGGAAAAGTAACCTCCATAGTAAAGCGAGGCAGGAATCGGTTTGTGGGCCGCATCGAACTTTCCCGAAATTTTGGTTTTGTTGTTCCTGACTTTAAAAAAATCTATCAGGATTTCTTTATTTATCCAGAAAATCTGAATGGCGCTACGGCTAATGATAAGGTGCTCTTCGAAGTAACCAAATGGGCCGATCGCGACAAAAGTCCGGAAGGAAAAGTAATTGAGATCTTAGGCAAAACCGGAGAGAACGAAGCGGAGATTCATTCTATCATGGCTGAGTTTGATCTGCCCTTTCGCTTTCCTGAAAATGTGTTGAAAGAATCCGAGAAGATCAGTGAAGACATCACACCTGAAGAAGTTAAGAAGCGTTGGGATTTCAGAGAGGTTCTTACATTCACAATCGATCCGGAAGATGCCAAAGATTTTGATGATGCGATCTCATTCCGAAAGCTGGATAATGGTCGGTACGAAATCGGGGTTCATATTGCCGATGTTACGCATTATGTAACACCCGGCAATGTGCTTGATGGAGATGCTTTCGACCGCGCTACATCGGTCTACCTGGTTGATCGCACGGTGCCGATGCTGCCTGAGCGTTTATCAAATGCCTTGTGTTCCCTACGGCCCAATGAAGACAAACTTACCTTTGCGGCAGTGTTTGAAATGGATGATAAAGCCAAAGTCTATAAAGAATGGTTTGGCCGTACGGTTATTCATTCCGATCATAGGTTTAGCTATGAACAGGCCCAGGAAGTGATTGAAAGCGGAACCGGAAAGTTTGCTGATGAAATTAAAATTCTCAATCAGCTTCATCATGTGATTCGCAAAGAGCGCTTCAAAAAAGGAGCGGTAAATTTTGAATCCACGGAAGTAAAATTCAAACTGGATGAGAAGGGAAAGCCCTTGGCAGTGGTTCCTAAGGTGCGCAAAGATGCACATAAACTTATCGAAGAGTTTATGCTACTCGCCAATCGGGCAGTGGCCACATTCATTTTCAAAATGAAAAAAGGTGAAGATAAAAATACCTTTGTCTATCGCACCCACGATTTGCCCAACCAGGAAAA
This sequence comes from Cyclobacteriaceae bacterium, assembly GCA_022841475.1. GTDB lineage: Bacteria > Bacteroidota > Bacteroidia > Cytophagales > Cyclobacteriaceae > ELB16-189. The sequence goes on along the minus strand of JALHRJ010000069.1, from coordinate 9,452 downwards.
AGTGGAAGACTTTGCACGATTCGCAAAACAGTTTGGGCACAATCTACAAATTGAGTCCGCAAGTATTTCCCGTTCTTTAAACAATCTGATGGAAGAGATTGAAGGCAAACCCGAGCAAAACGTATTGCAATCACTGGCGGTTCGGGCCATGGCCAAAGCAAAATATACAACTGACGCCAAAGGGCATTTTGGATTAGCCTTTGATCATTATACCCATTTCACTTCACCTATTCGCAGATATCCGGATATGATGGTGCACCGATTGTTGCAACATTATCTTGATGGAGGAAAATCTGTAGCGAAAAAAGAGTATGAAGAAAGGTGCATCCACTCTTCGGAGCGTGAAAAACGCGCAGCCGATGCCGAGCGTGCCTCCATCAAATACAAGCAGGTGGAGTTTATGAGTCTTGCTGAAAATAAAATCTATGATGGTATAATAACAGGCGTTACAGAATTTGGAATTTTTGTCGAAATCGTAGAAACAAAATGCGAGGGCATGGCCCGCATGGCCGACATGAAAGATGACTTCTATGAATTTGATGAAAAAAATTACCGGGCTATTGGCCGCAGAAGAAAAAAGATTTACCGGCTGGGGGATAAAGTAAAAGTTCGGATTAAGAAAACCGATATCGACAGAAGATTGATTGATTTGACCTTTGAAGAATAACTGTAGACCGAATGAATTCTCGTATATCCGCTCTTCTAAAGCTCATTGAGCAAGAGATAAAAAGCCAACCTTTTGGTTCACAACCGAAATCACTTTACGAACCTATTCGCTACATCATGGCCTTGGGGGGAAAACGCCTACGGCCGTTGTTAGCGCTCATGTCCTATTCTCTGTACAAAAATGATCCTGAGCGAATCGTTAAATACGCTAGCACGATCGAAGCCTTTCACAACTTTACTTTGCTGCATGACGATATCATGGACAGGGCTCCGCTGCGAAGAGGTAAAGCCACCGTACATGAAAAGTGGAATGTAAATACCGCTATCCTTTCGGGGGATGTAATGTTGGTGAAGGTCTATGATCAATTTCTGGATCTGGATGGAGACACATTAAAAGAAGTACTTCGCATCTTTAACCAATGCGCTGCCGAAGTATGCGAAGGCCAGCAGTGGGACATGGAGTTTGAAACAAAAACAAAAGTTACCGAAGCTCAATACATTGAAATGATTCGGCTAAAGACGGCTGTGCTGCTTGGCTTTAGTCTGGAGCTTGGAGCGTTGTTAGCACAGGCAAGCGAACAAGAACGTTTAGCTTTAAAAGAATTTGGCACTAACATCGGCATCGGCTTCCAATTGAAAGATGACTTGCTGGATGTTTATGCGGATAAGAACAAGTTTGGTAAACAAGTTGGGGGGGACATTATCGCCAATAAAAAAACTTACTTACTGATCAAGGCAAAAGAAAAAGCGCGGGGAAAAGACAAGCAGGAACTTGAACATTGGCTCGCTGCAAAAAAATTTAATAAACAGAAAAAGATTAAAGCCATAACCGCTCTATATAGTAAATTAGAGATAGCACAATTAACTGAAAGAAAAATTGAGGAGTGCTTCCGCAAAGGATTTCAACACCTTGATAAACTAAAGGACTCTCCCGAAAAGCAACAATTAATCTTGTTTACTAAAGATTTAATTAATCGTCAGTCTTAACAGATCCTTTTCTTTCATAGAATAACAATCGGCCTCGATAGTTCTTCATGGTTTCGCTGAGCGTATAGAAACCAGCACCATCCCGTTGCCATGCAATCGATTCACCTTGCGGTTCGCGATCGTATGATAGTTGGGTGGGTTTGCTTTGCAGAAGTGCAGCTATGGATTTATTGTCCGTGCGCTTCCAATAATAGATATAATCATAATTTTTGATTATAATTTCAGTGCCATCGGCCGAGATATCAGCAGCAACAATCCTCGTGAGAGGAAGTGTACTTTTACGCTCGGCTACAACGGTATCACCCGAAGCAAATTCAAAAGGAATCTGATACAGGCGCACAGAATCCTCGCGCTTGGAAAAAATAAATAATTCCTTCGAAGTCGGGTCTAACATCAGGGCTTCGGTATCTCTTATGCCATCACTCAATTGAAAGGCAAGTGTATCAAATTGATCAATTACCCGATTGCCTTCTGTTAAGACAGGTTCTTCAAACCGATAAATAATTTTGTTTGCATACCGGGCTTCGTTATCACCAATGTCTCCTACATATAGGTAACTCTTCCGTTCTTCAGGTCCGGGACCAATAGTAATGTCTTCCCAATCACGATTGGGCACGTTAGGCAGTTTGCAGGTCATTACGATTTCTGCCTTGTCGTTAATCAAATATACTTCAGCCGGATTACCGCTGTCATTGTGAGTCCAGAAATATCCGGGATTGGTTATGCTGGCCACCAATCCAGATGCTTCATCCAGTTTCTTATCAACTATTCCCCTTTCTTGCCCATGCGAAAACAAATCAGAAGAAGTATTCCTTTGTACACAGCCGAAAGGAAACAAAAAAATCAATAACCAATATCTCATTTGGTCTGAATAACGTACAATAAGATTAAATAATTATTGAACCGGTAATCCTGCAGCCTTCCAAGCCTTCATGCCACCATCCATTTCATAGACAGAGTCGTAACCTTTCTCTTTCAAAATAGCGGCTGCTTTTGCACTTCGAATACCCGAGCCGCAATAAACAAAAATAGGTTTGTGTTCAAGGTTGCCCAACTTCTCGGCAAAGGCATCGTCATAAACAATATTAATGGCCCCTGCCAATGCTCCGGCATTTACTTCCTCAACTGTACGAACATCTAACAAGATAGCGCCTTGTGTAGCCTTGTATTGGGAATCAAAATCTACAGGTGACAATAATGACCCTGTCTTATTTTCAGTGCAGGCGAACAGGAATAGAAAAATAAAATACTTCTTCATGATTATTGCATTTGGGCAAATGCAAAGGTACAAACTTTATCGCTTACTGATTTTATTGCCAGTTATGTTTCGCTGACGAGAACATTTAAAGCGATCCATATCCTCATTCCTCAGTCGGGCAAACTTGGTCTTTCGTCCGTTCACACGTTCGCGCCATAGTTTCCAGCTGGAGCGTTTGAGTGACTTTCGCATCACCTCAACCACCTGATCCTCTGAAAGACCAAATTGAATTTGTATAGCCTCAAAAGGGGTGCGGTCTTCCCAGGCCATAGCAATAATGCGATCTGTATCTTCTTCTGAAATCATCATTATCATAAACACGCAAAGCGTTTGTTTGTTAATGATAGTATGAAGGGCGTAAAAAAATCAGATCTGCCCACCAAAGTCTGCAAGACCTGCGGGCAACCCTTTACCTGGCGCAAAAAGTGGGCAAAGAATTGGGAAGCCGTACTCTATTGCAGCGAAGGGTGCAGAAAATTTAAAGCAAAAAATACTACGCTCTGAGTTCATTTAATAGAGCGAAACCGCCAGAGATCCCTACTCAACTCCAACAAAGTAGTACCTTTACTGCATGAACCCGGTACAGGATTTTATAGCTGAACAGCGACCCACACAAAGGCAAATTATGTCTGTTTTGCGGGGTTGGATTCTTGACCTTGGACCGCACACCACAGAAAAAATCAGTTATAAAATTCCCTTCTTCTCTTTCTACGGAACTATTTGTTATCTTAATCCTGCTGTTAACGGAGTTGATTTGAGTTTTACCCAAGGAGCGAGCTTAAGCAGAACGCACAAACTGATAGAGCGCAAGGGGCGCAAAACTGTCGCTTCCATTCGATTTCATAGTTTAGCAGAATTAGAAGAACACGAGGATGAACTAAGGTTGATTCTCAATGAAGCTGCCATCCTGAATCAATATCTCTTTAATCAAAAAAAGAAAAAGAAGTGAATTACGAAGAAGACTTAATGGAAGACGATGAGGAAGGTCTCTTCGAACATCACCGGATTGTTGCAGACGCGGGGCAAAGTTTACTTCGTATCGATAAATTTTTGATGGCCCGGTTGCCCAATGTTACCCGAACCAAAATTCAGGACGGTATTCACGAAGGGTTTGTAAAAGTGAACGACACGGTGGTGAAGCCCAATTACAAAGTTCATCCGCACGATGTACTCACGGTTTCGTTTCCTGAACCACCGCGCGACACCGATGTGCTGCCGGAGAATATTCCCCTCAACATAGTTTATGAGGACGATCATTTACTAATAGTAAATAAAGTGGCTGGTATGGTAGTACATCCCGCCTATCAAAACTGGAGTGGTACCCTGGTGAATGCGCTCACCTATCACTTTCAGAATTTGCCGCAGATGGAAGGCAACGATGGGAGACCCGGACTAGTGCATCGCATCGATAAAGATACTTCGGGCTTGTTGGTGATTGCTAAAACAGAAAAGGCGATGACTTCACTGGCTAAACAATTTTTTGATCATTCTATCGAGCGCACTTATCAAGCAATTGTATGGGGCGTGCCCGAACTGCCACAAGGAACCATCAACGTAAATGTTGGACGCAGCTTAAAAGACCGCAGGGTTACCACGGCTTTCCCAGAAGCCGATTTTGGAAGAACCGCTATTACACACTACAAATTATTGCAAGACCTGCGATACATTTCGCTGATTGAATGTAAACTGGAAACCGGGCGCACACATCAGATACGCGCGCACATGAAGTTTATAGGGCATCCGATTTTCAATGATGCGACCTATGGTGGAAACGAACCATTGAAAGGAACTGTGTTTTCAAAGTACAAACAGTTTGTAGACAACTGTTTCAAAATCATTCCGCGACAAGCGTTACATGCCAAAACGTTGGGCTTCATTCACCCCGCAACAGGTGCGCATATGCAATTCGATTCCGAGCTTCCTGCTGATTTTAAAGAAGTGATGGAGAAGTGGGAGAATTATGTGAAGTATAATTAGAAGTGAAAGCTTCGTAATTTATATGCCGTCCCTACGGGACTCTAAATCTGAGCGTGTTCTATTCTTACCAGTATGTCGTCCCGCTGGGGCTTTAATGATGAATCCAAGTCCCGTCAGGGATGAAATATTGGTAGTACAATAATCAGTTGCATCTAAAATCCCGTTAGGGATGATATTTAAATCACCTAACAGTGAATTAATAATTTAGTAATCTGAAATTTTTGGGGGGTCGAAGTCCCTTCAGGTGCATGGGAAACACCTGCTATCCCGTAAGGTGAGGGAGGTTAGGCTGCTAAGCGCAGCTTCTTTTTATTCTTCTCCTGGCGCAATGCCTTTCGAATTTCCTTCATCGCTTCCTTCTTGAAAGCTTTGTAATCCGGAGTTCGTTCAGGCTGGCTGAGAATGCCCTTGATGTAAGTAAGCACCTCTTCCATTTGCACCTTGTCCATGGCATCCAGACTTTGCAGGATGGCCAGTTTCGGTGATTGTAACATACAATTAGTGGTTGTTGTCAGTACAAATAACGGAAATTAATACGTTGAGGTTCAACTGGTAAGCACCGATTTAACCGAAACGTAATATTCACCTCGAAATAGTACAAAAAGCGAGCTATCCCAAATCTTTTAAGGCCGCAACAAACGCGTCAAGTTCCTGGGTGGTTGTGTATAGATTAGGCGTAATCCGGCAGCCTTGGACCCCAGCTCCATCAATGGCTACCGTATAAATTTTATATTTCTTCAGGAGTGTATCGGCAAGATCTTGCGGCTTCATCCCCTTCACACCTACGTTGCCAATTCCGCAATGACGTGTGGGATCAGCAGGAGTATTTACTTCAATATGGGGAAGTGTGCGGACCTTGCTGGTCCAGTAGGTTTGTAAATATCTTAGTCGGCTTTCCTTTCGTTCGCGACCAATCTTTAAATAAAAATCTATAGCATCAGCAATGGTCAGGTCGGTGTGCACCGGGTGTGTACCAATCTGGTTCAAGTGGGCAATATCATTTTCATCGGTAACGCCCGAGGCAAGCAAAGGCCATACATGTGAAGCATTACCTTTTTTCACATATAAAATTCCCGCCCCAAGCGGAACACTCAACCACTTATGAAGACTAGCTCCATAATAATCACAATTTAAATCACCGATGGAAAAATTAAGATGTGCAAAAGCATGTGCACCATCCACCAGCACCTCCACACCTTTGCTATGGGCCATGTCGCAAATTTTACGCACTGGTAAAACCTGACCGGTGATGTTGATCATGTGGCACACCATCAGCAATTTGGTTTTGGTTGTAATGGCGTTTGCATAAAGATTTACAATCTCATCGTCTGATGTGGGATGATTAGGAACGGATACGATCTTGTTTATTATGCCATGTTTTTTCTCCATCAGCTTAAACATATTAAGCATGGAGCCATAGTCTTGTTCAGCCATCACTGCTTCATCACCGGCCTTCCAATTTTGGCCGCCAATAACCAGGTCAAGTGATTCGGTTGTATTGCGAGTGATCACTAATTCTTCAGAAAGGCAGCCAGCCAATTCCGCCAGCTTAGCAGCCATTTTCTTCTTATTGTCCCACTGCACGGTGCGCATGTAATACGAGCCCTGATAGTTTACTTCACGGATGTGGGCTATCTGTCTTTCTAAAATCTCTTGCGGCAAAAAACAGTAATATCCATTCTCCAGATTAATGTAGTCGGGTTTTAGCTTATACCCACCGCGGATTGCTTCCCAAAAGTCTTCGTCTTTGGCCAACTCAGCAGCGGGTCTATGGTCGTTTTCTTTCACTAACAATTCAAGACTTTGCCAGAGGGGTACCCCGGCAACAGGCAACATTCCTAAATTTTTGAGAAAAGATCGTTTATCCATAGCGCATTGACTTTATGTCAACCAAATCTAACTAACAAATACAAATAGATGCAGAAAATGTGATGAACGATATCTAAACCCATTGTGGACCTTCATACTGATAATATAAATTTTTTGAGTACCCTTCGTTTTTAATACCTTTAAATTATTCTAATCGAGATTTGAGTAAAAATACCCAACCGTTCGAGCACCTTTTCAGGGAATTATTCAAGCCTCTGTGCGGCTTTGCGATGAAGTATGTAAAAGATCTGGATGACGCCCGGGATTTGGTGCACGAAGTTTTTATTTCGCTGTGGGAAAAAATGGATGGCCTGCCGAGCGATACTAACTTTCGAAGTTACCTCTATACAGCCGTAAGAAACCGCTGCCTCAATCACTTGCGCGACACCAGGAAGCACCTGACTATCGAGAAAGTTGCTGAGCATAGCTTCGTAGAAGAAACCAGGCCGATGGAAGCTGATGAATTGGAAAGGGAAATTGAAATGGCAATAAATTCATTACCAGAAAAATGTAGAATGGTATTTGAAATGAACAGGCGTGGGGGACTAAAGTATGCTGAAATCTCTGAAAAAATGGGGATTTCAATAAAAACAGTTGAAGCTCAAATGTCGAAAGCGTTAAGCGTTTTACGCGAACATTTAAAGGAATTTCTATCGCTTATCTTTATTATGCTCGCGCTGTAAGGGTAACGATGGTTTTATGTGTTATAAAAGAGGCTAACAAGTGTGAATAAAGACCAAAACCATATTGATGATCTTATCTCCCGTTCTTTAGCGGGTGAGGCTTCTGCAGAAGAAGAAAAACAACTTGCTGCCTGGATAGCCCAACAACAGGAGAACAACCAACATTATCAAAAGATAAAACAGGCTTTTGATTTAAGTGGAGAATACTTTGCCAACAAAGCTTCTAAAGAACCTGATCTTAATATCGATCAGGAGTGGAATCATTTCCTGAGTCAGGTTAATAAAAATAAAAATAAAACAGATAACGTTCGCTCCCTAGTGCCGGAAAGAAATCCATTTCAGTTGTGGACCCGTATTGCTGCGGCTGTGTTGCTTGTGGTGGCATCAGGTTTTATTATCAATTATTTTGTTTCAAACAACAACGATACTCAGTTTCAAACTGCTGATAATACTCTGGAGATAAGCTTGCCAGATGGCAGCAGAATAGCATTGAACAGAAACTCTGAATTATCTTATGCCTCAGATTTTGGAAAGACATCCCGAACGGTGACGCTGACAGGTGAAGCCTTCTTTGAAGTGGAACGCGATCCGCAAAAACCATTTATTATTAAAATTAACGAAGCGACCATCGAAGTATTGGGCACCTCATTTAATGTGCAGGGCTACAACAACCGAAACGAATTGGAAGTGGTAGTCGAAACCGGAACTGTTAAGTTCTCCGTTTCCGAGGCCAATAAAAACGTTTTACTAAAGGCAGGCGATCGGGGTGTATTTGAAAAACAAAGCAAACAACTAGTAAGCACTACCAATACCGACCTTAATTATCTCTCGTGGAAGACCAGAAAGATCGTCTTTATGGAAAGTGATTTGCGCTCGGTAGTTGATGCATTAAATAAAATCTATAATGCCAACATTACGATGGCTGCCCAGGTGCCTGAAACTTGTGTAGTAACAGTAACTTTCGATCAGCAGAGTCTGGAGGCCGTTCTGAATGTTCTGAAAACAACGCTCAATCTTACTTACACGGTTAAAGACGGTCAAATTGAAATCATCGATGCGGGCTGTTGAAACTAAGCAAGCTTAATTTTGAGAATCACAGCAATGTTCCGAATTGCTCCATTCTTATATTGTCTGCTGCTAATTATCATAGCTCATTCGGTTGTTGCCCAAACTATTCCCGATGTAAAAATTACACTTAACGCTAACGGGATTTCTCTTGCCGAAGTATTGGAGGAAATCTCACAAAAAAGTAAAATCAGATTTTCTTACAACCCAAAGCGAATTCAATCAGATCAAACGATTAGTTACAAAGCTGTTGAAAAATCACTACTTGAAATTCTAGATGATCTCGGCAACCAGTTTGAATTTCAATATTCGCTTGTGGAGGATCAGTTCATTCTTAAACCAGCAAAAAAAATTGAAAAGCCAGCAGAGCAACTGGTTACGCTCAGTGGCTATATCAAAGATTCCGCTAATGGCGAGGCGCTGATTGGCTCAACCATATTTATTGATGAATTGAAAGCAGGCGCTAGTGCGAATGCCTATGGTTTTTTCTCCATTACCCTGCCTAAGGGATTGTATGAAATCAAGGCTTCATTCGTTGGATTTAAACCTTTGAGCAAATCGGTTGACCTACAAACTTCTATTCAGCAAAACATACTTCTCACCGAAGAGCCTCCGATATTACAAGAGGTAATTGTTACCAGCTCGCCTGATGAGGTGGTAGAAGAAATTCAGGTTAGCAAAATAAATGTAAGGCCTCGCACCGTGGAAGAACGCCCAGCATTATTTGGAGAAATGGATGTCATAAAATCTTTAGAATCATTACCGGGTATCAAGTTGCAATCGGATGGATCTACCTTTTATTATGTGCGCGGGGGAAACCGGGATCAGAACCTGGTGCTCATCGATGATTCTCCCATTTACAATCCCAGTCACTTACTGGGCATTTTCTCAACGATCATACCCGATGCAATAACGGACATCAATATTTATAGGGGCGATATGCCCGC
>JALHRJ010000068.1 GCA_022841475.1 Cyclobacteriaceae bacterium | reverse complement strand
AACTCACAAGAGTTCCAAAAACCAGTAACACCGTCAGATACCTGCGAACAAACAGATACAATTTGGTCATACGTAATTGTTTAGGGTTTTAATTGTTGTTTAATAAGTACATTCAAAATCAAATTTGTTAATTGCATCAATTAAAAAAATGATTTCGCAGCGTAATAATACCGTGTTTTCAGCAGTCGACAAGCTTATCGCCCCAATTTCTTCCAATAAATTTGCGAAAACGGTTTCGCAACCGTTTTCGGAATCATTAAATGTTCGAAATTCTTTAAATTTAAGCTCTACCTATGAAATTTAATCAGGTAACAATCAAAGACATTGCACGTGAACTTGGCATTTCACCATCTACTGTTTCGCGAGCCCTGAAAGACCATCCAGATATCAGCGTTCAGACAAAAAAAGCGGTAAATGAATTGGCTGAAAAACTCAACTACCAGCCAAACATTGTAGCGTTGAATCTGCGACAGAAAAAAACCAACACCATCGGGGTGATCATACCTGAAATTGTTCACTTCTTCTTCTCCACCGTGATAAGTGGAATAGAAGATGTTGCCTATACTGCAGGATACAATGTCATTCTCGCGCAATCCAATGAGTCGTATCAACGCGAAATGACCGATATGAAAGCCTTATTCAATAGCCGTGTTGATGGCATGTTACTTTCTGTCTCGCGCGAAACAACGAATTTCGATCATATCGAATCGATAATATCCAAAGGTGTCCCGATTGTATTTTACGATCGGATGTATAACAGCCCAACCAGCAGCAAAGTAATTGTGGATGATTATGCCGGGGCAAAAGAAGCTGTGAAACATTTGATTGAGCAAGGCTGTAAGCGGATAGCCCATCTAAATGGTGCTCCCAACCTGATCATTAGTGTTGATCGATTTAGAGGCTATACCGATGCCCTCAAGGAACATAAAATGGAAATAAAGGAGAACATTATTGTAAACTGTCCTTCCGGAACATTTGAAGAAGGCAAGCGGGCTGCCAACAAACTCCTTTCCCAAACTCCGCTACCCGATGCGATATTTGCCAACAACGATCCCATGGCAATGGGTGCCATGATGGCTATTAAAGAAAAGGGCTTAAAAATTCCTCAGGATGTAGCTATAGTAGGTTTCAGCAATTGGTTCTTTGGCGAACTCATGGAGCCATCTCTCACAACTGTTGATCAACCTGGATTTGAAATGGGTCAGGAAGCAGCTCGACTTCTTATCCGACAGATAGAAGTCAAAGAAAAAGACGATTTTGAAATACAACCTGAAACCAAAATCCTTAAAACCAGGCTGGTAATTCGAAACTCATCCTTAAAGTCTCAGACAAAGAAAAAATAAAGCAACCGTTTTCGGTAATTTTTGGAATCAATGTGATAGGTGACATAAGGCTAATTAAGTTTACTTTAGCCGTTTAACCTTTCAATTATTCTTTGATGACAACCTCTTTTCATTCTGCAACCAGTAAAAGTCTGGGCAATCTTGTTTCCTTCTCAAAGCATTCATTTGGTATTGAGGGCAGCACTTCATTTGGAAATTTTAGGGTAAGTATTTATTCGGATTGTATTATCCGGGTTACTATCTCTCGCGCAAGTAAATTTGAAGACTTCTCTTATTCAGTCATTGCAAAACCTACGGAGATTGCTTTCGAGGTAATTGACGAGGATAAAAACATCAAAGTAAAAACACCGACCTGCGTTTTATCAATCTCAAAAAATCCCGTTCGATTTTCTTTTCAGAACCATCATGGCCAGGTAATTAATGAAGACGATTCATTTGGAACCGCGTGGATCGGAGAACAGGTAACAACTTATAAAAAACTACAGGCTGGCGAACGATTTATAGGACTCGGTGAAAAAACCGGACCGCTTGATCGCAGAGGCGCAGCCTATCAAAACTGGAATACGGATGCATATGCATACAATACCGGTACTGATCCGCTTTACTCCTCCATGCCATTTTACATAGGCATTCGCGATCCTTTCATCTATGGAATCTTTTTGGACAATACACACAAGTCGTTTTTCAACTTCGGTGCTTCAAATAATCGATTCGCCAGCTTTTCAGCTGATACCGGTGAAATGAATTATTATTTCATGCTGGGTGATTCCGTTCGCGAAGTAATTAAGCATTATACCGAATTGACAGGTCGGATGGAGTTACCTCCACTTTGGAGTATTGGGTATCAGCAATGTCGATATAGTTATTATCCCGATAAGGAAGTATTTGCGGTTGCTCAAACCTTCCGTGAAAAAGATATTCCTGCCGATGCCATTGTTTTCGATATCCATTACATGGAGAAGTATAAAATCTTTACATGGGATAAAAAACATTTCTCAGACCCAAAAGGATTACTAGCTGCAATAAAGAAACAAGGCTTTCATGTGGTAATCATGTGCGACCCCGGAATAAAAGTAGAGCCCGGCTATGAAGCCTACGATGATGGTGTCAAGCAAGATATATTTTTAAAATATCCCGATGGTGAAAATTATCAGGGCCAGGTGTGGCCCGGGTGGTGTCACTTTCCAGACTTTACAAAACCTGCCGCGCGCGCATGGTGGGCATCAAAATTTAAGGATTATATTGAGTTGGGCGTGGAAGGATTCTGGAATGACATGAATGAGATTGCTACCTGGGGAAATGCCTTACCCGATAATATTGAATTTGATTTTGAAGGTAATAAAACTTCGATGCGCAGAGGAAGAAATGTGTTTGGATTTCAAATGGCGCGCAGTACGTATGAAGGAACCAAAAAATTAATGAACGGTAAAAGACCTTTCAATCTTACGCGGTCAAGTTTTTCAGGAATTCAAAGGTACTCTGCTGTGTGGACGGGTGATAATGTTGCCTATGATGAACACATGTTATTAGGCGTTCGAATTGTTAATAGTTTAGGGCTTACGGGAGTTGCATTTGCCGGCTATGATACCGGTGGTTTTGTTGGCGAGGCCAATACCAAACTTTTTGCACGATGGATTTCGATAGCATCACTCTCCCCTTTCTTCAGAGCCCACAGTATGATTAACACCCGCGATAGCGAACCTTGGTCGTATGGCGAAGAAGTAGAAAGTATTAGCAGAAACTACATCAAGTTCAGGTATCAACTGATGCCGTATATCTATTCCTTGTTTTACGATGCTTCCAAAACGGGCATGCCGGTGCAACGCTCGCTTGCAATTGATTACCCGCACGACCATCGGGTTTACAATGGCATGTATCACAATCAATATCTGTTTGGTCCGAGTATCCTGGTAGCCCCTGTTGAAAGTAATAAAGGTTTGCTGAAATTATTCTTACCGGTTGGTGAATGGTTTGATCTTTATACAGGCAAAATCTGGCAAGGCGATCAGGAAACTATTGTTGAATGCCCGATTCATCGATTGCCGGTCTTTATCAAAGCAGGAAGTGTGTTGCCGATGCAAGCTTCCGCTGCTCATACAGGAATCAAGCAAGATGAATTGATATTGCATATCTACTGTGGAAACGCAACAAGCGAATTTCTTTTGTACATGGATGATGGTGAGACGTTCGACTATCAAAAGGGATCCAGTGTGAAAAGATTAATTCAACTGCGAGGTAGTGAAAACAAATTAGTGGTTTCAAAAAAGGATGGGGACTATCAGCCATCGTACAAAAGCATAAGGCTCGTTCTTCATGGCACTGAGGCGAACCATGTAGTAATCAATGGAGATCAATTGCCGTTAACGCATCAGGTACACTCATTTTTTGCACCTTTGGAAAAATATGATCCAATAAATGATCCGGACTCAATGGGCGAAGAACATGTAAAGTTTACAACAACAAAGTACACAGATGAAAAAATAGAAATTACCTGGTAATGCTCGACATTCAAAAAAAATACACACCCTCGTTTTATGCGATCCTAAGTTTACCGGCAACGGCTATGGGCTTTGCACTCTGCGTACAAATCTCAGCGCTAAGTTGGCTTTTGTCTACGCAATATTCTTTAAATATTCACGAGGTAGGATTTGTTTGGGCTGCTGGTCCAATTGCAGGTATTATTGGTCAGGTGGTCATTGGTTTAATCAGTGATAAAGTCTGGTTTTGGGGTGGGCGAAGAAAACCCTTTATATTAGTTGGAGGCACCATTGCAGCCATCAGTCTTTTGGCCTTAACAGGATTAGGTGAAATCAGTCAATGGACAGGACTTAGTTTACTGGTGGTTGCCATCATTGTTGCACTAACCCTCGATCTATCCATAAACATTAGTTTCAACCCTACCCGATCCATCATTGCAGATGTAACCCCCGTGGGAGAAAAGAGAACGAAAGGGTATACCTGGATGCAAACCATCTCAGGGATGTTTGGAGTTCTCGCTTATGCCATCGGTGCCTACTATGGTAATTACTCGCTTATTTATTTTGGAATTATTCTGGTGTTTTTGTTTTCCATTATTCCGCCCTTCTTTATTACAGAACCCAAGTCGATCACCACAGAAGAAGTAAGAGTAAAGGAAAAAATACGCACGCAATCTGAAACCGGTCAATTGTATAGAATTTACCTGGCCCATGGTTTTTGTTGGCTAGGTGTGCAAACCATGTTTGTCTACATGTTTTTCTATGTACAGGATACGATGGGTATCACTTCTGATACCGAAGCGGGTCAGGTTGTTTCAATTTCGTTTCTGGTCTTGAATACAGTTGGGTTCATCCTGCCCGCTACAGTCCTTGAGCCTGTTGCAAAAAAAATAGGTCGGGTAAAAGTACATGTAGTTGCCATCGGTATGATGGCCATAGGTTATTTATTGATGACTTGGTTTGGCACCAGCATTTGGTTAGTCTACACTTTTATGGCCGTGGCCGGTATAGGCTGGGCAGCAACGGTTAGTCTTCCGTTTGCCATCATGACTGAGAAAGTAGATAAAGCAAAAATGGGTTTGTTCATGGGAATTTTTAATCTATCGGTTGTAATTCCTCAATTGATTGTGAGCCTGGGGTTTGGTAGTTTTATTCAGCAGGCTGAAAATAAAAATATTATCTTTATTATTTGCACCGTATGTCTCGCCCTTTCGACATTGCTTTGGAGTTTGGTAAGAGAACAAACGGTGAACAAAGATCAACCAAACAATAATCAGAACGCTACTTCACATTAATACATGAGCCAACATAAACCCCGCCTTAGCTTCTGGCAGATCTGGAACATGAGTTTTGGATTTTTAGGAATTCAATTTGGATTTGCATTACAGAATGCAAACACGAGCCGCATTTTTGAAACACTGGGTGCCGACACAGCCAACCTTGCCTTGTATTGGCTCGCAGCTCCACTTACTGGTTTATTAGTCCAACCCATTGTTGGATATTATAGTGATCGAACCTGGCATGCCAAATGGGGACGCAGAAGACCTTTTTTTGCAGTGGGTGCAATTCTCGCTTCCATTACATTATGCCTTATGCCTAACTCTCCAACGCTATGGATGGCGGTTGGCGTTTTATGGATTATGGATGCGTCTATCAATATCAGTATGGAGCCATTCCGTGCTTTTGTAGGTGATATGTTGCCTCCATCACAACGAACAACCGGTTTCGCCATGCAAAGTTTTTTTATCGGCATTGGCGCCATCGTTGCCTCCTTTCTACCCAGCATTTTCAAAGATTGGTTTGGAATTTCAAACGTAGCTGATGTAGCCGGAACTCTACCTGATTCAATCCGCTATAGTTATTATGTTGGAGCATTCATGCTTTTCGCCACCGTAATGTGGACCGTTTTTTCAACAAAAGAATATCCACCCACGGAAGCAGGTGAAGAGAAACTTAGAAACCGGGAGCATCGCAAAATTGACGATGAAGCTAAGCACCAGTCTTCCTTTTATCGCAAAGCGGGTCTTTTCATTTTGATTGGTCTATTAATATCCGTGTTCGTTTACATGATCGATCTTGAGAATGAACTTTATGTACTGGGGATTGGATTAATTATGTTTGGGATATTTCATGGCGTTGCCGCTTCTTTTATTCAACGCGGCAAAGCCTATCTGGGTCTTGTACACATTGTTAAGGATTTTAATACAATGCCTAAGACAATGATTCAGTTGGCATACGTTCAGTTCTTTTCATGGTTTGCCCTGTTTGCCATGTGGATCTATACCACCAGTGCTGTTACCAGTTACATTTTTCATTCAACTGACCCAACAAGTCAGGCTTACAATGATGGTGCCGATCTGGTCGGAAAACTGTTTGGAGTTTACAATGGCATTGCTGCATTAGCCGCATTATTTCTGCCCATCATTGCAAAATATACCAGCCGAAGAATGACTCATTTTATTGCCTTGCTTTGTGGAGGTGTAGGGTTGGCATCCTTCTATTTTATTTCTGATCCTTTCTGGCTTTGGTTTTCTATGATTGGCATCGGTATTTCCTGGGCCAGTATTTTGTCCATTCCCTATGCCATGCTTTCTGGTTCCTTACCGGCAGAAAAAATGGGATACTATATGGGTGTATTCAATTTCTTCATTGTAATTCCTCAGATTGTAGCGGGTACTCTACTGGGTGTAATGCTAACTCACCTATTCAATGGCCAATCGATTTTTATTCTGGTGAGTGGTGGAGTATCGATGGGCATCGCTGCATTGTTAAGTCTGAAAGTGGATGATCGTGATGAAGTAGTTATCAAGACTGCATAAAAGACAATAATGAGAGCAGCTCTGGTATTCATAATTCTTGTCAAGTTTTCATCTCTATCCGGACAAGACTATAGTTTGTTACAGGAAAGTAATCAGATTCTAACCAGATTCAAACCTGATTCTATCGGAGTTGCATGGTTAGAAAACTGGTGGTCATCCTTGCAGGCTACGGGCCAAATACCGTTAGTCTTTGATGACTCAGTATATTTTTTTTATAGAGGCACTGCGAAAACCGTGGAGTGGATGGGTGACTTCAATGGTTGGGGCTACCAAAAAGATTTTGATAACAAAGGAAGGCAAGTGCCTGGTTCCAACATCTGGTATCTGAAGTGTGCCTTTCCAAAAGATGCCCGGCTCGATTACAAAATTCTGATCAACGGAAGTACTTGGATTCTTGATCCGGAAAATAAATTTCAACAATGGTCGGGTGTGGGTGGCGGAAGCCCCAATTCTGAATTACGCATGCCGGCCTGGCGCGAAGATCCTGCAACGATTGAACGTGTGGGCGTACCTAAAGGAACAATGAAACGTGATTTGCTCATCGTCAGTACCTCCTTAGGATACCAGGTTACTTACTCTGTTTACGTTCCTTATTACAATAATAATCTCGGCAAACTTCCTACTATATACGTTACCGATGGCTTTGAATATTTGCACCCGCAATTAGGCAATATGACCACGGTATTAGACAACCTGATTTTTGACAAAAAAATAAAACCTGTGATAGCGGTTTTTGTGGATAACCGGGAACCGGTGAATCGTGCCAACAACCGAAGGATGAATGAACTTGCGATGAATGCAAAGTACCTAGACTTCTTTGTTCAAGAACTAATTCCGCTTATTGAATCTCAGTACCCAGCCATATCCAGCCCACAAAAGAGAGCTATCATGGGCACCTCGATGGGCGGATTAACGGCCACCTATTTTGCCTTTACAAGACCTGATGTTTTTGGGATGGTTGGTATTCAATCACCTGCCTTTTATACCCGACCCCAGATTTACGCATTGTGTTCTAATCCTGCTGATCCTAAAATGAAAATATCCATGACCTCAGGATTAATCAACGACACAAGCGAAGACAGTCGTAAAATGAAAGAGGTGCTTGAGGCCAGTAGTTGCGAGTATCATTATCGGGAAGTGAACGAGGGGCACTCGTGGGGTAACTGGCGCAGATTAATTGATGATGTTTTGATTGATCTTTTTCCAATTGAAAATTAGTTATACAAGTCATAACTCTCAGATTATAAAAGTCTTGACTCTACATTTAGTTATTTGTTAAATTGAGGCATTGAATTTGTTTTACCCCTGTTTATGAAACTACGATTACTCCCCTTCATCGTTTTGTCAGTCATATTGTTGGACTCCTGCAGTTCAGGAAAATCCGCTCTGAAAAAAGGTGATTATTATGATGCCGTTTTACAAGCCGTTAACCGACTGAGGCAGAATCCGGATCACAAAAAATCAAAGGAGGTTTTGAGCACCAGCTATATTATGGCTGTTGAATACCTGGAGTCGGATGCCCAAAATCAGATTGCCTCCAATGCTAATTTTAAATGGAAGAATGCAGTTCAGAATTATGAGCGCATCAATTACCTCTATGAACAAATCCGTACGTCACCCGGTGCTCTAAAAATATTCCCAAATCCAATCAACAAATACAAAGAATTAACCGAGGTTAAGAATAAAGCGGCTGAAGAAACTTACGAAGCGGGAATCCAGTCCATGTTGAAAAGCAGTCGCGAAGATGCCAAGCGTGCATACTTCCTGTTTGTAGAAACCAACACGCTATCGCCTGGCTACCGCGAAACAATTGAAATGATGGAGCAAGCAAAATTTAACGCTACCATCAAGGTCATCGTAGAACCTTCCTTACGAAATTATAACGACTGGAATTTTGAACCTATAGTCTTTGGAGTCAATCCAAGTCAGTTTGTTAAATTTTATACACCGCAAGGAGCGCAAGACGCAGGCCTCACGAAAGTCGACCAATTTGTAAAAGTAGTTGTGAATGGATATTCCGAAAATAGACCTACTATAACCAAACGCTCAGAAAGCTACAAAGACAGTGTGAAGGTGGGTGAAAAAACCGTTAACAATGTGAAAGTTCCAGTGTATGAGAAAGTAAACGGCTCTATCACAATCTTTGAAAAACAGATTACCTCGCGCGGATCCATTACACTTTTTATTAAAGAGGCTTCGTCTGGAGTAGAACTTAGAAATTCTGACCTGATAAGTGATGAAAGTTGGAGCGAGCGATGGGGTAGCTGCACAGGTGACCAGCGCGCCATTCCCGAAAAAACACGGAAACTATGCAGCCTTAAAGAACCTTATATGGCGCGGGATTTTCTGCTTAGCAGAACCAAGCGTGAACTGGACAACCGCCTGGCCGAATCACTAAATGGATTTTATGGGGCTTATTAATGTCGGCTGTCAGACTTTTAAGTCTTTGGGTTAAACCATTTTGATTGCTTTAGGGTTAAAGACTGTATGAAATTTACTACAACGTTACTTTTCTCAGCTTTACTATCAACCCTGTCTGCGCAGGCTCAGAATCCAACTAAAAAAATTATGAACACACAACTCGAAACTGCAACGTTGGGCTCAGGTTGCTTTTGGTGCACAGAAGCATTTTTCCTGCCTTTAAAAGGCGTTGAATCCGTGGTTTCGGGGTATTCCGGAGGAAAAGTGAAAAACCCAACTTATCGTGAAGTATGCTCAGGGCTAACGGGCCATGCCGAAGTAATTCAGGTAAAATTCGACCCTAAAGTGATTTCCTATGCGGAGGTTCTTGAAATATTCTGGAATACACATGATCCTACTACGCTTAACAAGCAGGGGGCTGACGAAGGCACACAATATCGTTCAGTTGTGTTCTATCACAGTGAAGAGCAGAAAAAGACAGCCGAAGAGTATAAAAAACAATTAGCAAGTTCGGGCGTGTATAAAAATCCAATTGTAACAGAGATTAGCCCAGCCGCTACCTTTTACCCTGCCGAAGATTATCACCAGAATTATTATGCTTTAAACCCTAATCAGGGATATTGTCAATATGTGATCCGGCCAAAAGTGGAAAAGTTTAATAAACAGTATGGAAGTAAGCTTAAAAAGTAAGCTTATTAGAGAGAGATTAATTCTTACTTAAGAATGTAACATTATAACCTGCCCTTTCGTTTTAATGGGCATAGAGCAGAGAAAATCTTCTCATAGGTTTAGGTTTAGGTAATAAAGACCCCTTCAGACGGAAGGGGTCTTTGTATTTTGTAGCCTTCCCGACAAACCCTTAAAATTTCTATTCAGAGACAAACCTTTTT
Organism: Cyclobacteriaceae bacterium; assembly: GCA_022841475.1. GTDB lineage: Bacteria > Bacteroidota > Bacteroidia > Cytophagales > Cyclobacteriaceae > ELB16-189. The sequence continues at coordinate 16,279 of JALHRJ010000068.1, read as the reverse complement.
GACTATTAATTGTATTTACCTTGAACGAATAAATTAATGAGATCCATGAAATTCACTTCTCTCCTATTACTGGTTGCCGTAGTAGCCTGCGGTCAGCAAAAAGATAAAAAACAAAATGAACCGGCTTTCGAAATAAAAAAAACGGAAGCGGAATGGAAAAAGCAGTTAACTGAAGAAGAATTTTATGTACTTCGTCAAAAAGGAACGGAGCGTGCCTTTACGGGAAAGCTTTGGGATAATCATGAACACGGAGTTTACACATGTGCCGGATGTAACCAGGAGCTTTTCGCATCTGAAACAAAATTTGAATCCGGCACAGGGTGGCCAAGTTTCTATCAACCCATAAAAGAAGGTGCTGTTGCGGTAGGAACCGATACCAGTTATGGCATGGTGCGCGATGAGGTGGTTTGTAGCCGGTGTGGTGGACACTTGGGTCATGTATTTAATGATGGTCCAAAACCAACGGGCTTACGTTACTGCATGAATTCTGTATCGATGAAATTTGAAAAGAAAGCAGAGAAAAAATAGAGCAGTGCAATGGGGCAAAAAGACCGTTGATATGTCAACGGTCTTTTTTTTATTATCTTTTCCGAAACAATTTCTACTATGTGCAGACTAATGGCCTACAAAGGCACCCCAATTGTAATAGACGACCTGCTTTACAAGCCAAAAAATTCATTGATTACACAAAGTATCAATGCAAAAGAAATTGAAGAACCTTTGAACGGAGACGGCTTCGGCATTGGCTGGTATGCACCCGAAATAAATAATGAGCCGGTAACTTTTGTTTCGGTAAACCCCGCCTGGAACAATCGCAACTTGCGCAATCTCGCACCAAAAATAAAAACAAACTGTTTGCTCGCGCACGTACGGGCAGCTACCGTGGGCGATGTTTCCGAATCCAACTGCCATCCCTTTCAATACAAAGATTTTTTGATGGCCCACAATGGTGGTGTGGAGGAATTTGGAAAGATTAAAAGACACCTTCGCGAACCGCTTTCGAATGAGTTGTATAATTGGATAAAAGGTCAGACAGACTCAGAACATCTATTTGCCTATTTACTCAATCATCTTTTCAATAATCATAAAACCGTTACCCCGGAAGCTGTGGTCGATTCCTTCGAGCATATGTTTCGAGATGTAAAAAAATTAATGGCCAAATACGAGATTAAAGAGGAAGCCTACATGAATATGGCATTTACCAACGGTGAATTCGTGGTAGCCTCACGGTACGTAAGCGATCCCAAGCAAGAAGCCCTAACACTCTATCATTCGGAAGGAAGTCGCTTTGTAGTGGAAAATGGCATAACGCGTTTGGTGGCTCCGAAAGATGATGATGGAGCTGTTTTGGTGGTTTCGGAAAAACTGTCTGACGATAAAGATTGGACCATGATTCCACCGAATCATTTTGTGATTGTAGAGTCTACACTCAATGTTCGCATACGACCAATTAAAGATTAACTATTCTGATTGTTTAAGGGTCGATTGGCGTAGCTTCGCAATCAAAATAAGAACCGTGTACGACATTACCATTATTGGTGGCGGCATAGTAGGTCTTGCTACTGCCTTGCAACTTAAAACCATCAATCCTCATCTCAGCATTCTTTTGTTGGAAAAAGAGAATGAACTGGCTAAACATCAGACGGGCAATAACAGCGGGGTAATTCATTCGGGATTATACTATAAACCGGGTAGTCTCAAGGCGACCAATTGCATTCATGGTTATCATTTGTTAATTGACTTTTGTCGTCAACATGAAATTGCTTTCGATCTATGTGGAAAAATTGTAATTGCCTCAGATGAAAAAGAACTACCCTTGTTGGAAACGTTATTCACCCGCGGACAACAAAATGGATTACAGAATCTCAAAAAATTAGCCAAGGAAGAACTATTAGACTACGAGCCCCATGTAGCAGGAATTGCAGGGATATTTGTTCCTCAAACCGGCATTGTAGATTATAAAATTGTTGCTCAGAAGTATGGGCAGCTCATTCAAGAAAAAGGCGGCCAGATTAATCTTGGCGAACGAGTGCTTGACATACAAAGTTCGGAGAACAAGGTAGTAGTGATCACTCAGAAATCAAATTATACAACCAAACTAGTGATTAACTGTGCCGGACTTTATAGTGATAAGGTTGCGCGCATGACGGTACCTGAATTGAATGTTAAGATTATTCCTTTCCGGGGTGAGTATTATAAACTCAAAAAGGAAAAAGAATACCTCGTTAAAAACTTAATTTATCCGGTACCTGATCCCAACTTTCCTTTTTTAGGTGTTCACTTCACACGCATGGCCAAAGGTGGTGTAGAAGCCGGACCAAATGCAGTACTTGCCTTTAAACGTGAGGGATATAAAAAATCCGATATCAGTTTTTCAGAGCTAGCTGAAACACTGGCGTGGCCTGGATTTCAAAAAGTGGCTGGAAAATATTGGCGTACCGGTTTTGGAGAAATGTACAGGTCATTTTCTAAATCAGCATTTACAAAAGCGTTGCAAAAGTTAATCCCGGAAATTCAGGAAAACGATCTGGTGGAAGGTGGCGCTGGTGTTCGGGCCCAGGCGTGTGATCGCGAAGGTGGGCTGGTCGATGATTTTTTGATTCTTGAAGAGAAGCATGTGATCAATGTTTGTAATGCTCCTTCCCCGGCCGCTACTTCTTCGTTAGCGATTGGTGAAACGGTTTCAAAATTAGCACTCTCAAGATTTTAGTTTAGGATTAAGCAATTAATCATAATGCTTCTCATGAATCCACACGTCCTTTAACTTATACTTAAGTCCGCGTGCAATAAAAATATTTACGTTATTCTCATACGGCATACAATATGTACACGTTGAGACATCAGCCAAGGTTACGGATTTAAAGTCATTAACATGATCTTCCAGTGTGCCTCCTAAAATAATTACAATAGCCCCTGTATAATTTCGTGGTCCCCAAATCCAGTAGTTATTGTGCGTTCCGATTGATTTAGGTAGACCATACTGTTCGCCAAAAAAGTCGATAGCGCCACAACGGCCGTAGTTAGAAGATACAATAGCACAGTCTGCTTTTTCAGCTTCTGACAGCGTGTTGTAAACAGATGCCACATCTCGCGCTTTCTCTTCCCAACCAAACATATCAGCATAAAATTGAGGCAAATCAGAAAGCGTTTTCCCCTCGCTGGAACTTGGTTCGATACCAATGATTTTCGAATATGAAATGTAGCGATCAACAGACAACACAGGCAAAACCATTGGTACTAAAAAGCCAGAAGTTATGATCAATAAAGCCGGATAAGCATAGCGGACCCATGCCAAGTAGTTAACCGATAATTTCTGTTCAGCAATTACAGCAGCCGCTGCGAACAAACTTGCATAAGCAGGCGCAAGATATTCGCCTTTACTTGTTTTGTTTAGAAGTAAAATCGCAAATGCGGTCATATAAATAAATGCTATGATTCGATACTTCTTGAGTGGTTCGAATAGAAAAAGCGCAAGAAGTCCAGCTATCCATAGTGGTGTGCTTAGTGGATTGAGAAACAGCAACTGATCCTTAAGGAAAGAAAACGCATTAAGACTTGAATACTTACCCGATGAAGCATTATGAATAAATTCAAGGTGTGCAAAATCGTGTATAATGTTCCAGATTACATAAGGCAGAAAAACCAAAGTAGCAATACCACCTGCAACATAAGGCCCCCGGGTTGTAAAGTATTGACGATTAGTAATGATAAGGCCTACAAATATTCCAGCCCCTAAAAACAAAAAGCTTATTTTATTTAGTAATCCAATGCCCAACACAATCCCCAACCAAATCCAAAGGGATTGATATTCGGTGTTTATGATCCTAATTATAATATAGATCGCGAACGCCCACAGAAAAATATCAATTGAATTCATCGAATAGATCAAACTCATCCCCAAATGAATCGGAGAAAGCGCCACGGCCAGGCAGGCGATAAAAATTGCAAACCTTTGGCCATTCATTTCTTTCACCATCATGGCGGTAACTACAATCGTTGCCGCGTGCATCAGCACGGGCACGATTCGAATAGCCGTAAGACTATCCCCTAACAGGATCCGACTTAATTTTAAAACAAAGAGTGAAAAGGGAGGTTGATCGACATACCCCCAGGCAAGGTGATCACTACAAGCAATATAATATAGCTCATCGCGGAAGAATCCATAAGCCCCTGTCAAGTTCGTAACTAAATGCAGCAGAAAACAACCTGCAGCTATGCTAGCTATGATTATTTTTTCGGAACGACTAAACCGTGCCCGCACCATGGACTAGCTATTCAAATTTTCCTTGATTGCACTTACTTCAATCTCCACCAAATAATCAGGATCAATTAAGGCGCTGATTTCTACCATACTGGTAACAGGCTTTATATCCTTAAAGAATTCCCCATGGGCTTTTCCCACGAGCTCCCACTTCGAAATATCTGTTACAAATATTCGGGTACGTACCACATCGGTTAATTCAAAATCAGCTTGCTTTAAAACCTTCTCTATCTTTTCAATTATAAATTTGGTTTGTCCGTAAAAGTCACCCTTCGCAATAACATTAGTTCCATCCGAGGCCACCGTTCCGGATACTTCCAGTGTGTTGCCGATTTTAACGGCCCGGCAATACCCTACAATATCTTCCCATTTTGCTCCTGTTGAATAGTTTGTTCTCATGTTCAAGTAAAGATTTAGTGGTAAATTACGAATTATGATGGATAAGGATAATCCAGATTTTTCACAAGAAGAACAAATACGGTATAGCCGGCATTTTGTGTTGCCTGAGTTTGGTGTCCCGTCTCAGCATAAACTTAAAAACGCGAGGGTGACGGTTGTGGGTGCGGGTGGATTGGGATGTCCGGTTTTGCTTTACCTGGCTGCTGCGGGTATAGGTTCTATAAAAATTATTGATGATGATCAGATCACATTATCGAATCTGCAACGTCAGGTGTTATTTACGACTGATGACATTAATCAATCTAAAGCCTTGGTGGCCTCCAATAAATTAAAGAGTCTGAACCCAAACATCCGTGTTGAAGTTGTGCAGGCGAAATTAAGTGCAGCTAACGCTCTTACCTTGTTATCCGATTCGGATGTAATTGTGGATTGCACTGATAATTTTCCTAGCCGATATCTTATTAATGATGCCAGTGTGCTGTTGGATAAACCTCTGGTTTATGGTTCTGTTTTTCGTTACGAGGGTCAGGTGGCTGTATTCAATTTTAATAAAGGAGTTAACTACAGGGATTTTTTTCCACTTCCTCCCGATCCTAAGTCGGTGCCTAATTGCGAAGAGGGAGGTGTGTTGGGTGTGCTTCCAGGCATAATTGGATGTATGCAAGCCAATGAGGTTCTGAAAATAATAACCGGTTTTGGAAAACCGTTGGCTGGAGAAGTGGTGGTTTATGATTCTGTAAGTTTGGAATCTACCCGCATAAAAATACCTAACCGAAATTCGCGGGAATCAATTAAAAATTTGGTTAATTATGATGAGTTTTGTGGGCTCAACACACCTAAAGCAAGTCTTATGAAAGAAGTAACTGTACAGGAATTAAAAGCAATGCAGGAATCTGGGGAAGATTTTCAGTTAATTGATGTACGCGAGCCACACGAGTATGACATCTGCAGTCTGGGTGGTGAATTAATTCCGCAAGGTGAAATACCGCATTCGGTGGATCGGGTTTCCAAAGATAAAAAAGTTATTGTTCAATGTAGAAGCGGTGCCCGTAGCGGTAATATGGTGCAATGGCTTGAAAAAAATCATGGATTCACCAATCTGTATAATCTAAAAGGTGGCATCCTGGCATGGGCTAAGGAGATTGATACAAGTATGCCTACTTATTGAAGGCTCCACAAGTATTACCAGGACAAGCACTCTAATCCTTATTTAGAGGCTGAGATTTCACCTTTATACCTTAGGCTTTGTATAGGGGATTCTGCGCGATGCCTTTCTCATCACCACATTAATCAGTTGATCACTGGTTGAACCCACAGATCCTGCAACTCCCTTATTATAATTTACAAGGACTTTTCCATCTTCGGCATTGTGTATAAACATATTAATTGTTGTCTGATTGGTGGCTCCCCAAAATCCAACTAAAAGTCCTAAGGCCAGGCTTGCTCCTTCTGACATTGGCTTATCCGTATCGAATGTTCCTCTCACTATCGCATCTACATTCAATAACCTGGCTATTTCTTCCGGTGTGTAATTATCAATATTAGAATAGTTAATCCCACTCTTGCCTAGTATGGCGGTAGTTGTACTCGCATCTTGAATATCTACCCACATTTTACCCTGCTGTCTTCTTTTTAAAAACCAGGCATAAAGTGCCATTTGAATATTACGACTCTCATCCTCCTTCATTCTTTCTAACTGGCCTTCCTTGAGTGCCTCCATTTGTTTAGGCCTTAGTGAAATCGATACCCGAAAAGGTATTACAGCTATTATTTTGTGGTTATTTCCTATTCTCTGGAACTCTGGATCTACAAACAATCGTGTTTGCGCGTTAGCCGATGCTAATGGGAGGATTATGAAGAATACTAAAACCAATTTCTTCATCTGATTCTGGAGTTATAGTTGATATATATTATAGCTTACTAAAAATAAGCGAATTTTTGAATATTCTCAATTTGGCTGAAGAAAGTATTACATTAGAAGTAACCACCGAACTTACCGAAGTTCTTCTCCCGCAAATCTTTTGTAAAAATATTCCATCAACTTACGCCTTACTTGCCTCAATCGCCTGTGCTACATCTGCCTGAATATCAGCATACTTTTCAAGTCCCACAGAAATGCGCACAAGTCCGGACGTAATGCCTACGGCAACTCGTTCTGCTTCGCTTAGTTTAGAATGTGTTGTCGATGCCGGATGAGTAGCAATGCTGCGCGTGTCACCCAGATTAGCAGAATGCGAAAGCATCTTGAGTGAGTTCAAAAATTTACGACCCCGTTCGATACCTCCATTAATTTCAAACGTAACTACACCCCCACCCAACTTCATTTGCTTTTTGGCAAGCTCATGCTGCGGATGCGAAGGCAGGAAAGGATACTTCACTTTCAATATTTCTGAATGCGTTTGCAAATAATTGGCAAGTTCTAATGCATTCTGGCAATGGCGCTCCATACGCACAGCCAGTGTCTCCAAACTCTTTGATAACACCCAGGCATTAAACGGGGCCATGGATGGGCCGGTGTGGCGAGCAAAAAACCGAACCTCCTTAATCAATTCTTTCTTTCCCAATACGGCACCACCAATCACCCTTCCCTGACCATCAATAAATTTAGTTGCCGAGTGTGTAACAAGATGTGCACCCCATTTTGCCGGGTTCTGCAGATACGGTGTTGCAAAACAATTATCTACATTCAATATCAATTTGTGCTTGGCAGCCAGTTTGCCCAACCACTCCAGATCGATAATATCGAGAGCTGGGTTAGATGGTGTTTCCACAAAAATCATTTTTGTGTTCGGCTGAATCTTACTTTCCCAGGAATTCGGATCAGCTATATCTGCATAGGAATAAGAAATATTGAACCTCGGAAAAATGACATTCAAAATCTGGTGCGTGGATCCAAAAACAGAGCGAGATGCCAGAACATGGTCGCCTGCTTTTAACAGCGAGGCCATGCTGATATACATCGCAGCCATACCAGAAGCTGTAGCAATTCCATCTTCGGTACCTTCCAACAAACACATCTTCTCTATAAACTCCGTGTTGTTTGGATTTGAGAATCGGGTGTAAATGTTCCCGGGGATTTCATCCGCAAAAAGCGCCCTTGCCTGCTCTGCGTCTTCAAAGACAAAACTTGATGTCAGGTATAATGGTACAGAATGTTCGCGATTTGGAGTTCTTTCACTTTGGGCACGAATAGCATCGGTTTCAAAATTCCGCTTTTCCATCAGACAGATTTAACAATTTCAAAACTATAGGTGACCTTGGCAGTCTTTTCGAGAGTTTTGGCTACGGAACAATATTTTTCAACCGAAAGCTGCACTGCGCGTTCTGCTTTCTCTTGATTAATATCACCAAATAATTTAAAGTGTGCATGTACTTCTGTATACAAAGCAGGTACAACACCTTGCTCACGTTCACCGGTAACGGTAATTTTTAAATCGTTGAGCGGCTCACGTTGTTTTCTTAAAATAGCAATCAGGTCTATAGCACTGCAGCCGCCCATAGCGGCCAATAACAATTGCATGGGTCGCATGCCTGAATCATGACCACCATCAGCAGCGCCCGCATCCATGACAATGGCATTTCCTTTTTCATTAACCGCTTCCATCCGGAAATCCTGGTCAATACGATTTATTTCAATTTTTATCATACAACTTGTTTGTCCTTCCAAACTAAACTTCCTACTACCATAATCAATATACTTACAATAAGTGCCGGCACTAAACTCGGCCAGGTAAGATCAAAACGATTTACCACAAACCATGTAGTTGTACCCATAACCATCGCCATTAATGCGCCCGTACTGGATGCCCTCTTCCAATAAAGTCCAAATACCAACGGAGCAAACAAAGATACCAGACTTAGGATGGAAGACTCCCCTACCAGTTCATAAATATTTGATCGCAGACATGCCATTACCGTTGCCAAGGCGCTAAACCCTAAAACAGAAAAGCGGGTGATCATTAAAAGTTTTTTATCACTGAACCGATGCTTTGTTAATGGCTTCACAAGATTTTCTGAAAAGATAGCTGCGGGAGCCAGAATGGCTGAGCTGGTGGTACTCATGATTGCAGATAATAAAGAACCAAAAAACAAAATCTGTACCGGCATAGTAGCATGACTTAGTACCATACTGGGCAATGCAAGTTGTGTGTCTCCGGAAATAAATTCAGGATATAAATGACGGACGCAGAGGCTAATGAACAAGGGAATCATGGCAACTGTGAGGTACAGGCCGGCCGCAATAAAGCAAGAACGCACAGCTGTATTTACCGAGTTGGAAGACATCACCCGTTGAAAAACATCCTGTGATGGAATTGATCCTAAGCCAAGTACCGACCAGGCAGCGAGATAAATAATGATCTCCTTAAATTCTGGTTTGGGTAAAAACCGAAACGTGCCGGGTTGCACTTCATTGAGCAAATTCGCAAACCCACCTGCTTTTTGAGAGAGGATCACTGCAAGAACCAGCAGGCCGATAATGATGATGGCACTTTGAATGAAGTCAGTAATAGAAATTGCCCACATGCCACCTACGTATGTATAGAATGTAACTACCACCGCAGAAACAATTACTCCTTGCCAAATTTCAAGGCCGGTAACTACATTCAGAATTAAACCCATCGCCACAAGTTGTGCCGCAATATAACCGACATAGGATGGTACTATGAATGTACTCGCTACCAATTCCGTGCGTTTACCATACCGGACTTTGAAAAAGTCGCCCAGTGTAAGCAGGTTCATGGAATACAACTTGCGCGCAAAGAAAAGTCCGAACAGAAGCAGACATAAGGCGGCACCAAATGGATCTTCAATTACAGAATATAATCCGCCCTTCAAAAATTCTGAACTAGCCCCAAACACAGTTTCCGAACCAAACCAGGTGGCAAATAATGCAGACGAGCTTAACAACAAAGGAAGACTGCGACCCGCCAGCATAAAATCTCCAGATGTTTTCACTTTGCGCGAAGCCCAGTATCCAATCACCACGGTGATGATCAGGTAAACAATGATAGAGAAAAGCAACAAATCAGGTCAGGTATAAAACGTGAACCTAAAACTAAGAAAGAGTTAGATTAATTCAATTACCCCGTTCTTGCCTTTTCAATTGAAAGGTTCGGGTAACGTTAAAACCAAAGTGAATCTCACCGGCAAAAAAATCGCTGGTCGTTTCCGTTAAAAAGGCTCGTTCGGTAAGTCCTTGAGCATTGGACATCACTAACTGAAAAACATGGCCACCCGTTTCAATATCTATTCCAAAGCCAAGCGAATTATAATAAGGGTTTGACTCCGGAACATTTATTCGATAGTAATATTCTGAAGTTAGGGCAATGCTCCTGGAAACCTTTATTCTTCCACCTATACCAAGGGCAAACTGGTCGTTGGTCTCAATAGAGCCATCTACTGTATTCTTATGAAGAAACGTTGGCATCAGCTGCAATGAAAAGCTTGATGAAAATTTCCTGGCTATAAGTAATTGACTCGTATAAGCAATCCTATCTTCTAAGGTTATGTCAAAATCAGCATCTTGCTTTCTGGGGGAAGTTCTTACAGCCATATTCCCAAAACCTGTTATAGATACTGGAAAGCTTTTCGCTCCTGACTGTTGCCTTAACAATTTATAGCGAAGATACCCATCCATGGTCTTGTCTACGGAGTTTCGCCCAAAGCCTACTCCTAACCTATCGGTTAATCCATACTCAAGACCCAAACGTACAAAGGCCTGATCTAAGCCAAATAATTCATAAATACCATCACTTACCTTACCGAACCTGTGTGCAAAAATAAACTCAAGCTCGCCTTTTGATTTGGTCTCTATAGTCTGACCATTGATCAGGCGGGTACCTTTAAAGGTAGCCGTTGTAAATTCAGAGGTTAGTTTTTCTGATTTCTCCAATTCTCCAAGCAAATCATCTTGCGCAATACCTAACGTGTAAAAAGTAATGAGAAAAAACGATAAGACGATTTTCATATTGGCTTATAAATAAAGTTCAGGGAAACTTCAACCTCCTCCGCAATATTTTGCCAGAGTAATTGAGGTATTTTAATTTTATAATCTGCAAGAGCAATCTTGAATGATGATTTAGCTTCTATTTTCTCCTCCGAAAATGTTAGTGATCCTGACAGGATAACATCTTTCGTCACACCATGAATGGTCAGTTTACCTGTAGCTGTAACAATTTGCTCTTCCGTTAAACTTGATGAATATCCAGTAACTTTACCCTGAAATGTAGCCTTTGGATATTTCTCGGTCTCCATATACTTTTCATTGAAATGTTCCTTCATAAGAGATTTTTCAAATTCAAAATCTTTGATCGGAATTGAAAATGCCACATCGCCTGTAGAAACGTTGAAAATACTGAGGGCTTTCGTATTCTCTGCTTTGATATCTTCAATAGCCGCATCCGAAAAAAAGCTTATGGATGAGCTTACAGTAGTATACTTCTGTGCATTGACCAAAAACGCGCTCGTTACCAGAGAACCAATTAAAAATAATTTTACTATTGTCATATGTTACTAGTTATTGCTTGCCCCATCATCGACCCAACAAGCAATCAAATCGATTTGTTGTTGTGAGAGGGTGAAGCCCCCGATTGGCATCGTTTTATTTCCGGTTCGTATCTTTATTTGAGCAGCCTTACTTTGAAGATTGGCAAAGTTGGTCCAATCACGCGCACCCGTACCCGAACCATGGCATCCCGAGAGGTTGCAATTCGTTTGAAAAATGGATTCAATATCACCTGAAAAACTAACACCCGTATTCCCTCTTTGCACAGAAATACTTAACACTTTTTGGCAATCCTCAGAATCTTTTACGACCACCACATAGGATCCATGCTTCAAGTTTGAAAAAATATTGTTATTACTAAAACCAGAAGAGCCAAGTTGATATTGATAATTTCCAGAGCCACCTAGCCCTGTAACGGTGATAACCCCATTATTAGTTAGGCATTGATTATCATGTTGGGTTTCAATGGAGGCACTTAAATTAGAGTCAGGCGAAGATATCTCCACAGTCAGGTTTGAAATACAACCCCTAAGGTCTTTAACGGTTACTTCATACGCACCGGGTGCAAGACCAGTAAACTCAGGATTGGTTTGATACACACCCCCATTAAGACTGAAATCATATGCGGGCTCGCCTCCTGTTGCTGCAACTACCAGGCTCCCATCAATTGACTTACAAGAAGACGCATCAACTTTAGTGGCTAGAGATAACGCGAGATCGGTATCGTCACATGAGAATTTATCAGCGATATCGTTATAAGCACAAGAAGCAAAAAAATATAGTCCTACAATAAGTATCTGTATTCTTCTCATAAAAACTAGTATGATGACAAGTTAATATAAAATTAGAAGTATTTAATTATTTAAGGCTCCTGAATCCACCCAGCAAGCAATTAAATCAATCTGCTCCTGAGGCAATCCGGTTGGGGCAATATCAGCAGGCATCGATTTGTTGCCGGTTCGGGTTTTGATGGCCTGTGCTCTCGATTGAACATTGGCAAAAACACTCCAATTAAGACTTGCACCATTATCGCCATTATGACAACCCGATTTGATACAATTAGTTTGAAGAATAGGCTTTATATCATTTTCGAAGCTAACTGTTGTATTGCTGGCTACTACATTGTTTATGGTGATGTTGCAATTGGCATTATCCTGAACAGTAATCGAATAACTTCCCGCTTTGAGATTTGAAAAGATATTGGATGAGGAAAATGCTCCGGTCCCTATTTTATATTCATATGGAGGGCTTCCACCGGTTACATTAACTGTTATCGACCCATTTGGATTGGCGCAATTGGTATGAGGAGAAATAGTGGAAGCACCTGCAACGGGCGCTGCAGGTGCGTTGAGCACTACCGCAGTCAACGTTCTTTCACAATCATTTGCGTCCTGCACAATTATAGTAAAAGAACCACCACTCAGATTATTGAAATTAGATGAACTGCCAAATGTGCCATTGTTCAGCTTAAATTGATAAGGTGTTACTCCACCTGAGGCCGAAACAGTAATCGATCCATTACTCGTATTGCAGTCTGTTGGGTCGCTCTTGGTTGAAAGGAGAATGGCAAGATCCGAGGAATTGCAATCCAGTGGTTTCGGTTCATCACTACTTGAACAGCCTATATAGGCAAAAAATGATATCCACACTCCAACCGCGATCAATGGGGTTAATCTCATGACTTGCATAGTTATTTAATTATGTTGATTTTATACTTTAGACCGAGAAAAACTCCGAGACTGGATAACAATACATCCCCCTCGCCAACGCCAGCCAACGGAGCTTTTAAAAACGGTTCTGCTTGAATGTGCCACTGAGAATTAAGTGGGTATTGGATACCCATGGATAAATTTAATACCTTGAACCACTCATTATTTTTGCCCTCAACTTGTGTTGAATAAGTTCGATTTCCTGAAGTAGCAAACACGGTATAGGTATAATCTTCTGTCATCATGATATAAGATGAAAATCCAGCGCCAGCATAAAAGGAAACTTTCTTATAAGGATTAAAATGATAATAAATATTGATCGGGATATCCATAATTCTGCATGCACCATCCAGTTGATCTGCTGAATAACCAGAATAGACAACTTCTTCCTGAGTTGAATACTTTTTCAATGACCAAATAAGTCCAGTCGATAAAGACCATCGTTTCGAAAATCTATATTCACCCAATAGTGCATAATTACTACCCATCAAACGTGTAGTGCCATAGTTGATTGATGATAAATCGGGTGATGCCAAAATCCGTATAAATATTCCATTTCCTGACTTCTCTATTTGGTTATGGTTACCCTCAATATTATTATTATTCGTAGAGTCCTTATTTATTTCATCGTCAAATCCGTCATTCAATATTGTATCGACCTGATTCTCACTTGATGTAATTTTAAAGTCGGGAACCTGCTCATTGTCATTGACACCTACATTGGCTGATGAGGATTCATCTCTGAAATCAACAAGATCAGCTTCTTCTTTAGCAACATTAATTTCATGTTGGTTGTCGTTTAAATATTTATTCGATCCAGCTGGTCGTGCCATTGAACTCACATCCTGTACACTTATCGCCTCTTTTTTTGCTTCAGGAGATGAACCGGCTATAATCTCAATCTTATTTTCTGTTTCACTCGTTTTATCATTGTTTGATATCTGCGTTTTACGTTCTTTCACTTCGTAATCTGAATTTTGATTAAACTTTATTCCAACCCATATACCGGTTGAAAAAATAATAAGGCCCGCCAAGGAAAATGGTATCCACTTTTTCCATGTCAATGATTTTGGTTGATTCAACTTTTCAGTCATAGCCTCCCACGCAGCTGCATCAAATTCCGGATGATAACCTTCCGAAGCAGCCTTAAAAAGCGAATCGAGCTCCTGATCAATTAACTTTTTCATACGATATCTTATTCACTCCTTGCAACATCTTTCTCAAATTTTCTCGTGCTTTCAACAAGTTTGATTTTGAAGTTCCTGTCGAGATACCCAGCAGTTTTCCAATCTCTTCGTGGGTGTATCCATCAATCACATGCAGATTAAAAACAGCGCGGTAAGCGGGAGTTAGTTTTTGAACCATCCCAATCAACTCTTCATGCGAAAGATTTGTATCTGCCTCTGGTTGAGTAAATACTTTATGCGCAAACTCAACAGGATATTGATTTTGATGCTTGAGTTCCTTTCTATATTGGTCGATGGATGCATGAATCATAATCTTTCGCAACCAGCCTTTAAATGATGAGTCAGGATTATACTGATTGATTTTGCCAAACACTTTCATAAATCCATCATTAACCACCTCCTTAGCCTCCACCAGATTTCTTGAATAGCGTGCACAAACACTCAGGGCATATGTATAATAATGTTGATACAGTAAACGCTGGCTATCGCGATCGTTCCGCTTGCAGCCCTGTATCAGCAGGTCCATGTGGTGTACCGGTTTAGGTTAAGAGTCTTACGTTTAACAGGACGGAGTAAAAAAAGAAAGGGTTGCCTCCAAATTCGAATTTACCCAAAAAGAAATCGCAGGCCTGAATGGGCTAAAAAAGAAAATCCCCCAAAGTCCTTGACTCCGGGGGATAATCTTGTCTATAGTTGGCTTTAATCTGATGCTAATGTACAAGGCTGCAGAAATCTACCAAATTGACAACCGTTCGAATGTTTTAAAATCTGATGAATAGTCGAAATCAGCGTTGAATAGCCTTTATCGTATCCTTTTCAACTGAATCTTTCTTCAAAAACTGGTCTTGAATTCGTTCTTTTAATTGAGGTTTTGATCCCGGGAAGGTAGTGCGGGTGCTGATATCGTAGCTTGCATAAAAAAGCAACACAAAAAATACAACCGCAAAACCGAGAAAGATCTTTTTTGACTTTGACATTACTTTTGAAAATTAAAAAAGGGGCACGAAGCCCCCTCTTGTATTGAGTAATTAACTCTTACTTCAATTTTTTAACTACTGCTTCAAAAGCCGAAGGATGGTTCATCGCCAGGTCAGCTAACACTTTACGATTCAAATCAATTCCAGCCTTCTTGATTTTACCCATGAATTCAGAATAAGACATTCCATGCAAACGGACACCTGCGTTGATACGGGCAATCCATAGTGTGCGGAAATCTCTCTTCTTAGCTTTTCTATCGCGATAAGCGTAGACCAAACCTTTCTCGACTGCATTTTTAGCAACAGTCCAAACATTTTTTCTGCGACCAAAGTATCCTTTGGCCATTTCCATAACGCGCTTTCTTCTGGCGCGGGATGCTACATTGTTTACTGAACGTGGCATAATTTTTAATTTTTGGTGTTGGCGGTCTTTTGTTTCAAAACACTTATTTGCCAAGTACCGGGTTAAACATTCATCCGCCTACCTGACGGACAACCAATATCCGACTGTACGGATTAAACGAGATACGGAAGCATTGGCTTGATGTTACCCTCGTCAACTTTCTTAACGGTGGTAGCATGTCCCAATCTTCTTTTCTGTTTAGTTTCTTTCTTAGTCAGGATGTGTCTCTTGTACGCCTTCTTGCGCTTGATCTTACCGGTGCCGGTAACTTTGAAACGCTTTTTGGCTCCTGACTTTGTCTTTAACTTAGGCATCACTTATAAATTTAAATCACTTACTACTTCTTTCCTTTGGGTGCCATCATCATATACATCCGCTTCCCTTCCAACTTTGGCAACTGCTCTACTTTTCCCATCTCTTCCAAAGCCTGTGCAAACTTCAACAACAAAATCTCACCACGTTCTTTATAAACAATTGAGCGGCCCGCAAAATGAACATACGCTTTCACCTTTGCTCCTTCCTTGAGGAAGTTTTCGGCATGCTTCAACTTAAAATTGAAATCGTGATCATCGGTGTTAGGCCCAAATCGAATCTCCTTTAAGATTGTCTTTTGAGCGTTGGCCTTGATCTCTTTCTGTTTCTTTTTCTGTTCGTACTTAAACTTCGAGTAGTCTATCACTTTGCAAACCGGAGGATCTGCATTGGGTGATATCTCCACAAGATCGAGCCCTTGTTCCTGAGCCATTTTAATGGCAACTGAAGTCGGGTAGACATCTACCTTTATGTTCTCTCCAACCACCCTTACCTTGGAGGCCAGAATTCGTTCGTTTACACGATA
>JALHRJ010000067.1 GCA_022841475.1 Cyclobacteriaceae bacterium | reverse complement strand
TATGAAAGTAATAAAACAAGAAAAGCAGTAAGAGTTGAAAGCTAAAAGCTTCAAAGTTGAAAGCTTAAAGCAAGAAGATGAAAGATCAAAAGTATTGTATAAAATATCTTATGTCCAATACCCAATACCCAATACCCAATACCTAATACCTAATACCTAATACCTAATACCTATGTTCTATTTAGAAGAGTTATTCGGATTAAAATCTAAAGTAGCAATCGTTACGGGCGGCACGGGTGTGTTGGGTAGTGCTATGTGCAAGTCGATGGCGAAAGCGGGTGCAGCTGTTGTGATTTTGGGCAGACGAAAAGAAGCTGCGGATAATCTCGCCAAGGAAATCATTCGCTCAGGTGGAAATGCAATCGGAGTTTCTGCGGATGTATTAAACAAAGAGCAACTAGAAGATGCCAAAAAATTAGTGCTCGATAAATTCGGCACGATTGACATTCTTGTTAACTGTGCGGGTGGCAATATGCCGGGTGCCGTAATTATGCCCGACAAAACGTTTCTCGATTTAAAGATTGATGACTTTCAAAAAGTGGTTGATCTTAATCTTACCGGTACGGTGCTGCCCGCTCAGATTTTTGGAGAAGTACTGGTAAACAATAAACAAGGTATCATCATCAATATCTCATCCATGACGGCTATTCGTCCGCTGACGAGAGTAGTGGGGTATGGGGCAGCCAAAGCTGCCATCAGCAATTTCACCCAATGGCTTGCTGTAGAGATGGCGAAAAAATTTGGTGAAGGAATTCGTGTTAACGCAATTGCACCGGGTTTTTTTCTTACCGAGCAAAACAGAAATCTGTTGACGAATCCGGATGGCAGTTTAACGGATCGAGGGCAATCGATTATAAAAGGTACTCCGTTTGGTCGCTTTGGCGAACCGGATGAATTGTGTGGCACATTACTCTGGCTGTGTTCCGATGCCTCGAAGTTTGTTTCTGGAATTGTAGTGCCGGTGGATGGTGCCTTTAGTGCGTATGCTGGTGTTTAACCCTCACCCCCGGCCCCCCTCCCTTGGGAGAGGGGTGTCCGAGGAACGAGGACGGGGTGAGGGATTCAACTCTAAACTAATTCCCAATGACTGATCAACCAAAAACCTGGAGTAACTATCGCTGGGTAATCTGTGGATTGATTTTCCTTGCCACCACGATCAATTATGTAGATCGGCAAGTGCTGAGTTTATTGAAGCCTGCGCTCGAAAAAGAATTTAACTGGAGCGAGATTGATTACGGCAATATTGTAATGGCCTTTAGCGCTGCCTATGCTGTTGGGTATTTGATTTTTGGTCGCGTGGTTGATTTGGTGGGTACCAAAGTAGGCTATGCCATTTCTGTTTTCTTTTGGAGTATTGCCGCGATGGGCCACGCGCTGGTGCGAACTACGTTGGGTTTTGGTTTTATGCGCGCCTTTCTGGGTGTAAGTGAAGCAGGAAATTTCCCAACTGCGATTAAAGCAACAGCCGAATGGTTTCCAAAAAAGGAGCGTGCCCTGGCAGCAGGTATCTTTAATTCGGGAACAAACATCGGTGCCGTAGTAGCACCCATTGCTGTGCCGTGGATTTTAGGAATCTATGGCTGGCAACAAGCATTTATATTTACAGGTGCATTGGGATTTATCTGGCTCATAGCGTGGTGGATTTTTTATGAGATCCCCTCACGACAAAAAAGATTGTCGAAAGCAGAGTATGAATACATCCACAGCGATGCCGATGAACAAGCCGAGAAAAATCTGGAAGCAGTTCCGTGGATAAAGCTGTTAGGCATCCGGCAAACGTGGGCGTTTATCTTAGGCAAGTTTTTTACCGATCCCATCTGGTGGTTCTTACTTTTTTGGTTGCCTTCCTATTTCACCGAAGTGTATGGTGTTGATTTCAGAAAGCCCAATATGCAATTGGCGGTGATTTATACCATCACCACGTTGGGAAGCATTGGCGGTGGATATCTGTCATCGTATTTAATAAAAATTGGATGGCCCGTATTTAAAGCCCGCAAAACTTCCATGTTTCTATTTGCGATTTGTGTTGTACCTATTATGTCAGCCCGCTTTGTTGATCATGTTTGGGTTGCTGTTGCGTTGATGAGTCTGGCAGCAGCAGCACATCAGGCGTGGAGTGCCAACATCTTCACCACTGTATCGGATATGTTTCCAAAAAAAGCAGTGAGCTCGGTAGTAGGCATTGGCGGTATGGCAGGTTCCGTGGGCGGGATTTTCTTTCCATTGATTGTAGGCAACCTGTTAAATCATTACAAACTATTAGGCAACATCACGGTGGGCTACAACATTCTTTTTCTTATTTGTGGTGTTGCCTATCTGTGGGCCTGGCTGCTAATGCACTGGTTAGCGCCAAAGATGAAAAGGGTGGAGATTTAAAAACTTTTACAAAACAAGAATGATATGGGGATAATTGAGTTGAAATCAGACCTACATAAAATCCTGGACAGAATTGAAAACGAGCAATTGTTGCGAACCATTTATGACTTTCTAAAACAAAGGAAAAACGCACAGGAGGGACAGCTATGGAAAACTCTGACTGAGGAACAAAAGCAGGAAGTTTATTTATCTTATGAGGAATCACAAGATGACAAGAATCTAATTGATTGGGAGTTTAAGAAAAATTATTTTTAATGTTATGAAAACAACAGACTTTAAATTTAACCTTCTTGACATTTACTCAGGACTCTTAAATAATTTGAGTCCCGATAGTAAGCTTGAACTGATTTCAAAGCTTTCGGACTCATTAAAGGCTTCGAGAAAGCCAACAAAAAAGTCATTGAGCGACTTATACGGTGCATTTATTTCAAACAAATCGGCTGACGAGATTATAGCTGAATTAAAAAACGCTCGAAACTTTTGACGACTTTGATTTATCAAAAGGTGCGATTGCTATTTCAAAAGTAATTTTACTGTGGTAATGAGAAATGTCTCTGAATTTGAACGGCTAAAAGACAGTTATCGGAATATGGAATAAATTTGAGTCCCGTAAGCAACCTCCATTGCCATCAAACAAATGACTACCTTCCACAAACAAATTCTATTAGCATTAACCTATTTTCTCTGCATGGCATCTTCTTTAGTCTACGGACAGGACTCGTATCTCTACATAGGTACGTACACCCGCAAAACCAGTGAAGGCATTTATGTATATCAGTTTAATGCTTCCACGGGCGATTTAAAACTGATTAATATTGCAAAGGATATAGTTAATCCTTCCTTCCTGGCTATCTCCACAGACCAGCGTTTTTTATTTTCGCTTGACGGAAACAAAGTCGATTCTGTAAATGCATTCGCCATTGATAAATCGACCCGGCATCTTACACTGCTTAATTCACAATCTTTGGGCGGAGGTTTCGGTGGTTGTTATCTGGAAGCCGATCAAACAGGTAGGTGGTTGATTGTAGGAAATTATGGTAGCGGTAGCATTACCGTGCTTCCTATTCACCCCAATGGAATGCTTGGCCCGGTGAGTCAAACCATTCAGCACGAAGGAAAAAGTATAGACCCCGAGCGACAGCAAAAACCATTTGTTCATTCTATTAACATAGCTCCCAATAACAGGGATGTGTTTGTGCCCGATCTGGGCACTGATAAAATTATGAGTTACACATTGGATCATAAAGCGGGTCAACTCCTCAGCGCTCCGGTTCCATTCACTACTGTAACACCCGGTTCGGGACCCCGGCATTTTACTTTTCATCCCCATGGAGAGTTTGCTTACGTGATCAATGAAATGAGCGCCACCATAACGGCTTTTACGTATCAAGAAGGTACACTGCAATCTTTCCAAACCATAAAGAATCTGCCCGATGATTATACAGGTCATAAATGGGCGGCTGATATTCATATTTCACCTGATGGAAAATTTCTGTATGGTTCCAATCGGGCGCATGAAAGTCTGGGCATTTATAAAATCAATGCGGAGACCGGAAGCTTAACCCGGGTAGGTCACCAACATGTGCATGGTAAAACACCGCGCAATTTTGCTATTGACCCAACGGGAAATTTCTTATTGGTTGCCAATCAAGACTCCGATAATATCGTTGTGTTTAAACGAAATCACGTAACCGGAGCGCTCACATTTACGGGTAACGAAATTACGATTTCACAGCCGGTCTGTTTGAAGTTTATACTGTGACTTAGAAACTCTCCGCCCATAAGTCGCAGGGCATTAACTTTTACCACTCCATTACATTTGCGTTGACGTGCCCTTTAACCCGCGTAAGATGGCATCAACTTAAGAAATTGTGTAGAATTAATTTCCCATAACAAAATTCAGGGATCCACAATATTCCTTTTGAATGTTCTTAATCCATAGAGTATTTGGTAAGTTCACCATCCCAAAAACCCACTACATTCATTATTAAGGCTACGTGCAACGCCTCGTGAGCCAACCTCCTGGATTCTGAAATATCTGGCCAGGGTTACTTTGTTTGTAAAAAAATCACTGGCATACTAATTATATCAAAAGACGTGGCACTGCCTTCATAAATTTTACCCTAAGCCGACTTCTTTGAAAACAACTGATGAACGAATTCTTTCAACTAATGGAGACAGAAAGAAATTAAAAAAATCCGCAAACGGGCTCTTAAAAGCAGCCCATGACGGGACACTTCATGAACCTTTCAATTCGAAAGAATTGCTACGCGTTCTCACCGAAGTGAAAAATGAAAACTTTACCGTGCTTATGCCCATTGATGAAGTTGGCCTAAGTGGAAAGATTAATGATACGATCAACCAGATGATCACCAACCTGCGCGAGACTACCATCAGAAATCAGGATCAGGATTGGCTCAAATCTAACCTCGCCAAGTTTGCCGTGATGTTGCAGGGTCAAAAGGATTTGAACGCAGTAACAACACGAATACTCTCTGAGTTAGCGCATGTTGTGGCGGTGCACTACGGTGCCTTCTATATTTTAAAAACGGATGACCTCACACAAGCCGTCAAATTAAAATTGTATTCAGCCTATGCGTACAATCATGAACTAAGCAATTCGAAAGAATTTTACTTAGGCGAAGGGTTAGTGGGTCAGTGCGCTTTTGAAAAAGAGCGCATCCTGTTAACGAGTGTACCCAAAGGGTATATTAAGATAACCTCCGGATTGGGAAAGGCAAAACCAACGCATCTGGTTATTTTGCCGGTGCTTTTTGAAAACAACGTGAAAGCAGTCATTGAACTCGCCTCGTTGGATCTATTTAGTGAAACGCACCTTGACTTTCTGAATCAGCTAACCGAAAGCATTGGCATTGTATTAAATACCATCGAAGCCTCAACAAGAACCGTGGAATTACTGGAGCAATCTCAATCGCAGGCAAGAGAATTGAAAACTCAGCAGGAAGAATTGAGGATTACCAATGAGCAATTACAAAGCAAAGCACTGCTGTTGGTAAAGCAGAATGAAGAAGTGGAGGCCAAGAATAAAGAACTTGCCTTTCAGAATGACGAGAAAGAGAAGCGGGCTGCTGAATTAAGCGTAGCCAACAAAGAACTAGCCTTTCAAAATGATGAGAAGGAAAGGCGGGCCGCAGAATTAAGCATAGCCAACAAAGAACTTGCCTTTCAAAATACAGAACGGGAAAAAAGGGCACTAGAGTTAAGCTTTGCCAACGAGGAGCTTGCTTTTCAAAATGATGAGAAGGAAAAGCGCGCGGCTGAGTTAATTGTTGCCAACAAAGAAGTGGAGGACTCCAGAAAGTCGTTAGAACGAAAAGCCGAGCAACTGGCACTGACATCGAAATACAAGTCTGAATTTTTGGCTAACATGTCGCACGAGTTACGATCGCCTTTAAATAGCTTGCTCATTCTTGCCCAGCAGTTGTATGAAAATGCAGAAGGCAACCTGAGTGATAAACAGATCCGGTACGCAAAAACGATTCACGCCTGTGGCGATGATTTGATTCAATTGATCAACGATATTCTCGATCTGTCTAAAATCGAGTCGGGCATTATATCGCCAAACATTTCTACGGTGCGTATCGCTGAAATAGCCGCATATATTGAGACTACCTATAAACCTATTTCAGAAGCCAGGAATCTCAAATTCAGTATTGAATTGGACAATGATCTCCCGGCTTCTATGGATACGGATATACAGCGAGTCAATCAGATTCTGAAAAACCTTCTTTCCAATGCTTTCAAGTTTACGGAACAAGGTGGAGTATCGCTCAAAATTGCAGTGGCAAATGGCTGGAAACCCGGCTTCCCCACGCTTGATCAGGCAAAGAAAGTAGTCTCCTTTTCAGTTACCGATACCGGGATAGGAATTCCCTTGGAAAAACAGCTCGTAATTTTCGAAGCTTTTCAGCAGGCGGAAGGTTCTACAAGCCGTAAGTATGGGGGCACTGGCTTAGGGTTATCGATCAGCCGGGGGCTGGTTGAATTATTGGGTGGAAGTATTGAGTTAGAAAGCCATGACGGACAGGGTAGCACCTTTACACTTTTCCTGCCCTTGCAAACCACTCCAAACATTGTACAGCGCGTAGCATCACAAGGAACAAAAGTTATTCAACCGGTAATATCAGAATGGACTGAGGTGCAAAATTACTTATCGGGTATTTCGCGAACTACTCATTTTCAGGAGAGCCAGCCTTTAGAAATTGTTACAGAGTCAGTCAACGAAACGGACGATGACCGCAGCCATATTGCGGGTAGCGATAAGGTAATTATGATGGTAGAGCATGACCTGCGTTTTGGTAAGATCATGATTGAAAAAGCGCATGAGAATGGCCTGAAGGCGCTTGTGGCCACTACGTATCAGGAGGTCTTTGAGCTCCTTACCCGGTTTGCTCCATTAGCTATTACGCTGGACGTAAATATGCCCGGGACGAGTGGCTGGAAAATCATGCAAATGTTGCGAAGCGATCTGATGTTTAGCCATATCCCCATACATGTTATTTCGGGTGAAGAGAATCGCCTGCAGGCGTTACGGCAAGGAGCACGCAGTTTCCTGCTCAAGCCATTGGAAAACGGTTTACTCAACCAGCTTTTTAAAGACATGATTTCGTTCGACCAAAAGGAAACCCGAAGTATCCTGATCGTTGAGGATAATGAAATTGATGCCTCGCAGATTGCTAAAATGCTGGCCGATAAGAAGATTTCGATTACCATTGCCGCCACCAGTAAGTATGCCCTTGAATGTATCGCGAAGGAAGACTACGATTGTATTATTCTGGACTATACGTTACCCGATATCTCGGGTAATGATCTTATTAGTGCGGTAAGCAAGGCAAAGAAGTTATTTACGCCTGTGATCGTGTATTCAGTAAAAGACTTCTCCAACATTGAGATGAACAACGTGATTAATAATTCAAATGCTCATATTATGAAGGAGGTGAATTCAATTGAAAATCTTATCACGGAGACTGTTTCGCAACTGCACATAAATCATAAGAACCTGGCACCCGATAAGCGGAGAATCATTGAAAGCATTCGTAACCGGAGTGACCTTCTTAACGGAAGAAGTATCCTGGTGGTTGATGATGATGTGCGTAATCTTTTTGCTATGACTACCGTGTTTGAGCGCTTCAACATGACTGTGAATACCGCAGACAGTGGTAAAGAAGCCATCAGCCTGTTACTTGAAAATCCAAAGATTGAAATGGTGCTGATGGATATCATGATGCCTGAAATGGACGGGTATGAAACCACCCGAATAATCCGGCAACAACATAAGAACACCGAACTTCCTATTATAGCTGTAACCGCCAAAGCTATGAAAAGAGATCGTGAAAAATGCCTGGAGGCTGGAGCGTCTGATTATATAACCAAACCGGTTAAGACTGACCAAATGCTTTCATTGATGCGTTTATGGTTTTGTAAACAATAAGTATGCAAATAGAACCCAAAATTTTATTGGTGGATGACCGGGAAGATAATTTACTTTCGCTGGAAGTTATTTTACAGCCAGGTGGATTTACATTCGTTCGAGCCAACTCGGGCCGGCAGGCCTTAAAAATTCTGCTTACAGAATTTGACTTTGCCCTGATTCTGATGGATGTAAATATGCCCAATCTAAACGGCTTCGAAACAGCAACCCTTATCTATGAGCGGGATAAGTTAAAACACATCCCGATTATTTTTATTACAGCCAATAATTATGGCGATGAAAATATGTTCAAGGGCTACCAGGTAGGAGCCATCGATTTTATTCTTAAGCCTATTAAGCCAGAGGTACTGCGTGCAAAAGTGGGGCTGTTGATTGATCTGTATAATAAAAACCGTCTGTTAATTGAACAGGAGTATAAATTATTGGAGGCAAACAGAAGCCTGCAAATCGAGATAGGCGAACGCAAGGCCGCTGATGACAAAGTGCAGCAGGTTAATCGAAAGCTTCTTGAGAACCTGAATCAACTTGAAAAAGTTAACCAGGATCTTGACCGATTTGCGTTTATGGCCTCACATGATTTGCAAGAGCCCTTGCGAAAAATCCGGATCTTCAGTGGCATGTTGAATGCAAAGTATAAAGATGTACTTCAGGATGATAGCAAGATGGTTGTACGCATTGATAAGGCAGCCGAACGTATGCAAACCCTGGTTTCCAGCATTCTTGCCCTTTCCAAAGCATCTACCGACAAAAATGAATTTGAGAAATGTGACCTGAATGAATTACTGACGGACATGGTAGCCGGCATGGATGAGGAAATGAAGGAACACAAGGTGACGATTCTTATCGAACCTATTCCGGCCTTGTTTGTTAGCCCCGGGCTGATGCGCCAGTTGTTCCAGAATTTGATTAATAATGCAATCAAATACAGACGGAAGGATATTGACTCCGTAATAAGAATTAGTTCAGAAATCAGCCTGACCAAAAGCGATAAAAGCAACCTATCGCAGAGCCCGAAGGAGTGTCTGATTTTTGTTGAGGATAACGGCATCGGGTTTGATCAGAAGTATTCAGAGGAGATTTTTGGAATCTTACAAAAACTGCATGGCAGTTCTGAGTATGAAGGCGCGGGTATAGGGCTTACCCTCTGCCGTAAAATTGCCGAACTTCATCATGGCTTTATTACTGCCCGAGGCAAGGCAAATGAAGGCTCAACGTTTACAGTTTCACTACCCCTTTACCAAGAAAATGCGGCTTAACGGAATCCGATTCCGGTGACAGGTTATGAAAAATAATCAGGTTAACATGAAATCAAATTCTTCAACAAGAGTACCTCCTGAGATACCGGTTGAATGTGTTAATGTTCAAGAGTAAGGTAAGATGGAATAGGCATGTTTATGTAATACAATAGGCTTAGGAGGAAGCAATTCATCGAGCACAGTGATAATACACAAGACAGGATAATTGATAGGCGTTTGTGGCATTTCACTCACCATTTAGGTATCTTACAGTATTCCTGTAAAGACTATTTATCTGGCTTTAAATTAAAGGAAAAGGTTATTAAGAGGATATCGAAATGAAAATTAAAGCTCCCGCTAAAGTAAAAAGGACCAGAAGGAAGTTACCGGCAAAAAGGCAAGCTCAATCTAAAAGTAACCTTTTTCCCATTGTAGCAATTGGAGGTTCGGCAGGTGGGCTGGAGGCAATCACAGAATTGCTACGCCATTTATCACCCGTTACGGGCATGGCCTTTATATATGTACAACACCTGAGTCCCGATCACAAAAGTTTGCTTACGGTTTTGCTGGCAAAAGTAACTACTATGAAGGTGCAGGATGTGAAGGATAAGGTGTTGATGGCCCCCAATAATTTGTATGTCATTCCACCAGATAAAGAAATCCGGGCCACGAACGGACATCTTAAACTAACTCCGCGCCCGGATACGCCTAAAATTAATTTACCGATTGATTTATTATTTACTACCCTTGCCGAAACTCACAAGGAAAATGTGATCGGCATTATTCTGAGTGGTAGTGCAAGTGATGGAACCCAGGGTATGAAATCCATCAAACATGCGGGTGGATTAACGTTTGCCCAGGATGAATCTGCCAAATTCAATAGCATGCCCAAATCGGCCATTGCTGCCGGAGTGGTTGATTATATTTTACCTCCTAAAGAAATTGCCCTTGAGCTGGCCCGCATTAGCAGACACCCTTTTGTGAAAGCCAAACTATTAAAGAGAGGAAGCGAAGATTTGATTGAAAATAGTGATCCGGATTTAAAAACGATCCTTAACCATTTATACAAATCTACCCGTGTTGATTTCAGTGCCTATAAAATGAAAACCATTAAGAGGCGCATTATGCGGAGGATGATGCTCCACAAACTGAAAGAATTAAAAGAATATGCTAAACTGGTAGGCGAGAAAAAGGAAGAACAGGATATCCTGTATCAGGATTTGCTTATTAATGTAACGAGTTTTTTCAGGGATACCAACACCTATAAGTATCTTAAAACAACCCTGCTTCCAAAACTACTCAAAGAGAAAAAGAATGGCGAAACCTTACGTATCTGGGTGCCCGCATGTTCTACCGGAGAGGAAGCTTTTTCAATTGCCATGATGCTGCTCGAAATACAAGACAGCAAATTCACCCATGTGCATGTTCAGATTTTTGCTTCGGACCTGAGTGTCCGGGCGATTCGAAAGGCGCGTATTGGATTTTATTCCAAACATGACCTCGAAGCGGTATCGCCCAGACGCATTCAACGTTTTTTTTCCAAGGCGGATGGTGGATTTCGGATTGATAAAGCCGTGCGGAATATGTGTGTATTTGCACCTCACAATATTTTACTCGACCCTCCTTTTTCACGCCTCGATTTTATCAGTTGTCGCAACCTCTTTATCTACCTCGATTTACCTGCACAAAAACGCGCCCTGGTCACGTTTCATTACGCTTTGCGCGAGAATGGATATTTGATGTTGGGCAAAGCAGAAACGATTAGTTCATCGGCACATTTATTTAAAGAGGTAAATAAAAAGTTTAAAATCTTTTCCCGTAAATCCAATGCCGGTTTGCGAATCTTGCCTTCGTTGTCACCCGTGCACACACACCCGGAAGTGCCCATAGTTGAGACTTTAAGCCTCAAGGCTGACACCTTATCCAGGATCAAACAACCACGGGATAATCGTGAGCTTGACAGTGCCATCGATGCCTTGCTCGTTTCGGAATTTATGCCCCCCAGCGTAGTTATTAATCATCAGTTGGAAATTGTGCAGTTTCGGGGGTCCACTGATTTATTTCTGAGGCACGCGGCAGGCAAAGCCACGTTTAATATTTTAAAAATGGCCCGCCCCGAAATTGCTTTTGCGCTGCGTAATATGATTACGAAGGCCATTAAAACCAGGCATCGGGGTGTGAAAAGCGGCATAGAAATGAAAACGAAAGCCACTGTACGCCTGGTGAGTATTGAAGTTGTTCCGCTCAAGATAAAATCAGAGGAACCTTTGCTGCTCATTCTTTTTTCAGAGCAACCGGTGGTTGAAACTTTTTTGAAAGGAAAGAAAAATGAACCCAAATCGGATGTAAAAGACCGAAGAATAAAGCAGTTGCAGGAAGAACTGGTTGCGGCACATGCAGAATCCATTGCCTTTACGCAGGAGCAAGACGCATTTATCGAAGAATTGCAAAGTGCCAACGAGGAAGTGGTGAGCAGCAATGAAGAGTTGCAGACCGTGAACGAAGAACTTGAAACTTCCAAGGAGGAAATGGAATCCACCAACGAAGAGTTGATCACCAGCAATGAAGAATTGCAAACCCGGAATGATTTACTCAATGAATCGTATGATTATTCTACCGCCATTATTTCCACCTTGCATGAACCTATGCTTATTCTGGATAATAACCTGCGGGTAAAAACAGCGAACGAGTCGTTCTATAAAAAATTTGATGTAAACCAGGAGGAGACAGAGGGAGTTTTATTGTATGAGCTAGGTAATAAACAATGGAACATTCCCCGGTTGCGCGAACTCCTGGAAGATATTATTCCTAAAAATTCCTACTTCCGCGATTTTGAAGTCACCCATACGTTTCCGGACATCGGTGAAAAAGTGCTGATGCTCAATGCAAGACGTATTGTACAGAAAAGTCATGGCGAACAATTGATTTTGCTTTCTGTCAATGACATTACAGCGGCCGTGCGTCTTCAGCAGAAAGAAAAAGAAGAGATGAACCGCAATATTATGATTACTAAATCTTACAACCTGAAGTTGGAAGGGGCCGTTAAACAACGGACAGCCGAATTGGATAGAATCAATAATTCGCTGGCAGAAAAAAATTCGGAGCTTCAAAAAATGATCGAAGAGTTGGAAGCATTCGCCTATGTATCCAGTCATGATTTACAAGAACCCCTGCGGAAAATCAGAACCTTTGCAGGACTAATCCTGGAAAAGGAAAAACCAAATCTATCAGAGAGCGGGAAAAACTATTTCCGGCTGATGCAGAACTCAGCCGAACGCATGCAGGCCCTAATCAAAGATTTACTGGCCTTTTCGCGCATCAGTGTGGCCGACAGGAAATTTGAGACCATTGACATCGATAAACTTATTGAAGAAGTAAAAGAGGAGTTTAAGGAACGCCTCGAAGAGACCCAGGCTGTCATTGAAATGCATGGATCCTGTAAAGTAAATGTTATCGCCTTTCAGTTTCGGCAGGTATTACAAAACCTGATCAGCAATGCGTTAAAGTTTGCAAAGCCCGGGGTGCCACCGCATGTAATCATCCAATGCCGCACGGTAAAATCGGATAAAGTTGATTTTGTTAAACTCATGCCGAAAAAGGAGTATAACCAGATCAGCATTATTGATAATGGTATCGGCTTTGAGGCCGAATACACCGATAAAATCTTCAAGGTTTTTGAAAAACTGCACAGTAAAGATGAATTTGCAGGCACAGGCATCGGGCTTGCTATTGTTAAAAAGATTGTGGAAAATCACCATGGCTTTATTACAGCCAAAAGTGAACCTACTAAAGGAACTTCATTTGATATTTTTATACCGACTACGTAATGACTAACGAACCATTCCGCATACTGCTTGCCGATGATGACGAAGCCGACCGGCTCCTCTTCAAAGAAGCTTTTGAGGAAATGAAAATAAATACGAAAGTGCAAACTGTTAATAACGGTGAGCAGTTAATCGAATACCTCAACCGAACGGGGGTGGTCCTTCCGGATTTCCTTTTTCTAGATCTTAACATGCCCCGCAAAAATGGGTTAGAGTGTTTGAAGGAAATTCGCGGCAACAAAATTTTTAACGAGATCTCTATCGCCATTTATTCTACCTCGGCAGCCGAGCGCGACATTGAAGCCACCTTCATTGCCGGGGCCAATGTGTATATCAGTAAGCCCAACGATTTTAATATCCTGAAGCAGGTGTTGGAAAAAGCGGTGATGTCGGCCCACGTTTATCACGATCCGCCTTTTAATAAGGAGAATTTTTTACTGAGGATATAGAAATTAAACTGTCATCGCGGGCAATTTACCGGATTTTTATACCGATTACCTTTCTTTAAAAAGCGACCCGCGATCCGTTAATATGAAACTGAAAGTCTTGTGCATCTTCTTTGGGATTGCGGGTCGCGCCTTTTATTTTATCAAATATCTACATCGGTATAAATTTTATACTTCGTTTTGAGATCAATTAAGCTTGCCCGCAATGACATTTCAATAGTCTGATCCTCTGCTCTTGCTGTCATCCCGCCACAAGGCGGGCAGGCCGCGGGCAAGTTAACCGGATTTTATACCACTTACCTTTCTTTAAAACGCGACCCGCGATCCCGTTAATGAAGTATTGCAGTTTATTGCTATTTCTTTGCGCCTCTGCGTCTTTGCGGTTCATGTATTATCCGAAATCTAACTTCAAAAATAAATACTTACCTTCACTAAGTCTTTTCTTAAAATAAGATATTCATGAAAATCTTCTCCACCTTCCTTTCCATCATTGCCCTGGTAATTATGTTAGATGGTTGTAAAGAAGATGAACCACCCAAAAAACTTACCGTAGATAATCTGGTGGTAGAAACAACCATCAGCACGAATGGCTCTGGATTGGTCACCATTAAAGCTACAGCTGATAATGCAGTTAAGTTTGTTTTCAATTATGGCGAAGGTCTTGATGAACCATTCAATTCCACCAACGGAACGACAACACATACCTATCTTACTTCAGGTACCTACACGGTTAAAGTACAGGCTATTTCGGCAGACAATTTTTCTGCCGACAAGAGCCAAAGTATTTCTGTGGTTGTCAATGAACTTCCTATATCCCCCGTGGGATATTCCACACCCACCACGTACGCGGGTATGAACCTGGTCTGGCAGGATGAGTTTACGGGCGATCAACTCAACACAGCCTTTTGGAATTATGAGTTTGGTCCTTTCAACAACGAACTACAATATTATAAGCAAGAAAACACCTCGGTGCACGATGGCTACCTGATCATTAAAGCCAAGATTGAAAAGGTGGACAATAAAATCTACACGTCTTCACGACTGACCACACAAAATAAAAAGACTTTCAAGTATGGTCGTATCGACATCCGTGCGATGATGCCAAAAGGTAAAGGTCTCTTTCCTGCGCTCTGGATGTTAGGCTCCACTTTCTCTACACTCGGTTGGCCCAAGTGCGGAGAACTTGATATCATGGAAACAATTGGTGGTGGCGGCCGCGACAGCGTTGCGTATGGAACAGCCCATTGGGAGTTTAACGGCCAACATGTTTCGTATGGTGGAAAAAAAGGATTGCAGAATGGTCAGGTTCTAGGAGATGAGTTTCATGTATATTCCATTGTGTGGACGGCCACGGAAATCAAATGGTATATCGATGATATAAAATATCACACGATAGACATTACTCCGGCTGATCTGGTTCCCTTTACAAAAGAATTCTTTTTTATTTTCAATGTAGCGGTAGGAGGTGAGTGGGCCGGCAGCCCGGATGCCACGACAGTTTTTCCACAACGAATGGTGGTGGATTATGTAAGGGTGTTTCAGTAACAGATGCTCATTTTACCGCTAAGACGCAAAGGCGCTAAGAAAAAGAATCTTTGCGACTTAGCGCCTTTGCGGTTAATGTTAACGTTAAGAAGTTTAAGCTAACTCTCTTAAATCCACTGGCACTACACGTGAGATACCTTTCTCCACCATCGTAATCCCATAGATCACATCGGTCGTGGTCATCGTGCGTTTGTTGTGGGTTACAATCACAAACTGCGAGTCCTTGCTAAACGTGCGAATGATATTATTGAACTTATCAATGTTGGCATCATCCAGCGGAGCATCCACCTCATCAAAAATACAAAACGGTGCAGGCTTCAACAGGTACATGGAGAATAGCAGGGCCGTAGCCGTAAGCGTCTTTTCTCCACCCGACAATTGATTGATGGTCAAGGGTCGCTTGCCTTTTGGCTTGGCGATAATATCAATTTCAGATTCCAACGGTTTGGTAGGATCTGCTAATTTTAAATCACAATCATCACCTTCATTAAACAACGAGCGGAATACACGCACAAAGTGTTCTTTGATATGTGTGAAGGCCTGCATGAATGTTTCGCTGGCAACGCCTTCAATTTCACTGATGGTGCTAAACAGTGACTCCTTCGCTTTCAAGAGATCATCTTTCTGGGCAATGATAAAATCGTTGCGTTGTTTGATCTCCGTATAAGCTTCCATCGCCATCGGGTTGATCGGCCCCATGTTGTCCAGCTTCTCACGAATTTTAGTTACATCGGTGCGAAGTTTTTCTTCATCAAACAACGCAAGTTGTTCTGCTTCTTCCGGTGTTGCCTGACCTAAGATGGCATCCAGATCAATATTGAATTCAACCGAGAGCCGTTCTTTTACTGAGTTGAGTTGAAGTTTACTTTCATTCAATTGTGATTGTAACTCCATCAACAATGTGTCGATGTTCTGACGCTGGTGTTGAATTTCGCGCAAGTCTTTTTCAAACTGGTCAATTTCACCACGACCGGAATAATATTCTTTTTCCGCTTCGCTCAACCCTTTCTCCATCTCTTCTTTCTGGGCATACATGCCAATCAACTCTTCATCATTGCTCTGCGTGGTTTCAATGATGTTGCGGGTTTCATCCTCGTTCTTTTTCAGTTCTTCCGTGTTGGTTTCAATGCGCAAGCTGCTTTGCTCCATCGATTCCTGTTTGAACCGGATTTCTTGTTCAATACTTTTAACTCGGTTCTCCTGTTGGTGGAAAAATATA
This sequence comes from Cyclobacteriaceae bacterium, assembly GCA_022841475.1. Lineage (GTDB taxonomy): Bacteria > Bacteroidota > Bacteroidia > Cytophagales > Cyclobacteriaceae > ELB16-189. The sequence continues at coordinate 10,419 of JALHRJ010000067.1, read as the reverse complement.
TTTTGCTCGTTAAACGTGGATGACTTCTGACTCAGCAAATCATTCTGAACGTTTAAATCAAGCGTAATAGCTTTCAGCTTTTCATCCTGTTGTGCCAATTCCTGAAGTGCTAATGCGGCCTTCGGTTTCAGATCTTCCAGTTCGCTGTTAAGCGTTTCAATTTTCTCGATAATGTCCTCCTTGCGCAAGTCGGCACTGCTCAACATGCTGGAGAACTGTTCCTGTTTGGTACGAACAGAAATGAACTCATCACTCACCAGTTTGATAGCACTCTGGGCTTCTTCAATTTGTTGCTTCAGCGTGTTATTGCGCAAGCGTTCCAATTCGCGCTGGCGGTCTACCAATGAATGGCGAATGTCTTCAACCTTCTTAGTAAGTTCCTTGATTTCTTTATCTAGCTTCTCTAAGTTTTTAGCACGACCAATTTTCTTTCCTTCAAATAATCCAACCGAACCACCTGATAAACTGAACTTGCGCCTTGTGACCTTTCCACTCTTGGTGATAAATGTGTTGTCATCGGCAGGAATGGTTTTGATATCACCTTCATATACATAAACCTTATCCAGGATAAAGGTCATGAGTTTGTTATACTTCGGATCAAATTCAATGATCTGCGTTGCCGGAAAGGCATTGGGATACATTTGAATATCAGACGCGGAGAATTTTTCAAAGGAATCCAGAATGAAGAAGTTGGCTTTACCCTTGCTGGCATCACTCAGAATGTTGATGGCTTCATAGGCTTCTGCTTCGTGCTCAACTATATAGTAGTTGAGATAAGGTTCCAGGTAATTTTCTATCGCAACGCGATATTCCTCGCTGGTAGAAAGGATATCGGAGAGGAGCGGAGCATTTTTTGTCCAGCCTACATTCTTCTTCAAAAACTTGATAGCTTCCGGAAATCCTTCCAGGTTTTCAACCAACGACTTAGTAAGTTGAAACTCATTCTGACGCGCGTCCAGCTTGCGACCGGATTCAGTCATCTCCTCACGAATCATTTCGATTGTTTTCTCGAGGGATGTAATGCGCAGTAATACGTCTTCTTCTTCTTTCTTTAATTTGTCGAGGTAGGCATTCTTTTCACCAATCTCCTGGTTAAGGATAACGGTTTTCTTTTCAAACTCAGCAATGCTTGCACTTTGATGGCTGGTATCTGAGGTCGTGCGCTCCAGTTCCTGTTTGAATGAGGAGATCTGAATTTCGCGAATCTCCAGCGACTTATTGAATTGAAATGAATCTTCCTGCCGGGTGCGATACACCTGACGGAGGGCGTCCGATTCTCCCTGTAGCGTATAGGTAGCCGCCTTTTGAGTTTCATACTCAGCTTTAAGCGATTCTACCTTTTCGGTAATTTCATTCAATGCCTGGCGGGCAGCTTCGCGTTCAGTTTCTAAACTTTGAATACTAAAGCGGGCGCGTTCATTACTCTTTTTATCCTGATCGATTTGCTCCTTCAGGTTGTTAACCCGGTCATTTAAAAACCGTAGTCGCTCATTCTTGATTTGTTTATCGCTTTCGTATTGGCGAATGGTTGAAACAAAATCGTTGATCGTCTTCTGACGGGAAGAAAGCGTGCGTTCTTTCAACAACAGTTCGGCCTTCGACTTTTCAATCAAGGCTTCTTTATCGGCTACATCGGTGGCCAGTTTTGTTTTGCGGTCACTTTCTTGCTCCAGTTGCTTTTGCACGGTGGCGAAGGTGTCCTTCTGTTTGTTCACTACTACTTTGGCAAGCTGAATGCTTTTTTCCTTATAATCTTCTTTGATCTTATAATATTGCTCGGTTTGTTTCGCCTGTTTTTCCAGGCTCTTCATGTTCTTTTCAATTTCGAAAAGCAAATCTTCCACACGCTCCAGATCGGCATCCGTATCTTCCAGTTTTTTCAGCGTTTCTTTCTTGCGCTTTTTAAATTTGGAGATACCCGCAGCTTCCTCAAACAACAATCTTCGCGAGTTATCGCGATCGTTCAGAATATCATCCACCATGCCCAACTCAATGATGGCGTAGCTGTTGGAGGCAATCCCGGTGTCCAGGAATAAATTGGTGATGTCTTTCAATCGACAGGCGACACCATTCAATAGATATTCACTTTCACCAGAGCGGTATAGCCTTCTAGTTATGGTAACTTGTGAATACTCGGTAGGTAGAATATTTTTTGTGTTATTAATCGTAAGCGAAACCTCGGCCATCTGTTGTGGCGAGCGCTGACTGGTGCCATTGAAGATGACGTTCTCCATTTTTTCGGAGCGCAAAGCACTGGTCTTCTGTTCACCCAATACCCACCGAATAGAATCCACCACGTTTGATTTCCCGCACCCATTGGGTCCTACAATCCCGGTAATTCCTTCGTCAAAATTGATTACTATTTTATCGGCAAAACTCTTAAAGCCCTTGATCTCCAACTTCGATAACTGCATGAATCCCTTGAGAATTTAGTGGTTGAAAAAATAAGATGGCAAAGATAACCGTAGGATCGGCAATTGGAAAGGTAGCCATACCCATTTCATCCACAATTTATCCAACCCAAATTATGGTAAAAAAGGCTGTTTTTTGATTTATTTCAATACCTTTGGCCAACACATGGACATACAATTTTGGATTTGGTTGATTGTGATAGTAATCACACTGATTGCCCGGGCAAACAAGAAAAAGCCACAGCAACCCTTTGAGCCTAACCAACGGGATTTTGACCGAACAGATTCGGAACAACAAAGCAAACCTGTCTCGTTTGAGGATTTATTGCGTGAGATTCAGGCTGCAAAGTCACCCAAACCCATTAAGCAAGTTGCTCCGCCAGTAAAAAAATATGATTTTGAAGATTACGATGATGATCTGAAAGATGAGATAGAAGTAGTTGAGCGCACTGATTACAAGAACGAAGATTCAATCTATTCTACCTACGAAAAGGCTAAGCAAGAGGCCTTCCACAGGCCTTCGTTGGAGGAGACTCTTAAACTTGAGCAGACGCAAGTTAAGTTTGCACCCATGAAAGGCTATGAGATCGATGACAGCGAGCCGGTTGTTGCTGAATATGTGCGGGAGCTAAGAAATCCAACCAGTTTTAAGAAGGCCTTTATACTAAGCGAGATTTTAAGTAAGCGATTTTGAAAACATGATTTTTTTAGTAAAACATTACTCATATATTAGGTAGTGTATTTTTTAACTTAGTGGTCAATAGTTTACTGGCATCTTTACATGATTCAATGGCCAACATCCATTTTTTGCAAGACCCATATTAAAACTTTATCTTGCCTTAACTTAAACCTTTCTATGAGCCTGCTCAAGCACGTTAAGATCAGACTTTTGATTACTGGTATACTTGTTTGTGGCGCGACTACTACCCATGCTGCACTACCCGTTTACAACCTCCCTGAAGGGCACGCAGCTGCTGCTAAGTGTGATGAAATTGAAGTGAAGCTGGAAATCACACACACCTCAGCAAACCAACGCAATGGTGAGATTTTGCTGGAATTCAAAAAATCATCCGAATCCTATACATGCTTTATTTTTTCCGGTGCCGATGGTGATAATCGACTGGATGTAAAAGATAACAAAGTCACTGACCTCGGGAAAGGCGAGTACAATCTCTATGTCCAAAATCAAGAGGGATGTACAAAACATTTAAAATTCAAGATTAACTGACAACGGGTGTGAAATCGAAAAACTTATTTTTTTGGGTCTTCATCGGACTTACTTTTTTTTCGACTGTTTCGTGGGCTCAGACACCGGTCGTTACTATTACCAATTCCAAAGATGCCTGCCGCGATTTGCAAGATGCAGGTGGCAATCCGGGTACGGATGGAGTTCTGGATAATGGCTCCATTAATATTACCGTTACTTCTGGTATTCCGCCTATAACATTGTTTGTTCTGGGTCCGGTAAACAAGCTCAATATCCCGATGACTTTAGGGGTTCCTTACCTGGCGGATAATTTAAAGCCTGGTATTTATAATGTCATTGTTCAGGATGGAAACCCTTCTGATTTTGCAGGTACGTTTACGATTAATGGAACTACTGATATCGTTGCCGGAATAACACCTGGGTTTCCTATTAATAGCACCAGTTGTGGTACACCCAATGGTCAAATTGGTATTGACGTATCCGGAGGAACCGGTAATTATTCCTATTCATGGACTGCTACCAATGGATTTATTGCAGCAACACAAGACATCACAGGTCTTACCGCGGGCGATTATACAGTGGTTGTAAGCGATAATGGCACCAACTGTACTCAAACGATTGGTCCCATAACCGTGTTGGAACCTCCAGCTCCTACTAATGCAATATTGAGTTTAACTGGCCCAACACCTATTTGCGCAGCGGAGACTTCGACCATTAAAGTAGATATTACGGGTGGAGCCGGACCTTTTACGCTCACTATCACGGGGCTGGGTATTGTTAACAATTACACATCAGGCGATGATATTCCGGTTTCACCGATTGCCAATACTACTTATACACTAACTAATGTAGCCGATGTAAACGGATGTCCATCAGTAGCAGTAAGTGGTTCGGAAACAGTTAATGTAAATCCGGTACCGGTTGCCCCTGCCGTAACATTTACACCCAATACGTATTGTGTAGGAGACGCAATCGTAGCACCGATCATTACCGCCCCAATTGGAGGCAGCACTTACACCTGGTATAGTGATGCTGGCTTAACTACTGTTTTGATAACGGGAACAACCCCAACAAACGCACAATTAGGGTTTAGTAGTGCAGCATCTGCAATAACAACAGTGTTTGTAACGGAGACTAATAGTTTTACCTGCGAGGGAGTGGCTACTCCGGTTACTCTTACTGTCAATCCAGTTCCTGTTGCGCCAGCGGTTACGTTTAGTCCCAGTACGTATTGCGTTGGCCAGCCTATAACGGCTCCGGTAATAACCACTCCGGTTGGTGGAAGTACTTACACCTGGTATAGCGATGTTAGTTTATCCACCGTACTTACAACCGGCACCGCACCCACCAACGCGCAACTTGGTTTTAGCAGCGCAGCTGTTAACACTACCACCGTCTTTGTTACTGAAACAAATAGTAATAATTGTCCCAGTACTGCAACACCCGTCACCTTAACGGTAGGTGCTGTACCCGTTGCACCGGCTGTTACATTTAATCCAGCAACATATTGTGTGGGCGAAGCAATTACACCCCCTCTTATAACAGCCCCGGTTGGAGGTAGCACTTACACCTGGTATAGTGATGTTGCTTTAACAACTGTTTTGATCACCGGGATAAATCCAACAAATGCGCAATTAGGTTTTAGCAGTGCGGCAGTTAACACGACTACGGTTTTCGTAACTGAAACCAATAGCGGTGCCTGCATAGGTCCGGCTACTCAGGTTACTCTCACGGTGAATGCAATTCCATTGGCACCGGGCGTTTCTTTTAGTCCGGGTACTTATTGTGTGGGTCAGGCAATCATACCGCCAGTCATAACTACACCTGTTGGAGGAAGTACCTACACCTGGTACAGCGATGTAAGTTTATCAACGATACTCACCACCGGCACAACTCCTACAAACGCGCAACTGGGTTTCAGCAGTGCTGCCGCGAATGTGACTACAGTTTTTGTTACCGAAACAAACAGTAGTAATTGTGAAGGTGCGGCTGCATCGATCACATTAACGGTTGCAGCTATACCAGTTGCGCCCGTAGTTACATTTACACCTACAACCTATTGCGTTGGGGTTGCTATCGCACCACCGGTTATTGGCTCGCCCACGGGAGGTAGTACGTATACCTGGTACAGCGATGCAGGTTTAACAAATCTTTTAACTACCGGCACTAATCCAAGCAATGCGCAACTTGGATTTAGTAGTGCAGCAGCCAATACAACCTCAGTCTTTGTAACAGAAACCAATAGCAGCACCTGCGAGGGTCCCGCTACTACTGTTACGCTCACGGTTAACCCGATCCCATTAGCACCGGCAGTTACCTTTAGTCCAAATACGTATTGTGTGGGCCAGGCCATTACACCTCCGCTTATAACTGCACCCGTAGGAGGAAGTACGTATACCTGGTACAGCGATGTAAGCTTGTCAACTATATTAACTACAGGAACAACACCCACAAACGCTCAACTCGGTTTTAGCAGCGTTGCTGCCAATGTCACCACCGTGTTTGTTACCGAAACCAATAGCAGTAATTGCCAGGGTGCGGTAACCAGCATCACACTTACAGTTAACACGGTTCCTGCTGCGCCTGCTGTTACATTCAATCCAACAACGTACTGTGTTGGTTCAACCATTAATGCTCCAGTCATCACCTCCCCGACAGGAGGTAGTGTATATACCTGGTATAGCGATGCAGGGTTAACAAATGTTTTAACTACCGGCACCAACCCAACCAATGCACAGTTAGGATTTAGTAGTACGGCTGCCAACACAACCACCATCTTTGTTACGGAAACGAGGACCAATTGTACTAGCCCGGCTACATCACTTACACTTACCGTCAACGTTATACCCGTTGCACCCCCAGTCACATTTACGCCAAACACCTATTGTGCAGGAGATGCGATTACCCCACCGCAAATAACTACACCCAATGGTGGAAGTACTTATACCTGGTATAGTGATGCAGGCCTGACGACCGTACTGACAACCGGAACAACGCCTACAAATATTCAGCTAGGTTTTAGTTCTGCCTCGGCAAATAGTACCACAGTCTTTGTAACGGAGACGAATGGTGGATGTGCAAGCCCGGCTACGACAGTTACGCTCACCGTAAATGCATTGCCTACAGCAGCTGTTACGGGAAGTACTACAATTTGTAATGGTCAAAGCACTGATCTTACCTTTAACTTTACAGGAACAGGCCCCTGGAATTTTCAATATTCAGATGGTGTAGTGACTACACCCGGTGTTTCACCTACAAACTCTATAACAATTTCTGTATCACCTTCCGCCACAACAACGTATACGGTAGTCAGTGTTACCGATACCAATTGCGCAGGCACAGTTATTGGCGTTCCTGTAATAGTTACAGTTGATCAGGCTCCAGACCTTGCACTACTTGTAACTGCTGGTCTAAGTCCGGTTTGTGCCGGGGGAACAAGCTCGGTTGAAGTTGCCGGTTCTGAATTGGGGGTTAGCTATCAGGTAAGAAATAATGCAGACAACAGCCTTGTGGGGACGCCTGTTGCCGGAACCGGAGCTGCCATTTCTTTACCTACCGGTGCACTTGCAGCAACAACCACATTTAATGTATTGGCAACCCGTGGAGTTTGCCCCCCCGCACAACTTACAACAACTGTAACAGTGACTGTAGTTGGCTCAATAGATAATGCGCTTGCTGTTACCGCACAAGCAAGTCCGATTTGTTCTGGTTCGGCTACTACTATTCAAATCGCCTTATCCGTAGTAGGTGTTGATTATCAGCTAAGAGATGATTCCGATGATAGTTCAATAGGTGCACCTGTTGCCGGAACCGGTGGCACGATCAATCTTCCTACCGGTAATCTTACCACGGCAACAACTTTTAACATACTGGCTTCCAACGGAACCTGCTCCATTGAGTTAACCACACAGGCGTCTGTTGATGTAGACATTAATCCGACCATCGGCTTACCTGTAAGCGGCCCTGCAGGAACGTTATGTGTTGGCGGCAATGCATCCATCGATATAGCAAATTCAGAAGTAGGTGTGGATTACCAATTGCGCAACGATGCTGATGATAGTCTGATTGGTTCGGCTGTAGCTGGAACCGGAGCAACTATATCACTACCTACCGGAGTACTCAATGCCCCAACAACCTTCAATGTGCTGGCAACTGGTGGTGTTTGCACACCCGTTGAGCTGAGTACTACTGTAACCATTAATGTGTCAGGAGCTATCGACCTGAGCTTAGCTGTAACTGCCCAATCAACAACATTCTGTGCCGGGCTGGCAACCAACATCCAGGTGGCAAATTCTGAGGTGGGCGTTGATTATCAATTAAGGAATGACTCCGACAATAGTATCATATCCGCTGTGCTAGCAGGAAACGGTGGAACCCTTGACCTGCCAACCGGAAACCTTGCCACGACTACCACCTTTAATGTGTTAGCTTCCAATATTTCTTGTTCGGCTGCCTTATCACAAACAGTAACGGTGACAGTTAATCCAGCGCCTGCACCAGGGCTTACGGTTACTGCACAAAGCAACACGATTTGCTTTGGAACAACCACTGCCATTCAGGTAGACAACTCAGAAATTGGAGTGAGTTATCAGTTGCGGGACAATGTCACCAATAATCCTATTGGAACTGCTGTGGTGGGCACAGGATCTTTACTCAGTTTGCCAACCGGAGTGTTAACGGTTAACTCTACGTTCAATGTGTTTGCAGCAATCGGACCCTGCTCAACACAATTAACGGCTGTCGTTTCTGTGAATGTGTTACCCAATGGAGATCCGCTTTGTATCCCACCCAATAATTGTGCTACCGTTATCATTACACCAGTAACAACATTGGCTACATGTGGCGCTCTCGTTCCGGATGGTACTGTCACCTTCGATATCGATCCAGCGGTGCCAGTGGTAAATATTGATGGTGTTATTATAGACATTGATGGCCCCATCCAGGCAACACAGTTTAATAATTTCGTCTTTACAGGATTGAATGTGGGCACCTATAATTATACAGTCACGTATGGTGATAAAAACAATCCGGCATGTATAAAAACCGGCTTCTTCACCATCGATCCAACAGGCGTGGCCGATCTGGTTGATTTCAACCTTACATCAGAAAGTTATGATTGTCTTGTTAGTACCGGATCGGTTACCCTAACCGATTTTAACGGTACCTCAAACACAGACTATGGTTTTGAAGTTTATGCGAATGGTAATGTCATTCAAAGCGGAACCATTACGAAAGACCAGGCGGCATCGGGCGCGTTTGCGATCACAGGACTTGCACTGGGCGAGTACCAGGTTCAGATTTCTCAGGATCAATCTGCAGTTAATGGGTGTGTAGGTTTTGAGCGCTCAGCCTTTAAGGACCTTGTCATTAGCGAACCTACCTTTGGCTGCGGATTGTTTATTCCTAATATCTTCACGCCCAATGGCGATGGGGCCAATGATCTCTTGGTTATCCGCAACCTTCCTTTGAATTCTCAATTGATTATTACAAACCGGTGGGGTAAAGAAGTATACTCATCAACGGATTATAAAAACGATTGGAATGGCGGTGATATCTCCGATGGCGTTTATTACTATCGACTTTCCGTGGACGGTGAATCGTTATCGGGCTGGATAGAAATTATGCGCGGCAATTAATCGCCAGGCGAAGTTAGAAACTTCATGGTATCAAGTTGATCAGCATAATCCCAGACGTCCGGAGTCTGGGCTTTTCCAAACGGAATGCTTTCCTTAAACCAACCGTTGGCAGACACCACACATTGAATCTTTTCTTTCTGATCGTCAATCTTTTTATTCAGGTCTGTAAGATCCTTATAGGTTTCATAATACAAAACGGAAATAGGAGAGACCAGATTTTCATTGGCCGTGAGCATGATAAAACCATTGTCATAATGATGGATCCCATTCACCAGCATAATGGATTTCTGGTAGTCGTAGTTGTTCACATATTTATGATGATGAATGATAGGCTGATAAATTTCCCAGCAGTTTAATAATCCCGGAAAGCTGTAGCCTTCGGGTACATACAACTTTGAAACGTTGCGACATCCCAACCCAAAATAGGTGAATACATCTTTACCAAGATCAACCAAAAGTGATTCATCTTCTTCACCCATCAGCACGGCACATGAGTTTCTGTTCTTTCGGATGATGTGCGGAATTTTTCTAAAGTAATATTCAAAATAGCGGGCCGTGTTGTCGCTGCCGGTGGCAATTACGGCTTGCACACCATTCAAACGTTCTTCAAACCGGATCTGGGTTTTAAATTCAGGTTCGATTTCAATCAGCCAATCGCTTAATAAGTTGATGAGGTACGAATCCTGCGAACTCTTTTTAGCAACCAGCTGATGTCCACTGATGAGAATGCAGAGCAGATCATGAAATCCGACCAACGGAATATTTCCTGCCATGGCCACCCCAACCGTTTTTGACTTTACATCGGCCAGAGAATAGCGCGATGTCCACTCGGTTAAGGTTTGTTTGTTTAGAAAATGTTCAATGCCCGCTAATGCCAGTTCAACTGAATTGGCCGTAAACCATGCATTTTGTTGTGCCGCCTGGTCATAGATTGTCTGCTTCTCAGAGTCACTTAACTGGCCGATTTTTCTTCCTAACGCTGCAAAAGCTTCAATACGGGCAATTAAATTCATTCGGGGTTCAAACTTTTAGGGTAGATGTGCTGTTTTGACAGATGACTTTGTAGACGTATTTTTGTGGCAAAACTACACCAGTAACTTGAAAATTAGCGCGGCATGGCAATAAAGATAACCGATGAGTGCATAAACTGTGGAGCCTGCGAACC
>JALHRJ010000066.1 GCA_022841475.1 Cyclobacteriaceae bacterium | reverse complement strand
TTTAACATGAAGTATTTTGATGAGCTTTCTTACGAGGATATGTCGGAAATAACCAGCACCAGTGTTGGAGCACTAAAAGCGAGTTACCACCATGCTGTTAAAAAAATTGAAGATTATCTGACCCAATGATTAAACCAACATGAATATTATTAGTCTTAGAGCCAAATGAAAAAACTGGAAGACATCCCAAAAAAGAACATTTTCGAAGTGCCCGAAGGGTATTTTGAAAAGCTTCCGGGCATTATTCAAGCCCGGGTGGCCAAACCAGAGCCTACCCGTTGGTATTGGAGTTCCGCAGTGAAGTTTGCCTTACCGGTGTTGGGCTTAATTGCCCTAGGCATCTTCTGGTTTACCTCTCAATCGGGGGCATCTTTTGAACAACAGTTGGCAGAAATTCAAACGGAACAACTCATTGCCTATCTCGATGATGGAGATTTAAACATAGATGACCTGGCCGAAACGGTAACCTGGAGCGAGATCGATTTAATTGAACTGGAAGACAAAGTGTTTGAATCATTTGATGTAGCTGAAGACGAACTGGACATTTTATTGGAGGAGTTTAGTGTTGAACAAGAAAACTTTTAACGTGCTATGAAAAAATTAATCATACTCGCAATCTATTTACTTAGCGGATGGGTAGCCATGAGCCAGGATCCCACTGATACAGATCAGATCGCGCAAGATCCGGCTGTGCAGGAAAAAATCAAGAACCTGCGCATTGCCTACATCTCTGATAAACTGGGTCTCACACCCGATCAGGCCGAGAAGTTCTGGCCTGTATACCGTGAGTTTTCAGACAAGCGCAGGGAAATCCGGCAGGAGTTTGTAGAGGCCCGCAAACAAATCAAAACCGATAATCCCGATCAGGCCAAACAAGAGGAACTTGTGAAGATGGGATTTGCCTTAAAGCAACGTGAGTTGGACCTTGAGAAAGTATACTCCGAAAGATTACTGCGAGTAATTTCAGCGCAACAAATGCTTAATCTGCGCAAAGCCGAAGGAGATTTTCAGCGCATCATTCTGGAACAAATACAACAACGCAGAATGATTCAACAGCGAAACGAAACTATTCGCGAACGAAACCAGCGACTCAAACAACAACAGCGGAATTAACAAGCCTGACGTGCTTTCTAAACGACTCCTTATCGTTTTACTTCTTTCATCAGTTTGCCTGACTTCCACAAAAGGTCAGCAAACTGATTCTGCGTTGCTTTTCTCTGACCCTTACATTGCCGAACTGGATTCTTTACTGGCTCGCGGAGATTCACTACATATTTTTTCGTTGATTGATAGTCTCATCAATATGCCAGCTCCAGGATTTCGTTCACAACTAGTTACCAGGTTAGGTTATAATAGCAATGTAGTTTCTGCGAGTAGAACGCTGGGCTTTAACCAATTCGGCATTGCACCCGGTCTCGCCTATTACCACAAATCAGGACTTTATGCTGATGTAACTGGCTATTGGAGCAAAGAATATGAACCAAATTATTACCTCACCGTTGCTTCGGCCGGTTATTTGAATAGCCCGACTATGTGGTGGTCATTTTTGGCGGAGTACAACCGATACATGTATTCCAATCTTACTGAGGATGATTATATCGCCTATAAGAATAGCGCGGGCATCTCAAACTTTTTTGATGTGGGCATGGTAACCTTTCGGTTGGATTATCAACTTTTTTTTGGCGATAAGATTGCTCATCGTATCAATCCATCTATCATGCTAAATCTGGAAAAGTCTAAATGGGGTAAAATTGATCGACTTGCCTTTTATCCAATGATGGCAGTTCTTTTTGGTAGTGAACAAATAACAGAAACACTTCCTTATGCACGCACTTATTTGGGGATCATTTATCGACTTCGAAATGGATTACCGCTTTATTATGATGTAACCACCACCGAATTTGGTGTCTTAAATTATTCCTTTGTGGCACCTGTTGCACTCACCATGAATAACTGGACGTTTATAGTAAGCTATACCTACAACCTGCCCAAGGCACTCCCCGGTGAAACTATCAACCTTGTTAACAGCGGCTACCTCTCAGCCAGCATTTCGAAACGGATTGAGTTTTAACTCTTCCTGTAAAAAGCATTTGATTCTATAGCTTGATTTTATACTTTTCAGCAATATCCATTTAGCCTCTTATGAAAACCATTTTGCTTACTATTCTATCTGTTTGCATTTATACCACTATTTATAGCCAGGATTACCGGTGGCAGCAGCGCGTGGAATACGCAATGAATGTTCAACTCAACACAGAAACGCATAAGCTAACCGGAGATCAGAGACTGGTTTACTACAATAACTCCCCTGATACGCTAACAAAAGTTTATTATCATTTATTTTTTAATGCTTTCCAGCCCGGCAGTATGATGGATGTGCGCTCCAGAAATCTACCGGACCCCGACCGGAGAGTGATGGATAGGATTTCCAAGTTGAAGGAAAATGAAATTGGGTATCAGCATATTTTATCCCTAAAGCAAGATGGCAAACCTCTTTCCTATCGCGTTGACGGAACCATTCTTGAAGTGACTCTTGCCAAGGCAATGCTACCAAAAACAAAAACTACCTTCGAAATGACTTTCGAGGCGCAGGTACCGGTGCAAATCAGAAGGTCGGGAAGAAACAATCGTGAAGGCATTGCTTATTCGATGACCCAATGGTATCCTAAACTGGCAGAATATGATTTTCAAGGCTGGCATGCGTATCAATATGTAGCGCGTGAGTTTCATGGTGTATGGGGCGACTTTGATGTAAGGATTACGATGGATCCAAAATTTGTAATTGGTGGTACCGGTAAACTTCAAAATCCGGAAGCGATAGGACATGGGTATGAAAAACCCGGAGCTTCAGTTAAGCGGGCACCTGGAAATTTAACCTGGCATTTTTTAGCTAAAGATGTAATTGACTTTGCATGGGCAGCCGATCCGGATTATACACACGATCGTCTACAAGTTCCTAATGGTCCAGAGCTGCATTTCTTTTATCAGAAAAATGAGAAGACCGCAGAAACCTGGAAAAATATGCAGCCTGTGGCGGTTAATGTATTTCAACATCTGAACGAATATTTTGGCAAGTACCCTTTTGATACCTACTCCATTATCCAGGGTGGAGATGGTGGTATGGAATATCCTATGTGCACGCTTATTCTTGGGGAAGGTAATCAGGCTGGCTTGAATGGAGTAATGGCACATGAGGTAACGCATAGTTGGTATCAGATGGTGCTCGCTTCCAACGAAGCACTTTATGCGTGGATGGATGAAGGGTTCACAGATTTTGCCAGCGAAGAGGCACTGAATTCGATCTATAACGAGCCTAATACCCATACCTCTAGCTACAACAGTTATTTTGGTCTCGTTAAAAGCGGTCTGCAAGAGCCAGCTATTCTTCACTCCGACCATTTTAATACCAACCGCGCATACAGCACGGCCGCTTATAGTATTGGCGCTGTCTTTCTTCAGCAGCTAAAATATGTTATCGGAGAGGAAAATTTCTATAAAGGTATGAAGCGATATTACAACACGTGGAAGATGCGCCATCCCGAACCCAACGACTTTTTACGTGTGATGGAAAAGACTTCCGGGTTGCAGCTCCATTGGTATTATCGCTATTGGATTCAAACCACTAAAAGGATTGATTATGGCATACAAAGTATTGTTGAAAAAGAAGGCAACACGATGATTGAACTTCAACGCATAGGCGAATTTCCGATGCCAATTGATTTACTCGTGACCTACAAAGATGGAAGTGAGGAGCTTCTTCATATTCCACTCAACGAAATGCTGGGCAGCAAACCGGCTGAAGACAAATCACAAAAGAGAACCGTTGCAGAAGCATGGCCTTGGGTGCATCCTTTATATACCTTAAAACTTAACAGGAAGGTGGATGAAATTCAAAATCTTGAAATTGATCCCACTCAACGAATGGCCGATATTGATCGAAAAAATAATAAGGTACTTGTAGACGAAATTAAACCTTATACGAATTCAACTAAATAGTTTATTGCAGCTTCTTCCCGGTTTTATCAATAACCACAATCTTACTTTCACCGGTAGGGCTTGTACTTTTAATCGTAAGTTCACCGGAACTAGCAGAGTAGATTAACTCAGAGGGTTTCAATTCAAACTTATAATTGTTGTTCCATGCAAGGCCATCAGTACGGCTAATCCGCGCAACCGTAACCGGAAACCCCTCTGCAACTTTGCTTTCGGAATAGATCAAGGCAAAATACACCTGATCATTTTCATGAGAGGCTAATCCTTTAATAATGGGTAAGTTTCGTTTTTTAAAATTTGGTGCGTCAACAGGAAATGTTAAGCCAAGATCCGGAATACGGGAAGGCGTAATAGAATAAAAGTAGCCAACAGCCACAGAATCAACATACTTCAATCCCATTGTATAATTATCATTTACAATCACCAGCGGTTTGAAAGGATGTTTGTCTGTTTCTTCATGAAACAACGGCACAGAATCGGGAGCCACAAAAACCCACTTTAGCAATTGCGCACTATCCTCCAACTCCTTTTCCTTCTTCACTAATTCACGGTGTGCAAACTCCTGAGTTCTTTTAATATTAGCCCGCAACACGATGGGTGTGCCATACGCATTTGAAATAAAATGTTTATAATCAAGTTCATCTTTTTCGAAATCACGGGCTACCAATTTTTTCGCTATACTGTCAAGTTTGCGAACGGAAGCGATTTCCTTTTCTAAAGAGCTCAGGCGCAGCGCTACATTGGTAGTATCCCGGAAAGGTTTATTGGAAATCAAATCCGAGAAGTATTCTAACTCAGCAATTTTCATATTGAATACCCCCGAGGGTAAGGGATCCGGATCAAACTTTTTTAATTGACTTTGAATCAGCTTATCAACAAGCTTTGTGAGATCATTCCTTACCGATACCGAATCTGTTCGTAGTTTTTTATCAAGTTTATTAATCTCAATATCGTATGAAATCAAATTGTCTCTCAACGGAATAATTTCCTTCTGGATAACATCAGATGATTTTTGTGCCCATCGGGAATAATCCCAAAGCTTAAGGTCGTTAACAAGAAAATCAGCCGCGGTAGCGCCATCCCTTTTAAAATCTGTAATATCCAACAAGCTGAGTTGTTGGTTATAAGTGGTCTTACCTATGTTGTCGAGAATAGACTTATAACTTTTAAATGCAGCCTGGCTTGAATCATAAACCGCGATCAGGTTATTTAACTCAACCAACAACTGATCATCCGAGCGCAAATAGAATTCTTTCTCGTTTGCATACTTATTTTGAATTCCTAAATAAAATTCTCGCGCCCGGCCATATTGCTTTTCGGCCTGCAGAAAATAACTTTTAAGCGGCTTAATTTTTTCGCGTTTTTCTTTCAGGCTTTTTAGCCGCGTCTCAATATCTAATTGTACATCCGATTGAGTAACCCGAAACTCACCGGTGCGCATATCTCTTCGAATGTACATCTGATAATTTTCGTCATTGCGTTTAATCTCCTTTTCGGTGATCAGTGGATATGCTTTCTCGTAAAAATAAATGGCTGAGTCTAATGCGATAATTAATGGCTCGGTTTGTTTAAGCAGGTCCTTCTGAAGCGATTTTTCCTGATACACAATGCCCATATAAAGATAGGCGCTGGCATTATTGTCGTTTTCTTTCAGGTATCGTTTCAGAAAGGGCTCAGCCATTTCATACTGCTTGGCGTTAAGCAATTCAATCAGATCTTTGTATTTTACCTTCTGCGCCATCGCAAAAGTGACCTGACAGATTAAAAAAGCAACGATTAAAGTACCTTTTCCAGACATTTTACTTTCGAAAATTATTCGAAGTTATTAAAATTAAGGACATTTGACCAAATCACTTTTCAATAACCAAGCCAATTTCAGCCGCGCATGAAGATTGCCCTCAGCCTAGCTAAAACCTTCTTTTCGGTCATAATTATCCTTGGGTTGCTTAAGGTAACCGGTTCGATGGATGAAGTCTCCTATTTTACACAATCGGCTGTTATCAAGGCGGGTGTGCTGAATGTGAATCCGACAGAAGATAAGTCTGATCTGAAGTTCGACTATGCCTTTACCATCAAAGACCTGAAGGGTAACAAAGTGTCTTTCGATCAGTTTAAAGGCAAGGTGGTATTTTTAAACTTATGGGCAACCTGGTGCGGTCCGTGCAAAGCCGAAATGCCCGGCATCCACAAACTTTTTTCTAAACTTGAAAATGACTCTATTGAGTTTGTCATGCTTTCGCTGGATAAAGATCAAGCGCTTTCTAAAGTGGAGACGTATGTCAAAAAGAATAACTATACCTTCCCTATTTACATGCCTTCTGGATTTCTGTCTGACCAACTACAAGTACCTTCTATACCCACCACGTTTGTGATTTCGAAAGAAGGTAAAGTAGTATTGAAAGAGGTAGGTACCCGGAACTACGACACAAAGAAGATGGCAGAGTTCTTAAAAAAACAGGCCGCCAAATAACTACTTAAAGCATGCTCTTTGATCTAACCGGAAAAGTTGCAGTTGTTACAGGTGCCGGAAGTGGCATAGGCAAGGCCATCGCGATACAACTTGCAAGTCAGGGAGCACAGGTTTGTCTTCTCGATTTGAACAAGGATGCAATCAGCGAAGTAGCGAGTGAAATCAATAAAAATTCAATAAAGGCCTTTCCGTGCAATGTCTCTATTCAATCCGATGTGATCGAGGTCTTCGATCAGATTGCACATGAGTTTGGCAGAATTGATATTTTAGTCAACAGCGCTGGCATTGCACATGTCGGTAAGTTAGATACAACCCAAGAGGCAGACTTTGACCGGCTGTATCAGGTAAATATTAAAGGCGTTTACAACGCAATGCTGGGTGCAATTCCACATATGAAAAACCAACAGCAGGGTGTGATCCTGAATCTGGCTTCAGTGGCTGCCGGGTTGGGATTGAACGAACGTTTCGCCTACTCGATGACCAAAGGCGCGGTGCTTTCCATGACACTATCCGTTGCAAAAGATTATATACAAGATGGCATCCGATGCAATTGCATTTCACCTGGGCGGGTGCATACTCCCTTTGTGGATGGCTTTTTGAAAACCAATTATCCCGGCAAAGAAAAAGAAATGTTTGAAAAGCTTTCTAAAACTCAACCTATCGGGCGCATGGCGAAACCGGCAGAGATTGCTTACCTGGCGCTTTATCTCTGTTCGGATGAAGCGTCCTTTATTACGGGCACTGATTATCCCATTGATGGCGGATTTATTCGATTAAACACATAAACTATGAAGTTATTTCGATTTGGTGAACCGGGTCATGAAAAACCGGGAGTTGTATTACAAGATAAACTTTATGATGCTTCCGCTTTTGGCGAAGACTATGGCGAAGCTTTCTTTGAACTCGATGGACTGAATCGGTTAACGAAATGGCTGGATCAAAATAAAAATTCTCTTCCGCAAGTAAAAGAAGGCACCCGAATAGGACCTTGCTTTCAGCGCCCCTCAAAAATAATTTGTATTGGTCTTAATTATACCAAGCACGCATTTGAATCTAAAATGCCCTTGCCACCAGAACCCATTATTTTCTTTAAATCCACATCCGCATTAACAGGACCCAACGATGGTGTAACCATTCCAAGAAATAGTAAAAAAACAGATTGGGAAGTTGAGCTGGCTGTGGTGGTTGGCAAAAAAGCTACCTATGTGGAAGAAAAAGATGCCATGGATTATGTTGCCGGATTTTGCTTACATAATGACTACAGTGAGCGTGAGTTTCAACTGGAGCGCAATGGGCAGTGGACAAAAGGCAAAGGCTGCGATACATTTTCACCTATGGGGCCCTACCTGGTTACCAAAGACGAGATTAAGAATTTCAATGACCTGCATATGTGGCTGAAGGTGAATGGCAAGATGATGCAGGATAACAATTCAGACGACATGATCTTTGAAGTTCCTTTCCTGATCAGCTACATTAGTCAGTTTATGACCTTGCTTCCGGGCGATGTAATTTCAACCGGCACCCCTTCCGGTGTGGGTCATGGATTTCATCCACCTGTATATCTAAAACCCGGAGATGTGGTTGAGTTGGGGATTGAAGGTCTGGGCGAACAAAGGCAACTTGTTTCATAGGCAATTTCAACATGCCAGAGACCAGCAGCCAGAAACTAGTTTCCAGAATCGATTCGCACCAGCATTTCTGGAAATACAATCCGATACGAGATTCATGGATTACTGCTGACATGAAGGTGATTCAACGTGATTTTTTTCCTGATGATCTGGCTCCGCTCCTAAAAGAAAATAAGTTTGATGGTTGCATTGCCGTGCAGACAGATCAATCCGAAGATGAGACAAATTTTTTATTGGATCTGACTAATCAACATACCTTCATAAAGGGTGTTGTTGGGTGGGTTGATCTACGATCCGCATTCGTTGACGATCGACTACATCATTACAGTAAGCAAACCAAACTCAAAGGCATTCGTCATGTTGTGCAGGCCGAACCCAGCGGCTTCATGATGCAAAAAGAATTTTTACGCGGCATCAAAGCCTTGAAGAAATGTAATTTCACATACGATATCCTTATCAAAGAACATCAACTGGAAGAAACGATTTGGTTCGTGAATCAATTCCCGGATCAAAAATTTGTAATTGATCATATCGCCAAACCACGCATAGGAAAGGAAGGAAGAACTATCTGGGAAAAGAACTTGGCTGCCATAGCTTCTTTTGAAAATGTATACTGCAAACTTTCGGGCATGGTAACGGAAGCTGACTGGATGCATTATAAACCAGCAGACTTCACTCCGTACCTTGATGCCGTACTATCATGCTTTGGCACAAAACGAGTTATGTATGGTTCGGATTGGCCGGTGTGCAATGTTGCGGGTACTTACAAAAATCAACTTGGTATTATTGAACAATATATTACCCGGTTTTCTGATTCAGAAAAACACTTGATAATGGGTGAAAATGCCGTAAGATTTTACAATCTTTAGAAATGGATCTTCATCTCAAAGACAAAGTATATGTCGTAACGGGTGGTTCCCGCGGAATTGGTAAAGCAATCGTGAGAACACTAACAGACGAAGGCGCGCGCGTTGCCATTGTAGATAAAAGTGCAGAATCAATCAAGACCTTGCCCGAAAGCGGTCAGAAAGGAAAATTTTTCAAAGCTGATTTAACTTCTTCGCCCGCGTGTCAGGAAGTCATGGAACAAATCATTCTCGAGTTTGGTCAGGTCGATGGCCTGATCAACAATGCCGGATCAAATGATAACATTGGTCTTGAATCCGGAACTCCTGAGAAATTCTTAGCATCTCTTACCAACAATGCCGGCCATTATTATTTCATGGCGCACTATGCACTTCCACATCTTAAAAAAACCAGAGGCACGATTGTTAACATTGGTTCTAAAACTTCTGTCACAGGACAAGGAAATACATCCGGCTATGTAGCTGCCAAGGGCGCCATACTTTCGCTTACGCGGGAATGGGCGGTAGAACTCCTACCCTATCACATACGGGTGAATGCGGTGATCCCGGCCGAGGTCTCAACACCTTTATATGAATCATGGTTGAAAAGTTTTTCCGATCCCCAGGAAAAACTAAAATCAGTTTCAAAGAAAATACCGTTAGAACACCGCCTTACAAAACCTGAAGAAATTGCTGATGCCGTAGCATTTCTTCTCTCCGATCGTTCCAGCCACACCACCGGCCAATGGATGTTTGTGGATGGTGGTTATACGCATCTTGATCGCGCTATCAGTTAATTCTTTAATTAATAATACTTATGGCCCTCCCCTCAACCAAAGCTGATTTTCAATACGATCCCAATAAATCATACCTGGTTCCCTTTATACTGGTAACCAGCCTTTTCTTTTTGTGGGGAATTGCCAATAGTATGAATGGCACATTGATCAAACATTTTCAAACTGCATTAGACCTTAACCGAGCGCAGGCCGGTATTGTTGATTCCGCCTTTTACATAGGTTACTTTGTGATGGCTTTGCCCGCTGCTTTTTTGATGAACCGAATTGGTTATAAAAAAGGAATTTTAATCGGACTGATTTTATATGCTGCCGGGGCGTTCCTATTTTATCCTGCAGCGGAGATGCGACTCTATAGTTTTTTCCTGTTTGCATTATTTGTTATTGCTTGTGGACTTGCTTTTTTGGAAACTGCAGCCAACCCTTACGTAACTGTTCTCGGTGATCCAAAATCTGCAGAGAGCAGAATAAATTTTTCACAATCCTTCAATGGCCTGAGTATAATCATGGGTCCGGTGGTAGGAAGTCTATTTATTTTTTCAGCTACCGAATATACCAATGAGTCTCTCGCTGCTATGCCTGTTGCCGATGCAGAAATTATAAGGATTGCCGAAGCTCAATCTGTACAGGTTCCTTATCTCGCCATTGCAGGTGTAGTTTTGCTGGTTGCCATTTTGTTTGCCATTACAAAAATGCCTGAGATTTCTTCGGCTGCCGAAAAGGAAGCATCCTTCAAAGGCATCACACGACATCGACATCTTATGTTTGGTGTGTTGGCTCAGTTCTTTTATGTAGGGGCGCAAGCTTCTATCTGGGGATACTTTGTTGACCTGAAACTACACTTTGCCAAAGATCACCACCTGGAAATAGTGCAGTGGTTATATCGGATTTCCGAAACTGCAACCCCAACACAGATTGCAAGCTTCCATGCATCGTTCGCCTTTATTCTTTTCATGGTGGGTCGTTTTGTTGGCACATGGTTACTTACCAGGGTATCCGCCAGTAAATTACTTACTGTCTACGCGGCTCTAAGTGCTGCACTGGTTCTTTATGGCTGGCTGGGCTCAGGCTTATCAGCCGTGATTGCCATCAGTGTTACGTACTTCTTTATGTCAATCATGTTCCCAACTATTTTTGCTTTATCTATAAAAAATCTGGGTGAGCAAGTTAAACTTGGCTCGGGCCTGGTCATTATGGCTATTGTGGGTGGCGCTGTGTTACCCCCGCTTACAGGTTTATTGTCCCTGTCGGGAATAGAAAACGCCTTGATCCTGCCGTTCATTGCCTTCCTGATCATTATGTTCTTTGGATGGTGGGGATATAAAGTAAAAGAGACATGAAACGTTATTGCCTGGCATTGGATTTAAAAAATGATCCCATTCTCATTTCCGAATACGAAGCGTATCATAAAAAAATCTGGCCCGAAATCCACGCAAGTATTAAGGACTCCGGAATTGAACGCATGGAAATCTATCTCACGGGCAACCGGCTTTTTATGATCATGGAAACAAAAGACGATTTTTCATTTGACGAAAAGTCCAGGTCGGATGCAAACAATAAAAAAGTTCAGGAGTGGGAAGAACTAATGTGGAAATACCAACAAGCCTTGCCCCATGCCCAACCGGGCGAGAAATGGATTTTGATGGATAAGATCTTCGATCTGTAGGATAGTTCCGGACAACATTTTTTTACTTTGTTGTAATCGTTAAGCTATTGTCCCTACTAATTCGGAGAATACAGGTTTGCATGATTCGTTTCCGTTTAATTATATTGTTTTTTTTAGCATCGATAGTTTGTTCTGCACAAAATATTCGAGGCATTGTACGCGATAGTACGAACAAGGCACCAATTGCTTTTGCACACATAACGCTGGGTGATCATAAAACCGGAGTCACTTCCGATATTGACGGCAAGTTTGCCATTACACTACCGACAGGCTATCAGGGAGTTATTTATATAAGTCACGTGAGTTATATAACCCAACAAATTTCATCTGAAGATTGGGTAAAACGCGTATCGGGTGATATCTACCTTCAACCGCAGGTAACCAATCTACGCGAGATTATCGTGCTGGCTGGAGAAAACCCAGCTTGGCAAATTATAAGACAAGTAGTAAAAAATCGCGATCGTCATCAACCTCTTAAGTATCCAGCCTTTTCATATAGAGCGTATACAAAACTTGTTGCCCTTGGTGAGGGTGATCCTATCAATAAAGATTCGCTGGTCGCCAGGCGACTTGCAGACGGAAAAGTATTAAGTAAAACCGATTCTGCTAATCTCAGTCAGGATAAATTTTTTGATAAGAACTACATTTTTGTATCAGAATCGGTAACCGAAAAATATTTTCAACAGCCCGCAAAGCATCATGAAAAGTTAATCGCCCATAAAGTTTCAGGGTTTCAATCGCCTTTGTTTGCCTCGCTCCCAAACGATTATCAACCACTTGGTTTTTATGATGAGGTAATGACTTTATTGGGAAAAGACTATCTTAATCCTATTTCAAAAGGAAGTGAGAACCGATACGATCTAACATTGGCCGATACCTTATACACAAGCATTGATACACTTTATGTTATCGAATACGAACCCCTGCCCGGATCTTCTTTCAATGGCCTAAAAGGAAAAGTTACTGTTTCAACGAATGGTTATGCACTTAAAAATATAATAGCCCACGCAGCAGATAATAACCTGAAGATTGGTTTTGTGGTGCAGCAAAATTACGAGTTTACGAAAGGGGTCTGGTTTCCAACACAATTAAATACTGACCTCACTTTTTATGAGATTAAGTTTGGAAATCGCGCCATGAGCATTCAGGCAAGAAGTTACCTGGATTCCATTCAGATCAATCCCCCAATCGAAGCAAAAAACTTTCGCGGTGCAACCCTTGATTTTTCAGGTACTGGCGGGGATCAACTGGTATCTACGCTCCGGCCATTTGATCTGGATCCCCGAGAGCAAAACACCTACAACCTCTATGACTCATTACGTACCAAAATGAAAGTCTTCAAACTGACAGATAATTTTTCTGAAGGGCTTCTGAGTAGTTCTCTGCCTATTGGTAAAATTGACCTCAAACTCGATCAGTTGCTGGTCATCAATCAGTATGAAGGTATCAGGCTTTCGGGAGCTATTCAAACAAACCCGTCATTTTCCAACTGGTTAACAATAAACGGTTATGGAGGCTATGGATTTAAAGATAAGAGATGGAAGTATGGCGGCTTCATGCAATTTAATCTTGATAAAGCCCGCGATTTTTATCTGCGGGCAGGGTATCATAACACATTGCATGAAGCAGGCACACAAAGATTCTTCGAGGAGGTTTCTATAATCAGTAGTCAAGCACTGCGTGATTGGCAAGCCAGTAACTTCGATCGATATAAAGCCTGGTATGGGCAAGTGGGAATTCGGCTTATCAATAACTGGCATATTCGATCAAGCATCCAACGATTCTCACTGGCTCCACAATACAAGTATGAATTAGTAAAAGACAATGAACTGATCAATCAATTCGAAATCACAGAACTCAACGGGGAATTGACGTATGCAAAAAATCAACGTCAGGTAAATTCTAAAGGCAGGAAAAGTCTGCTAAGTTTCGAGTACCCGGTATTTTCGTTTCAGGTTCACAAAGCGATGCCAAACCTGTTTGGGGCTGATGATTTTAATTATACCCGTTACGATTTGTTGTGGATGAATCGCTGGAAACACCGCAGGCTGGGACGCACACATCTTACACTGAATGGTGGCCTAGTTGATGGACTTGCTCCTTTTAACAGACTCTACTATGGCCGGGGCGCTAATGAAACTGACTATTGGGTAGAGAACTATTTTCAAACGATGGGTATCAATGAGTTTGCATCCGATCGGTATGTGAATCTATTCCTGAATCAAAACTTCGGAAGCATTTTCTATAACACAAAATTCAGTCGGCCTGAATTAGTCATCAGTCATGCAATGGCTGTTGGCAACTTCCAGCAAGCTGCGGCTCATAACTTTGTAACAAATCAATCTTTCCAGGAAGGCTATTTTGAATCTGGTATGGGGCTATACAATCTGCTTCGCTTTAACTATGCAGATGTTGCGTATATGGGATTGGGGGCCGGAGTATTTTATCGTTATGGGGCTTATAGTCATGTTAATGACATGGACAATTTCGCTGTCCGGTTCACGCTCTCCTTTAGTTTCTGATCAACCAACCCAACTTTATAGCTCAACAAACCACCTGCTAAACGCTTGCCAGAAATCGAACTTGTAAAAATTCAAAACAGAATAATGGTACATTAACAGAACAAACAATGCGACAGGAAATACATTCCAGCGCTTGTGCGATCGCCAGTCCCAAACAATCAAACCTATCAACAACAGATCAACTATTGCAAATCCTACTACCGGAGCGATAGGATTCCCTTCGATGGTAGGCAGATAGGGTACCAAAAATGAAAAATAAATGTGGATGATCCGATCCGTGATGGGTGTAACCATCGGCAAGGCCGTGCACAGCATATAACGAGCATGGATGGTAGGCCTTGCAAGGTAGAAAATTGCAAGCCCGTATAATATCACGAAGGCAACCAGCGCATTTAAAACAAGGGCAACAAAAAAGAAGTCCATCACAGCTAATGCCGGAAGGCGGGTTAACCTGAACTTTAACAGATCAACCGTTGTGAAAATTAGTACGGGCACTAATACATATGAGATCTTACCGATTATTTTATGTAACTCATAGCGCTTCGTGCGAATTAAGTAAGGCTGTATGATTAGCATCAGGCACCACAATATCAACGACACGCCATGGGTATGCAACCGGTAATTTTCCTGTTCCAGAATTTTGGTAAAGTAGGTGAACCAAAATCCTACGAGGGCCAGAAGAAAGAAAATAATAAAATATAGATAACTCCTCTGGTATAGTGCTTTCTCCAGCTTCATTTCCAAAAGATTGGATTTAACTAACTGTTCAATCTAAAGTCAGGTAGTGCTGCTACCCTACACCCAACGGTGAGAAATACACAAACACGCCAACAATAAAAATAAATATAATAAGCGAAAGAACAACATCAATGGTTGTCCAACTGGCGCGTGAAGCAGCCTGGTCTTCAGCCATTGTAGTAGCATAAGTAAGTCCGTTCAATTGTTCTTCTGAGGGTTTCTCTGTGAGCAAACTAACAGCCACAATCACTATCACGCAGATGATGAACAGAACAATGCAGAAATAAAGGAAATTTAGCGTTGCAAAGTCGTAGAGAAATCCAGACAAAGAATTTTTATTTAATTCAAGGAATATGCGCGCAGCACCAATACCGAAGCCACCAATTAAAGCAGATAAAGCGCCTTTGGAATTAATTCGTTTATAAAACAAGCCTAATAAAAAAACCGCGGCTATGGGAGGTGCCAGATAAGATTGCACACTTTGCAGATATTGATATAATACTCCTGAAATGCCACTCATCACCGGGATCCACAGAATTCCTAAAATCACAACTCCACCCGTAGCGATGCGACCTACCAACACCAGATTCTTTTCAGTAGTCTCAGGTTTTATCTTTTTATAAATGTCCATGGTGAATAATGTAGAGCATGAATTGAAGACGGATGCCAATGAACTCATGAGGGCAGCCAACAAACCTCCGGCAATCAATCCGCGCAAGCCATTGGGCAACAATGTTTTTACCAAGGTTGGAAAAGCCTGGTCGGCTTCAGATAATTGCAATTTACCGGAAGCTGCCAGTGCCGTGGCGATCAAACCTGGGATAAGAAAAATGAAGAACGGAAAAAGTTTCAGATAGGCTGCAAAGATGGTTCCGCGTCTCGCTTCGGTTTCGTTGCGCGCAGACAAACAGCGCTGAACAATATATTGATCGGTACACCAATACCAGATGCCCACAATGGGCGAAGCAAATAAAATTCCCGCCCACGGATAATTCGGATCACTCAAGGGTGGAAACATATTCAATTTTTCTTTTGGCGTTGCCGCGATCATGGCATCCCATCCACCTAATTCTGAAAGACCTATCACAGTGAGTGCAATGGATCCCAGCAATAGAACTATAGCCTGCAAACTTTCTGTATAGGCTACTGCATACATGCCGCCAATAATTGTGTAAATACCGGTCAATACTACCAGCACCAAGGCACTGGTCCAGAAATCAAAACCCAGGAAAGTAGCGATTACCACTGCACCGGCATAAACGGTTACCGATACTTTGGTAAGAATATAACTGAGCAATGATACCACAGATAAAAACCAACGGGCAGTACTATTAAATCTGCGCTCCAGAAACTCAGGCATGGTAAATACTTTGCTGCGCATATAGAACGGAACAAATACCCAACCCAACAGCAACACAATCCAGGAATGTAATTCGTAGTGGCCCAACACCAACCCTGAACTAGCAGCGGTACCCGATAAGCCTACCACATGCTCAGACCCCACATTGGAAGCAAAGATGGAAGCTCCCACTACAAACCAACCGATGTTGCGACCTGCTAAAAAATAGTCCTGTGCGGAATCCTTTTTCTTGCGCATGGCCCATACGGAAATGCCTGCGATGATAAGAAAGTACACAGCAATTACTACCCAATCTATTGTCTCAAATAGTTCCATGCAGTTTAGGATTTATGACGAACTTAAGAAAGATTTGGGAATGTGCAAGATGGAGAATCTTCTCTATTCAGGGCTTTGGTTCTTTGAGGCTTTTAATGCAAAAGCTTCATGAGGTTATTGCATATTTTATTTGTTGTGCACAGTGCCGCAGTCGACCGTTACTGAGCAGCACGGATGCCTAAGCTTTGGATGTGGGTTGAAGTCGCGCGGCTTTGGCATTGGTGCTGCTGTTCGAAGTGTAAATCTCAATTCAGTCCGAGTCAAATATAAAGTTTTTATGAAAGCGAATTCCTTTCTTACAAGCTCTTCTATGTCGGAGCTTAAAGCTGTCCATTATCTCACTCACTTTTCAAAGATGTAACAGGGTTAATAGTAGCCGCGCGCAAAGTCTGAAAACTGATGGTGAATATAGCAATTAGGATAAGAACACTCAAAGGGATAAGAAACAGGTCGACTGTAAGCTGGATTCGAGAAGGAAATTGATCCAGCCACTTTGATATGCCTAGCCATGAGAGGGGAAGTACAATCAAACCTCCAATCAGAATCGGTTTAATGAACTGCTTTGAAAGCAAGTACAAGAGGGAATTCACAGAGGCACCTAAAACTTTGCGAATGCTGATTTCTTTTAGACGGTGGAGTGTTGCAAATGATGCCAAGCCCCAAAGGCCTAAGCAGCCTATTAGTACTGCCAATATCGAGAATGCGCTAAATAACTTCCCAATATTTAGTTCTTCTTTGTATTGTGAGTTGTATGCGTCATCTAAGAAATAGTATGAAAAGGTGTCGTCAGGAAAACTTGCTTCATACTTTGACTGGATTAGGCTCATGGAATTCTGAATGTCACCTTTTAGTTTAATTGAAATGCTTGCGGTCGATATGCCTTCTGCTGCAAAAAGCATAGGGGCTATTGGTTTCTTTGGAGAATTCCAATGATGATTTTTAACTACCCCGAGAATAGAATAAGTTCCGATTGCAGTTTGAATTTTCGCTTTGAGTGCATCCTCATTGGTTCCTAGCTGAAAAGCCTTAACAGCCTCTTCATTGATAATGACGGCATCCATTTCTGAGTTAATCTCGCGGTTCCAGGTTTTTCCTGCAATCAATGGAATTTCATAGAAGTCAATGAAATCCGGATCTATCCAATACAAATTTCCTACCCTGTCATCCTCAGGCGGGTTACCTTCTTTCCGCATGGTTGTACTTATGCTCGCTTCTCCGCCTGGAAGCGAAAACGAAGTACAAACTTTATCGACAAATGAAAATTGTTTAATCTCGTTTCGAAAAGATGAAACTCTGGAGGTGAGGCTTTTAGACTCAGACAGTTCGGGGCCTTTAATAATTATGATTTGATTTGTTTCAAAACTTTTATTCTTATCCTTCATGAAGTTAATTTGTCGATGCACCACAAACGTGGAGGTAATCAAAATCATAGATGCAGCAAACTGAAATACCACTAATCCGTTACGCAATGAAATTCCTTTGTTTGATTTCACAAACTTGCCTTTAATCACTTCAGATGCTTTATAGGAGGAAAGTACCAGAGCAGGGTAAACTCCCGCACCTAATGACCCTGCAACAAATAAAATTGCAACAACCAGCCATAGTTTAAAGTCAGTGAAATCAAACGTTAAAGATTGTTCTGTCAGTTGATTAAGCAACGGCAGTGTCAGCCATGCAACAACTAGGGCGAAGACAATACCGATTAGGTTTATCAAGGCAGATTCAAAAATAAACTGGGCCATTAGTTGCCGTTTGAAAACACCCAGCACTTTTTTAACGCCAACTTCGCGCGCCCTTTCCGTAGCACGGGCAGTAGATAGATTAATATAGTTAACCCACGCAATAGCAAGTATAAAGATGGCGATCAACGCAAAGAAGTAAATCTTATTTTGATAACTTCTTGGATTTGCGAGGTCAGGAGAGTAGTGGATGTCGAGAAGTGGTTGAAATTGGAGATCTGATTTCCTTACCGTTGCATCTTCACCTCGATACTTCTTTTCAAATGCCGGTATTCTCTTATTGATCTCTGAAATATTGGATGATGGCTTTAGTTCAAGATAAGTGTGGAAATTGTCCCAACGAGCGTGATCGTTTCGATAAAAGTCCGTCTGCAAAAGGTTATGCATCGGTATGAGCAGGTCGAAGACGAGATGAGTATTGGATGGAGCATCTTCAATTACTGCACTTACTTCGTAAAGCCCCGGTATCCATCCGTCTGCCAGGCTTAATGTTTTTCCAATCGGATTAATCGAATTACCAAAGTATTTCAGTGCAACTGATTGTGTAATTACTATTGAATTTGGGTTTGTCAATGCGGATTTCGAATCTCCTTCAAGTACCCGAAAAGTGAAAATGTCCAGGAAAGTGCTGTCAACAATCAAAATCTCGGTCTCCTTGAACTTCAATTGTTCTTGAGGATTAATCTGAACGCTCACTACGCTGCCGTTGCCATGAGTCCGGGCAAATCTTTTAATTTCATGGAAGTCATTTGTCAAACTTGGTCCGAGGTCGTAGCCACAATACGGCTCCACATTTCCATCGGTATAGAATGAACTCACTGCTCTATAGATATTTTGTCTGTTCTCATGGAAACCTTCAAAACTTGTTTCAAACTCCACATATTTTCCAATCACAAGGCAGGCTGCCATGCCTACAGCAAGTCCAACAATGTTAATTATGGAATATGCTTTTCGCTTCGTCAAATTCCTAAAACCCATTTTCAAATAATTACGAATCATATAGGTTGGTTTAATCCAATTGAAAACTCATTTCTCAATGTCATTAAAGTACATTTATTATAATGTCGCAGTCTCACATCATTAAAATTAAGACTTTTCTTTTTGTCATTTGATGTCCATTTGCTATGATGATTTTATTGTCCACGCGTTGACCACGGCCATCTTTTATCCATACCACCGCCTTGGCTCTTTTGCTTGCTTTGGTGTCGCGCGGGAATGTGTGGCAAGCAAAAGTGCCAATGTTCGAAGCACCGAAACTATCCCGCGGCATTGTGCACAACATAGAAATATCAACATTGTTGATATTTTCAATATCACATTAGTAAGATACAAAATAAATAAAAATCTTAACTCTTATCACGCAACCAAGAGCTTCCGCACCTTCTCCATGCCTACACTCGCCTTCTCAGTAATAAACTCAAGATTGGGCACATGCAGAATCTCTGGTTTCTTGGGGTCTATCACATACTTTTTTACACGATCTGGCACATAGTCGATTAAACCCGCAGCCGGATATACAACCATCGAAGTTCCAACAACAAGAAATATATCAGCGTGGGAAGCGATATCAGCAGCTACCTCCATCATCGGCACGGCCTCCCCAAACCAAACAATGTTAGGGCGCAGTTGCGAACCCAACTCACATACATCACCCAGATTTAATTCGGATCCTTTGATTGGGTAAACCAGGGCCGGATTTTTTGTACTGCGTGATTCAAACAAGCTACCATGTAAATGCAGCACATGCGATGACCCGGCTCGCTCATGCAGGTTGTCTACGTTCTGGGTAATGATGGTTACGTCAAAATTCTTTTCCAGCTCCGCTAAAATTTCATGTCCGCGATTGGGTTTTACTTCCAGTGCTTTCTTTCTGCGCTGATTATAAAAGTCCAATACCAATTCCTGATTTCTGCGCCAGGCTTCGGGAGTCGCTACATCTTCTACCCTATACCCTTCCCACAATCCTCCTGCATCCCGAAAGGTAGCGAGACCACTTTCGGCACTGATGCCGGCTCCGGTGAGGGCGATGAGTTTTTTCATGTAATACTTGTTGTTAGGATTTTTGGAGTGTCAATAAATAATGAATAGTAGGCAGTAAGCAAAAAGCAATAGGCAATGGACAGTTGAAAATAAGTGGGTGACATGATTTAAAAAGCAGTCTAAATTTATAAATGAAGTAGGCAAAAGCAGTAGGCAAAACGCAGTGGACAATAAGAGGTTGACATTGCTTTAACTGGTAAACTTGATTCAAAAAGAAAACGATTCTCAATAATCATAGTCAACGCTTTGCCTATTGCCCATTGTCAACTGCCTACTTCTTCAAAGCACGGTCAAAAAAATCCTTCGAAGTTTCAAAAATCCGTTTCCAACTATCATAGCGTAAAAAGCCATGCACTTCATCGGGAAGAATGAGAACTTCTACCGGCACATTTTTATCGCGTAGCTTCTCAACCAGGTCGGTGCTTTGTTGAAATAATACATTGCGGTCGTCATCGCCATGCACTACTAAAACAGGAGCTGTCCATTTTGATAAATCTGAAATGGGTGAACTCTTGTAGGCAACGTCCATATCGTTCGATCCGATTCCCCAGCCGCCACCAGGCGAAAACTCGCGGGCCCGAAACGCCCAGTCATGCACACCATGAATATCAACCCCGGCTTTAAATATCTCAGGACTACGCGACAAACCCATGGCTGTTAAATATCCACCATACGAGCCACCCCACAAACCAATTTTAGTTTTGTCTACCTGTTGCAACGATTGTAAATAAGTAGCAGCAGCTATTACATCCTGATATTCGCTGGCCCCACGCGGACCTTGATTTTTTGCCCTGCGAAAATCACGACCGTAACCCGTGCCTGATCGGAAATTAACCGACAATACAACATAGCCCTGACTTGCTAAGTACTGATTGAAGGCATAACAATTTATATAATAATCACTGTAATGAAATCCCAATAACATTTGGCGGATAGGACCACCATGCATAAACACAATGCCGGGCCGCACCGAAGACAATGACCGATTGATGAAAAGCTGACCGTGCAGAGTCGTACCATCAGCAGCTTTAAAAATAACTTGTTCAGGTTTTACAAAACCTGAGGGCGAAAATGTTACCAGCTTTTGTCCATAGACCGGCACTATCGACTTCGTTGATTCATCAATACGAACCAAAACTTTTGAAGTATTCGCAGTGGATCTGAATGCATATAAAACATTACTGGCAAGGGTTGGATACATTTCAATGCCTTCACCACTGGTTACAGCCACGGGACTTCCCATTACCACATCCGATTTCCAGATGTGTCTGCGATCAATATCTTCTCGATTGCCATCGAAGTAAATAAGCTTCTGAGCCGCATCCAGCACATAACTTTCTACTTCGCCATTGCCTGGGGTGAGGTCTTTTAAATCTGCTCCTGTATCCGTCATGGAATAAATATGATTCCAACCGTTGTGTTCGGAGAAGAATAATATTCTACCGGTGGTTGTCCAAGCCAAAGGTGTGTTGGGATAATACTGCGAAAATCCACCATCATCGGCTGGCGATTTCCAGATAACTGAAGTTCTTCCGGTTTCAGCATCGGCCACACAAATTGAAAATCTCTCGCCACCTGTAAGATTGCCGAGTTCACCCACTTTAGTTCCTGGCTTGCGAATGAAAGCAATTCTTTTTCCATCAGGTGACCAGGTCGGAAACTCATCAATCGTAACATCTGGTGCAATCCAGCGGATGTTTCTGCGAATCAGATTATAGATGCCAATGAAACTATGGTCACTACGATCACTGGTAAACAAAACCTCGTTACCATCGGGAGAAAATCTTGGGTTACCATTATTCCCACGCGCAGAAAACAAAAGTTTAGGTACGGCATTAATATCCATTGGCGATTCATAAATCTGTCCTCCTTTACTAAACAAGAACCTGATGCCGTCTTTAAAAAATACAGGACTATTTCCAGTTACAATTTTCGCAGCCGGGCTTTTCGAAGAAATCTCTTTATAATAAATGGCTTGCTCTGCGCCTTCAGCAAGACTTGCCGGATTTGGATTTTGTCCGTTGCGGTTAGCACCACTGCCACGCACAAACAATAACTTGGTACCGTTGGGAGAAAAAACCAATTGCGAAAGTTCCTGGCCATCATCAAACTGATAGTCGGTCAATTGTCGGGGCACATCCGTGCCGGTCTTAACTAAAATGTTTCGCTTGCCCTTGTCATTGATAACCCAGGCAAGAATTTTTCCATCCGCAGAGGTGGCAAGATTATATTCAATCGGATGACTTAAGAATTGCTCGAGAGGTTGGGCAAATGTGCTTGTTGCTGCCAGCAACATTAACACGAAGCAGGTATGTTTCATGCACACCAAGATAGAGAAAATGAGAACAGGATGCCAACCCTGAATTCACCCTCATCTCAAACTTTTTGAGGATAAAATGAAGTGCTAGTTTTCGATCTCCCCCGGGAGAGGGTGTCCCCGAGTTGGATATTTAGTTAGTCATCTTTGGGTGAGGAACTATTGGCCAATGCTATTTATTAAACATAGTAGCCAGAAGCCAGCAACCAATAACTAGTTTTTAGTTACTTTTTCTTCACTTTCTTTGCAGCAACTTTTTTCGCTACAGGTTTACGGGCAGCTGTTTTTTTAATTGCTTTCTTAGCTGCAACCTTTTTAGGTGCCTTCTTTGCTGGCGCAACGGGCTCTTCTTTTTTCTTGGCTCCACCAAATCGTCCCCAACGACCTTTCTTCTCAGGAGCATTGGCAGCCAATGTGATACACTCTTCCAACGTAAGTTCTTCCGGGGCTTTGCCTTTTGGAATTTTTACATTTTTCTTTCCGGCTTTGATGTAAGGACCAAAGCGCCCATTAAGAATCTGAATCTCATCATTACCTTCAAACGCTTTAATCAATCGGTTTGCATCCAGTTCGCGCTTAGCGTGAATCAGTTCAACCGCACGCTCGGGTGTAACCGTATAGGGGTCCTCTCCTTTCGGGATAGAAATAAATTTTTTATCGTGCAGCACGTACGGACCAAAACGCCCGATGTTAGCCACTACTGGCTTTTCTTCAAAAAGACCAAGGTCTCTTGGCATTTTTAATAATTCAAGCGCTGCTTCTAAGGTAATGTTTTCTATGAATTGACCCTGACGTAAGCTTGCAAACTTAGGTTTCTCTCCACCATTGTCATCCGGATTCTCGCCTACTTGTACATACGCACCGTACTTGCCGAGTTTTACATATACATTCTTTCCAGTCTTGGGATCAACACCTAACTCTTTACTCTTATTTTGTACGGATGACCGCTCAACTAATTCTGTTTTGGTAACGGTTTTATGAAATGGTGTGTAAAAACCACTGAGCATCTTTTGCCATTTCAGTTTTCCGCTAGCGATCTCATCAAACTCCTGCTCGATCTCTGCTGTAAATGAAAAGTTTGTGATGTCGGGAAAATGTTCAATCAGGAAATCATTTACGATCATCGCAATGTTGGTCGGAAATAATTTATTGCTTTCAGCTCCGGTATTCTCAGTCTCGGTATTTGAAACAATATTATTCGACTTCAAAATATGAACCTGATATTTCCTCTCTCTTCCTTCCCGACTTTCTTTTACTACATAACCACGCTTTTGAACCGTGGAAATTGTTGGCGCATACGTAGAAGGACGACCAATGCCCAACTCCTCTAATTTTTTAACGAGGCTTGCTTCTGTATAGCGGGCCGGATGGCGCGAGAACGTTTGTGTTGCCGAAATCTGATTAAGATCTAGCTGCTGACCTACATTCAACGGTGGCAATACTTTGCCGCTGTCTTCATCTTCGCTATCATCATCGTCTTTCGACTCCATATATACTTTCAAAAATCCTTCAAACTTGATCACCTCCCCGGAGGCAGTCAATGTTCTTGGATTAGTAGAAATAGAAATGGTGGCTGTCGTTCTTTCCAATTCAGCATCTGCCATCTGCGAAGCAATTGCCCGCTTCCAGATCAATTCATAGAGTCGTTGTGCATTGCGATCCATGCCAGGATCCATCACCGAAAAATCGGTGGGCCGGATGGCTTCGTGTGCTTCCTGTGCACTGGCAGATTTCGTTTTAAACTTCCGCGTAAAAATAAATTCCTTTCCGTAGGCCGATTGAATTTGTCGCACTGCTCCTTGCACCGCATCATCCGATAGATTCAATGAGTCCGTACGCATATAAGAAATCTTACCAGCCTCATACAGTTTTTGCGCAACCATCATGGTTTGCGAAACCGAGAAGCTTAATTTTCTCCCCGCTTCTTGTTGTAGTGTAGAGGTTGTAAAAGGAGGTGCCGGTGATTTCTTGGCCGGTTTTTTTACTAAATCAGAGATAGCAAATGCAGCGCCTTTGCAGGATTCAAGAAATGCCAGGGCATCTTTCTCTTCACTAAACTTTTCTGACAGTTCGGCTACTAATTGCTTCCCTTTGCCTAAATCAAAAATTGCGGATACTTTGAAGGACGATTTCGCATCAAACTTTTCAATCTCGCGCTCGCGCTCAACCACCAAACGAACCGCTACGGACTGCACACGACCAGCCGATAGGCCGGTTCCGATTTTTTTCCAGAGTATAGGTGACAACTCAAAACCAACCAACCGATCCAGTAATCGTCTGGCCTGTTGCGCATTTACTAAATCAATATCAATGCCGCGAGGATTTTGAATAGCATTGAGAATCGCATTCTTGGTAATTTCGGTGAATACAATTCTGCGGGTTTTTTTATCGTTAAGATTGAGTACTTCCTTTAAATGCCAGCTAATGGCTTCTCCCTCACGGTCTTCATCGCTTGCCAGGTAAACCATTTCGGCTTCCTTAGAAAGTTCTTTCAACTTTTTAATTACATCTTTCTTCTCTGGCGAGACTTCGTAGGTCGGTTCAAAATTATTTTCTACATCGATAGCACCATTGCCTTTCGCTAAATCGCGTATGTGGCCCATGCTCGAAGTGACCTTGAAATCCTTTCCGAGATATCCTTCAATGGTCTTCGCTTTTGCCGGAGACTCTACTATAACTAAGTTCTTTGACATGCTTTTTTTTACTTCAATCGCGTCAAATATCAGTAAATTTTTAAAAACTCAAACCCAAAATCAGTTGACCCGACTTGTGAATGAGGTAAATCACTGGCATGGATCACTAACTTAAATGGGTCAGAGTGACTTGATTACCATGATTTTGTAGGAAATTTGATTGACACTATTATAATGGTCAATAATAATTCAAAAAAATTCCGCGAGGAGTTAATTTTACACACAATGAATCGGATTCTGTATCTCATGAGACATGCACAGGCGATACCTGGCACATCGTTATTGTCCGATAAAGATCGAACGTTGACAGCACAAGGAAAACACGATGCGCTGAACGTGGGAATGAAGTTGCGTAGTGACAATTCTAATATTAATCTAATCGTATCAAGTCCTGCGGCAAGAGCGTTAGCAACTGCACATTTAGTCGCTAATGAGATTAATTTAGACGCTAATCAAATTCAACTAGAAGAAAATATTTATAGATCAGATAAAATTGAAATCCTGAAAGTATTGTATAGAATAAGTGATTCAGTAACAAGTTTATTATTAGTAGGGCACTACCCTACTATTATTGAACTCCACAATTATTTATCAGCCACTAAATCACTCACTAGCATGAATACTGCTGAGTTGTGTGCGTTGACATTCGAAATGCCGTGGTCTGAATTAACAGAATCATCCGGGCATCATGAGTTCTCCTACCATCCTTATTTATCTAATCTATGATAGAGAATTTTGATCCTAATGGATTAGGAGTAAAAGGAAATTTATTCGGATTGCCGACAACACCAGAAGAAGCAGAACTTATCATCATTCCCGTGCCCTGGGAGGTTACAGTTTCCTATCGGGAAGGAACCGCACAGGCACCAAAAGCAATCTTGCAGGCATCCTTTCAGGTAGATCTTTATCATCACGAAATAAAAGAAGCATGGAAAACATCCATTGCCATGCTACCTGTTGTGGATGATTTATTGAACGAGAATAATCTACAACGGCAATTTGCCAAAACACACATCGAATCACTCGAAGCAGGCAAAGATCCTGAATCGGGCAAAGTGATTACTACCAAAATCAATGAAGCGAGTGAAAATCTGAACATCTATGTAAAGAAATTAAGCTCACGCTATCTGAATGAAAGAAAACTCGTGGGTCTGGTAGGTGGTGATCATAGTACTCCTTTAGGTTTGATGCGCGCATTAGCAGAAAAATATGATCGTTTTGGAATTCTTCAATTCGATGCGCATGCCGATCTGCGCAAAGCCTATGAAGGATTCACATACTCGCATGGTTCGATTATGTTTAATGCGCTCAAACTGCCAGCGGTAAATAGATTAGTGCAGGTAGGTATTCGCGATTATTGCCAGGAAGAAGTCAATATCATCGATCGATCGATGGGGCGTGTCAAAACTTTTTTTGATGCTGATCTTAACGCTGCTGTGTATCAGGGTAAATCGTGGCACTCGATCTGTCAGGAAATTGTGAAAGAACTTCCGCCTTTAGTTTACATCAGTTTTGATATTGATGCGCTCGATCCCAAACTTTGCCCCAATACCGGCACACCAGTGCCCGGTGGATTAGAATTCTCAGAGGCTGTTTATATAATTCGCGAAGTGGTAAGGTCCGGAAGAAAAATTATTGGCTTTGATCTTTGTGAAGTAGCCCCCGGAGCGAATGATTGGGATGCAAATGTTGGCGCCCGGATTCTTTGGGAGCTCAGCCAGTGGACGGTAGCCTCGCAGAACTCCGCACATAAAATCTAATTCGGCTAGAAAGAGATTAATTTCATACTTTAGCCGCTTGAGCTAACTCTATATTTTATTTCTATGGGTGATTTAATCAGTGCAATTGCTACAGGTGTATGGACTCCGGTATTGTTTTTACTCATAT
>JALHRJ010000065.1 GCA_022841475.1 Cyclobacteriaceae bacterium | reverse complement strand
CCAGACTTCAGTTGCAAAAGAATCTTTTGCTTCATAGGCCTTTACCAAATCCCAGGTGGTTTCAAATTTACCTTTCGTGCGTTCTTTGACAGTAAGGTTGCCAATTGCATCTTCTAAACTTCCGGGCATGTTGGTAACGTCTTTAACAGAGTCTTGCGCATCTACCGTTACATGACCCAGATGTCCAGCCATCTGGCCTACGCCCTGATATAATTTTCCATCTATTAATATTCCACCCCCGACACCCGTTCCCAAAGTTAACATCACCACGTGTTTTAGATTTTTTGCTATTCCAAATTTTGCTTCTGCCATCAGCGCGGCATGAGCATCGTTTAAAACATAAATACGTTCTCCTGTAAAGTCAGACCAGTTAAAGTTTTCTAATCCCGGCAAACGGCCCGGCATAAACTCAATGCAGGTGTTGGCAGCGTTGGCAAGACCGGGAGCAGAAAGCCCTATTGCCTTTATCTGATTTTCTGATTTCAACTCTTTTAGAATTCGGGCTACTGTAGTTTTCCAGTGCTGGTCGTTGTGTTCGTGTGTGTCTTCGCGAAGTTCCTTTAACACAGTGCCATCTTCTTTTACCAAGATCGCCTTGATGTGCGTGCACCCTAAGTCAATGCCGATGGATAGTTTTTCCATAGTTTAATATTGACCTTCACTTATTTCCCAACCGCCATCGACCGCCAACACCTGCCCGGTTGTAAAACGTGATTGATCGGACATAAAATAAACAGCAGCCCCATCCAGGTCACCGGGTGTGCCGATGCGACCGCCATCCAACGGCTGTTTTGTTTTTATAAAAGAAAGAATGGTTTCATCATTTGCAGCCCGTTGTGCCATAGGTGTTTCCACCAGCGCAGGGGCCAGCACGTTGGCGCGAATATTATTTGCAGCATAATAAGCAGCAATGGATTTTGTAAATCCAATCACAGCCGATTTTGTTGCGGCATAAGCATGGGTAACAAAATGTTTGGGTGAGGGTGAATAACCAAGCACGGAACCCATGTTTAAAATTGCGCCCGGAGTTTTTAGTTTTAAAAATGCTTGCACAGCTGCCTGATTGGAGAGCATGAGCGAAGTAAGATTTAATTCAAAGGTTTTATTCCATCCTTCCAGCGAAAGTTCATGCAATGGTCCATCGCCAAATTTGCGTCCACTGCCTCCGGCCACATGATAAAGACCATCAAAGCCTCCGAGTTTAGTTAAACTGATGTCTATTGCTTCTTTGGCAGTAGCTTCCTTACAGGCATCGCCAGCTATGGCAATCCCATTTTCTTTTAAGAGATCAGAGGCCTCTGCAACGCTTTCTGAATTTCTTCCCACGACAACTACCTGCGCCCCTGCGTTAACAAATGCTTTGGCAGCCGATAGGCCAAGGCCGGTGGTGCCACCTATGATAACGATTTTTTTATTCTGGAGATCGTTCATTGTCTACGAAAGATAATGACTGTTGCCAATAAACAATTAAAAAATTATGAGTCTGGTAAAATTTAGCTTAACTAACTGAATTATTTTGGAATGCTTGTTAAAAGTTCCTTTAATTCTGAGTTAGTGATACTGGCTTTTTCAGACTTATCGTACAGATTTATCAAATAAATAATTTGGTCCGAGACAACAAGATGCGTGATTATTCTTGCCCCTCCGCTCTTACCCTTTCCTTTAGAGGTTATTAAGAATCTAATCTTAAAGCAATTATTTCCTAATGAAACACCTTGCCGTGGTTCATTTTGAAGAGATACAAGAAACGTGATAAAATCATTTTTAAGTGAAGGATACTTTTTTGAAAGTCTTTTAATTTGTTTATCAAAAATGGGTATGGTTTTAATCCTATAGCTCATGAAGAATATCTTCTACTGGGCGTGCTTTTAGTCTTCCTTTTTTAACTTGTTTCATTTGAACTACAGCTTCCCGAATTTCTTGCATCAACTCAGCTTTTGTATCAGTAAGTTTACTTGTTTTCACATAGGAAATACTTCGTAGCACTTCAAGAATAGAACTGGCTTTGCGATCGGGAATATCTAGGAGTATTTTCATTGCTATAATTTAATATTCAAAGGTACAGGATTTCTTGAAATTTTTGGATTGAATTATCGCACTTCCACTGTATCTGTTGGCAATGCAGGCACTATATAGTTTCCAAATTCCAGGTGTGTGTGAGGAAAAGACCGGTTTAACTCAGCCATTTCTTCAGGTTTTATGTTGGTGCCATATAGATACACTGACTGTAAATTCTTTAACGGAGTCAATGCCATCACTCCAGATGCGGTTACTTTTGTGTAGTTCAGATTAAAATGCTGCAGCGTTGTCATCGACTTTAAACCAACAACTCCCTGATCAGTAATTTCTGTGTGTTCTAATGCAAGGCGTGTAAGCGAAGTCAACCTTGCAATTTTTGTAAGATGAATATCAGTAACAGGCTGATTTCCGGCCTTGAGCCAAACCAGGTGTTCTTTTACGGCAATGAGTAAATCTATAACCGAATCCAGTGCTGTTGCATTAATCAGGTTGACTGAAAGATAATTACTGCCGGATGCTACGGGTACCACAACAACTCCGAGTTTATGCAATCCGGCTACTACATTTGCATCTGCAGGAGGCACTTCTTTTTCGGGAACATCAGAAAGCACGACCGCTTTTTGTGATGATAAAATATTCTCCAATTCAGTGAGTTGACCAGACCCGGCAACTGATTTTTTAAAATCAGCGCCTGAGGTTATCCATGTCTTCAAGACCGCAATTTCTTTTTCAGTTAGCTGCTTTTTCTCTTTAGGCGGCATGTGGTCTTCATCATTCAAGGGAAGCAGCAACCGATTAATCATTTCACTTTCATCTACTTTTCCGGCTACCAAGATCACTCCGCCTTTGCCTCCTTTTAGAATATGTTGCGGCTCATCTAACCGTAGTTTGCCTTTTTGTTTGGATGATCCGTGGCAACCATAGCACTTCGATTCCAAAATCGGCTTTACCAGATCATTATAATAAATGGCTTGTTGTAAATTCACGTTTGAAAGATCAGTCTCTTTAGCAGAATCAAAACCAGCAGTCAGATAGTCTTCACCATGCGTAAGGGAGCCGCCCAGATGTCCGGTAACCGTAATCAACCCCAGCATAACCACCGATAACAGTTTATAAATTGGTTTCAGTTGTTTTTGTCCGCGCGACCACGCATACGTGAGTGATAGGAAGATCAGACCAATCCCCGAATACTGATGCCACGTAACGGCCTGTGAATCATATTCGCCAGATTGTGATAGCAGGTAACCTGTAATACCTGATGCCAGGGAACTGAAAAATCCAATCCATAAAATAAAACGAATAGATCTTCTTATCGATTTGAATGGCTTGCGTATAGGCAACCACTCGAACAGTATCGCCAGCAACAGAATGCCGATGGGCAAGTGAACGAGTAGGGGATGCAATCGACCAATAAATTCCTGCATGTATTTATGCGTAGCGCTTGCGAAGTATCTCCATCATATACACGTTGATGTCCCATTGATTGGCAACCGCTTGTCGTGTGTAAGGCAGAGTGGGCATATAATCAGGCGGACCAAACTCGGTTAAGATGGTCATGAGCTTGCCTTCTTTCTTTTTTCTCTCTACAATTTTATC
Source organism: Cyclobacteriaceae bacterium (assembly GCA_022841475.1). Classification (GTDB taxonomy): domain Bacteria; phylum Bacteroidota; class Bacteroidia; order Cytophagales; family Cyclobacteriaceae; genus ELB16-189. The sequence continues at coordinate 23,579 of JALHRJ010000065.1, read as the reverse complement.
CCACCAGGCAAAATGAGTTTCCACTGCTTGTTTCCATTCCGGTGCGCGCGGGTCACTTACCTGCGGACCTTCGGGATGGCCAATGCGGGCATGAATATGATCGGTACGGTTCAATGACAATGCAATGGTTTCTTCCTGGTCGCCCAGATAGGATTCATGCACATTGCACCAATGCGAAATATCTAACGTTAAGCGCAAGCCTGGTACTTTATTCATAAGCTCAGCGGTAACAGGTGCAGAATACAAGGCACGACCGCGATGAGTTTCATGATAAATGGGAACTCCGGTTTGTGCTGACACGCCTAGCGAATAGGAGATCAGGTTTGCTTTTTGTTCGGAAGAGAAATAATCTTTACCACTATGACAATTGATATAAACGGGTTTTGTGTTGGCAGCTTGTGTCAGAAATTGTTTGAATTCTTTTTCATGTTTAACAAAATCTTTTTCACCACTGCCATAAAGAAAACCAATCTTGAGATTGTGTTTTTTGAGGGCTTCGAATAATGCCGAGCGATCTTTTTCATCTCCGGGCCACCAAAGTTCGCAGCCATCATAGCCGGCACTTTTTGCTTTTGCACAGAATTCATCCCATGAACCTGAGAAGCCCCAATTGGTTGCAAAGATTAGCAATGAAAAGCCAGATTGATTCTCAGCTAACATGGGTTTTGCAAAGGAATCAAGTGCATTGAATAACAAGCCCGTGCCGGTTGCGGCAGAAGCTGTGATGAATTGTCTTCGGTTTAATTTCATTATGAAATAATTTGATGAATAATTTTTCCACTTACATCCGTTAACCGGAATGGCCGACCTTGAGATTCATAGGTGAATTTTTCGTGATCAAAACCCAGCTGATTTAAAATCGTTGCCTGAATATCGAACGCGTCTACTTTTCCACTTACCGTACTATACCCGATTTCATCAGTTTCTCCGTAGGAAGTTCCACCCTTGATTCCTCCACCGGCCATCCAGATGCTAAAGGCTTCTGCATGATGATCTCTTCCTTTAAATGGCATTTTCTTTCCTTCACGATTTTCCTGCATCGGAGTTCTTCCAAACTCTGAACCCCAGATGACTAAGGTCTCGTCTAATAAGCCTCTTTGTTTTAAATCAAGAATTAATGCCGTAATAGGTTTATCGACCTTTCGACATTTATTAATCAATCCAATATCAACTGCGTTGCCAGCTGAATCGCCATGCGCATCCCAACCCCAATCAAACAACTGAATGAAGCGAACTCCTTTTTCAACCAGCTTGCGCGCAAGTAGAACGTTATTTGCAAAATTGGCTTCACCAGGTTTTGTTCCATACATCTCATGAATGTAAGCAGGCTCATCATTGATGTTCATCACCTCCGGAACAGAGATTTGCATCTTGTAAGCCATCTCATATTGAGCAATCCGCGAAAGCGTTTCCGGATCTTTATATTCCTCGTATTGTTCTTTGTTGATTTTATTGATGGCCTCGATGGAAGCTTTGCGTAAATCGCGATCCATGCCCGGTGGATCTTTTATAAACAGCACGGGATCGCCTTCACTGCGGCACTGCACACCTTGATAAACACTCGGAAGAAATCCACTTCCCCACACACTCTTGCCCGCATCGGGATTGTTTCCTCCGGAAGTAAGCACGACAAATCCCGGAAGGTTTTTATTTTCTGATCCCAACCCATACGTAACCCAAGAACCAAGGCTCGGTCGGCCCAGGCGTGCCGTGCCAGTGTGCATTAATAATTGTGCAGGCGCATGATTAAACTGATCGGTAGTCACCGCATTTAATATGGCCATTTCATCCACCACAGTTGACAAGTGTGGAAGATTTTCAGATAGCCACAAACCACTCTTACCATGCTGTTTAAATTTAGCTTGCGGCCCCAGCATTTTAGGTACACCTCTGATAAAGGCAAACTTTTTCCCTTCTAACAATGAAGGTGGACAATCCTGCCCATCGAGTTTAGCAAGCTCAGGTTTGTAAGTGAACAACTCTAACTGCGAAGGCGCACCCGCCATGTGAATATAAATTACCGATCGGGCCTTGCCGGGAAACATGGGTGCTTTGGGAGCAAGCGGATTGGTAGGATCAAAGAAATTTGCTAAGGTAGGAGTCTTGCTATCGCAACTTCCGAATAATGATCCCAGAGCCAGTGCTCCTAACCCCATCGCACTTTCTTTTAAAAAATGTCTGCGGGTATAATGATGCAGAGCTTTGTGTTGAGATTCTTGCACTAGTTGTTGAATATGGATTTCCTTTTGAGTCATTGCAAGTACATTAATTTTTATTCACCCACTCATCCAGATTAAGCATGGCATTCGCAACCATCACCAATGCAGCGGTTTCGGGTTTTGGCTGCGTGTCTTTCGTTCCGAGAATTTCCAGAGCTGCTTTTTCATCTTGCGAGAACTTGCGTCTGGAAATTGTATATAATTCAGTCAAAGCGGTTAATCTCTTCTCGGATATCGATTTAAAAAACATCGACTCATAGCCTTTGCTGATTTGTTTGTTAACATCTTTATCCAACGACTGCATTTTGACGGCAAAATTCCGGGCCATCACAAAGTAAGCAGAATCGTTCAAGGTGGTGAGCGCCTGTAACGGTGTGTTGGTTCGGATTCTTCGCGTTACACAAACTTCGCGAGCGCCACCATCATAGGTAATCATGGTAGGATAGGGAGCGGTTCTTTTCCAATACGTGTACAACGCTCTCCGGTTTTGATCTTCCCCATTGCTTTTCACCCATGTCGCGCCATTATAAGGCGAACGCCAGATTCCTTCAGGCTGAAATGGCATCACACTTTCGCCATACATTTTTTCGCTTAGTAAATTACTTACAGCCAAGGACTGATCACGCAATTGTTCTGCAGATAACCGGATGCGCGGGCCACGGGCATAAAGCTTATTCAAAGGATCAATTCTTTGTAAATCATCATTGGTTTTGGAGTCCTGCCGATACGTGGCAGACATTACCATTTCTTTTAGTAGTTTTTTCACACTCCAATCAAAATCGGTCATGAATTTCCATGACAAATGATCGAGTAATTCTTTGTGTGTAGGTGGAATACCCTGCGTTCCCAGGTCTTCCAGTGTTTCGGCTAATCCCTGTCCGAACAATTGTTCCCATAGCCGGTTTACCATAGTTCTCGAAACCAATGGATTTTTTTTGTCAACCATCCATTGAGCGAGACCCAATCTGTTCTTAGGTGTATTTGCATTCATAGGATTCATCACTTCAGGCACTTTTGGTTTCACTTCATCACCTTTCACTAACCAATTGCCTCTTTCAAAAATATACGTGGGTCTAAATAACTCGTTATTACTTTCCACAAGAATCGGAGTGGTTTCTACCTTCGCATCCATCAGTTCAGTAAAATTCTTTTGAACCATTTCGAAGCCGGGTTTACCAGCGCCCGGAAAATTTTCTCCAAACTGAAACCAATCAAACATCACCCCGGTTTCGTCCAAGTTTTTAAGACTCGGGCTGTAGAACTTGAAATACAAATGGTGCTTTCCGGAAACAGGAGTGATATCTACGGTTAAGAGTTTCCAATTGTCTTTTGTGTTGGTAAGGGGGATAGTCTTCAACAATTTTCCATTCAAACTATCGAGGTAAATAAACCACGTGCCATCATTATGCCTGCTGGTGTATCGAAACATAAGCTGATTCTTATTGTCAAGCGTTACATCGGGCAGCCGGCAAGTTCCATTGTTTCGCAAACCGGCATACCAACTGCTGATCAAAGCCGCATTCGTAAACTCATCACATTGCAAGGAATTGATGGCAGGTTGCCATGTTTTTAGAAACGTATAATACTCAGTACTTTTTTCTGAACTGACATTTTCCGTCAGCCAATCTGTAAGTTGTATAAGCTTTACACTATCCGCTCCTGTGTATTGTCGCAACAAGGGATATTCAGCGTCTGTGTCTTCATCGCGGGTGTTATTGAAGAAGGCAACGAAGTTATAATACTCTTCATGTTTAAACGGATCATAAGGATGGCTGTGACATTGCACACAATTGAAGGTTGTACCCATCAATGCGCTCCACGTTGTATTAACCCTGTCTAATACAGCGGCTGTTCTGAACTCTTCGTTCTCAGTACCGCCTTCATCATTGGTCATCGTATTTCGATGGAAAGCGGTAGCAATGTATTTTGCGTCATCGGGATTAGGCAGCAGATCACCAGCCATTTGCTCAATCAGAAATTCATCATACGGTTTATCGTCATTAAAAGCATTAATCAACCAATCGCGGTATTTCCAAATCGTGCGGCCACGATCCGCTTCGTAGCCGCGGGTGTCGGCATAACGGGCGAGGTCCATCCATAAGGAAGTCCATCGTTCTCCATAGCGAGGTGATGCCAGTAAATCATCTACAAGATTTTCATACGCCTTATCAGAATTATCATTCAGATATTTATTTGCGATTTTTTCGCCCGGAGGTAAACCAGTTAAGTCAAGACTAACTCTTCTCAGCAAAGTTGGCTTGTCAGCTTCCGCAGCAGGAGTTAACTTTTCCGCATTCAATTTCTCAAGGATAAAAGGATCAATGTCATTTTTTACCCAGTCGCTTTTTAGAGCAGGTACTACCTCCTCCTTTACGGAAACATAAGCCCAATGCTCGCCCCATTCAGCGCCTTGTTTAATCCATTGCGTAAGGATTTCAATCTCTTCTTTTGAAAGAGGCTCGTGTTTGTACGGCATCCGTTCTTCCGGATCGTCTAATGATATTCTGCGGATCAGTTCACTTTCATCCGGTTTGCCGGGAATAATCGCAGGCTTTCCTGACTCGGTGTTTCCCAGAGCCTCTTCTCGAAACAATAAACTGAAGCCAGCCTGTTGTTTTACACCACCGTGGCAGGCAATGCATTTTTTATTAAAGATCGGTTTTACCTGCGCGCTGTAATCAATTTTTTCTACGGGCCAGTAGATGTACGTGACAACCGAAGCAATCAGCGCGAGTGAGATTCCGATAGGAAGTATTCTTTTCAAGTTTGTTTTGTTTGATCAGGCAGGAATGATTAAAAAATCGAAGTGTCATTCCGGGCCTGCCTGCTCGTAGCCGTTTCGGCACAGACAGGCTTGACCCGGAATCCCGTTCATTGTGAATTTATCGAGATCGCGGCTCAAAGCCGCGATGACAGATTGACTTTACAGTTATTCCCGCCTAAATAGGTCATTAAAAAGTAAGTTACTCTTTTTACAAAAAAACCAATAGTGTTTTTAGCTCAACGGCAAGGATTAAGAGGACCTTTTATTTCGTGAGTTGCAATGGGTGGAAAGACCTAACATTTGGATAACTCAACTAGTAGAATTACAAGTAGTATGTAGGAATGTGAAGAATTACCCCTGGCCAGGATTGTTTACTGCTCCGTGTACTTTCAAGGTGCTTTTTTCCCTTTTAGTAACTGAGTTGTTGGTGCTGCCAGAAACAACCTTGCGGCAGTTGGTGTGGCCGCAAGTGCATACAAAAGATTGTATGTTATCATCCAATAGATCGGCATAGTCGAGGGTCAGTTCTTCATTTATGTTGATATCGCTCAAGGCAATCAGATTCAAACCATCATAAATGGTGTTGGGATTACAACTATGATTTTGAGGTGCCCAGTTCTGAGGTTTATTGTCCCAAAGAATATATACTTCTTCCGAAATCGGGTACGCATAATGGCGGAACTCCTCTAATTGCTGAGGGCTCCAATTCTTTTCAACATACCGTTTTGTTACTATGCGTTGTGCGGTTTCTTCCAGTTTAAAAACGACTTCGCCTTTTTTAATTGGCCTTTGCGCAACAATACCATACCCGTTGAGGGCATTGCCTTTTATCTTGTATTTCTTTTGCTTAAAGCTATGCCGCGCAATTCCTTCTGCAATAATGTGCTTCAGGAAACCTGCTTTCCCGATCGGGTCATAATTAAGAATGTAATCGGCCGAGCCCTCATAACCATTTTCATAAAAAACGGAACAAGTGAAATTGATTTCCAGAAAAAAGACTTCCAGATTTTTGTTTACCCGAAAGTCCAGACGGGCATAGCCAACACCGGAGAACCCATTGAAGATTTTTTCCGCAGCTGATCTTAATTTCGCTTCTACGTTGGCGTCTGTGCAGGGTTTATTTACATCAGTATGCAGATCGGATGTCTTCAATGCATAGGTCTTGAATTTATACCCTTCAGGAAATTGATATTCGATGGGCTTAAAAGGTGTGCAACCACCGGCTGGATGCACGTTGGCTGCTACCAAAACGGTATATTCCTGGCCCGCTATATATTCTTCAATAAGAATGTCATCGTAATCCTGTGCTAATAACTCCTCAATTTTTGTGTGCAATTCTTTGGAATCATTTACCAACGAATGATCATCCACTCCTAAGCTATCTCCCGCTTTGGCTGGCTTCACGAACATAGGAAAGGAAAGATGTTTTACTTTTTCAGCCAATCCCTCAGCATTGTAAACTTCTGCAAAGTTGGGGGTTTTAACATCGGCACAATAGGCCACATATTTCATTAGTGGCTTAGGTGGATCATACAAGATTGTATTGGGGCCTGTGTAAGGAAGATTAAACATCTCCAGGGCATAAATTACATCTATGGAGGGAACTTCCCAGTCTAAATAGCCCTCGCAAAGATTTACATAGATGTCGTACTTCTTTTTGCTGAGATCCTTTAGTTGCTTATAGGTGGTAAGCTTATTTAAAAACACATGATCCACCTGATCATCTGGCAACAGGCGCGAAAGATTCCGGGGCGGATCATAGTTTTTATAGTCTACATCGGTAGTACTATAATCCGGTTGAAGTACACAAACTTTCATCAATTTGTTACGCGGCTGAGTTGCGAAGTAAGGCATCATCCAGAACTTCTACTATCAAATTAGTAAAAGTTTTGTTGCTTACACGCAGAATGGCACCAATTGAAGTATAATTTTCATCATCGCTCAATCCACATTGAGCATTGATTTCCAATACGAACAGCTTTTGGGTATCCTTTTCCATGCGGATATCGATGCGGGCATACCCTTTTCCTTTTACAGCTTTAAAAGCATCAATACTTAATTCTTTTAATCGTGCTGTCAATTCGGGGCAGTTCACCGCTTCATATTCATAAAAGAGTCCATCATTGGGCATGGGACTCTCTTCTTCATAGGATTCCCAAAGTCTTTCGAACGATAGAAACTGTTCCTTTTCCGGTAACGAAGAATGAAACACACGTTCGATAGGCCGATAGAATTTGATTTGTTCAGGATGTTCGTAAGAGCCAACCAATAGGGTGGTAAATTCTTTACCTATAATAAATTGTTCGGCCAGTAAGCCGGCACCTTGCAGGTTCCAACCTTTAAAACCTTTTTTAATATCTGTCAACACATCTTTCAACTCATCGAGGTCGTTCACCACATTCTTTACACTGATGCCCATGCTACCAGCCGAGATGGCAGGTTTCACGATAGCAGGCTTACCAGTTTTACGAAACATGTTTTTATCAATATGTCCGTTAAGCTTTACCCACTTGGGCATGGCAACACCATGTTCGCCAAAGGCTTCCTTCATGGTTATTTTAGATGTAGTTACCTTATAGAAGTAGGAGTCGGATCCTGTATAGGTAAGGTTGTTGGCATCCAAGGCATGAATCACCGAGATACCGGGCACCTCATTGATCTCATCACCATCGCAAAGGTTGAGTACAATATTTTGTTTGGTGGTATTGGTTTTAACTTTAGCAATGGCTTCCGCTATGTTCTGCATGGTTACATTCACCCACTCCCATTCGCAGTTGATCTCCGAGAAGACCTTTGCGTATTCGGCTATACTTTGCGTATAGTCATAATAAAATTTGAGTGTTGGATCATCAGTTTCGAGAAAGGGTGCAAAGATCCAGACTTTGTAGGCGGCTGTTTGCTTAAGAAATGTTCGTTCACCACCAGCCACACCACGTGGTAGTTTAATTCTATTTGCCATAGTAATACAAATGTCACTTAAATATTAATTATAATATAATTTTATAGCAAGAATTTACGAGATGACTTTAAGGTATGGGTTAACCCTTAAGGGTAACGAATGGTGATCAGGTATCACCTACAAAGAAGTTCAATTAGAAAGTTTATCTATCTTACCAGCTATAATGATATAACTCTATGAAAAGAATCGGCATTATCAGTTTATACATGGCTATCCTGTTGCTTCACTCTTGTAAGCAACCGAAAGAGCCAGTAACTACGGAGCATCTATATCTTGAAGAGATTACGATTCAGCAATTGCAAACAGGCTATCAGCAAGGCACGTTTACCATTGAAAAGGTAGTGAGCGACTACTTACAACGCATTGAAGACATTGATAAAGCGGGTCCGGGGCTTAATTCAATTATATACATAAACGCACAGGCAATAGAAGTGGCAAAGCAACTTGATCAGGAACTAAAGGACGGAAAGAGCCGCGGACCCTTGCATGGTATTCCTGTTATCCTGAAAGACAATATCAATACGCAAGATATGCCAACTACCGCAGGAGCCACTGTATTGCGCAGTTCCTATCCTCCCGATGACAGTTATATAACTAACAAACTACGCGAAGCCGGAGCCGTGATCCTTGGCAAAGCAAACCTGAGTGAGTGGGCCAACTTCCGGGGCGAGATGTCATCCAGTGGCTGGAGTGGTATGTTAGGGCAGACAAAAAATCCTTATGTGCTCGATCGAAATCCTTGTGGTTCCAGTTCAGGTTCCGGTGTATCAGCATCAGCTAACCTATGTGCAATTGCTATCGGAACAGAAACCAATGGTTCGATAGTATGCCCGTCCAATAACAACGGGCTGGTAGGACTTAAGCCCACGGTTGGACTTGTCAGTCGGTCAGGGATCATTCCGATTTCGTTTACTCAGGATACTGCCGGCCCGATGGGCAGAACTGTAACCGATGTTGCCATTACACTCGGAGCACTGGTAGGTATTGATTCTGCCGATGAAAAAACATTGGCGTCAGCGGGCAACTATCAAAAGGATTATACTCAGTATTTGAAAGCAGATGGACTCAGTGGCAAACGCATTGGATTATTAAAAAATAGTCTCGGTTATCATGCGCGGGTAGATTCATTGATGAAAAAAGCGGTGGCTGATCTGAAAAGTCAGGGGGCCGAAGTTGTTGAAATAGATTATACGATGGAACGAGGTGCGAACGGAGCATCCTTTACTGTTATGCTGTATGAATTTAAAGAGGGCCTAACTAAATATTTTGCTAGCCTGGGGGATAAGGCGCGAGTAAAAGATCTTAATGAGTTGATGGAGTTCAATAAGAAAGATTCAATTGAGCTACGTTATTTCGATCAGAACTTATTGAAGCTTGCCTATGAAAAAGGAAGCCTTGAGGATAAAGAATATAAGGAAGCCCTGGCTACCATGCTCAAAGCCACCCGCGAGAATGGCATTGATAAACTCTTGAAAGAAAATAATCTTGATGCCTTGATGGCACCTACGGGCTCACCGGCCTGGAAGACGGACCTGATCGATGGTGATCACTTTTTGGGCGGGAGCTCTTCGCTGGCTGCCATTTCCGGTTACCCGGCTATTACCGTGCCCATGGGTTTTGTTGATGAGTTGCCGGTTGGAGTTTCATTTTTTAGCAAAGCCTGGAGTGAGCCGCAGCTGATTGAGATTGCCTTTGCCTATGAGCAAAGTACTAAACATAGAAAGGCACCGAAGTATATTCCTTCGAATTGATTAGTCACCCTTCGAGGGCCTCAGGGTGACATTAATCCTCCTTTGGCGTTCAAAGATTTTGAATTGAGTTCGCCATTAAATAGCTATTTTTATTTGTCTTTAATTAGATTATAAAAATTAATACCCACATGAACCCACAAGTTAAGATTAGCCTGCTATTCTGTTTATGCTTTAGCGCCTCTCTCTTTACAATAGCACAGTCCAACGATTCGCCAGCAGGTGCGTATCAGTGGAAAAAAGGAAAAACCGAATTGCAAAATGGTTATGTGGTATTGAAGTCAGGGAAAAAAATGGAAGGAAAAATCTCTTTAATAGGTGGGCCTACAAACATAACAGAGGTAGCCTATGAGGGCGAAGGTAAAGACATAAAGTTTCCTGTTGGTTCACTCAAATCCTTTGGGCTTACGGATGTGAATCCAAATGCAAGCACTGCCACATCCGGTGGACCTATTAATGAAAGTCCGGAAAATATGTATGAATGGCGCAGTATGGGAATTGTGATGGGGAAGGAAATTCATAGCACCACGCCACGTGCTGGCTATGTCGTATTAAGAACCGGTGCTAAGTACGAAGGCGAATTGAAATTAAGAAAGAAGGCCGGTGTACTGGAAGATATTGAAGTGAAAACGGCAACCGGAAAAGAGAAATTTGATGCACCGCAGGTGGCGCGCTATGGCTATACCGTTAGTCAGGAGGAAGTGCAACAAATCACACTTGCAAAACAAACTAAAAGTTCTTTTCCAGGAAGCATTAGCACCCCTTCTGGAAAAATGTCAGGGGAAATCACCATTGTTCCTCTGCCAGGCAAACGTTATGTAGAAAGGATTATTTTCAAAGGCCCCGATGGGAAATTTGTAGACCACACACCTCAATCCATTAGCGGCTTTAATTATGTTAACAACAAAGGAAGAAATGTAACCTTTACCGTAATTGATAAGATGTTTCTGACAGAACAATTTAATGGAAACACTTTTCAGGTGTATTTGAACCCAAACCCAACCTCCATTAATGAGTTTGCTACTTCACTGGCAAAGGGCGCAATGCAGGTAGGTACTTCAGCAGCAGCCACTGCGGTAGTAAAGAAGGATCAGGAAAAGAATGATTATGTGTCTAACATGGATAGTGTTATCCGCGTGTCTTCGACAGAAGAGTTGATTGAACTGCGCGACAATCTTGCCAACCTGGCCGGCTATAACTCAGCACAGGAAGCGATTGACAATTCGGATAACGAGAGCTTAAAAGCAAACCTGAGCGCATTAGAGCTAACTATTCAGGGCCGACAAGCCTCAAGCGCACCGGGTGGTTTGTTAAATGAAGAGTGGATAATCTTTAACAAAATTACCAATGAGAAAACCATTGTGTATAAAAGTCAATACAAGGATCAGATCGATGTGTTGCTCATGGGTTGCGATAAATACCTGGAGTTAACTAAGTCCATGCAAAATGATTTGCAGAAGTGGGATAACCTTCAACAAGCTGCTAAATTGCTGGACTCATGCTATTGAATAGCCAATCGATTTATAATTTTAAAAGAGCATACGTTTTGCAATTCGACTGATTGAGTCATTCAAACTTTTTTACGTAGCCACTTAGGGTTAAGAACTTATTGAAGTCTTTAATGTGAAGGATGTCATCAATGGCAGTTTGCTTATTTGGTTCCTGATCGTAATAGGCCTTCGTGATTTTGTAGCCTATCCAGTAGCCAAGATCATTCGGCCGGCCTTTTACCGAGCTGTATAACCAACCGGTGTAGTCCTTGCCATTCATTTTCTCTTTGAACTCAAGCCATAATTCTCTTTCCTGAGGATTAGCAAATTCATGCACATGCTGATTGATGTGTCTACCTGAAATTAATTCTGCCAGAAAATCAGCGGAGCCTTCTTTTATAGAAGCAGCCAGCAAGGTGCCACCATCATAGTGCTGCTGAAAATGGATTAACTCATGCGCTACGATGTGAGGTACTTCTTTTACGGGTTTGATTACCGATAGGAGCCAATCGTTCAGTTCTTCGTTAGGTGTGTTGTCTGTGTGCCCATACATTTCAGCACCAATGATAAGACCATCCTTCGAAGAAGTTCCGCCTGAACTCAGGGCTCCGATTACAAAATACACGGGTGGGAAAATTGCATCGGGATAAAGTTCTTTTAGCTTCACCAGGCTTTGCCGGATCTCATCTTTCATACCGGCAATACTATCGGTGCCTGGTTTTAAGGAGTCATAATACTTCTTATGCGATTTAACAACCTTCGCTAAATACTCAGCACTATTAATTCTTCCTTTCGTAAATCCTTTGATTCCTTTCGAGCCCGGCTTGAGGTAAAGTTCATCGAATGCAACCGGATTGACTTCCGGGCCGGCTTTTTCAAGGGCAACCCAAAACCGATCGAGGTCGGCTGTAATAATTTCGGTTGCCAACGGGTCTCTGTTCTGCGCGTAGGAACAAATCGTTATAAATAGGGTAAGTAGAATTAAAATGTATTTTTTCATGCCTTCATAGACAGATGGATGAAAGAAGAGTTGCATTCATTCTCTGAATCAATCTTTTAAACATCGAACAGAAAATCCGGAACGCTTTGGCCGGTTTATCCTAATTCCCATGGCATTATAAATATTCAAACTATAACCCCATGCATATTCTTCAATAGAAGTAGAACTCCAAAATACTCCTGTATCTTTAATGGGATAATTGTCTCCATCAACACTTCGGCCTCCACCGGGAAGTGCTGTGAATCCACTGCTATTTGTTGCTCCTGAGTTTTGCTGTCTCCAGTAAATATCTCCATTTTCCCTGAGTGCCGAACCTGCTATTAAATCGCCTCCTAAAAAATCGATCAATGTAATCCATTCACTTTCAACGGGCACATGCCAGCCTGTAGCGCAAATATTTCGCGCATCCGAAACGGCAAACCAATTGTATAGCTTACCATAAGGATGGTTATTTGTCTCCACATTTGCATAATAACTCCATGCGCCTGAATTTGCATTTTTCCAATCGAAATCATTTGTAATATTCATAATGGCATCGCCATTGGAAAACCTTGTCGTTTGAAGATTTTCGGTCGTCCATACCTGTGAACCAATAGTAACCGATGAATATGGATTGCCATCAGCATCTATCATAGCGGCTACCGGAGTTGTTATCATCCGCTCATTGCCATAAGCAGTACCAACACTATTCGTAGCATAAGCCCTGACGTAATACGTAGAATTGGGAATAAGTCCCGATAACTCACTTGCATAAGTAGCAGCGACATCACCTTCATAATCTTCTGTTTTAAAGTCTGCTATTGTAGGTGAAGGGTGTGTGCTCCAACAGATACCAGCCTTTGATATCGTGGCGAGCCCTGTCGCTGTGATCGTGCCACCTGAGGTGACTATATAAGTACCTACATTGCTAAACTCCTTGGTTGTGACGTTGGGGGGTGACTTTGTCGTAAAGTTGATTGGCCCACTATAAAATACTCCATTAGAACTGACTCCATAGGCACGAGCAAAATACAGGGTACTAGGTGTTAGCCCAGTAATCGTAAGAAGGAGAGGATTTTCAGATGAATTTGATTCTATTTTGTTATCTGTTATAGAAGGATTCCCGGAAGTGTTCCAGCAAATACCTCGCACGGTAACACTGTTCTCAGATTGAGTTGATATCCTACAAAGGGCCGTTTTATCGCTCGGATCAATAAAAGGTAATGCTATTTCAATCGAATTATACGAAAGCGTCTCACCATAGGAAATACCTGCACCATTTATGGCGTAAGCGCGAATATAAGTAGTGCCCGCTTTTACGGCTTGTATAGTAGCATTAAAAATGACTCCCTCTTCGGTGAACAATATCCGTTCATTTCCGATGGTGGGAGGATTCAAATTGCTATAGATTACTCCTTTCTCAATAATATCACCTCCGCCATCAGAATTTAGGATAAGTCCTGAGGAAGTTTTATCGGAAGAAATAACAGTGGGGGGTATGGTTGTCACACTAGGCCGGTCGGGATTATCGAAACAGGAATTCAACATTAAACCAAATCCAATGGTTAACAATCTGTAGCTTATGAACCTGTTCATTTGAGTTGTATATGATAACCAACGCTGAATGTCACCGGAAATAAAAAATTAAATGTATAGCCAGCTAATTTTAAATCATCCATAGCATTGTATAACGTCTTGCTCCGAAACGGCAAAATAAATCCACTGCTCCAGAAGTTTTCATTCCTTTTACTTTTCTTATTGAAACTGATACCAATGCTGGGTCCATAGTAAGTGGTTTTTACTTTTCCTTGTGGACCATCAACGATAAGTACTGCATTATAACCATACATACCTTTAAGAGAAAGAGTATAGCGTTCTGAAATTTTTTCGCGAAACTCTCCGCCTACATTATATCCCAATCCGTCTAGATTATACCCCAAGCAACCAAAAACTCCGATTTTAGGAGAAACGCTATACGTTAAACGCCCACCAAATCCCCCATAATCCAATCCTGCTCCAAGACCTATGTTTGTTTTATCCATGAATTGACCGGATAATACTAGGGGAAAGGCGAGAACAAACAGGATCAGAAAAACAAGTTTATTCATAAATTTCAAAAAGCCTTAACCAAATTACAGAACTGAACGGATAATTAAATTCATAAAAGAAGAATATTTTTTTGGGTTGGTTCTATAGTATTAAGCAATTCTTAATAACTGGAATCACAAGAGATATAAGATGATTTTCATGGTATAGTTGAACGATAATTAACTGACGCGGACTTATTGGGCCATCAGAAACTTTTAAAATAACGAACCCTGTTGTTCTTCCAGTTCCGGATACCGAAACGGTTCTACCGCTTCGGCCTTGTTACCAATAGCTTCCTTTCCCCGCAGTCGTTTTACCGTAAAAGCTTCGAGCGCTGTTTCATCATAAGGTTGCACAAGAATTTCAATTAACTGCTGGTCTGCTTTTTCATTGATGGGTTTTAACCAATCCTGCTCCAGTTCTTTCGGTAGGATCAACGGCATGCGCGGACCGTCTTCCAACTTTGGATTGTTATGAATGCGTTTCATTAACGGGTTGGCCCGGGTTGTTACTACGGTATAGGTTCTGCGCACAATACCTGAGGCTTCGTCTTTCCACTCGTCCCACAAGCCGGCCATCGTCATGGGCGAGTTGTCTTTAAAGTGTATATGAAAGGGAAACGTCTTACTGTTTTTATGATGATGTTCAAAAAATCCATCCACCAGCACCAAACATCTGCGGTGGCGTGCGGGCTCACGAAAGGCTGGTTTTTCAAACATGGTTTCTGAGCGGGCATTGATGGTGCGATGGCTTATCTCTACAGCTTCCTTGGGCGACCTCACCCAAAAGGGAATGAGGCCCCAAGAGAAAAGATGAATGGTTTTAGTTGTGTCAATCATTACGGGCACCTGCGGATGATCGAACCCCGACACATGATACACCGGCCCCACATTGAGTTTGGCGATTTGTTCGTGCAAGAACTTTACTTCTTCCTCACTGTCGCCATAGCGTTTGGCATATTTCTCCAGCTTTTTGGTGAGATAACTTTTGTCGTAACACATGCACTGCGAAAGTAGAAAATTTGACCTATGAATGATAATGAAAATCTGGGGCGACCTGCAATCCCGGACTCATACACGAATCCAGTTTCACAACACTACATCGCGGGTCGCGTTTTGTTGTGACAGAGTGTATTTAAGATTCGGTTAACTTGCCCGCGATGACAGCATAGGACGAGAATCCGAATATTAAACTGTCATTGCCTGCCTGCGCGTAGCCGCTTCGGCATAGGCAGGCGGGCAAGCTTGATAAAGCATTAAGTAAAAAAAATATGTTCATAATTCAACATGCGCGAGAATCCAGCTCTGGCGCGACCCGCAATCTTATGAAAGATACACAAATCCTGTTTCATATAAACGAGATCGCGGGTCGCGTTTTAGAAAGCGTATTAGGTGTATGGTGAAGTTAACTTGCCAGCGATGATCACCGACCAAGGCAGTGGATAAGAGGATCAACTCACCTGAGCTTTCATTTCAGTTAATTTTTCATGCAATACATTGGCGATTCCACGATCCATCATATTGGGAATTTCCTTAATCGCTTTATCAATTAAAACACCAGCTTCGGTCACCTCATTTTTTAGTATTGCCATAGCAGCCTGGGTGGTATAAACCATCGCAAGCGGAATAAGTGCTGCGGGTTTATACTTATCAAAATATTCGCTGGCCTTTTGTAAATCCTTTTTCACAAAGGCATAAAAGAAAGCAGCTTCAATCCAGATACTTCCCCGTAACCCTTCTGGTATTTCATCGGCTTGCCCTATGTATTCATTCAAATGAACCTCCGCTTCATCCAGTGCTCCAAGATCAAGCGCTGATTGATATTGGAAATAGGAAATGTAAACTCCCATGGGGGCATTCAATTTCGTAGCCAACGTATGGGCTTCCTGTAATTCGTCTTTGTTTAACTGAGCCGGTCTGTTGCCGGCCATACTGCTGCTGATCATTTTTAATAGCAGCACTTCAAATCGGGCGGTATCACCCCCGCGCAATAATCTGATAATGCGGGCGCCATCTGAAGAGAAGCCACCGGCATGTAGCGGTATTGATGTTATTACAAAAATGGCAGCCGAAAGAAAAGCGATCACCATCCACAGGTAGGTGAAGATCTGGCCCACATGCGACCCGAGGGCGAGTTGCTGACAAATATAGTAGATGCCATAGGCCAACAAAGCTGTGAGTAAACTAGCCACGGGACCCCCGGCCGCATAAATAGAAAAACGCTTGCTTACGTTATCACCGGAGGTGGGAATACAAATCACCATGCCACCAGACGTGTTTACATTTTTATTCCATTTAAATTTCCAGCCACTTTGTTCCTTATCCCATAAAAAAGGACCCACCACAAACATTCTGAAATCAAAATTCATCCACACCCCGGCCAATGCATGGCCGCCTTCGTGCAACGCGATTACAAAGAAAAATACGGGTATAAAAAGAATGGCAAGGGTTATCAGTACCGGAGTGGGCATGGAACCCGCGGCCGCACCTCCCGCCTTCGCTCCGAAGAAGCCAACAGTGGCTCCTAATAACAGGAGCAAGGCAACAGAAAAGAATTTAGATGCTTTCTTGTTCTTCTTTTTCATTGTGAGATCATTAGTTGCTTACAATGCCTAATGATTACAGGTCGGTTAAGATATTTTTATGACTTAATTTAAGAACAGGCCTAATGGTTTTTGGTTATGGAATAACCCTCCAAATTTAGGGGGTGAATTTGAGACCATCTGCATAGAAGTTACTTGTCGAATTTTTTAAATAACTCAAATTCTTTTGGATCATACCATGCTGCGCTAAGATCTTTCCATTCGGGATTAACACTCTTGATAAGTTCCTCTTACGGGCAAGCATGAAAAAGTAGTTATTGAAAAATGGGTTCTATAATTTTTGCTTAAACGTTGATCATGCTCTGGCGCGACCCGCACGTGTCAGCCCACTGGCTGAATCCAGTTAATAATGGACAAATCTTGTTTCACTTCATTGAGATCGCGGGTCGCGTTTTGAGAAGTAGAAATCTATTTAAAAATCGGGTTAACTTGCCCGCGATGACAGCATAATGTCATTGCGGGCAAGCAACATGAATGAAAAATCGAAGATGATGTTAGTAATTCATGATTGAATTATGATCAAGCTCTGGCGCGACCCGCACGTGTCAGCCCACTGGCTGAATCCAGTCAATAATGGACAAATCTTGTTTCACTTCATTGAGATCGCGGGTCGCGTTTTGAGAAGTAGAAATCTATTTAAAAATCGGGTTAACTTGCCCGCGATGACAGCATAAGACGAGGATCCAACCTCGGAAATGTCATTGCGGGCAAGCAACAAGAATGAAAAATCGAAGATGATGTTAGTAATTCATGATTGAATTATGATCAAGCTCTGGCGCGACCCGCACGTGTCAGCCCACTGGCTGAATCCAGTCAATAATGGACAAATCTTGTTTCACTTCATTGAGATCGCGGGTCGCGTTTTGAAAAGTAGAAATCAATTAAACACTGGGTTAACTTGCCCGCGATGACAGCATAAGACGAGGATCCAACCTCGGAAATGTCATTGCGGGCAAGCAACAAGAATGAAAAATCGAAGATGATGTTAGTAATTCATGATTGAATAATGATGAAGGTCTGGCGCGACCCGCAATCTCGTGAATATTGCACAAACCCCGTTTCACTTCATGAGATCGCGGCCCCGATGCATCGGGGCCGCGATGACAGCGTTGTACTTTACGTTACGTAATTTGCGAACTGAAAGAAATCAAAACCAGCATTACAATATCCATGCTCATAAAAAAACTAGCCGTTCCCTTCATCAACGATAAACTGCTGCAACAGGTAGAACATTGTTACATCGCAAGCGCGGCCATCTCCGAAGCTGGGTTTGACTTTATACGAAGCCGCATTCCCACCAAGAGCAAGATGGAAATCGTGACGGGACTGGATGTGCCGACATCACCGGAAGTGCTGCGAAGAATCTGGAGAAATTACCAGGGGCGTATCACACTCAATATTTATGCGCGCAACTTCTTTCATGCCAACGTGTATATTTTTGATTTGCCGTTTCGAAAAGCCGTTGCCTTTGTGGGCTCTGGTCACTTTACATTGGATGGCATCAAAGATGGTGAAGAACTCTTCTACAAGATCACCGATGCCAAAGAAATTGAAAATCTGAAATCGTGGTTCATTGGCTATTATGAATTTGGTGAACTGCTTTCGGAAGAACTCATCCAGGAATATGAATACTTATATCCTACATTAAAGCAACGCGACATTCTATCGCGGCAGGAAAAGAAACAATTCATTGCACTAACCACCGCGGGTTTTAGCTGGGATCAGATCAAGTTTAAACTTCAGTATTTCAAAAAAGAAGATTACCTCGCGTTGAGCAGCAGTAAAGCACGGTTAACTACTCCGGAGGTTCAGGCAGAACGGATAGCCATGCAAAACAAATTGATACACCTTCACGAGTTGATCAAAGATCACGTGCATCGGTTGAAGCTGCATGAAGATCATGACCCCAATAAAATAGTAAGCAGCCTCCATCCCGCTGATCATCCCGATGGCAAACTACGTTCGATGTGGATTGCTTATGGACCCAGCGAAGCGGGGTTGAAAAAATACAATCCTCCGGCCACATTTGTGGAGGTGATGCAACTGCACATCATCCTTCAGCAAAAAGAGGTAGGCATCTGGTTAGTGCCGGGCAAACCCAACACGGGCAAACCCGATCGCGAACATTTTAAGAACAAAATGAATGAGGTAGAGTACCGGAAACAATTCTTCACCTTATTAACAAGCTTAGGTGCGGGCTATTGGATTGAAATAGCGGGCGATAAAAGAGCGATCGAGACTTTTCAGAACGAAGATACCCTTTGGGAATTTACCAAAGCCGATGACTGGATGCATTATGCATTCATCATCGGAAAAAACTATTCGCCTGCAGATCCTGAAATCAGCAGCGAGCAGATTGCGGCAACAATCATGAAGGAGTTTGATAAGTTGGTTCTGGTTTATCGGCACTTGAAAGTTCATGTATAAATAATGGTAGTTTTTATACATGATAAGCTGCTCATGTAAAGAAACTATAGCTGATGTTCGCGATTATTTTCGCACTCGTTATTTTCACAACGAGTCATTGCCTGCCTGCTGCGCCAAATGGCGGATTCGGCATAGGCAGGCGGGCAAGCTTGATATTGCATTCATCAAAAACAACATTTCATAATTCAAAATGCACGACAATAAAGCTCTGGCGCGACCCGCAATCTCGTGTGTAATACACGAATCCTGTTTCACATCCACGGGATCGCGGGTCGCGTTGTGCACAGACGTGTTAGTTGTACAGTAAGGTTAACTTGCCCGCAGCCTGCCCGCCTTGTGGCGGGATGACAGCATAGGGAGAGAATCCGAATATTAAACTGTCATTGCGGGCAAGCTTGATATAGCATTCATCAAAAACAACATATCATAATTCAACAATTACGACAATAAAGCTCTGGCGCGACCCGCACGTGTCAGCCCACTGGCTGAATCTCGTGAGTAATACACGAATCCTGTTTCACATCCACGGGATCGCGGGTCGCGTTGTGCAAAGACGTGTTAGTTGTACAGTAAGGTTAACTTGCCCGCAGCCTGCCCGCCTTGTGGCGGGATGACAGCATAGGAAGAGAATCCGAATATTAAACTGTCATTGCGGGCAAGCTTGATATAGCATTCATCAAAAACAACATTTCATAATTCAACATGCACGACAATCAAGCTCTGGCGCGACCCGCACGTGTCAGCCCACTGGCTGAATCTCGTGAGTAATACACGAATCCTGTTTCACATCCACGGGATCGCGGGTCACGTTGTGCACAGACGTGTTAGTTGTACAGTAAGGTTAACTTGCCCGCAGCCTGCCCGCCTTGTGGCGGGATGACAGCAGAGTAAGAGGAAAAAATGAAACCGCCTGAATGAGTAATACTGACCGATCTAATTTCGTGAAAGTCTTTTAAATCGTTCGCGTATCAATTCAATCAACTTGATCTTATAGTCTTCAGTTAAAAAGCTGATGTTGATAAAGTCAATCCAACGCGGAAGAGCCTTCTCCATTTTGATAACGATATTTTTCAGTTGCTTTTCATCAAGGTAACTGGAACATGCCATTTTAAAATCAGCGTAAGTTATTTGGTTCTTTTTACCATTTAAAGTAAGAGCAAGCTCTTCTTTATCGTCAGGGTTTACCAACGCAGTTGCCAGCATGTCATAGGCCGGAGAAAGTATCGGACCAATGTGTGGATCATGCAACAATGAAAAATTCTTTAAATGCATATCCGCATTGCCCACCAGAAAAGAGAACAACACCTGTTCAAAAAAATTTACAACGTCCAGGCCCGGATTCGTTGAATACTTCGCGATCACTTTTGCCACCTTTTCGTATGAACTACGATACTTGTGTTCCGTTAGCATTTCTGATAACTGACACAGGTCTTCCAGGTGAATTTTACTATTCTTATCCCGATCAATCCGTTTTGTAATGTATGCCAGTTGACCTGACTGCAACCGGATAAGGCTATGAGGCACCACAGGTATATGTGCGATAGCCGCAAGATGCATCGTCAGATCTTCTACTTCGGAAGTATAGGGATACTGTAGTGACGTTGGTTTCAAAATGAAACTACCCCACAAACCAACAATAGCAAATCGCTTCGGCTCATTTTTATGAGGCCGATCTAAATTCAATGAAATTTTTGCCTGCACACCCGTTACAGCCATTTGGGTTTTTAGAATCTCGCCAGCCAACGCGTCCATGTCAGCTTCTGAGTAAGGTAATGTGGGTGGTGTAGGTTGATCAAAAATTTTCTTGCTACACGATGAATGAAAATCAACTTCATCGTTTGTCAAAGGCTGATAACAATATAAACACCTCATGCTTCTTCTTCCATTACAGGATGTACACTTACCGAGCCGATGCAATCTCTGCAACAGGCAAGCAATAAACCCATCCGATCGCGCGGATCAAGTTTCCAGTTTCTTTCAACGATCGCCAGTAGCCATCCTTCCGGTATTAATCCATCAAAAAAGGGAAACAGCAGTGCGCTGTCAAATGGCTTTTGCCGAAGCGGCAGCGTAAGACTTATTGGTTTAGACTTTTCCGATTTCAGAAAGTCGGTCGTATAGGTGAAGTGGTACCCATCTTCATCTTCGGTAAGCCAGCCCGCAGTGACTCCGTGATTTTTTATCTCCGCCCTTCTCATGCTTATTTCTTATTGCCTTTAAAAGAAGCATTTGCTTCTTCCTCTTCCAACAAGTTGCTTCGATCTATCTTTACGGGACCTAGTTCAAAACCAAAGAGCTTCAACACTTGATTTACAGCATCCATTCGAAGTGTTTCTTTTCCCTGCTCCATCTCGCGCACAAAGCGTAACCCTACTCCGGCTTTCCGGGCCATATCAGGCTGGGTGAGGCCTGCGGCCATCCTTTTCTCTTTTATAAACTTATTTAGTGTCATAGATGTACCCTTTCGGGTATAAAAGTAGGATTACTAATTATTATTTATACCCTTTCGGGTACAAATATTGTATATATCATATAATTATACCCTTTCGGGTATAGTTTTAGTTTGAGGTCGGTGTTGTCAACACCTCTTTTCGTAAGCGCATATTTCGTTGGTCGGTAATAACACCGACCCAAGGCAAAGAAGAGGATCCAACCCGCGAAAGGTCATTGCCTGCCTGCTCCGCCAAATGGCGGATTCGGCATAGGCAGGCGGGCAAGCTTGATAAAGCAGTAATCAAAAAAATATTTTCATCATCCATCAGGCACGATGATCAAAACTCTGGCGCGACCCGCACGTGTCAGCCCACTGGCTGAATCTCGTGAATGATGCACGAATCCTGCTTCACATCCACTGGATCGCGGGTCGCGTTTTGAAAGTAGCAATCAATTTGAAGAGCGGGTTAACTTGCCCGCGATGACAGCACAGGATGGGCAATCAAACTATTAGACTGTCATTGCGGGCAAGCTTGATAAAGCAGTAATCAAAAAAATATTTTCATCATCCATCAGGCACGATGATCAAAGCTCTGGCGCGACCCGCACGTGTCAGCCCACTGGCTGAATCTCGTGAATGATGCACGAATCCTGCTTCACATCCACTGGATCGCGGGTCGCGTTTGAAAAGTAGAAATCAATTTGAAGAGCGGGTTAACTTGCCCGCGATGACAGCAAAAAAAGGAATCTTTCTATTGCAATGTCATTGCGGGCAAGCATGAAAAAGCGTTAATCAAAAATAATATTTCATAATTCAACAAGCACAACAATCAAAGGCTGGCGCGACCCGCAATCTCGTGAATATTGCACCAACGCTTTTCATAGTTCTCATTGCATTTCACTTCATCGGGATACCGGCTCGCGTATTGATGTGCGGTGTTGTGTTTTTATTTCGGGTTAACTTGGCCGGTATGACATTTCATAGCAGACGAAACTCAATTAATCTTCTTCAACCCCTTCGCTTTATCTTTTTCCTTTTGGTCGGTTTTTTCTGACTGGTCGTTTAGGTCTGATTTATTCTTCTGTTTGTCTTTCTCTTTGATTTTGTCCTTATCCTTGTTTTTATCCTTGTTCAGGAATGTGTCCCCGTCATGATCATCTTCGTCAAGGTCTTCATCGTTGTCATTATCATTGTCGCTATCCCAATCCATGTCGTGGTCGAAATCTTCCTCGATGTCGATATCAATATCCAGGTCATCGAGATCGATGAGGATGGGGGCGATGTCGATGTTCAGGTGGGGGATGTGGATGTCGATGGGCTTCATGTCGAGGTTCAACTTTTGTAAATTGATTTCGATGGGCTCGATGTGGATCTCCAGCTTCTCCAGTTTTTCAAGTGTTACTTCCATTTCTTTCATGGCTTGCTCCACGGCCCGTTCTATGTTGGCTTCCAGGGCTTCTTCATCGATGTGGATGTCGAAATCCCAATCGCGCGAGGTGCGGGTGGTTATTTTTCGCAGGCCATCCGACCGCGGTTCTTCTTTGGTTACGACTGGGGTTTTGGTTTCTGCCTTTTTGGTGTTGGCCTCCTGCGAAAAGCCCGGAACAATGGCCAGTGCAAGAATCAGGAAACCAAGCAGGGTGCGGTATGGGATGCTCATAATGATAGGGTTTATAAGACTACAATACTCCGCTGGGGGGAAATGGTTACGGGATGGACAGGAAAATTCTAATACTAAGAATGGAATAATTTATCCGTTTCAGTAAATTGTTATAAATACATTGAGATGAAAATTGAAACTATAGAACAACTAAAAGAGGAAGCAAATAGCTGGAATGATGATTTTCAACATTTTTACATTGTCTTGGC
>JALHRJ010000064.1 GCA_022841475.1 Cyclobacteriaceae bacterium | reverse complement strand
GTCATGCTGAAGATTCTTACGCCCCGGTATTATAATGGCTTCCTTTATAATTTCATTTATATGGCTACCAGCCTGACTTATGGGTACTTTTTTTTCGTTACGCTAAGGTCCAGGTTAAAGCAAGGGATTATTGTACTCTGCTGCGCGGCAACGCTAATCTATTATATAATCCACTCGCTGATTTTAGGAGAAACACTTTTTGATAGTTTGGGTTATGTAATCTCCTCCATGGGCATTGTGATCATGATTTTCATGTACCTGCATCAGGAAATAAATAATGTTACGGAAAAGGCGATTACACACAATTTTGATTTCTGGTTTTCGGCTTCCCAATTAATCTATCACCTGGGGGCGTTCGGCATTTTTCTTACCTATAACCATTTGACAACAAAAATTCTTGACCCGGAGCATTATTCTGACGAGAACAGAGAATTACTTACGTCCCTGTGGGGAGTTCACAATGTTCTCTTATTTTTAGGTAGCCTATTAACCTGGTTTGGAATCTTATGGATAGTCTCTCGCAGGAGGTCTACGTTATTGTAATCGGTTGCGCTTTTTTCCTGCTGGTAGCTATTGGCATTATCTTTCTTGTATTAATCTATCAAAAGCGGCAGTTGCGGTACATGCTGGAAAAACGCCAGCTTCAAAATCAATATACCGAAGAGTTGTTAAAGACCCGGCTCGAAACCCAGGAGCAAACATTAAACACATTAAGCAAAGAAATCCACGACAACATCGGGCAGTTGCTCAATAGTTCTAAAGTTTTAATCTCGGTTGCTCAACGCAGAATAGCCACTCCGGAAGAGACCTTACAAATGGCCAATGAAACGCTGGAGCAGGCCATTCAGGAATTGCGCGCACTAAGCAAGTCGCTTAGCAAAGACTGGTTAGAGCAATTTGATTTTATAGAAAACCTGAATCGGGAAGTTGCTCGCATCAATGCTGCGGATGGCATTCGCCTTTCCGTATTGAACCCAACGCACCTCACGATGTCTAAAGAACGGCAGTTGGTTTTATTTCGCATTGTGCAGGAGTCGTTTCAAAATGCCTTGAAACATAGTAAGGCCAGCAACATTCACATTACCATTGAGCAACCCAACGGACAAATTGAAGTACGCATTGCCGATAATGGTAAAGGCTTTGATGACTCGGACCCGGCCCGCGAAGGATTCGGTATCACCAATATAAAATTGCGCACCGCCCTGATGGGCGGCACAGTGCAGTGGAAACCGCTGCAGCCCGGCACGGAAGTAAAAATTCAACTGCCTGCCCAGGGTTAGCTATGAAGATTAAAATCGGACTGGTCGATGATCATCAACTGTTTAGCAAATCGCTAACGCTGTTGATCAATACATTCAAAGACTGTGAGGTAATTCTCAATGCCCGCAATGGAAAAGACCTGCAGGAAAAATTTGAGTCGCGGAGTCAACTTCCTGATATCATGTTGGTGGATGTAGAGATGCCGGTGATGAATGGAATTGATACGGCACGCTGGATAAAAAAAACACATCCAAACATCCGGCTGGTAGCGCTTTCAATGAATGCCCAGGAGCAGATCATCATTGACATGATCAAGGCGGGTTGTTGTTCGTATTTGCTGAAGGAAACTGCGCCCGAAGAACTGGAGCATGCTCTGCATGAAGTGTATCGCAAGAGTTATTATAATTCTGAGTTAAGTAAATCCTATTTGTCAACGTTGATAACCAATCAGGAGGGGTTGATCCAATTGAATGAAAGAGAGCGAGAGTTTTTAAACCTGGCCTGCACCGAACTAACTTACCGGCAGATTGCCACGCAGATGAATCTTACCGAACGCACTATTGATGGTTATCGCGAGTCTATCTTCAAAAAATTAAATACGATTAGTCGCACGGGCATGGTGCTGGAAGCCGTGCGGAGAGGGTTGGTGAAGATTTAGAGGGTGGGGTGTGGGCGTTGTGCCTTCCTTACGGCCTCTGTAGGCTCATTGACTTTATGACTTGATCCTTAGTAACGCAAAGCGTTACAGCGCGTGGGCAAGACAAAAAAGCGAGGAGGAGCGAAGGCAGGCGGGAAGAAGCATTTTTTTGTCTTGACTTTTTTTGGTCCTTTTTTGTGTCAAGACAAAAAAGGACAAAATGAAAAAATGGCTTGTTAATTTCGATCTAGAGGATGTGCAACAAGCAATCACTGTAAGGAGTTTATCGAACCAAAGCCTAATTGTTTATGGGTTGATGGACAAGGAAACAAGAAGGAATTAATTTTTTATCCTGTCCATTGGTCGGTGGCACTAAGACACGTTCACCATGAAATGTCATCGCGGGCCTGCCTGCGCGTAGCCGCTTCGGCAAAGGCAGGCCTCGACCCGCGATCCCAGTTATGAGAGTGGTGATGTAGCTATGGAATGCTGATCTAATAATAACTGTCAGTCTGAGGCTCTCCCTGTCTGCCGAAGCGGGAGCAAAGTCAGGGAAGCCTGTGACTAACCAATCGTTACAGAAACAACTTAGGTATATGACCAACAAAAAAAAACGCCCCGAAGGGCGCTCCAATATTTATCATCTGAATTTCAACTTACACCACTCACTTTTGCTGCATACGCTTCGAGCTTGCCGAGTTCCTGGTCGATCAGCCAAAGTCCTACACCAGCCTCACCAATAATCGTGAAAATTTCTACAGCCCTCCGTGCTAAAATCTCTTCCTCGCGTTGTTCGTTTACAAACCATTGCAGGAAGTTGAAGGTGGCAAAGTCTTTGGTTTTTAAACTTTGATCCACAATGTCGTTGATCGATTCGGTAACTGAAATTTCATGCTTCAGGACATCTTCAAAAACTTCTTTCAGACTTTGGAAGGTGTGCTTGATACCTGTGATTTCTGGTTGCCTGGCATGACCACCCGCTGCATTGATGTATCGGAAAATCTTTAACATATGCCCACGCTCTTCTTCGGCATGATTATACAATAAGGTGGCAGACTGCTCGTACCCTTGAGACTCGCACCAGCTGGCCATAGATAAATAGGAAGCCGATGATTCGCCTTCCATCATGATCTGTTTGTTCAGTAATATTTCCATTTCTCTGGAGAGCGAACGGGTAGGAGTAATCACTTGCTTTGTCATAGTTATCAGGTTTTAGTGAGAGTCTGAACCCAAACTTCGCTTTAGACTCCAGATCAAAAATCAATTATCGTTTATTCTTACTTTTCTTCTTTTTTGCAACCACTTTTTTCCTTGCGTGATTGGCTTTGGCGATGACTCTTTTAACGGCCCGCTTTACCGACTTCACCGCCTTCTTCGCTAATTTTTTAACAGGTCGGGAAGGTTTAGTACTTCTTTTGACGGGCTTGGATTTTTTTGTGGCCTTCTTCACTACTTTTTTAGCAATCGGTTTTGCTTTCTTAACAACCTTTTTCGGTGCCGCTTTCTTTGCTACAGGTTTTGCTTTTGCAATCGTCTTTGTTGCTTTTGGTGCAGCAGCTGTTGCAGCCGCAGCCTTGGCATTGCCCATGGCATTCAGTGCCGAGCCTGCTTTGAACCACACAATCTGATTCTTATTATATGTATGGTTAACAGTAATAGAATCCTGACTGCCATCACTGTGATGAATCACCAACGTAAGTGGCTTATCCGGACTAAAGCTGGTAAGACCCACGATATCAAAAGCATCATCTTCCTTGATTTTGTTATAGTCTTCTTTGTTGGCAAATGTCAATGCCAACATGCCTTGTTTTTTCAAATTGGTTTCGTGAATGCGGGCAAAGGATTTTACCAGGATGGCGCGCACCCCTAAATGACGAGGCTCCATAGCGGCATGCTCACGCGAGGAACCTTCGCCATAGTTTTCGTCACCCACTACGATAGAACCAACGCCCTGTGCTTTGTAGGCGCGCTGTACTTTCGGCACTTCATCATATTGGCCACTCAAGCCATTCTTCACGCTATTGATCTTCTCGTTGAAGAAGTTGGTAGCACCAATCAACAGGTTGTTGGAGATGTTATCCAAATGCCCACGGTATTTCAGCCACTTGCCGGCCATGGAGATATGATCGGTAGTACATTTTCCTTTTGCCTTGATCAGCAATCGCAACCCTTTAAGGTCTTTGCCTTCCCATGGTTTGAAGGGGGCCAGCAACTGCAACCGGTCGGAGGTAGGGCTAACCTTTACTTGCACTCCGCTGCCGTCTTTAGCCGGAGCCTGATACCCTGGATCTTTTACATCGAAACCTTTCTTCGGAAGTTCGTCACCGGTAGGAGGGTCGAGTTTTACCTGCTCGCCTTGTTCGTTGGTAAGGTAGTCGGTAAGTGGATTGAAGTTCAGATCTCCGGCAATAGCCAAAGCTGTTACGAGTTCAGGTGAACCTACAAAGGCATATGTGTTGGGGTTGCCATCATTACGCGACTGGAAGTTTCTATTGAACGAATGGACGATGGTGTTCTTCTCTTTTCTGTCGGCACCCACGCGGGCCCACATGCCTATGCAAGGGCCGCAGGCGTTAGCAAAAACTTTAGCACCAATCTTATCAAATGTATCAATAAACCCATCGCGTTCGATGGTATAGCGCACTTGTTCTGAACCCGGTGTGATTGTAAATACTGCTTTAGTTTTCAGGCCTTTATCAGCTACTTGTTTAGCTAAACTTGCAGCACGGGAGATATCCTCATACGAAGAGTTTGTACAAGAGCCAATGAGCCCTACTTCTATCTTGGTAGGCCAGCCATTTTGGGCGGCTGCTTCTTTTAATTTTGAAATAGGCGTTGCTAGATCCGGAGTAAACGGACCATTCAGGTGTGGCTCCAAAGTCGACAAGTCGATTTCAATAACCTCATCAAAATACTTTTCAGGATTTGCATAAACTTCCGGATCGGCAGTAAGATCGGCTTTAATTTTATCAGCCATCTGAGCAACTTCGGCACGTCCAGTAGCGATCAAATACCGACTCATAGAGTCATCGTAGCCAAAGGTTGAAGTGGTTGCACCAATCTCGGCACCCATGTTACAGATAGTACCTTTGCCAGTGCAACTCATAGAAGTCGCCCCTTCTCCAAAGTATTCAACGATAGCACCAGTTCCACCCTTAACTGTAAGAATACCAGCTACTTTAAGGATCACATCTTTAGCAGAGGTCCAACCATTTAATTTGCCGGTAAGTTTAATACCAATCAGTTTCGGGAACTTCAGCTCCCATGCCATGCCAGCCATTACATCCACCGCATCGGCACCGCCTACACCAATAGCAACCATTCCCAAACCTCCGGCATTCACCGTGTGCGAGTCGGTACCAATCATCATCCCACCAGGGAAAGCATAGTTCTCCAGCACGACCTGGTGTATGATTCCCGCACCCGGGCGCCAGAATCCAATGCCATATTTATTCGATACAGACGACAGGAAATCAAATACTTCCTTGCTTTCCGTGTTAGCAACCGTTAAATCATCTTTAGCGCCTACTTTAGCCGTGATCAGGTGATCGCAATGTACGGTAGAAGGAACTGCCACCTTGGGCTTGCCAGCCGACATAAATTGTAACAAAGCCATTTGGGCCGTTGCATCTTGCATGGCTACACGGTCGGGAGCAAAATCTACGTACGACTTACCGCGGCCGAAGTTTTCCAGCTTCTGATCTGCATGTAGGTGAGCATAGAGAATTTTTTCTGAGAGAGTGAGGGGTTTGCCAACTACCTTTCTGGCTTTGGCAATGCGGCCAGGCATCGCTGCATATAAGGCCTTGATCATGTCTAAGTCGAATACCATAAATCACTTTAGTTTACGAAGGGCTAAAGTAACAAAAAAACAGCAATTAGGTATTGGGAAATTGGTAATTGGGTATTGGGAATTGGGAAATTGGGTATTGGGAAATTGGGTATTAGGAAATTGGGAATTAGGTATCGGTCATTAGGAATTGGGTATGAGGCATTAGGTAGTTGGTCACCCAATACCTAATTCCTAATGCCTAATTCCCAATACCAGTATTATTTGCTATTGATGTAATTCAGAAATTCGCGCTTGGAATTTTCCTCGGCAAATTTGCCACCAAAGAAGGCGGTGCCGGTTTTACTGTTCGTGTCGCCTACACCACGGGAAGCTACGCACATGTGGTTGGCATCAATAACCACTCCCACATGTTCCGTACCCAGAATGCGTTGGAGGTCTTTGCCGATCTGCACCGTTAAGCGCTCTTGTACCTGCGGACGTTTAGCAAAAAATTGCACAATACGATTGATCTTGGATAAGCCAATCACTTTGCCGCTGGAGAAGTAAGCAACATGTGCCTTTCCATAAATGGGAACAAAGTGATGTTCGCAATGCGAATAGAAGGTGATATCTTTCTCGACCAGCATTTGGTCGTACTTGTATTTGTTTTCAAAGAGACGGGCCACGGGCCGGTTCTTAGGATTTAATCCGCTGAAGACTTCCTTCACATACATCTTGGCAACCCTGCGTGGTGTACCATTTAAACTATCATCGGTAAGATCAAGACCCAAAATTTCCATGATCTCGCGAAACCGTTTTTCTATCTGCTCCACCTTTTCGTCATCGCTGAGCACGAAGGCATCATCCCGTAACGGAGTGTTCCATGATGTGATGATGTGATCATCATCAAACTCTTCATCGAGAGAATTAATGGACCGGATATTCAACGAAATTTCTTTCTGTCTCATAGAGTTTGACTTTAAGGTCGTACTGATTATCAATCTGCTGCCTCATTATCCGCCAGATCACCATCGCGATATTTTCTGCCGAAGGATTGAGGTTTTTGAAGTAGGGAGAATCTAAGTTCAGGTTTTTATGATCGAAATGTTTAAGCACGTGCTCTTGAATGATGTCGCTAAGCACTTTCATGTCAAACACATATCCGGTTTCCGGATCGGGGCTGCCTACCAGCGTAACAATTAATTCATAGTTATGCCCATGATAATTCGGATTATTACATTTTCCGAATACAGCGTTATTCTTTTCATCAGACCAGGCCGGATTGAAGAGACGGTGCGCGGCATTAAAATGTTCCTTGCGGGAGACAGCTACTTTCATGAATACATATATAAACCATTTGTATCTAAAATGGTTCAGATTAATTTTTGATGCGATAACGCATTAAAATGTCGAGATCGAGCGGTCGTGGAAGTCGAACGTAGGCATGGTAAGGCCCAGAAACAATTCATGCGTGGTAAAAGCATTACCCACTGAATTGTTCATTGGAATCTCAAATGTATATCCGAATCTTAATTTATCACCCAACTTAGCTTGCAACTGCACTCCGTAGGTATTAAAGTTTCGCGTAAACACACCTGCTGTATACTTTTCATTAAAATTAAAGTTCGCGTTTAGATCTACCGATACGGGCGATCCTTTCACAGCGCGTAACAAAACAGCTGGTTTGAACCGGATATTTTCATTAATAAAATAAGCATAGGATCCAAACACATAAAGAGTTCTATCATAGAGTTGAAAATCCTGACCACCCTGGCTGAGGGTAGTATTTAATAAGCGCGGAATAGAAACTCCAAAGAAAAATTTATCACTTTTCACAATGGCACCGGCACCCAGGTTAGGTTTGGAAACATTTTCATTTTGAATGAAGGCCTCATCCGTAGGGTCATCCAGATTAAGATCGCTGTAATTATTTCTAAAATTGACAAAGCCGGCTTGCATACCAAAGCTAAAGGTCTTCGTGTCATCAAGAGGTAGTTTATAAGAGAACGCACCTTGCACTTCGGTATTTTTAGCGCCTCCTATCTGATCCTGCACTACCAAAAGCCCGAGTCCGACCTTATTATCAACCAACGAAACATGACTATTAAAATTGAATGTCTTTGGATTGCCTTCGAAGCCGCCCCATTGATTGCGATAGGCGACTGAGGCATTGAAGTTACTATTTAACCCTGCATAGGCGGGATTGATGACCATTGGGTTGTTGATATATTGGCTATAGAGTGGATCTTGCTGACCAAAGGCGGCTGCGGTAATAAGTATAAAGAGGGTGGTGGGTAAAAATCTTTTCATAGTCATTTCTTAATAGTTAAAAATCCGGTCATAGATTCGCGATCCGTGTTGCCAGTAAATTGAATACGATAGAAGTATGTCCCTGACGGAAGTTCATTACCATTTTTATTCTTTCCTTCAAATTTACGGGTGATATTGTCGTAGTCGTCTTCCTCAAAAACCAAATCACCCCATCGGTTAAAGATACTAACTTTATTTTGAGGTTCAAGTGTTGTTATATTGGCAATCCGGAAGAACGGATTTTTGCTATCCCCGTTTGGAGAAAAGCCGTTGTAAACAATTACATCGCCTTCTACATTAACCGTGATGATTCCCTCGGTACAATCATTTAACAGGTCGCAAATTTCTATAGTGAGTTGATCGGTGCCAGCAAAGTCGGTACTTGAATAGTCAAGAATTAATTCAGCGGCAGCGTTGATGCTTGCACTAGCCCCACTGGTTGGCTGGCTGATTATTTTAAGAGAACTTAAGTCTATGTTATTTTCCGCATCGGAAACAAGTGGCGCCAGGTTGACGGTAATGATACTACCGATTTGTGTGGTTTGAGTAGGAGCGTTAATCACAGGTGGGGTGTTGGAAGCTACCGGTGAAATCGTAATGTCAACATTCAGCAGGTTGCTGGTAGCCTCACCATCGGTTACACTAAATGAAACAGACCGGTTTTGTGCGTTGGGTACAGAGGCAATATTATTGTATTGAACCGAACGCAAAGCGGTTTGATAGTTACTCACGGAAGACACTCCTGAAAGCGCCAATACTCCTGAAGTTGGATTGTAATTTCCGGTAATTCCATTTTGACTTACGAATACTAGCCTGTCTTCAGTTGCAACAAGCCCTGCAGTTATTGATATGGTAGCACCTTCAAGGTCGGTGTCATCACCATCAGCAGGGATTAAACCCGAGCCAATAATAACAGGCGCAGCATTAAATACAACTGCTGTTGTTGAGCCCGCCAGGGTAGGGTCTACGTTAGGCCATGTTATCGCAACATCCAGTTGTGTGGCCGTTGGTGTGGTAAGGTCTACATCATAAACAAGAAATGAAATCTCGCGGGTTAAGGTTATTGTTCTTGCGCCACTTGATTTTCTACCGCCCTCGGAAGGTTTAGCTCCTGTGAAATGATAGGTTATGGTCTTCAGTGCGGTTGTATAGTCTGCAGGTGTGGCGAGTCCTCTTAGCGTAAGCATGCCGGCACTACTATCAAAACTGCCAGTGATGTTGCCTTGCGCAGTGAACGCAAGAACTTCTTCACCTTCCCGGTAATCAATTATTGATATTGCTACTTCCGAAATCAAATCATTGTCAGCGTCTGATATTGCAACCGTTGCATCGAGGGCAACGGGACCGCCACCGCCTGCAACTTCAAAAGTCCCGCTCATTACTGCTAAGGGAGCAGGGTTGGTGTTTTCAAAATAACCGAACTGGCCATAAGCATCACCCACAACCATATCTTTATCACCATCGCCATCGAGATCAATAAAATTAGGTACGGGCCTATCTAATAATATTCCTTTAAATGGGTTGCTATTACTAGCCTCATTTCTTACCGCAAATGCTGGAGTCGATGAGATGCCTGTATTTTCATAGTACCAGATGAAATTATACTTTCCAACTACAATGTCCAGATCGCCATCATTATCAATGTCCAGCAATTTAGGGCTGGAATTTGCCGATAAATCCGATGTGAAGGCTGTGTTCCATGCTGGTTCAAGTGTGAAAACGGGTTGCTCTGCGGTTCCGGTATTTTTATAGGCTACAAGTTTTCTAAAGGTTGTTCCAACCAGCAAATCCAGGAGGCCATCCCCATTTAAATCACCCAACTCAGCACGAACATCTCTGAAAGGTTCATTAATAAAATCAAAAGGATTGTTAGCACCGGTCTGCGGGGTTAACACACCTGCAATGTTTTTATAAAAATTTACTCTGCTGTTTACGGAGTTTCCATATTCATCAAGATTTGTAAAGGGCACAACCATATCCAGGAGCCCATCCGCATTCAAATCAACTATGACAGGTTTGGATTTTGAGGGAAATGAAATATCCGTATAAATATCTGCAGCTGTACCCGTAATATCCGTTAGCAATCCACCTTCATTTTTAAATAATTGATTGGCTTGACCCGCATAGGTGAAGCATCCATCAGGGCAGTACTGGTACGTATAGCTTCCTGAAATAAAAACATCCAGATCGCCATCGTTATCAATATCTACGAAGGAGGAATTGGAATCTTCGCCCAGATCAATTCCGTCAAAGGGACTTTCCGTGCCTTCTTTTAAAGCGAGAACCCCTTGTCCGGTATTTTCATAGTAAATGACAACTTGTGGGGTGTTGGTGCCATAACCATAGAAAATGTAAAGATCATAGGCCACAATCACATCCAGATCCCCGTCATTGTCGAGATCGGCAAATGAAAAATTAGCATAGGTACCATTGAAAGGTCCATCCTCATTTATTAGATGAAAAGGATTGCCTAATGAATTACCTGGACTGGCTGCATTCGGTAACCAGGGTCCGGTTTGATTAACAGTATTTACAAAAGTTCCATTGTCATTTCGAAAGTAGAGAATTGTATCATAGAGACCTATGAATGCATCCAGATCACCATCTTTATCAAGGTCTGCAAAACTTATCGGAGCACTATTTGAGAAATGAAAACCATTAATCTCATCTCCCAGACTATGGGGCTTCTGAATAAATTGAGGTGCTGTCTTAGATCCGGTATTTTCAAAAAACTGCAGCAGGTAGTCACCTGTGTAGTAATCATAAGAGCCGCCCACAAATAAATCGGTATCTCCGTCTGCATCGATGTCTACAAAATAAGGATGGGCATAGCGAACGGTACTGAACTTGGTACCGTAGGTATCCACAAAAATATTAGCAGCATCGTCCAAAACAAAGTTGGGTAACGTGGCCGAGCCTGTATTTCTGAAAAAATACATTTCACCGGACCCCACGCCATACTTGTATTGGTCAGTTCCTATGAGCAGATCAAAATCGCCATCGCCATCGATGTCGGCAAACGTTGGCACAAAAGAGGTTTTGTCACTATTTATTGCAGTAACAACTGCGTCAAAAGGATTGCTGAGATTACTTGATTCAATTTCTAAAAAGAAAGGATTTTCCTTGGTTCTAATGTTCTTGAAATAGCTGATCTGGCCAAAGTTATCGCCAACTACTAAATCCTGATCACCATCACCATCTAAATCAACATAGCTTGGCGCAGGCCTACTAATAAAAGGTAAGGGTGGTGGCAAGGGATTGTCCAGATAGTTTCTGGTAAAAGGACCTACGCTTGTCTGAGCCTCAACCGATCCTGCATTGAGTAATAAGCTTAACGCAACTCCAGCAGAAGCTAGCTTCAACTGAGTTTGTAATTGTAAGAGACGCTTGCGAAGGCGTTCAATCTTCAATAAGAGTTGTCGTTGTTTTTTGCGTGTAAAGCTTTTGAAACGCCCACTGGATACATTACGATCAAGCCGCTTTCTAAATTTGAGATATTTAGAATTGGTTGACTGATAAATTTGACTGAGGAGGGTATTCATTCAGTTTATCGTTGCGTAAACTATTTCCGCACGATAAATATAATAAATATGAGTTACTTAGAAGCCAGTTTCATAAAATTTTAAACCCGGATCGTGAAATCTGTTTCTGATTTTTCATTTCAGTTCGTTGAGGTCCCTGTTTCGCAGGAAATTGGTGAAAAAGTGATTAAACTCTGGACGGAGTCTGCAAAGATTTCAGCAGTAGAAGCAGAACGCAGACTAAAAGAATTGGTACTCGTGTTAACCTATAAATCTGGTGAGATTATCGGGGTTTCCACGGCCGTAAAAACACATTTTCCTCAGATCCACAATTATGTCTATGCGTATCGTTGTTTTATCCACCCTAAATTCAGGGCTCCAGCTTTAGACACTCAAATGATTGTAAGAACCAAGAATCACTTGCAAGAATTGAATGCGCTTGATAATGAAAATAAATGTGTGGGTATTATGGTGGTTGTGCAGAATGAAGTTCTAAAAAGTCAGTGGAAGCAAGCAGTGTGGCAAGGGGCTGATATGATCTATATTGGAAATACTCCGAAGGGCCACCACATTCGGATAGGTTATTTTAAAGGTGCGCGGATTTAGGTTTGTTAAATGTATCAACGATGTATTTTGAAAAGGATTCTATTGTGGGATAATCCCAAAGCAAAAGCGGATTGAGTTCGGCACCAATATATTTTTCGATGTGTTGCAAAATAAAAATGGCATTCACAGAATCCAGACCGAAATTGATGAACTCGATGGTAGGTTCAATTTCATTTTTATCGATTCCCAATTCTTCAGCAATTTTGGTTCTGAAAAAATCAATCAGCTGGGCTTCTGTGAAGGTATTCATAACTTGGTCTAATTAGATAATATTCATGACACCTGAAAGTTCTCATCCGCAATTTAATGTCAACGCTTCTTTAAAGCAGCACGGCAATCAGGTTTATTGGGAAAATGTATGGCAGAAAATGTCGCCCGAGTTAGTGCGTGAGGTGATCGGTTTTTGGGGTGCCCATAAAATGCTCCGCCCCGGATTTTCATCGGAGGAACGAGCCGGACAAGTGGTGCTGATTATCCGAAGTAAAAAAGAAAACAAAATTATAGGCTTAACAACTGCAGGAGTGGTCAACTTCAAACAACTCAATAGCAACAACTTTTATTTATATCGATCTATAATTTTACCTGCATACCGCCATCCTGGATTGGCTGAAAAAGTCATTATAGAGACGCGTGATTTTCTCGAAGCCTACAACAAAAAGGTAGTTGAGAATCCTTGTATTGGAATTCTTTCCTTCATAGAAAATCCCCGCTATCAGCAGCACCGAAGAGAAGCTATCTGGCCCGCTTCACAGATGGCTTATGTGGGTATGGACAAACAAGGCCGGCACATTCGGGTGTATTATTTTAAGGGCGCAACTATTTAACCCCGATTATACATTATCCTCATGCTACATCACAATTGCTGACAAATCCTGACTATAATCGTCAGGATTGTCAGGGTTAAACCTTGACAATGAAAATCACTGAAGGGTCACCTGGTATTCCAGGTAAGTTTGATTTTCATTCGTCAAATTGAAGCTGACCCAAAAGTCAAATATCAATCGAGGTGTCATTCCGGGCTTGACCCGGAATCCCGATTTGTGTACACTCCACGGGATCGCCCCGATGCATCGGGGCGATGACAGATTGACTTTTTGGTAGGCCTAGATTACAGTTTAAGTAACAGCTACTTTAAACTCTGTTAAACTTCTGATTGCCAGATTTTTATTCCATTTCAAATCTTGAGTTACTGCGCTACTGGTTGGATACGTTTTGACTAGTTCTTCCAAAGCAATCCTGGCTTGAAGTTTTCCTAACCAGTCGCCCATGCAGAAGTGAATTCCTGATCCAAAGGCAAGATGTCGGTTTTGGTTTCGGGTTAAAATCAGTTCGTCCGGCTGATCAAAAAGCTCTGGATCGCGGTTAGCCGCGCCAAGGCAAAGTGTAACGGTGCTGCCTTTCGGGATTGTCTTGCCACCTAGTTCAATTTCTTCCGTAGAAATTCTGCCTAATAATTGAACGGGTGAATCATAGCGGAGCAATTCGTCAATACACAAATCCCACGCTTCCGGATCCCTTTCGTGCCATTGATTTCGGTTGATCAGGTTATAGACTCCAGTCCCAATTACACCTGATGTAGTTTCTACCCCAGCGGTGAAAAGAAAAATGGAGATTGAAATGAGTTCATTGTTTGTTAAGGGTTCATCAGATTTCTCATTGGCCACGATGATTTTGTGCAGCAATCCATCTTCTTTCATTCTTTTCTCTTGCAGCGTAACGCTGAAGTAGTCAATGAATTCTTTTGCAGATTGATGGATGAGAACCAGGTCTTTAACACTTATATACAAATCCATCGCTTTGATAAGATTAAGGGCAAGACTTTTTAAGTATCGGTGATCAGCCGAAGGGATACCTAAAATGTTTGCCATAGTCAATGCCGGCAATACCTGACCAAAATCCTTTACAATATCAAATTGCTGTTTAGGTAACTGTGAGATTAAATCCCGGGTTCCTGAGCGTATGAGTGGTTCGATATCCCTGTTAGTCCACACACTATGAATAAACTTGCGCACCCGTGTATGCTGAGGTGGATTGAGAAACAATAGAAAGTGACTCATCGCACTTGCAATTGCCTGAAAATCCATTTCTTTATTATTCAGGTACGCGATTCCGCGCTTGATCCAGTCTAATCGGTTACCAGCTACAAAACGATTGTCCCTTAAAACTGTACGGACGTCTTCATATCGGGTAATGATCCATTCTTTTGTTTGTGAAAAATGAATGGGATCCGATTGCTGTAAGGCTTTGTACATGGGATAAGGATTCGAAAAATTCTCTTCATCCCAGGGCTTCCAAAGGTGCTTCTGATCGTTCATGATTGCAATTGTCCTAATTCCGAAAAAATCTTCTGCGCCATCGAATCAATCGTAGGGCAATCCCAAAACCAAACCGGGTTCAACTCCAGTTTGAAAATCTTTTCTAAGCGATCCAATAAAAAAATGCAATTCACAGAGTCAAGTCCCAAGTTGATGAAGTTCTCGTGATCATGTAGTTCAGGGATTGCAATACTTGTCTCTTTACTAATCTCAGTTAGCAGAATGGCACGGACTTCAGCGAGTGAATAGTGGGTCATACACTAAGAGGCAGGTTCGGCTGACACCCAATAATTTCCTGTGGGCAATGTAATCGCCATTTGATGGTGTTCCTGATAGTGGTTAAGCACTCCGGGTCTTTTTGTGTTTGGTAGTACGCGTACATCGTAGATTTCCTCTACGCTGTTTTCATATTTAATGTACCCCACCAATCTGCCCGTGGAAAGTTGAACAACGGCTATGCCACATGAGATCGAATCTTTTGCGATCGGGAGATCACCGAACGCCTTGCTGGTGGTACGTAACTTCGACAAACCGATAAAGACAAAGTCGCCAATCTTATCCATACCTCGCACAAAGCCTTTCATTTTTTGAATCACATCATACTTACCACCAATCGGGTCCACATGAATCAACTCACCCGATCCGGAAAGTAACACGTACAGTTTACCATCATAAATCCGTGGTGAGTGCGGCATCGGTAATCCTTGGAGCAAAATTTCCTGCTCTGCGGCATGCATCACAATTCCCCCGGCAGCCTTGGTGGCGCGCCAACCCCCGGCAGTATCCGTTTGCCCAAGGGCAGTTATATACTTTACTTCACCATTTTCAAGTGCCATACCATTCAAATGACAATGATCATTAGGCTCTAATGAAGAAATGAATTTAGGTTTCCAAATGGGAGTAAAACTAAACTGTTCATTGATTTTTGAAATGCAAGAGAACCGGGTGGTAACGCCAATCAATCCGGAATCGGTGAAGGCAAGATCGTGAATATCAAGTTCGCCAGTGAAGTATACAGAACGTGGCAGGTATAAAGCATCGTACGTATTGGGCTGTTTAGGAAATGAGGCAGCAAGGTGAGGCGTATTCGATAATACGACAACTTCATTGCGTGTAGCGATAGCCATGTTTGCACCACGAACGGCAATGCCCATGGGTTTTTTGAATGTCCGCGGCAACTGAATTAAGCTCTTCATATCTTTTGCGCTGATGAAAATGACCTTGCCCGCCTGGTACGTGCTGATAGCCAACGTACACCGAAGGGTATTTAACAGTTCGGGCAGGCCTTCTGAGAAGGTGCATGTAAATGGAGCCAGTTCCTTATCCATACGTAATCAATTACTAAACTTATCAAAAATTTTAGCATTTTAATGGCTTGTTAAATGCTTTAAACCGGGTATGCCGCTCAAACATCCGTTGAATTCTTCTGTGATCTGGTTTACCGGATTATCCGGTGCGGGAAAGACAACACTTGCAACCGAATTGAAAGTGAAGTTGGAGCAATTAGGATTGCCAATTTACTTACTGGATGGAGATCGGTTACGAGCTGGAATAAACGCTGATCTTGGATTCTCACATAAAGACCGATCTGAAAATATTCGCAGGGCTGCTGAGGTGGCAAAGCTTTTTTGTGAGGAAGGGTATTGTGTGCTGGCCACCTTCATTTCTCCCTTTGAATCAGATCGTAATCTCGCGCGGCAAATCATTGGTTTTGATCGCTTTAAGGAAGTATTTATTCATTGTCCACTAGCCGTTTGCGAACAGCGGGATGTGAAAGGTCTTTACAAAAAAGTGCGCGCAGGATTGATCACTCACTTTACCGGTATCGACTCACCTTATGAAGAACCAACTTCTCCCGACATAACAATTTATAGCAATGAGCAATCCGTAGAAGACGCAGTGAACTTGATTTTAAAGAAGTTGTTATAACCTAAGTTCGATTTATCATACATGGAGAATATCTCAATAATCATTATTCTTTTAGCCATCGTAACGGCACTCGCTCAGGTTACAGATCGTATTAAAATACCCTACCCGATATTACTTGTTCTTGTTGGAATTGGTATCGGCTTAGTGCCCGGTCTTCCGCATGTTGATTTAAATCCTGATATCGTCTTCCTGGTTTTTCTTCCACCAGTATTATATGCCGCTGCCTGGTCAACTTCGTGGCCCGACTTTAAAGAATCTATTCGACCCATTTCGCTTTTAGCGGTTGGATGCGTTTTGTTTACAACGGTTCTTGTCGCGATGGCCGCACATTATTTCATTCCAGGTTTTGGCTGGGCCGAGTCTTTTGTTTTAGGAGCTATTATTTCTCCACCCGATGCAGTGGCCGCCACGGCTGCAACCAAGGGATTGAAACTGCCCAAACGAATCATCACGATACTGGAAGGAGAGAGTCTTGTAAATGATGCTACCGGTTTGATTGCCT
This sequence comes from Cyclobacteriaceae bacterium, assembly GCA_022841475.1. Taxonomy (GTDB): domain Bacteria; phylum Bacteroidota; class Bacteroidia; order Cytophagales; family Cyclobacteriaceae; genus ELB16-189. The sequence goes on along the minus strand of JALHRJ010000064.1, from coordinate 10,351 downwards.
ATCGCTATGCAATTGCTGCTACCGCCTCGGGTTCATTTATCTTTTGGCTGGCGGGCATCAACTTTTTTTATGTTGCGGGTCTGGGTATTTTGATGGGGTTGGCCGTGGGGTATATCTTTTTCTGGATTCATAAAATCACGCCTAACAATGCGACTACCGATACTACGTTTACTTTGCTAACTCCTTATGCCGCTTATCTGGTAGCCGAAGAATTTCATGCCTCAGGAGTTTTAGCTGTAGTAGCAGCCGGATTATTTTTATCACCCCGATCATCGGAAGTATTTTCCAATCGCACGCGCCTGCAGGCTACTGCCGTGTGGGATACCATGATCTTCATATTGAATGGCGTCATCTTTATCCTGATCGGATTGCAGTTGCCTATGATATTGGATAACATTAAACAACATTCTCTTACCTCGCTTATCATTTATGGATCGCTGGTGAGTTTGGTTACAGTAATTGCGCGGATCATCTGGGTTTTTCCGGGTACGTATATTCCACGGTGGCTAAGCAAAGGGATAAGAGAACGAGAGCCAGAAACCACTGTGCGCAGGGTAAGTATTGTAGCCTGGTCGGGGATGCGGGGCATCGTTTCATTAGCAGCTGCCCTTGCGTTACCCATCATGGCAACAGATAAGATGGCTTTTCCCAACCGGGACATGATTATTTTCTTAACCTTCTGTGTGATTTTTGTAACGCTTGTGCTACAAGGCATGACGATGCGAAGACTGATTCGTTGGCTGGGGGTGAAGGAAGATGATAAACATGCACGCGAAGAAGAAGCTGCACGCGTACGCATTTCTTCTTCCGTGATTGAGCATATTGAGGAGAATTATTCTCTTACGCTCAGTGAAGCAGTTCTTAATCAGATCAAAAGTAAATATGAGATAAGGATTCAGCGCATTCGAAAAGACAGTACCGAACAACGGATGACACCTGAACAGATAAGTGAGTTTCACCGAATCCAACAAGAATTGCTGGCTCGCGAGCGAGAATTTATTTTGAACATGCGCAAAGAAGGGAAGATCAGCGATGAGGTGTTGCGCAAGGTTGAATACGAATTGGATTTGGAGGAAGCCAGGTTGGAGTTAGATTCGTGAGGGAATTAAATATAAAAGGGAGAACCTAAGTTCTCCCTTGATAATAAATTAAACGGCTGCTAAAGTTTACGAAGCCAGATATTTCTGAATTGCGTTTTGTTGCCATGATCTTGCAAGGAAATCACATCATCACCGTGCGAAGAAGGATAATCGTGCAAACCAATATATTGCGTAAGACCATTGATGGTGGTGTTGTTTTGAACGACAACACCATTGTGTAACACTGTGATTCGGGCAGGAGAGTCCAACCGCCCATCCGCTTTAAAGCGAGGGGCTGTATAAACGATATCATACGTATTCCACTCCAGGGGAGTGCGCATGGCATTTACTAAAGGCGCATGGTCTTTGTAAATACTTCCAGCCTGTCCATTGCGATAAGTTCGGTTATTATACGAATCAAGTATTTGTAGTTCATAACGGTTTTGGAAAAACACTCCGCTGTTGCCGCGTCCTTGTCCTACGCTTTCAACAATATCAGGTGCGCTGAACTCTATATGTAATTGACAGTCTCCGAAGGACATTTTTGTTTGTATACCACCTGAGCCAGGCACAACTTCCATGTGGTCGTTGTCTACAATTTTCCAGGGCGCAGGTTTGGTAACATCTTTCTGACTTACCCATTGATCAAGATTTTTGCCATCAAACAAAATGATCGCATCCGATGGAGCATCGCCTAACTTTTTGGCCGGGGTGATAACTTTTACTTCTGGTTCCCAGATTTCAGTCATTTCAGGCTTCATGGGCATGGGCGAAACAGCCGGTGGAGAATTAGGATATCCCTGTTGAGCCAGCGAAGGAGTAACGGCAAATACTGCGATCACGATCAGAAAGAGCCAGGTTTTATTTGATTTCATAGTCAATGGATTTGAGTAAGTAATAATCAAACATATTACAAAAAATCCAACTTTTAAACACGAGCTATAAGTTCGGTTGGGATTAAGTAGCAGTGGTCAATTTACTTCTGAGGTAGTGAATCTTACAGGCAGCGCTATACTTACCTATGCGAATTTAAATTGTTGTGGATTAACATACTGTGCAAGGTAGGCATCGATTTCCACATAGAAGGGTTCGTTGGTAAGATGGGTAACTGCTTTGGTTAATACCTGCTGAACTATTTTATCGTAAGTCTCCAGATCGGCATTGGATTTTTTTAAATCCAGCAACCGATCTTTAATGGTATCGATCATTTTCTTGTCGGCTTTTATATTGAATTTATAATCGAGATAGGTAGGCAAGTCACTCATCATTCGATTAATAATCAATTCACGATGGGCCTTTAAAATTTCCTTCAACTGAACCAGCAGAACTTCGGGATTTGTATCGATCAAGGATTTATTACCTAACAAAGCGGACTTAATAGTTTTCATTTTTTTTTGAGTTTATCCTAATAGAAGTTGATCGATTTCATTGAAGAATGCTTGATTATTAAGTTTAACCGTTGTTCTTTTTTTAATCTGCTCCACAATAGAAGCATAGTTTGTTAAATCAACATCGCGCTTTTGCAGGTCCATCAATTTGGTTTTGATTACTTCCAATTCGGTTTCGTTGGCCCTTGCGTGATACTTAAAAGCGAGGTAGTAGGGGATATCCTTCAATAGTCTTGTAATCAGTAAATCCCGGTGTTGATTCAACACCTGTTTCACCTGAAAGAGCCTTACATTTCGATCGCGGGCTGTAATAAACCGTTGCCCTACGAGCGGTGATTCAATGATTTTCATAACCGTGATGTTTGATTACAAACATTGTAAATACTAATTATATTAGCAATATAAACTACTAAAATATTTAGTAAATAGTAAAATGTTCATTTCTGTTCTGAAAATCGCCATTATTTCAAAGTGACGGGCATTAAAAAAGGGCCCGAAGGCCCCTTGATTATGAGTTAGTGATTTGTCCAATCAGCAAAATTCGTCAAATACTTCTACCAGGTGCTCCCCAATCATTTGGGCATTGCGGCCTTCTATGTGATGGCGCTCAACGAAGTGCACCAATTCACCATCTTTAAATAGGGCAATGGCAGGAGACGATGGCGGATATGGCAAAGTATACTCTCGGGCTTTGGCAACAGCCTCTTTATCTACTCCGGCAAATACGGTGGTAAGGTGATCGGGCTTTTTTCCGCTTTGCTGCAGCGCCCATTTTATTCCTGGACGGGCAGCACCGGCTGCACAACCACATACGGAGTTAATGACCAACAAGGTAGTGCCTTTGTGGTCTGTCAATTCTTTATCTACTTCTGCTGCTGATTTCAGTTCTTTAAAACCTGCTACCGTTAAGTCCTGGCGCATGGGGGCTACTAAGGGTTCTGGATACATATTTTTAGAAATTATGAATTTAGAATTACGATTTACGAATTTTTTTCTCTCTGTTAGGGTAACACTTTTACAAACCTCAAAGTTCGGATAGGTTTTTACATAAATCCTAGTTCAAGTTTGGCCACTTCACTCATCATGTCCTGCGAGTAGGGTGGATCAAACGTAAGTTCCACTTCTACACTGCTCACTCCGGGTATTTCTTTTACCCTTTGTTCTACTTCCACCGGAATGACTTCGGCCGATGGACAAGAAGGCGATGTAAGCGTCATCAAAATAAACACATTATTTACAGGGAACACACTGATCTCATAAATAAGACCGAGTTCATACACATCCACCGGAATTTCAGGATCATAAACCGTTTTGATAGCGGCAATTACTTTGTCCCGAAGTTCTCCTTGTGGTACTTCCTTAGCAGATTCAATATTTTCAACCGAGTCACTCACGAGATTTCCTTTTGGGTTTTAAATGCCAGGGCGTAAAATTTCATTTGTTTGATCATAGAAGCAAAGCCATTGGAACGCTGTGTGCCAATGAATCGTTCCATGCCAATTTTATGCATAAAGTATAAATCTGTATTTAAAATACTGTCCGGACGCTGTCCGTTAAAAATACGAACCAATAAACTAACCAATCCTTTTGTAATGGCCGTGTTGCTGTCGGCTTCGAAATAGATTTTATCATTTTCTATTCTTGCTGTCATCCATACTTTCGATTGGCAGCCTTTTACAATATTCTCTTCTGTCTTAAGGTTTTCATTCATCACCGGAAGTTTCTGACCCAATTCCATGATGTAGAACACTGTCATCTCCATGTCTCCGTCTAACAAAGAGAATTCGTTTATAATTTCGTCCTGTATTATGTTAATAGTATTCACTACTAAAAGACCGTTACTTCAAGCTTTGCGATGCGCTTTTCGTGCTCTGCCACTAACCTTATTTCGTCTGCCAATTTAAAAATTGCTCTTGAGTTTTCAGCTGTTTGTAGGCTTTGTTTGAAGATTTCGGTTTTCATTTGAGACACTTCAGTCTTCATTTCGGAGACCTCTTCAATGAGTTTATCTTGACCTTTCACCATCTTTGCAAGTAACTCGCCTATTTTGTCTTCGTTTTTCATAGCTATTGGATTTTACTTCATGAAGTTAACAATTCTTTCAACTCCCTCCACCAATTGGTCCACTTCATCTTTTGTATTATACACTGAAAACGATGCCCGTACGGTTCCTTCAATACCGAAATGGTCCATCAGAGGTTGTGTGCAATGGTGACCAGTGCGCACAGCTATGCCACGGGTGTCCAGCATCTGACCAATGTCAAAATGATGGATGCCTTCGATGATAAAGGATTGAACGCTTACTTTTTCTTTGGCTGTTCCAACGAGTTTAACGTGTGGGATAGCGGATAGCTTCTTAACGGTATAACTCAGCAACTCATTTTCATGAGCCGCTATGTTTTCTTTTCCCAATTCATTAATGAATTGAATGGCTTCGTTCAAAGCAACCACATCTGCAATGTTGGGCGTGCCAGCTTCAAATTTATAAGGAAGATCGTTGTAGGTAGTTTTAGCAAATGTCACCTCTTTGATCATTTCGCCACCACCCATGTAAGGAGGCATCTTTTCAAGGAGATCTTTCTTTCCGTACAAAATGCCGGTTCCGGTTGGGCCATACATTTTGTGCGAGCTAATGCAATAGAAATCGCAGTCCAATTCCTGAACATCAATCGGTAAGTGTGCAGAAGCCTGAGCTCCATCAATCAAAATAACAGCTCCTACATTATGTGCTGCATCAATAATTTCTTTTATGGGATTGATCGTACCAAGACTATTCGAAGCATGATTGACAGCAACAATTTTCGTCTTTGCTGATAATAGTTTATAATAGGCTTCTAAATCAATTTCGCCAATATCCGTTACTGGAATAACTTTCAGTATTGCTTTTTTCTCCTCGCAGATCATCTGCCACGGCACAATGTTGGAGTGATGCTCGAGGCCAGAGATGATTACTTCATCACCTGCCTTAAGGAATGCTCTACCATAAGAAGCGGTAACCAGATTGATGCTCTCTGTAACCCCCCTCGTAAAAATGATTTCCTCCACATGCTTTGCGTGGATGAATTGCTGCATCGCATGACGTGTTTGTTCATACGCTTTTGTAGCTCGTTCTGCGAGGGTATGAATGCCACGATGTATGTTGGCATTGTCTTTTTCGTAATAGGAAGTCAGTGCATCAATAACCCGTTTTGGTTTTTGATTGGTAGCTGCATTGTCGAGATAAACCAACGGTTTGCCATTCACCAGCTGGTTCAAGACCGGAAACTGGGCCCTGATTTTTTCAATATCCAATCGGGTGGTGGCTGCGGTGTTCATGATTAAAAATTCTTTTGCAGTCGTTCGGCAATCAGGTTGTCGAGATATGATTTCAAGGTTTCATTTTTAATAGGTGTGAGTACCTCGCTGGCGAATGCATAAAGTAACATCGCTTTTGCAATCGGTTCTGCAATTCCGCGCGAGCGCAAATAAAACAGAGCCTCTTCATCCAGTTGACCTGATGTACAGCCGTGTGAACACTTCACATCATCCGCCCAGATTTCTAATTGCGGTTTTGTATTTACCGTTGCAGAATCTGAAACAAGAATATTGCGATTTGATTGAAAGGCATTGGTTTTTTGTGCGTGTGGGCGCACGAATATTTTTCCGTTGAATACGCCTTTAGAGTTGCCATCCATGATTCCTTTATACATTTCATTGCTGAAGGAATTCGGCTTCTTGTGATCCACTACGGTGTGATTATCGCCCAACGTATTTCCGTTGAGTAAATACAAACCATAGAAATGAGATTCACAATTTTCTCCATCGATGATGATGTTAAGATTGTTACGAACCAATTCTCCGTTAAGGGTAAGTGTAAACGTATTCAACAAGCTGTTATCCGATTGATGAATGATGGTATTCGCTACCTGGTAACTTTTTCCAGCATCGTTTTGAACTTTGCAATATTCTAAATGCGATTTTTCTTTTACAATCCATTCTTCTGAGAAATTATGAAACACGGAATGGGTACCTCTCGAATCAAATTTTTCTATTACACTGAGCTGACTGCCTTTTTCAAGGATGCCTAAAATTTTTGTCTGACTTATTACCTGACTGTTTCCGGCATCATTCAGATGCAGAATGAAAATAGGCTTGGAAACATGGGTGTTTGCGGGAACATGTATTAACAAACCATCTTGCCACAAGGCAGAATTCATGGCAGCGAAAGGATCACTTTCCGGATTGAGTATTTTATCGAAATAGGGTGCAAAGACCTCGCTATCTGTTTTGAATGCCGCGTTGAGCGTTTTGATTTTTACTTCACTTTCCGGACTGATGATTGTAGAATGCGATTCGGAATACTTTCCATTTACAAATACCAGTATGTTGGCATCCAGGTTTGGAATTAAAAATTCTTCGATGGACTCAATTGCGGACTTAGACTGTATAACACTCCAGTCAAAATTTTTCTCTAAACTCTTTGCGATAGGAGTGAAGCGATATTCTTCCTGTTTGACTGCTGGTAACCCGGTTTTCTCAAAGAAAGCCAGTGCCTTGTTACGATATTCTTTAGCAACATCAAATTTACTTTGATGGAAAGCCTCGACAATTTCATTGTTGATATTTCGGGTAGTGGTCGTACTCATATCAGGCAACAGCAACTTCTTTTTTAATCCAGTCATAGCCTTTAGCTTCAAGCTCAAGCGCCAATTCCTTACTACCTGATTTTACAATCTTTCCGTTGTATAAAACATGTACATAATCAGGAACGATATAATCCAACAACCGCTGATAATGAGTAACCACGATGGTAGCGTTATTCTTATTGCGGAGTTTGTTCACCCCGTTTGCAACAATTCGTAAGGCATCAATATCTAAACCGGAATCAGTTTCATCTAAAATGGCAAGCTTAGGTTCAAGCATTGCCATTTGAAAAATTTCATTACGCTTCTTTTCACCACCAGAAAAACCTTCGTTAAGGGAACGACTTAAAAGCGATTGATTAATTTCAACCAGCTTCATTTTTTCTTTCATCAATTGAAGAAATGAAACTGCATCTAAGGCTTGCTGTCCACGATATTCGCGAATCTGATTTAAAGCTGTCTTCATGAAGTTGATGGTGCTCACCCCTGGAATCTCCACGGGATATTGAAAGGCCATAAAGATGCCTTCACGTGCGCGATCTTCCGGGTCAAGTTCCAACAGGTTCTTTCCTAGAAAATCAACTTCTCCATTTGTTACTTCAAAATCCTCTCGTCCGGCTAATACGGATGCCAATGTACTTTTTCCAGAACCGTTCGGTCCCATAATGGCGTGTACTTCACCGGCATTTACTTTTAGATCAATCCCGTTAAGGATTGCTTTCTCACCAACTTTTGCGTGTAGATTTTTTATCGTCAACATGTATATATAATTCTAGTTTTTTTTGTTCCATGCAAAGGCGCTAAGAACGCAAACATCTCAGCGACTTTGCGTCTTAGCGTGCAATTTTTATCCCACACTGCCCTCTAAGGTCAGCGCGAGCAACTTCTGAGCTTCAACAGCAAATTCCATCGGCAGTTGATTCAAGACTTCTTTCGCATACCCATTTACAATCAAGGCAACTGCAGCCTCTTCATCGATGCCACGTTGCAGACAATAGAAGATTTGATCTTCACCAATCTTCGAAGTCGTGGCTTCGTGTTCTATACGAGCACTGTTGTTTTCTACATCGATGTAGGGGAATGTATGCGCTCCGCACTGATCGCCCATTAAAAGTGAATCACACTGCGAATGGTTTCTTGCATTCGAAGCACGCTTCAATACATGTACCTGACCGCGATAACTATTTTGTGATTTACCCGCAGAGATACCTTTACTCACAATTCGTGATCGTGTATTCTTGCCAATGTGAATCATTTTTGTTCCGGTATCGGCTTGCTGATAATTGTTAGTAACGGCCACCGAATAAAATTCACCAACAGAATAATCGCCTTTCAAAACACATGAAGGATATTTCCAGGTGATGGCTGATCCGGTTTCTACTTGAGTCCATGAGATTTTTGAATGATCACCAAAACAAAGACCACGTTTGGTAACAAAATTGTAGATGCCGCCTTTGCCATTTTTATCGCCTGGATACCAGTTCTGTACAGTGGAATATTTAATCTCGGCATCCTTCATGGTATACAATTCTACCACAGCAGCGTGCAATTGATTTTCATCGCGCATAGGAGCCGTGCAGCCTTCCAGGTAACTAACGTACGAACCTTCATCCGCTACAATCAACGTTCTTTCGAACTGACCTGTATTTGCTGCATTGATTCGGAAGTAAGTAGATAACTCCATGGGGCAGCGTACACCTTTCGGGATATAGCAAAACGACCCATCGGAAAACACAGCTGAGTTGAGTGCCGCAAAGTAGTTGTCGTTCATGGGAACCACGGAGCCCAGATATTTCTTTATGAGTTCTGGATGTTCTTTGACTGCTTCACTGAAGGAGCAGAATATTATTCCCAGTTCGCCCAGTTTCTCTTTGAAGGTTGTGGCTACTGAAACACTGTCGATGACTGCATCTACCGCTACACCTGTTAGTCTTTTTTGTTCCGTAATGGAGATTCCCAACTTCTCGAAGGTCTTCACCAATTCAGGATCAACTTCATCGAGACTGTTAAGCGTTGCCTTTTTTTTAGGTGCTGAGTAATAAATAATGTTTTGATAGTCGATAGCAGGGTAGGAAACATTGGGCCAGGTGGGCTCTTTCATTTTCTCCCATAGTCTGAAGGCCTTTAGTCTCCATTCGAGCAGCCATTCCGGTTCACCTTTCTTGGCAGAAATAAAACGCACCGTTCCCTCATTCAAACCCATGGGAGCCTCATCGGCTTCCAGATTTACATTCCAGCCATGCTCGTATTCTTTCGAGGTAATTTCTTCCAGAACCTGATTGCCTTTACTCATCGCAGTCTATTTAGACTAATTTCAAATAATAGTCAAAAATACAACAAAACTCACTGTCTAAGGTTCTAAAAATGTGGAAAATATTCCCTAGGTGAGCTTAAGGTTCCGGTCGAGGCTCTCTTCCAGCGAAATCATGGTCTCGGTTCTTTCAATACCTTCCACTTGTTGCATCTTGTCGTGTAGTACCTCTTTGAGGTGGTTGGTGTCGCGACAATGGATTTTTATGAACATTGAGTAGTTGCCAGTGGTATAATGAATATTCGTTATCTCGGGTATGCTTCTTAGTTTGTTAAGCACCATATCATATAAAGCGCTCTTTTCCAGATAAATACCTATAAAGGCCGTAATATCATATCCAAGCTTTGCATAGTTGATTCGCAAGGTTGTCTTTTCCAGGATTCCGGCATCTTCCATTTTATTCATGCGCACATGCACAGTTCCTTGTGAAACATTAACCTTTTTGGCCACTTCGGTATAAGGCCTTTTTGCATCCTGCATCAGGATTTCAAGAATCTTAAGATCAGTGCTATCAATTTCAAAATTTCGGCTCATGGTAAGGTGGTTTTTTCAAATCTATTAATATTGTAGCTAATAAATTAAATATTGTGCAATAATTTTAAATTATTGTTGACATAAAATCATTTATTACGTTACTTTGCTAAATAATTTACAATGTAGGGTGTTGAAATTGGCAGACAAGCCCTCCTGTCTCGGGGGTGAGGAGCAAAGGAGAAACGCAAGGTAATGGGTTGACCACTAAATGTTTTCTTATGCCTTGCAGCTAACTTCCTCGTGAAGGTTCGAACCCTTCCTCTACAGCAAAAGCCCCGATCGAAAGATCGGGGCTTTTTTAATTTGCATACCCCCCCAATACAACGAATCAACCGATTGCTGAACCCACCTTTTTTTTCTTTCTTTAGAAAAAGAAATTAGAAATGAGCCAACCCTGGATTTCAAGATATCCGAAAG
>JALHRJ010000063.1 GCA_022841475.1 Cyclobacteriaceae bacterium | reverse complement strand
AACTTTTCCAGTGAGGTTTCCCGAGGATATTCGTCAAATTTGAAGTCGATAATATCTTTTCCCTTCTGAACAGTAACTGAAACCAGCTCTTCTTTAAACTTTTCTGATTTATGAGCTGCAAAATACTTTTGCTGGGATGCGAGACCAAAACGATCTTGCTCTTCACGACTTATCTTCCATTTCTCAGCAACATTCTCCGCGGTTTCACCCATCGAATAGGGATGATACAACTTCGACAAATTTGAATTAATAAAACGCCAGCCCATGGTAGTGTCATACATCTCTGCTTTGCGCGAATAGGCTTCATCAGCCTTCGCCATCACAAAGGGGGCACGACTCATGCTCTCAACACCGCCCGCGATGTAACAATCGCCATCACCATTCATAATTCCGCGTGTGGCATCCATGATGGCCTGCAAACCAGAAGCGCACAAACGATTGACGGTAACGCCACCCACACTTACAGGCAGTCCGGCCAGCAACAACGCCATCCGAGCTACATTTCGATTGTCCTCTCCCGCCTGGTTAGCAGCACCAAATACAACATCCTCAACCAGCGATGGCTCGAGGCCCGGATTTCGTTCCAATAATTTTTTAATTACCCAGGCGGCTAAATCATCAGGTCGCATGGAAGCCAATGCTCCACCAAATCTGCCTACAGGCGTGCGGAGTATGTCGATTATGTATGCTGATTGTGCCATAAAGTTTGTGTGGGGTATCCGGCTACCGTCTACATTTAGTAGTTTTGCGCGGGCAAGTTAACGCAACCCTTTTATGTGGCAAAGAATACAAACGTTGTTTCTGGTATTAGTGGTCATCAGTATGGTAGCCAGCTTCTTTTTACCTATCTGGAAGGTGGTTGAAGGGGAAAAGGAAATGCAACTATACCCACTTCATTTTTCAACCATTGAAGGCGGGATAAAGACAACCCAGTATTTTCCATTTGCCATCACAGCCATCTTAATGGCAGCCGCAGCAACCATCGCCATCATGGAAATCAGACGGTTTGATAACCGAATGACACAAGTGAAATTAGGCACCCTTAATTCATTGATTTTAGCTGGGGCGCTGGGCTCAGCAGTTTATTTTTATAATCAGGTAACCGAACAATATGGGTATGGCCAATTTGGATTGAGCATCTGGATACCATTTATAGGCGTGGCCTGCAACTGGCTTGCTATTCGGTTTATCCGCAAAGACGAAAAAATGGTGCGCGATTCGGATCGGATCCGCTAAACCTTTCGTGTGTTTAGCTGTTACTTTTTAAACTTCTAAACACAATAAATTTTAAAATATGGCACTTACTAAGTTAGGGCCCCATGAGGCACATACAATTGGAGATCTTCCAGCCGTGGGATCATTAGCTCCGAATTTCACACTTACATCCACGGATATAAAAGACGTTGCTTTTCAGGAATTCAGTGGAAAGAATTTGGTGTTGAATATTTTTCCAAGTGTTGATACGGGCGTCTGTTCTGCCTCTGTAAGAGAATTTAATAAACGTGTTACCGCTGTCGACAATACAGTAGTCCTTTGCATTTCGAAGGATTTACCCTTTGCACAGAAAAGATTTTGCGGTGCCGAAGGCATTGACCGGGCGATTCTCCTTTCTGATTTCAGAAATCGCGGATTTGGAAAATCATACGGAGTTGAACTTTTGGATGGTGGGTTCGCAGGATTGTTTGCCCGAGCCGTTGTTGTAATTGATCCTTCCGGGAAAGTGAAATATACTGAGCTCGTGCCGCAGATTGGCCAGGAGCCAAATTATGAAGCTGCATTGAAGGCGATTTGACTTCTCCCACCTCTGCTAAGAAGAGTGCGAGATACCTTTAGAATACTTTTAAAACCCTTTCCATAACGGTAAGGGTTTTGTTTTTATACGGAATCTTTTTAAGCTACCTTTTCGAAGCCAAACCTCTAGCTCATGAAAAGATATTATCTTCTATTTGTTATTTCATTCTTATCATTTCTCAGTAGCGCTCAAGCTCCATCCAAATATTACCTCACAGCCGATCGCGTGTTTGATGGCGAAGTTATGCACGAAGGCTGGGCCGTAATTGTAGAGGGTGACAAAATTGTTGCTGCCGGACCAAAGGATAAAATCAAAGAACCCACTGGGGCAATAAAAATAAATTTTCCTAATTCAACGATTACACCCGGATTGATCGAAGGTCATTCACATTTGTTTCTTTATCCCTACAACATCACCGATTGGGATACCCAAGTATTAAAAGAAACTGATTCGTATCGCACCGCACGCGCTACTGTGCATGCAAAGAATACCTTGATGGCAGGGTTTACAACTGCTCGTGACTTAGGTACGGAGGGAGCAGGCTATTCGGATGTTGCGCTCAAGCGCGCCATCAATGAAGGAATCATTCCCGGACCGCGATTGATGGTAGCAGGACGTGCGATTGTATCAACAGGTTCGTACGGACCAAAAGGTTATGATCACGATCAGGAAATTATGCTCGGAGCCGAACCTGCTGATGGAAATGATTTAGTGAGAGTTGTTCGAGATCAGATTGGCAAAGGTGCGGACTTTATAAAAATCTATGCGGACTATCGGTGGGGGATTAATGGCGAAGATCAACCTTCATTTACACTCGATGAATTAAAACTGATCAACGAAGTAACGCGCAGTAGTGGCCGCGTGATGGTGTGTCATGCCAAATCGAAGGAAGCCATAAAACGTGCTGTGTTAGCGGGAGCCGAAACCATTGAACATGGCGACTTCATTGATGTTGAGATTGGCAAGCTAATGAAAGAACATAATGTAACGTATTACCCTACAGTATCTGCTGTTGATGTAATCTCGCAATACCGGGGTTGGAAAAAAGGTGTAAGTGCGGAGCCCGCTAATGTTACCAACAAAAAGAAAAGTTTTAAAGAAGCTCTTGCCTCAGGGGTAACGATTGGTATGGGTGGCGATGTGGGTGTTTATCCACATGGAGAAAATGTGCTGGAGATGGAATTGATGGTTGAGTATGGCATGAAAACAATGGATGTGTTGAAAGCGGCCACAAGCGTAAACGCAAGAACTTTTCATTTAGAGAATCAGGTGGGCTTTGTGAAGGAAGGGTTAAAAGCTGATCTGGTAATTGTTACGGGTGATCCATCCAAAAACATTTCTGATTTGCGAAAAGTAAAGTTTGTGATGAAGGACGGAGTGGTGTACAGGAATGAGAAATAAATATTTTGTACTTTAGATTACTTTAAGCCACGAAGACACAAAGCCACAAAGAATAATTTTGTGTCTTAGTGCCTTGGTGGCAAAAACCAATAAACCATGAATCGCAAACAAGCCTTAAAATCAATGGCGGCCGGAGCTACCGGTGTATTTGCATTACCTGAAATGGTGAATGCCATGAACATACTGCCAGCCGAATTGAAAAATAATATCAACCACTCCGTATGCCAATGGTGCTATGGTTCTATTCCGTTGGAGGACTTAGCCAAAGCAGCCAAAGAAATCGGGTTAAAGTCTATTGAGTTGCTGGGGCCAGATCAATGGGCTACTGTTATTAAACACGGACTCACCTGTGCCATGGCCTATGGCACTGACCTCGGGCTGAACAAAGGATTCAATGATCCTTCTTTGCATGAAAAATTTCTAAAAGACTTCACTACGAACATTCCAAAGGCTGCCGATGCCGGTTTGAAGAGTGTAATCTGTTTTAGTGGCAACGCCAATGGCTTAAGTTATGAGCAAGGCTTAGAGAACTGCGCCAAAGGATTAGCACCTGTATTGAAAGTTGCAGAGACCTATAACATCACCATGCAGATGGAATTGCTCAACAGCAAAGTTGATCACAAAGATTACCAGTGCGATCATACTGAATGGGGCGTAAGGCTTTGTGAAAAACTGGGTTCACCCAATTTCAAATTGTTATACGACATCTATCACATGCAGATCATGGAAGGCGATGTAATTGCCACCATTCGTAAACATCAAAAGTACATCGGACATTACCACACCGGTGGTGTACCTGGCCGCAATGAAATTGACGACACACAAGAACTCTACTACCCGGCTATTATGAAAGCCATTGTTGATACTGGCTTTAAAGGTTTTGTTGCGCAGGAGTTTATTCCCAAGCGGACAGATAAATTAGCCTCGTTGAAGCAGGGGGTTGGGATTTGTGATGTGTAGAGGCTTTGAGGTGTTGTGATGGTAATCAAAATCGTATGCTATGAATTTTTTTAGCTTTTCAATCGTAACGATAATATTGACTTTATGTGGAACGTCAGATTTAGTTGGTCAAAGTAATGACAATGTTTATTTCATGGTTGAAGAAACTGCCGAATTTCCCGGTGGGAATGGCGAGTTTATCAGATATATTTCAGAAAACCTTAAGTACCCTAGAAAAGCAAAGAAGAATGGTGTTGGTGGAAAAGTTTTTGTAGAGTTCTTTATAAATAAAGATGGCTCTGTTGATCAAGATTCAATAAGAGTTTTATCCAGGGAAGAAGTAGTTATAAATAAAGGAGCAGAAATTGCGAACGAAGTGACTGATGACAAATCTCTTGTTGACGAAGCTATTCGCATTATGAGACAATGCCCTAAATGGATTCCAGGAACGCAAAGGGGCAAGCCGGTAAGGCAAAAAATCGTATTTCCGTTAAACTTTCGTGCTTACTGACAGAAACACTTATCTACCTCCATTTCTCTAATGGTTGATGTCTTTAATGGTTAGACTCATATCATCTGGAGGTAATGTGTTATCTAAGAACTTCATTGATGGCCGAGTGATGCGGATGCGTTCTTCCGACTGATCCACTATTAACCCGCATCTACATAATCAGCCGGGCGTTTGTGTTTCCATCGTCTATGGCTCCATAACCAATATTCGGGCTTAGCGATTATATCTTGCTCCAACAGGTAATTAACCCGTCTTGTAATCTCTCCATGTGCTGTCTGGCGGGGTTCTTCGATGGCATCGGTAAACTCAAAGGAATAATACCCTCGCTTAACTTTATTAATCCGGCCAGAAATCACCGGATAATTGTATTCTTTCGCATATTTTTCGGCACCGAAAATCATGGCCGTATCCTGATTAAGAAATTGCGCCCAGTAGCAATTCGTAGATCGGCCTGGGGATTGATCAATGCCAAAAATAATTACGCGCAGGCCATCCTCCTTTTCAAACTCAGCTCGCGCTGATTTGGTAGAAATCATTTTCAGTCCGTACTTACTCCGCGAGGAGCGCATTTTTTCATCAAAGAAAAGATTGCTTAATGGCTTATATATGGCAACCGCTTTGTGTTTGATGGGGGCATCAATGGCTACGGCAAAGAGCTCCCAATTGTTATAATGGCCACCTGCCAGAATTACGCTCTGCCCTTTATCATAAAAGCGATCTATGTATTCGGGGTTGATTATCGTAAACCTTTCTTTTACCTGTGCAGCAGAAATAGTAAAGACCTTTATACTCTCCACCACCAGATCACACAAATGTTTGTAATAACCCTTTACTATTTGCTGATGTTCGCTACTTGTCTTTTCAGGAAATGAATTAGCAATATTTTGAAGTACAACTTTTTTTCGATATCCAACCAGCTTATAAATTATTATATACAATCCATCGGATAAAAAGTATAACATCCGATACGGAAGCCGTGAGATTGGAATCAACACGCCATAATAAAAGCAAAGATTCAAAAACCGCATTGACAAGACGGATAGGAAAACATTTAAATTTTTGCGATTAACTCCACATACAACTCGGTAAGTTTACCTTCAGCCTTACCCGCAATAGCAATGATGTCGCTTAATACAGCCGGCTTCAGATTATCCGGATCGCAATCATCCGTGAGAACTGAAATGGCACAACATGGCAATCCCATATGATTCGCGACAAGCACTTCAGGGATCGTGCTCATACCTACGGCATCAGCGCCAATCTTATTCAGAAATCTATACTCAGCGCGTGTTTCAAGATTAGGGCCCATCACGGCCACATAAACACCTTTGTTAAGTTTTATTTCTTTGGCTTTCGCAATCTTTAGTAATGAGTCATTCAATTTCTTTGAGTACGGCTGACTCATATCCGGGAATCGTGGACCAAACATTTCGAAGTTAGGACCTCGCAAGGGATTATCTGGCAATAAATTAATATGATCATCAATCAACATGAGCTGACCCTTCTTCCATTTCAGATTCATGTTGCCGGCTGCATTAGAGATTAAGAGTTGTTTAACGCCCAATACTTTCATCACCCGAACCGGTAACGTGATCTGTTGCATTGAATAGCCTTCATAATAATGAAAGCGCCCTTGCATAGCCAGCACCTTCTTTCCCTTGACATCGCCATAAATTAATTTGCCCTTGTGAAACTCAACCGTAGAAATTGGAAAGTGCGGAATAGAGTTATAGTTAATGATAATTGAATTTTTGATTTTCTCAACAAACTTATTGCCGAGGCCCGTGCCGAGGATGACGCCTACTTCGGGAGCTGTAACGCCATGGCGCTTTAGATATTCGGTGGCTTCCTGAATTTGATGAATCATAGTTTAAAAGGTGTTTATTGCAACACACAGGATGCAATGAATGCAAAAGAATTAAATATAGAAATCCTGTTTGGGCGTGTTGGCTACTTCAGTGAAAAAATGCGCTACCTTTTGTGTCACTGCTTTGAAATATCTTTCACCCTTCTCGGCTGTAGCCTGACGCGGATCGCCTACCCCGGTGTCGGCTGTTACTTGTGTCCACTTGCGTTCGCTCCAGGCCCAGCCCTCCTGCATGGCTTTGAAGCGAAACTTTTTCGCTTTACCATCTCCTGCTTCCGTAAGCGGCCTTACCAGATGAGGACGTAGGTATAAAATCAAACTGGTTTCCATTTCACCCGCATGATCGTCTTTATTGACAAAAAATTCTTTCTGGTCAGTTGATTTAAACCAATCGCAGGAACACAAAAACATTTTAGGAAATTTTAATCCCAGTTCGCGAATCATGGTTTTAAAATCATTTCCGCCATGACTGTTTAGAATAATCAGTTTGTGGATTCCCTGACGATTGAGGACTTCAATCACATCGCGCAACACTGCGAGTTGTGTGGAAGGGTTCATGTTAATGTCTAGTTTAACATCAAACTGGCCTGTGTTTACCCCAAACGGAATGGCGGGCAGAACGACAATTTTTGCGCCTTGCTCATACGCCAACCGCGCCCCTTCCGCAGCAATCTCCTCGGCCTCAATGATATCGGTGCCATAGGGCAAATGGTAGTTGTGTGCTTCGCATGCGCCCCAGGGAAGCACAGCTACATCAAAAGATGAATCTTTGATTGTCTTCCAATTGTTTTCAGATAAAATGTAAGGTCTCACCTTGTAAGGTTTTAATGATTACGCTATAACTCCGTAAAAATAAATGATTAAAGTCGAAGTCCGGCCTCTTTCAACTTTTGATGATGTAAAAAGTAAGGCTGATTTTTGTTGTTGACCATGAAGTGAAGCTCTATGGCATCTCCGATTTTATAGGTCTTATAAATTAAATTATCTACCCAGAATTCACGATCGCCTACTATAAGATAATTTACAACCCGAACCGCCCGCTTTCCATCTTCGTCCTTTTCTCCAAACTCCTTTTTCGTATACCGATCAATGATAATACCTCTCGCCAGCGTTTTCTTTCCGACCCGAAGTTTTGTGCCCAACGCAATCGCAGCCCGAATAATTACAAGTGCAAAAGATAATAGAATCGCCCCACAAACAACAATAACACCTACTTCCTTTTGAAAGAAATAGAGCACAATCACTACGGGAATTGAAAGCAAAATAAAAACGATAGCAACCTTACCAAACAACTGCTTGATGAAGTTGATATCCTGAGCGGTTAGTGGAATTTCCTTTTCATAATGTAGTCGCTGACCGCTGCTTTGAAGTTGATCAAGCTGTTCTTTTAATTCCTTTTTAGGAAAAAAATCTCTTTTCTTCTCGTTTATCACTTAATAAAAATAAAAAATCAGAGGGACTTTAACTGATTTACAGTTGAATTGTTTCTGGATTCTTAAGTAGTATAGGGACTACGCTGTTGCTCCCTGGCAACTGGAGCCAGCTCCGGCTGTGCAACCGAAGCAATGTTGGCTGATTACGATCTCACGTTTCTCTAATTTCGAAACATCAAACGTGCTGATGTGTTGCCCGGCCGCTTGCTCTGTTTTTAATCCCAACATTTGGTTGAAGTCGCAATCATAAAGATTTCCCTGCCAGTCAATGGAGATGGTGTTTCGGCACATTACTCCAGCCACAGCTGTGGGGTTAAAGGCATTGATTAACTTCTCCATATAGTCTTCATAGTTTTCTGACTCAATAAGAAAATCCAGAAAGCGACTGATGGGAATATTTGTAATGGTAAACAGGTTATTAAAATCTATCCCGAAATGAGCTTTTAACTCATGTTTGAAATCGCGTTCCAATTGCTTTTGATCGCCTGGTAAAAATGCTCCGGTAGGATTATAAACCAAATCCAAAATTAACCCGGAACCTTCTCGCCCATATCCAATCTCGTTCAACATCTTTAGCCCAGTGATTGAATCTTTAAACACCCCTTCGCCACGCTGCCGGTCGGTTTTATCTGCATTGTAAAAAGGAAGTGATGACACTACACGAACATTATTGTTTTTAAAAAACTCAGGCAGGTCATAATATTTTGGATTGGCTGTGAGAATAGTAAGGTTGGAGCGCACAAGAATTTCTTCCACTCCGGCTCCATGTGCTTCGCTCACAAACCACCTGAAGTCCGGATTCATTTCCGGAGCTCCGCCTGTGATGTCGAGCGTTTTAATTTTAGTTTTCGCCAATACATCGAGACATTGTTGCATAGTCTCGCGTGTCATGATTTCTTTGCGATCCGGGCCTGCATCTACATGACAATGTTTGCACACCTGATTACACATATAGCCAATGTTAACCTGAAAGATTTCAAGCTTTGCTGGCTGCAAAGGAAAATGGCCCACAGAAGCAATCTTCTTTCGGAACGTAGGTAGTTTGCCTTCCTTAAAAATGCCATTCTCCAAAATCTCAACCTGACGTTGCTGGTTGGCTAATTGATGATGACGTGCGTGTAGGGATTTAATCATGACCTCACCCTAAATCCCTCTCCAGAGGAAAGGGACTTTTAGAGATTTTAATTTTAGTTAATATAGACTTCTCTTTTACTTTCATCGATCTTTCTGCTCAGGGGTGAGGTTACATAGAAAGTTTTTTCGCTTTATTCATCATCATCACACCATGCACTAAGGTAGCACCGCTTCGGATAGCGGCCGCTACATGTATAGCTTCCATCATTCCCTTTTCAGTCGCCCCTTTCTCCAACGAATCCTGTGTATAAGCATCGATGCAATACGGACATTGAACGGTATGTGCTACTGCCAATGCAATCAATGATTTTTCACGAGCGGTTAAGTCACCTTCTTTAAAAACATCACCATAGTAATCAAAAAACTTTGTCGCCAGGTTGGATTCCCACTCGCCTATAGTACCAAATTTTTTCAAGTCTGCAGGATTGTAATAGTTGTGTTCCATAGTTTAATTTTTTTTCAAGATACTGAAATATAAAAATCACACCTGACGGCTAAATGACAAACGGGTGAATTACTTGTAATAACCCGCTAAGCAAGGTTATAGTTTATGCAGGCAAGGCGATTTGATAGGTTTTTCCCTTTTTTACATTCAGTCGGGGCTGGCGTAACCAGGGGTTGTGTCGCTTCAGCAATTTGTAATTACTGCCATGACTTTTTGCAAAAGACACAAGATCATGAATGTCCTCGTTTACTTCTATGATCCGAAGCGGTTCAGGGTTGTACAGATGTTCCGGCTTTAATTTAAATCCGTATTTAGCCGGGTTCTCAAAAATTTCCTTTATCGCCAAAATGCGAAACACATAGCGTGCAGTTTCATCATTTAAATGAGCGTCATAATAGTTATCTACCTTCTGATCATTCAAATCGCTTCGAATGCCAGCGACTCCACGATTATAAGAGGCCGCAACAAGCGTCCAGTTACCAAATTTCTCATATGACTTCTTTAGATACTTGCATGCAGCTTCTGTTGATTTGATCGGATCATACCGTTGATCCACTTCTTTAGTTATTTCAAGCCCAAGTTCTTTACCGGCAGGTACTCGAATTTGCCAATACCCTACCGCTTCTTTGGGTGAAACACCATTCACCAAACCACTTTCAATTAAAGGTAAATATTTGAAGTCCTCAGGGATATCATGAGCCTTCAGGATTTCGGTCATTCGCGGGAGCCACCGATTTGCACGTTTTAATAAAAACAAGGTGCTGCTCTGCAAATAAATATTTACCTGCAGTTCACGGTCCAGTCGTTCTATTACATCGGGTTCCTGAAGCGGAACCTCTTCTCCGGCAAAAGAAATCTTTTCAGGCAAATCATATGAGATCGCCAAAAATGGTTGCGATGACTCTTGCGTGGCTATCGGCTCGAGCTGTGGATCGACTTCCGGGGTGTTGATTCGGGGTGTTTGATCAAACAACACATACACTAACAACAAACCTATCGAGAGCGGGGCGAGATAACTCAAAAATTTTTGCATCTGCTATGTTAAAAGTTAGGTGACAGCAAATATCGTGCATAGAAGTCGTCAATCACTTTAACGGCATCCTGTGGGGTGTCTACCATATTGAATAATTCAAGATCCACTTCACTAATCATTCCTTCCGGCACCAATACTTTTTTAACCCAATCCAGCCATCCGGCCCAGAATTTTTTTCCAACCAACACAATCGGAAATCGGCCAATTTTTTTTGTTTGAATCAATGTTAACGCTTCGGTGAGTTCATCGAGTGTGCCAAAACCACCCGGCATGATAATAAAGCCTTGTGAATATTTTACGAACATCACTTTACGTACAAAGAAGTAATCGAACGTGATGAGTTTATCTGAATCGATATATGGATTTCCCTTTTGTTCGAAAGGAAGAAAAATATTTAAGCCCACCGACTTTCCACCAGCACGACTGGCGCCCTTATTACCCGCTTCCATAATACCGGGTCCGCCACCGGTAACCACACCATAGCCATGATGCACTAACTCAGCCGCAATATCTTCGGCTATTTTATAATAGGGATGATTGGGTTTTACCCGAGCCGATCCAAAAATGGTTACACACGGACCAATCTTTGCCAACTTCTCAAAGCCCTCCACAAACTCACTCATTACTTTAAAAATCATCCAGGAGTCAGAACTTTTGATTTCTGCCCAGTCTTTATCTTTAAAAGCTTTGCGGATGCGATGTTCTTCTTCCAGCGCTTGTTGATTAATCTCCAAACTTCCTTTTTTCTTTCTAACTTTCTGTGCCATATCTTTCTCGTCCAAATTTCTTTCAAGTTACTAAATGAATCTAAAATCTGATATCTGCACACTCAAAAGTAAAGCGAGCCTTTTCCTGGTATTGCCTGTACTGCTTATCTTGTTTTTCTCCACGTGCACGACACGCGAAGAAAAAGGTGCCTTTGAACATGATAGCACCTGGGCGATGCTCCCCTTTAGCAAGCTAAATGATGTAAACCCCATACTAAAAGCAAGTGATGGTGTTTTTACATGCCCTATCTTAAAACAGGAAGTGAAGTGGGAAGAGAAGGATGTTTTTAATCCTGCTGCCGTTGTACGCAATGGTGCCATTTATCTTTTTTACCGTGCCGAAGATACCATTGGAAAATATGCCGGCACTTCGCGGATTGGTCTTGCCATTGGATCGGATGGGGTAAACTTTACGCGCATGCGGGAACCTGTTTTATATCCCGCTGAGGATTTCATGAAAGTGTATGAATGGGAAGGTGGCATAGAAGATCCCCGTATTGTAGAGAGCGAAATGGGTACTTACATCATGACGTACTCAGCCTATGATGGAAAGGTAGCCCGCTTGTGTCTTGCTTCTTCTACTGATTTATTAAACTGGACAAAACACGGAACCGTATTAACAGGCAATTACATAGACTTATGGAGTAAATCCGGGGCCATCATTGCGAAACAAAAAGGCAATAAAATTATTGCGGAGAAAATCAATGGTAAATACTGGATGTACTTTGGCGATACCGATTTGTTTATGGCCACTTCGGATGATCTTATTAAGTGGGAACCGGTTTTAGAAACCGATGGAAAACTAAAGTCTGTGCTGAAACCTCGCAAAGGATATTTTGATAGCCGGCTGGTAGAAAGTGGGCCTTATGCGTTGCTTACCGGGAAAGGAGTTTTGCTTTTATATAATGGAATGAACAGTGATACAGAGGGAGATCCCAACTTACCGAAAGGTGCGTATTGTTCGGGCCAGGCATTGTTCGACCCAATGGATCCCACCAACGTCATTGACCGACTTGAAAATTATTTTTTAAAACCTGATCAACCTTATGAAATGGAGGGCCAAATAAATCAGGTTTGTTTTATTGAAGGCCTTGTTCCACTCAATGGAAAGTGGTTTTTGTATTATGGCACTGCGGATTCGAAGATTGGAGTAGCCGTAATGGAGTAATTTACAATGGACAATTATCAATTGACAATATGAGTGTTATCTAAAACTGTTCAGTTGTCAACTGCCTATTGTCAATTATTCGCTAGTAAAAGAATTACCTCTTCAATAATTTTTCTAAGGCTTGATGCAAATTGGTATAAGTAAATATAAATCCCGTCTTCTTAATCTTATCCGCAGAAATTTTACTGCCATTCACAACGATAACAGCCATTTCGCCAACGATTATTCGCATGACAAATGCAGGAATGTTGGGAAGTAAAAGTGGCTTCTTTAATACTTTAGCAATGAGTGTAGTCAGCTCTTGATTGGTTACGTAATCTCCGGTAACGGCATTGTAGGCTCCCCGCATGGATTCATCTTCTACCGCTTTGATAAACATTTCACACAAATCATCAAGGTGAATCCAAGACATATACTGTTTGCCAGAACCCAAAGCAGCGCCTGCACCAAGACGAATAGGTTTGGCCATTTCAACCAACGCCCCACCTTTATCACTTAATACTATTCCAATCCGGAGTTTGGCTACACGAATATTCAAGGTGCTGATGTTGTCTACCGCTGCCTCCCATTGTTTGGTCACCTGCGCGAGATAATCATTTCCCGCTGCACCATCTTCAGTAAAAACTTCTTCGCCAAAACCAAACCCATAGTAACCAATGGCCGAAGCTGACACCACGGCTTTTACTGAATGATTTGTTCCGGAGAGAACTTTATAGAGTAACGCAGAAGATTTTGTTCTACTCTCGAGTATTTCGCTTTTTCGTGATTCCGTCCAGCGCTTGTCAGCAACCCCAGCCCCAGCCAAATGAATTATTGTATCCACTTCTTCCAGTGCCTGTTGATCCAGTTCACCCTTGTCAACATCCCAAACAAAAGAAGGAACCGCTCCGCTCTTTTTACTGCGACCCAGGTGTGAAACCTGGAAGCCTTTTTGCAGCAGTAACTCTGTTAATCGTGTGCCAATAAGACCTGAAGCACCGGTTATTAAGATTTTTTTACTCATTATTAGTAGCTTTGATCTTTGATAACACTATGACAATGAATAAGTTTTTGATTCTCACTGTATTCACCGTTGGAATCAATCTGGCGCACAGCCAAACGGTGACTGTAAATAAACAAAATGAAAAGGTAAAGAATGAGACCCTTGAAGTATTTGTTACTTCGCTCGATGGTTCGAAAAATGACATTCAATCTGCCTGGGTCCGATTTCTGAAGGATATGGGCAAGCTAAAGCAAAGTGGCCATCCGATGACAGTGACGGAGCCAACCATTAGTGGCACACCCTTTTCCAAAGGCATTGTCTATGCAGACATGAATGAAGGTGATAAAAGTTCAACCGTATGGATGGGCATTAATCCAGCCGAATGGGACGATAAAGACATTAAATACGCAAACCGAGAGCTACAAAAAATGCTCTATCAGTTTGGAGTAAAATTTTACCGCGACCAGGTGCAAAAGCAAATTGATGAAACCCAGCAAGCACTGGATGCAGTAGAAAAACAACAGCAACGCATGTTGAATCAAAACAAAGACCTTACCATCAAACTCAGTAATAGCGACCAGGAGAAAATTCAACTGGAAAAATCGCTGGAGGCAAACAAGTTTGAGAATGCAGTTTTGAAAGTGAAGCTAGAGAATAATAAAAAAGCTCAGGATTCACTCTTGAATGTAGGAGTACAGATTAAAAAGGTAATGGAGACTCATAAAGAAAGGCAACGGAAAATAAATTAACCGTTTTAATCAATGCCAACCATCTCCTCCACCGAACCAAACTGTGTTGATTTCCATTTACGGGCTTGTTTATCGTAGTATACATTATCATCCGGAAACTCAATGTACTCTACACCACCCGAGTTTTTAGTTAAATAAGATTCCAGCGATTCCCCTTTCACCATTTTATCGAACAATAGACCACCTCTATTCATCAACGTATCATAAGGCATTTTCCAGGTGCGGAAAATTTCTTCATACTCAACCAGGCTATCCATTTCATTCATTTTAAATCGTCCCCCGGTAGCCACATGCTTCTCATAAATGCTGGGTGCTTTGCGGCTAATTAAAAAGAAATGATCGTTTGACTTGTTTACAAAATACAGATTTAGTTTGTGTTCAGCGACCTGCTTCGTGTAATGCTCATCATATTGTGATGAGAATTTAGTTGAGTCCGTAGCCTTATCTGGTCTTCTACCGGCATAACGGATTATTTTAGACATAACTACATCCTGGCGTTGAGGGGTTAACTGCTCTTTAGGAAGATAAGATTCTTTCGTTTCGCATGCGCAAAGAATAATAGTCAGGATAAGGATGTATTTCAATTTCATGTGATTTAATTTTTGAATAATGGGGACGCGGAATGGCCAAACTAATACTCTTTGGTGTAAAGGCATTTACATAGCCATTTCATGGTGTAAAACTAAAAAAGAAAGACCTGCCTTTCAGCAGGTCTTTCAACCCTAATACAATTAAATATTAATATACTTTCGAAATCGGGCGGAATTCAGCCCAACCGTTAGTCCAATCAGTAGCACCAAAAGCACCACGGTAAGTAACAGTTTCGTCAAAGAAACCGGTTCTTCCAGCTTCGTCAAACTTAGCATTTGCAAAACTTGCACCTGTTGCAATTGTTGCTGTGCCGCTTGCTATGGTGAAGTCAGGATCAGATGGATAAGAGCTTGTAGAGAAACGAGCGAAGAAGTTTTCAATTCTCAGACCCAGGTTCGAGTAGAACGTAGTTTGGTTATCATCATTAGCTGGAATTGCCACTGTGCTATTGGATGCATTCCAGTACGTTTGCAGATCAGTGGCTGTAAAGCTAACACCACTACCAATGGCAAAGCTCGTAGCAGCTGGAGCAATCAGGATGTTATTTGCCAACACTCCGTTAGGCGTACCTCCGGTATATTGTGCATACACCGAATTTTGGTTAAAACGCAAACCAGTAGGGAAACCACCGATAACTGAGTTGAAGATAGATGTAGCATTTCTTCTTCTCAAATCCATAGAATGAACGTTGTTCGCAGAAATTGAACGACCTGTTCTATCAATAGGACCGTACACCGTAATGTTGGAGAATGTTCCGGTTGTATAAGTCCCGGCACCAGTATCAGTATCATTTGGACCATTG
Source organism: Cyclobacteriaceae bacterium (assembly GCA_022841475.1). Taxonomy (GTDB): domain Bacteria; phylum Bacteroidota; class Bacteroidia; order Cytophagales; family Cyclobacteriaceae; genus ELB16-189. Next base: position 11,791 of record JALHRJ010000063.1, on the reverse strand, counting down.
TCATTTTCGAAGGCATTAGACTGAGACTGATCAGCAGCAAATGGGTTACGAACAACTAAACCAAACTGTACATTACCACTCCAAGCGTAATCACAATCAAAGTCATCATCCCATGTAGAAAGAGAAATTAGGTATTTGCCATTTACTGTACCGCCAAACCACTCAAAGCCATCATCACCTCCAAAAGATACTTGCAGGTACTCCATTACTGTTCCGCTACCAACTCCACCCATGGTGATACTATTGGTTTCGTTGTTAGGCGTCAACTCGATACCAGCATATTCTACACGAAGATATTTGTAAACACCTGAGTTATCATTGTCGTTGGTACGATCAGCTGCACCAAAATTCTTAGCAGGAGAAATTCCTTCTACTGCGGGATTAGGTTGGTTGGTGTAAGCTTTACCTAAAATTACCAATCCACCCCAGTCACCCTTATCACGGGCATTTACTTCTTGGTTAGAAGTCATAACTACCGGAGCTGCGGCTGTTCCATTGGCTAAGATTTTTCCACCTCTTTCTACAATCATCGTTCCTTTAGTAGCTTTTTCGCCAAAAATAACTGTACCTGCAGGAATCGTGATGGTAACACCGTCTGGAACAAATGTCTGTCCACGGATCAGGTATTTCTTGGTAGCATCTAAGGATTGTGTTGTTAGGTTACCGCTTAATATGATAGTAGCATCTAACACAGTAATTTCTAACGCTACTGGCGAAGAAACAAGATTCTGCTGATCGGTAGTTGTAAATACAGCTGTGATTTTAGAACCAACCACCGCTGTTGCAGGAACTGCAATAGAAACAGCCTGAGTTAAGGGTGAGGTACCTGATAAGGTAATCGGGCTAGCAGGTGTTGAAGTTGCACCGGTAACTGTTAATGTTTTAACACCATTGGCAGCAGTTACTACCACTGATACGTTTACACTCGAACCCTGTATTGCTTCAGCCGTAGTAAGACTGAGTGTTAGTGAAGGGGGTGCACTAATAGTTTTGTTAATCGCAGCCGTTTGACTGATCGATTGTCCTTGGCTATCGGTTAATGTAAGAACTACCGTTCCAGCACCTGCCGTATTATCTGCAGTAAATTCAACTACCACCGAGCCGTTAGCAGCTCCCACTGTTGGGGCAGTCTTTACTGTGGCTGATCCTCCGGTTGATGCAACCGTTGAAGAGGCATACCCTCCGGGAGCTGTGAAGGTGAATGTTACGTCTGCTTTTCCGCCAATCTGAACGGATGCAACACTCGCTGGTGCCGTTAATGTTGGTGGAAGAACAGGGTCTTCATCGTTGCAACTTTGCATTACTACCATAGCTGCTACAGCTACGAAGAAAGCCAAAAGTGAAAGCGTTTTTTTCATGAGTAAATTTTTTTGTGAGAGATTATATTAAGCCTCAAAATTAGACTGTACTTCCTGCCGGTTGGCGACAAGGCAGTTATCAATTTGTTACGGGAAGGTTATGGATTTCATGGTTTCTTAACAAAAAGAAAAGCCGCATCAGGCATGCGGCTTTTAAAGCTATGTTGATAGAGCAAACTATTATTTACCAATCTTATACCCAATACTAAAACTTATCTGTTGCCCCACGGTGTAGGCCAGAATGGGCACATCACGACCGCCCTCATTGTCAATTTTATTATCCACATCTGTATCCTGATAAAAGCGATATTTTGCGTCCAACAGATTCTGAATGTTTAGTTTGGTTTCGAGTTTACCAAATTGCTTAGATACCTGAAGGTCTAATGAATGACGTGGTAGTTCATAAATAGAAGGAAAGTTTACGTCACCAACAGCAAAAATACGCGGTCCGAAGATGTTATACGCTGCTGATACAGCCAGCCGTTTATCATCATCATTATAATACAATCCCGTATTAATCAGGTACGGTGATTGCCCCTGCAACTGCCGTATCTGTTTCTGTGCAGTGGCCTGCGAGCCCAGATCAACTTCTGAAAAAATGAAGGATGCATTCATATTTACGGTCGTGTTTCGTAAAAAGCGCGAGACGCCCAAGCTGGAAAGTGATTTTTTTAATTCCAACTCAACACCATAAGAACTTGCATTGTCAGCATTTCCGTAGGTCGATTGTGGAGCTTCGGTAGTCAAGATTAAAATCGATTCGATCGGGTCCTGGAATGCCTTATAGAAGGCACCAAAACTAATAGCTTCGCCTGGGTTAGGATACATCTCCCAGCGCAAGTCAACGTTATCAATAGTAGCTGTCCTTAAATTAGGATTCCCTTGAACGCCTTGCTCCAGTTCGAAATCGTAATATAAGAACGGGGCCAACTCGCGAAACTCGGGGCGGTTAACCGTGCGCGAATAGGCAAGTCGGATTAAAGAACGATCCGTTAAATTATAGGCTGTGTTTAGGGAGGGCAAAATAGACAATATCGGGTTATTCACTTCTATCGGGCCATCAACACTAGTTGTATTCAGTTTTTGTACGTTGTTCTCCAGACGCACACCAGCAGTAAGGTCAAACTTGCCGGCAGGCAATGACCCCATGAGATAACCTGCTGTTAAAAAATTTGTGCCTGTATAAGTATCAGAGGGGCGGGTACCTTCTTCTATTACAAAACCATCCTGCGACTTTATGTTTCCGGGCGCAAACACGTCACTTAAGGGTAGGCGAATTAAGCGCTGGCCTTCCTCCTGATCAAAAAATCCAGGGTACAAGTACGAAACATAACGCGCATTGAAATCACGGCTTTTTGATTCTATATAATAACCTGCTTTAATTGATGCCGCGCGCTTACTCTCAGTATCACCAAATTTCTTTTCGATGTTTACACCATTCGAAAATCCTTTGTCCTGCAGATCAGAATAAAAGCGACCTGTTTCAAACAAATTGGCACTGGGTGGCAATTGCATCTGATAGGTTTCTTCGCCACTGGAAAGAAGGCGGAAGGTTCGGAATCTTCTGAAGTCAGGCTCATCGCGATTAACAAAATTATATCCACCCACCCAATCAATAATCAGTGAGTTATCAGCCAGTTTGTGCGTGCCCTGCAATTGACCTGTATAAATTAAACGACTCTGGTAGTGGTAAGAATAATTCCGGTAAAAGCGATCTGTGTTCAAAAATAAATCCTGACCCTCGCGCAAAATTGTCTGGTCTTCGCCTAATAAATTAATCAGATTCTTAAATTCGAAGCGTGAGTTTCCAACGGTTGCCATCCAGTTTGAAATACCGCTTATGCGCACATCATTTTCAGAATAGGTGTCGCTATAGTTAAACCGTTCTTCAATACTTTGCGAGTCAAACAAATAACGTTTAAAGTTTACCACCCGGTTTTGATAGGAATTGGAATAAGCCACATTAGTAAGTGTGCCTACCTTAACGCGACCGATATTAAAGCCTTGCGAAAGTTCAAAACCGAAACCGAAATCTACCGGGGCGTTGTTTGTTGTATAGTCAAAATTGTTTGTCAGTGAGCGCCCCGCATTCAAGCGTAAATCTGAAGTTCGCGAAGACTGCACCATGGCATCTGTAGTGGGAAAGGTTGATGGGAAAGACCTGAAACCATTGTCAAAGCCAAATCGATCCGTTGAACTACCCTGACTCTTACTAAAATCATTAAATGTAGTTCCTAACCTTAATCCTACCGAGGAACTGACTTTGAAGTAATTGTCATCATTATATTGACGGGTTACCACCTGAACCACTCCCCCGGCAAAATCGCCCGGAATGTCGGCACTTCCAGACTTATAAATCAAGATCTGGTCTATGGCTCCGCTAGGAATCAGATCAAAAGAAAAAGAGCGCTTATCTACTTCCGTGCTTGGGCCAATCACTTTGTTAATCATTACCTGATTGTAACGCTCGCTCACACCGCGAATCATTACAAAGCGATTGTCGACAATGCTGATACCCGGTACACGCTGCATAATCTGAGCTGCATCGCGATCGGGAACACGCGCTATTTGCTCTTGCGAAATACCACTTACTACCAGTTTACTTTCTTTAATAGTAGAGAGGAGAGCAAGATCTGTGTTGACTGAGCGGGTGGCCGACACAACAACGGCTTCCAACTCAGCTACGTCTTCAGCCAGGGTGGCATTTATTGTGGTTTTCTTTCCGCTTTCAACAACAACATCTTTAACGATGTGAGTTTTATAAGTTACGAACGAGATCACTAGTGAATAAATACCGGGCTTTACATTACTAATCAAGAAGTTACCATCAATATCGGTTGCTGCACCCACCGTAGTTCCTTCAATCACCACATTGGCACCAATAATGGTCTCCTGGCTTTTCGCATCAGATACTTTGCCTTCAATGGTTCCGTTTTGGGCCCATGCAAGCGTGGTTAAATTGATGAAGATGAGAACTAAGCAAAGTTTGCGGGTCATACTGTATTATTTCCTGCAAAGGTCAGTCGACAATATTACCCCTCGGGTAAGGGTATGTTACGGAATTGTTAAAGAGGGACTATAAAACCCCTGCTGGAAGACGCTAAAGATAAATTGGATAGATCGTAATATTACGATAAGTCAGATGAATGTGAGCGTGTTAGCTCTTGAGACGCAATAACATTGGGTTAATGCTGGGTTAAAGAAGTTAAGATTTGGTTAACACGTGTTAGCTCGTTTTATATATCGTAATATTACGATCAATGATTACTTTTGCGATATGAAATCCATTTTATATCCTGCACTCATTACACTTATTAATCAGTTTCAAAAGGAGTATGATCAGATTCCTGCTGAAAGAAAGCACATTCTGAAACAGCTCACTTCCTTTATAGAAAAGAAGAAAAAAGCAGGTGCCGCCATTACCCTGAATTTTATCTGCACGCACAATTCAAGACGAAGCCACCTTGCCCAACTGTGGGCCCAGGCAGCTGCGCATTATAATGGTATTGATAACGTTGCCTGTTTCTCTGGAGGAACGGAAGCAACTGCTTTTAATCCGAGGGCCGTTAAAGCCATGCAGCATGCTGGATTTAGTATCACCCAAACCAAATCTGGCGACAACCCAATTTATGAAGTAAAGTTTGCTGAAGACAGTGCGCCAGTTATTGCCTTCTCCAAAACATACGATGACCCCTTTAATCACAATAAAGATTTTGCGGCCATCATGACTTGCTCGCATGCCGATGAAAATTGCCCGTTGGTGATCGGGGCTTCAGCTCGTATTGCAATAACCTACGATGACCCTAAAGAATTTGACGGAACACCAAGAGAAGAAGCCATGTATGCTGAACGCGTTTATCAGATCGGACGGGAGATTTTCTATGCCTTCTCACAAGTACAATAACAATCAACTTCTATCATGAGCAACCAAAAGAAACTCGGCTTTTTAGATCGTTACCTCACGCTGTGGATATTTCTGGCCATGTTGGTTGGCGTTGGTATTGGTAACTTCTTACCCGTTGAAAAAATAATGCAGCCTTTTCAGTTTGACACTACCAATCTGTTAATCGCTACGGGACTTATTATTATGATGTTTCCGCCACTGGCGAAAGTGCGGTATGAACATCTAGGCAAAGTTTTTAAGAATGTCAAAGTGATCAGTCTGTCATTATTATTGAATTGGATCATTGGGCCCATACTCATGTTTGCGCTGGCGATTATTTTTCTGCACGACAAGCCTGAATACATGATTGGGCTAATCTTGATTGGTATAGCACGCTGCATCGCGATGGTGTTGGTGTGGAATGATCTCGCAAAAGGTGATAAAGAATATGGCGCGGGACTTGTCGCGTTGAATAGCATTTTCCAGGTTTTGTTTTATAGTTTGTTTGCCTGGCTATTCATCACGGTGCTACCACCTTATTTCGGAATTGAAGGATCGGTAGTCGATGTAAGTATGGGCGATGTAGCGGAGAGTGTGTTCTTATATCTCGGGGTTCCGTTCATCGCAGGATTTTTAACACGTTACTTCTTTAAGAAAGCAAAAGGCGAAGAGTGGTATGTTCAACATGTTATTCCTAAAATCAGTCCGCTGACGTTGATTGCGTTGCTCTTCACCATTGTGATCATGTTCAGTTTCAAAGGAAAGATGATTGTGGATATTCCCTTTGATATTATTCGCATCGCCATTCCGTTGGTCATCTACTTCCTGATCATGTTTGTGCTTAGCTTTATTTTATCAAAGAAACTTGGCGCCAACTATGAAGAGAATGCTTCGGTCTCCTTTACAGCTACCGGTAACAACTTCGAATTGGCGATTGCCGTTGCGGTGGGTGTCTTTGGTATTAATTCCGGGCAAGCCTTTGCCGGTGTTATCGGGCCGCTGATTGAAGTGCCGGCTTTGATATTACTTGTCAATCTTGCGTTCTGGTTTAAGAAGAGAATGTATCCTACACAATAAATAATAAGCCCGCAAAAACAATCCATCTGAAATGGAAAACAGTTTTGATGTTATCATTATTGGTGGAGGACAAAGCGGTTTGGCTGTTGCATATTATCTGAGGCGAACCAAATTGTCTTTTATAATCTTAGATAAATCAGATGTGCCTGGTGGAGCATGGCCGTGTCATTGGAAATCGCTTCGTCTTTTTTCTCCCGCGCAGTGGAGTTCATTGCCGGGTGTGATCATGTCTGGTGGCGGAAACTATTACCCAACCCGTGAAGAAACCATTCAGTACCTCAAAGAATATGAGCAGAAATACCAGCTTCCTGTAATCAGGTCGATAGAAGTTAACACGGTAACAAAAACAGAGGCAGGGTTTCGTCTGCAAACATCAAAGGATTTATACGAGGCGAAAGCAGTTGTCAGCGCCACAGGGTCATTCGATAATCCCTTCATTCCGACAGTAACAGAGATAGAAAATTTTCAGGGGAAGGTGCTACATTCATCGCAATATGTTTCGCCTGATGAGTTTAAAGGAAAGCGTGTTGCCATTGTGGGTGAAGGAAATTCAGGTGCTCAGATACTTGCTGAAGTTTCGTCAGTAACTGATACCGTTTGGGTAACCCGAAAAGAACCTCAATTTCTGGCCGATCATATTGACGGGCGTTATCTTTTCGATGCCGCCTCGCAGATGTATGAAGCGAAGCAACAAGGCAAGGCCTATCAGCCTCCTTCGCTGGGTGATATTGTAATGGTCCCCGCTGTAAAAGAAGCCCGCGAAAGAGGTGTCTTTCAAAATAGTTTACGGCCATTTTCGAAATTCACGAATGACGGATTGCAATGGGAAGATGGACATCAAGAAAAAGTAAATGTTGTAATTTTCTGTACAGGTTTTAAATCTTCGCTTAATCATTTATCTGATCTTGATGTAATTACAAAAGATGGCCGGGTAGATACAGAGGAGACCAGGTCAAAAACCATTGCCGGTCATTGGCTTGTAGGGTATGGAAACTGGACAGGCTTCGCCTCTGCCACCCTCATTGGCGTTGGCAGAAGTGCGAAACGCACTGTGGAAGAAATCACTGCCTTTATTGGGCAGCCATAAACATGTCAAGAAAAATTTTACTTTAAACTAAGACTCATTTCTCTTCCCTAAAATTGCCTTATAAGTCTGTACTGCTACCAACGGTATCAAACTTGCCAGGATGGACACAGTCCAAACCTCAAACGGTAGCTCCACTAATCCCAATACTAAACGGGCTTGTGGAAAAGCGTAAATAAGAAACATTAGCACACTGCAAATGACAATCGCAAACCACACAAATTTATTCCTCGTGATTTCATTGATAAAGAATTTAGAATGAAATGATGACATGTTGAAGACATGAAATAATTGTGCGAATGCCAGCGTGATAAACGCGATGTTATTCAAAACCTCATCACTAACATGAGTAATCTGTTGGCTATAAACGATGGCTACCATCACCGCTACTGTCATCGTTAATGCATAGATGACAATGGTTATCCAGTTTTTTTTAGAAAGAATAGCTGCCTTTGGATCCTTCGGGGGCTCTTCCATTACGGTATGGTCTCCTTTACCCAAACCAAGAGCCAAGGCTGGAAATACATCTGTTACCATATTTAAAAACAATATCTGCAAAGGCAGTAATATGGATGCGGGAGCATAAAATCCCAGCGTAGTTACAATAAATATTTCGCTCAGATTGCAGGATACCAGATACATAACAAACCTCTGTATGTTTCTGAAGATGGCTCTGCCATGCGATACAGCCGCAGCAATGGAGGTGAAGGAATCATCTTTCAATACAATGCTGGCCGTCTCTTTAGCCACTTGTGTTCCGCGTAAGCCCATGGCAATACCCACATCCGCTTTCTTTAAAGCGGGGGCATCGTTTACTCCATCCCCAGTCATGGCTACAATGTTGCCCGCTTTTTGAAAAACATCTGCTACCTCTAGTTTTTGTTTGGGCGTAGTACGTGCAAAAACAGCCGTATTCAGAATTTTTTCTTTCCATTCATCGGTCATAGAATTGGAAGAAGCTAATTCACTTCCCGTAATAACTCCCATTTCATTTTCATCAACCAAGCCTGTTTGTTTGGCAATGTTAAGTGCAGTCAGCGGATGATCGCCCGTAATCATTACGATTTTTATTCCTGCTTTTCTACAGGATGCTACGGCATCTTTTATATCGAGACGTGGTGGGTCGAGAAAACCAATCATGCCCACATAAGTCAGTTCTGTTAAAAAATTTTCCGGATTTAATTCTTTCTCTTCCCGAAAACCGAAAGCGAGCACACGCAAGCCACTTGCTGCCATTTTTTCAGATTCAGATAAAATGGAGTTTCTTTCCGGGTCCGCTAATATCTTTACGGTTTCACCAATTTGTATTTTAGTACAACGCTTTAGAAGATGCTCTACGGATCCTTTGGCTGCAACTAAATTACCCGTTGAATGAATATGAAGCGTGCCCATTACTTTATCCACCGAGTTAAAGGGGATTTCTGCGATGCGTTCGTGCTGTGCTTGTAATTCTTCGGCTGAGGTTCCTGATGCATTGGCTAGTTGCAGCAGGGCTACTTCTATCGGGTCGCCAAGTGTTTTCTCACTTTCATCGGAGGGTGTAAGGGAAGCATCGTTGCACAAGGCTCCTACTAGTTTCAGTTTTTCAAAATTATCCTCACTCCTTTCAATCTCGCCTTCCATAAATCGGAGCCTATCATTTTCAATAATAACTTTTATGTTTTCCTCTGGAAAAGAAAAAGTGTTTACAAAAATTTTATTTTCTGTCAAGGTGCCGGTTTTGTCAGTTAAAATGACGGTTGTGCTACCGAGTGTTTCAACGGCTGAAAGTTTTTTCACAATGGCATTACGCTTTGCCATTAATAACATACCATACGCTAATGCTACTGTAGACACTATGGGCAGCCCCTCCGGAAATGCAGCCACGGCCAGTGCAATGGATGTTTTAATAATCACTACCCAGGCTTTGCCTTGAATATATCCAGTAAGAGCAAATAGAAGTGTAAGAATTAATGTGAGCCAAATAAGTCTCTTGCCCAGTACTTTTAGTTTCTTATCCAACGGAGTAGTAGTGTCCTTCTCCCCTGCTACCAGCGAAGTAATGGTACCGAGTTCGGTATGCTGCCCAATGCCAGTAATAATAAATCGGGCATTTCCATTCATTACAGAGGTACCCTTAAACACCATGTTGTGACGATCGCCTAATGCCGTTGATGCCTCGAGCTTTTCTATACTTTTTTCAGTGGGAAGCGATTCACCAGTTAGCGATGATTCGTCACATTGAAATTTGTTGAGATCTATTAAACGTCCATCTGCAGGAACAACGTCTCCAGCTTCCAACATCACAACATCTCCGGGGGTTAACTTCTCAGAAGGTATTTCTTGTTCTTCGCCATCACGGATCACTTTAGAATGGATAACATCCATTTCACGCAGGGCATTCATTGAGTTTCGCGCCTGAAGTTCCATAAAAAAACCAATCAGCGCATTGATAAAGACTACACCCATGATAGCAATAGATTCAATATAATCCTGAAAGTAGAGGGAAACCCCTGCCCCTACGATGAGTAAGTACACAATCGGACTTTGAAATTGCTGAAGAATCATTTTCCAAATGCTTTTTTGCTTTTGGAGCTGATAGCTATTGAGTCCAAATTCTTTCGTTCGATTTTCTGCCTCCGAACTACTGAGACCCGTATCTGTATTGGCTTGAAGCGTTGTAGATACTTCTGCTACAGATAAGATATAAGGTTTATCAACCGGATAGGTGATTTTCATAAAATTTAAAATCAAAACATGATACAATTGTGTGCCAAGTATTAAGGAGCACTATATATGTTAAATAGCTTCCATGACTTAAAATCTGTGTCATAATTTCCACAGAAAATAGATCCCATTTTATTTCTTTTTTATTGTTGGTTTTTAGTATGTCAGAATATTAGGCTGCAACACCGACATTATCGATGATTACAGTCATTAGATACTGTGATCAAAATCATAAGTACTTTGTCCCTATTAGCATATATTTCAGCAAACACCAGGCATAATTAAAATAATAAAAAGATGAAAAATAAAACCGTAATCATTACAGGTGCCGCATCAGGAATTGGAAAGGCTACCGCAGAATTATTTGCCAGGCAAGGCGCTAATGTTGTTGTCTCAGACATTGATGCAACCGCAGGAAAGTCAACAACAGAAAGCATTGTAGCCGCAGGAGGCAAAGCAACTTTTTTTAAAACCGATGTTACTAAACCTGAAGAGATGGAAGCCTTGGTGGCTTTCGCAGTCAAGACGTATGGTCAACTTGATGTTGCTGTGAATAATGCAGGTATAGGCGGTGAACTAAATCCCCTTGCCGACATGAGCATTGAAGGTTGGCACAAAGTGATCAGCATTAACCTCAACAGTCTTTTCTATGGTATGAAATATCAGATCAAGGCCATGTTGAAAAATGGCAGTGGTAGCATCGTAAATATTTCATCGATATTAGGTTCAGTAGGCTTTGCTGGCTCCTCTGGTTATGCGGCAGCGAAACATGGTGTTGTGGGTCTTACTCAAACCGCGGCACTGGAATACTCCGCGCAGGGAATTCGGGTGAATGCAGTAGGTCCTGGATTTATTGAAACTCCCCTATTGAATGCCCTGGATGCAGAAATGAAAAAACAACTTGTTACCCTTCATCCCATCGGCCGACTTGGCCAGAGTGAAGAAGTAGCGGAATTAATTTACTGGCTAAGCAGTGATAAATCTTCCTTCGTTACCGGAAGTTATTATCCAGTTGATGGTGGTTATTTAGCGCGATAAAATTATGTGTATGTATGATACACAGCGAAAGTCATAGAACAAGCCGAACTGGTTGGTTGCGTGCAGCTGTGCTCGGTGCAAATGATGGCATAGTTTCAACTGCCAGTCTTATACTCGGTGTAGCAGCATCCGGTGCATCAGCTCAAAATATCATAGTAGCGGGCTCTGCCGGTCTTGTGGCCGGGGCCATGTCGATGGCTGCCGGTGAGTATGTATCTGTCAGTTCACAAGCTGATACCGAAACCGCAGACATTACCCGTGAAAAAAAAGAATTGGATGAAAATCCGGAAGAGGAACATGCAGAACTCACCAAAATTTATATTGAACGTGGATTGAACGAAGCTTTTGCAGCGGATGTAGCCACGCAATTAATGAAACACGATGCACTGGGTGCTCACGCGCGGGATGAATTAGGTATCTCTGAAGTAATGGCTGCGCGGCCCGTGCAGGCGGCATTTGCTTCTGCCGGTTCTTTTGTAGTGGGTGCGGTGTTGCCGCTTCTGATTGTGTTGTTGATTCCAGTTAAAAACCATTTCTGGTTTGTGGCCGGTGGCTCACTCTTTTTTCTCGCCTTGCTAGGGGCTGTATCAGGATATACCGGTGGCGCTCCAGTAATGAAAGCCACCATGCGCGTTACATTTTGGG
>JALHRJ010000062.1 GCA_022841475.1 Cyclobacteriaceae bacterium | reverse complement strand
AAGTAACTTCAAGCATTGAATTTCATATTCATAACTCAAATTACACATTAAACCAGAATCTACTATAAATGTCCCATCTCGCGGCCGGGATGGAGCGGCCTGTCTGAGCCCGAAGTGGCCTGTGCGTGTGATGGCGAGTAGCGACAGCCCGATTAGCCGCCCAAGGAATTCAAAATTTAAGATTCAAGATTCAAAATGGTAATTACAGATTTAACCAGTAGGTAAACTTAAACACCAGTGCGCGGTTTTTGCTGGCCAGGGTTGCGGGCAGGTAGTTTTCGGTGTACACAATAAAGAAATCGCTGGCGGGCTGGTAGCGCCACTGAAACCGCATGTTCAGGTTCATGTTGTCGAGCAGGTTGTTGTACTGCACATAGGTGGTGAGAAATATTTTATCGGTAAACGTAAGATCGAGCCGCGGGCCAATGAGAAATAATTTTTCGGCTCCATAGCCTTCGGCCAGCCGCACATCATTGTAATCGACCCGCAACGCAATGTTGCCATAGGGTTGATAGCGCGCGCTGAGCTCGCCCCGCACATTCCAGTTGGTGCCGTTATAAAAACCACCATAGCTGGTTTGGCCGGTGAAGTTTACGGTTTTGCGCGTATCGGTTTGCACCGTGAGGTTTACAAACTGCCAGGCATATTCTTCGCCCGAAATAAAGTTGAAGTAATCATCGGGGTTGATGGGGTTGAAGCTGTTGGTGAGTTTGCTGAACACATAGTTGTAGGTAAACCTAAGTGTGGCGGTGTTGAGAAACTGGAAGCGGTAGCCGAGGGCATAATTGCGATCGGTAAGTGTGCCGGTGGGCAAATAGGTTTGAGAGGCGGTGAACACGGGCCCCATCACCACTATGCCGGTATTTCGCGGATACATTTTATAGGCGATGTCGGTAAAGACGTTTACCTGCCCGGGGTAAACTCCATAGCTGGGAACGAAGCCGGCTTCGGCATTGAAGTTTTCGCCAATGTAGGTTGCCGCGCCTGACACATCTACATGGCGCACGGAGTAGCGCAGGAAGCCACCACCGCTAAGTGTGTTATCGGTTTTGTATTGATCGAATGATTTGGCGAAGTAGGCGCTGCTATACCAACGGTTGTCGACACTCAGCAACTCGAGGTCGGCACCGAGCACGCGGTTGTAGGTGTTGGGCACGGAGGTGTTACCATTTGATTTTAGAAAAATACTTTCGTGAAAGTATTTGAGTGAGTCGGCTGCCTGCACACGCAGCGATTGTTTATCTACATAGGTGATGGACACGCTGGATTGTTTCCAGAAGTTATGCTGCACGGTAGCGGCCACATAATTCTGCGCGGGCAACCCCGATGACAATTTTTCTTTTGTTTGCATTTCGAGCGCACTTACGCGCCACCGCTTGTTGATGGAGCCGCTGAGTCGCGCGCCAAAGGCAATGGGCACGCGGCTAAACAACCCGGTGGTGTCTTGCACCAGGCCGATTCTTCGCGAGAAGAACAATCGTGATTCGGGAAAGCCGGCATTGGCGAGCAGGTCGCTGTTTTCCAGGAAGAACTGCCTGCGCTCGGGAAACTGAAATTCGAAGCGGGTGAGGTTGATGACCTGTTGATCAACTTCTACTTGTGAGAAATCGGGATTGTAGGTAAGGTCGAGATTGAGCGAGGGAGTAACGCTTACTTTGGCATCGATGCCCGCGCGCAGTTCAGCATCTTTTTCTTTGGGATCCACTTCATTGTTTTGCGCCATGCCACCGGCCACATAGGGTATCAATGAAATATTGGTGTGAGGTTGCGGCACGGGGTCGTCCCACACGAGTTGACCGGAGTAAGCAAATGAGCCTGTCGTGTATTGAATGGGCGTGTGGATCCATGATGATTTCATGTTTCGTTTTTTATCGAGGCGGTCGAAGGTGATGTTCCATTCTGGCAGTGCTTTGTAGCGGAAGCTTTTGAAGGGAATGGCGAGTTCGCACACCCACTTATCGGGATAGCGCACTACGTGGCTGTACCACTTGTTGTCCCAGAAGATGTTGTAGGAACTTTCTGAGTTGCCGCCACCGGAAACGGTGCCTTCCATTTGCACGCCTGCGGGAGTAAGCACAAAGAAGAATCCGTTGATGCGGTCGTTGAACGGGCCGATGTTTACGCCTACGTTGTCGTTGCGTTCGTAATCAAAATCCCTGCGCAGCGAATTGATGAGGTCGGGGGTCTGGTCATCGTAGCATACGTAGGAGACATAGAGATACTGGTCGTTGAAGGTAAGGCGGGCTTCGGTTTGAAAAGGGGATTGGGCGGTATCGACCGGGTAGTTGAGAAACCAGTTTGATGCGGCATCGGCTGCGAGCCAGTCGGGCTCATCGAGTATGCCATCGAGTTTTATTTCGCCTTTGGCTTTTTTGATGTGGATTTCCGCTCCGGGTTTGTTTTGCGCTGCCGCGAGGGTGGTGAGGCCTGCGAATGCGGTGATGAAAAATATTTTTAGAAGCGGGTTTTTCACAGGGTGGCAAAGCTAAATAAATGTGTGGTGGTTGTGGGTGGGGTTTGTCACGCTTTGTTGCCGGTGGTGTAAAGGATTAATCTGAAGATGTGTTGATTTGATGATTGGGGAGCGCAGCCTCCTACGAAGTGTCATACCGGCCGAGGCACGAGAGCCGGTATCCCGTTGAAGTGAAATGCGAGTTACGCTATGAAATGCACTGTGCTACGTTCCACTAGATTGCGGGTCGCGCCAGAGCTTGATCTTGATGTAAATTAAATTATTGGAATTCTCTTTCGGTCATCATTTATCCCGCTTGCCCGCAATGACATTATTTATTGGGGAGCGAGTTCTTCTATGAAGTGTCATTCCGGCCAAGTTAACCTGGATAAAAACACGATACAGAACTTCAATACGCGAGCCGGAATCCCGTTGAAGTGAAATGCAAGGAAGCTATGAAATGCGCTGTGCTACGTTTCACGAGATTGCGGGTCGCGCCAGTGCTTGATCAAAATGCACAGTACGATTATAGAACTTGGTTTTCGATCAACCATTCATCATGCTTGCCCGCAATGACAACATGATTTGAGATCAGTCTTTTATGAAGTGTCATTCCGGCCAAGTTATCCCGGATAAAAACACGACACTGTGCTTCAATACGCGAGCCGGAATCCCTTTGAGGTGAGATGCAAGGAAGCTATGAAATGGTGTGCTACGCTACGCGAGATTGCGGGTCGCGCCAGAGCTTGATTTTTGAGTTTGTTAAACTATGAAAGTATTTTTTGATTGTTGATTTATCAAGCTTGCCCGCAATGACAGCATGATTATGATTGGGTGGCGCACCCTCCTACAGGGTGTCATCGCGGGCGATCCCGATGACTATCGGGAGAGACCCGCGATCCCGTTGAAGTGAAATGCGAGTGAGGCTATGAAATGCGTTGGTGCTACTGTTCACTAGATTGCGGGTCGCGCCAGAATTTGATCATGGTGCAGAGTAAATTATTGCAATTCTCTTTCGGTCATCGTTTTATCATGCTTGCCCGCCTGCCTATGCCGAATCCGCCAGTTGGCGGAGCAGGCAGGCAATGACACCATGATTGGGTGGCACATTCTCCTACAGGGATCCCGTTGAAGTGAAATGCGATTTATTTACGATCAACTTAAAGTCTAAAGCTTGGATTGGATTTGCTTTAAACTTTCAGACTTTAAAGCTTTCAGCTTTTAAAACACCCACGAATAACCCGTACCCAGCGAAGCGCCCACGCCTGCGACAATACCCGGAGTAACTACAATACCTGAGAATGAAAACTGGGGGGCATTGCTGGCATCGAGTGTTACATCATACACAATAGAAACCGATACACCTACACCGGCACCGGCCTCAACATTAACAGCAACGGAGTTGCCACTTAATTTATCAGGCGGACTTTTCCAGATACCAAACTGACAACCAATGCCGAGACCATTTTGTATGCCGAGGCTTCCATCGAGACCGGCATATCCTTTTACTTTGTTAGGGGCCGCCATGGCAATGCCATACCCATAACTACCTTCCATACCTATAACCGTGGAGGCGCCTGTAGTAAAGCCCACGCTCATCGATTTGAATTCGAGTGCTTTCTTTACTTCGTTCCACTCGGGGCGGTTAACCAACTGCTTCATTACATCTTCGGCCACTTTAGGATCTTTGGCTTTGGCCACGCGCAGCAGCCCCATGATGAAATCCTTGTCGGTAATTACTTTGGAAGCCGCGGTACTGAAATCATCAATCACTTTCTTTTTCGTTTTGAGATCGGCCTGGGCCAACAGCTTTACGGTTTGGTACTGGGCTTCTTCAAAATTGTCTTCGAAAAATTTGCCGGCATCGTTCACAGCATTGGCAACATCTTTGGTGAAGAACGAGGATACACTGCCCACGATGTTGGAAGATTTTTTATCGACTTTATGTTTTGGCTCGAACACGGTGCCATACACCTTATACCATTTGTTGGGCGGGATGTTCATATTGTCGCTGAAGATGCGTGGTCCGTTTTTATCATCTGCCAATGCATCGTACACCCAGGAAGTGATGGTGATGTCGGTAGCATCTTTGGGAAGCGCGAGGCGTTTTTCATAGGTGAGCGCAACGCCTTTCTTTGTCCAGCTATCATTTTTACCACCGGCTTTCCATGATACTTTGAAGTTGGCAACATAGCCGGCTTCGTTGGCAAGGCCCACAAAGTTGTTGTTGCTGCGTTCGGCCCATTCAAATCCTTTTTGTCCATCGCCTGCATAGGGGCGGGGTTGAGTGCCGGGCTTGATGTCTTCGCCCTGGGCTTTGGTCATGTAGAATTCGTTCCAGTAAAAATAGTAGGCTTTGTTATCGCCACTGTAGTCGACTGCTTTAATGGGGCGCTGGGCCGCGAGGTTGACAAAGCCACCGGGCTCGTTTATTTTTTTAATGCGTTTGTCTACGGGCTCGCCCCGTTTTTTAGAAACGAACTCATCGCCTTTAAAAAAATAGTAAGTCTTTGTTTCGTTGTTGTAGGTAGCGGCATCGATGCTCGTCCACGGGATGCCGGGGAATCCTTTTTCGTTCGAGATTTTTACCGGCTTGCTAAGTTTTTGTGTAGGGAATTTTATAGGTGCACCCAACCCGTTTATTTTGGTAACGGTGGTTTCGGCTACTTCATCGCCTTTGAAGAAATAGTATTTGTCGTTGTCGGCACTATAGCACACGGCATCGAGGTTGCCACCGCCCCATGATTTGGGGAAGTTCTCCCACTCTTCGGTGATGAGCAGGGGCAGGCCGTCTATGTATTGGCCACGTTCTTTCATGACAAAGTATTTGCCGAAAAAGAAAAAATATTTGTCGGCCTTGTTGTTGTAGACTACGGCATCGAGCGCGGCCCAGTTTTGTGCTGCAGCGGATGTGGTGATGAGTGCTGCCATCAGCAGCATGAAAATATTTTTGAGTGGTTTCATGGAGAGGAGCCAGGGTTTGTGTTAAGCCTGATGTTGAAGATAAGGATAATTTGAGTTTTGCAAAAATGAGACTAGAAGTGGAGGTACATCTCTAATGGAGAAGTTTATGACCGGGATGGTCGGTGGTAACACCGACCAGGCCAAAGATGTAAGGGCACGCCAAGCGAGGTTAAAACACCAAAGTGGAACCTTGTAATTACATGTTTTTATTCTTTGGACTTAGTAGTTTTGATCTTAAATCCAATTTTTCGAATTGGTTCTGTGGCTGGGTTGAGTAGTTCTTTCAGATATTTAAAGATCAGCTTAAGATCATCGTCATGGCGAAAAGCCTTTTTCTCTAGTTGTTCAAGTTTTAGCAAAATATCTTTATGCGTGAGCAGCACCTCCCGTAGTTTTACAAAAATTTCAATGATGCGAATGCTCATGGTAATTGCTCGCTCGCTTTTTAAAACATTTGCTAACATCAATACGCCATGTTCTGTAAAGGCATAAGGAAGATAACCACCCAAATGCTGTTTGGAAGGTATCGCATTTTGCGATACCATTGTTTCCACTTCACTTTCGGTAAGCTGAAACATGAAGTTTCCCGGAAACCGATTTTGATTTCGTTTCACTTGCTCTCGCAACCGGATTGGCTTTACTCCAAACAACACGGCAATATCCCTGTCTAACATTATCTTCTGGTTTCTAATCTGGTAAATTTTATTCATTACCACATCATCGTGAACTATTAGCCTTTTTGCTTCGGTCATTTAGTAATTGATCAGAGAAAATTATTGTCACCTATTTTGTGTAAGGTAAAGATAGGTAACAGGGAGTTAAACGTGTCTACCACATCTGAAATTTTGAATTAATCGGTTTATTACGTGATAACAACGACCAAGGGCAAATAAAAGCGGATGGATTTTAGGGTTTATCGCTTTGCCCGGACATAATCCTAAGAATTTTTCCGCCATCAACACCCAGGTATAAATAACCATCGGAGCCTTGTTTTACGGAACGCACACGCATGTTTTTATCGGTAAGTAAACGTTCTTCTTTTATCACTTTATTGTTTTCAATCACCAGCCTGTTCAGGTGCCTTAGCACCATCGAGCCAATGAATAAATTTCCTTTCCACACAGAGATAACATCAGAAGTATAAAACTGCATGCCGCTGGGCGCAATGGAAGGTTTGTAATAATACAGAGGTTGTTCCATTCCTTCTTTTGTGGTTATGCCTTCACCCACTTTGGTGCTGTCGTAGTTTAGTCCGTAGGTGATCACAGGCCAGCCATAATTCAAACCGGGTTTGATAATGTTTATTTCATCGCCACCCATGGGGCCGTGCTCGTGTTCCCACAATTCTCCGGTAAACGGATTTAATGTTAACCCGTTTGGATTGCGAAGTCCGTAACTCCAGACTTCTGGCTTGGTGTTAGGTTTACCGACATAGGGGTTATCTGCAGGCACTCGTCCATCTTCATAGATGCGTAGCACTTTACCAAGATGATTGTTTAATGTTTGTGCCGAATCCTGCAGGTCTGTTTTTTCTCCCATAGCTATGTAGAGGTAGCCATCGGTAAGCACAAGGCGCGAACCATGATGAAGGGGTTTCTTATAATAAGGTAAGGCCGTAAATAATCTTTCGCGTGCAACGAGTTTTAGTCCGTCTAGCTTAGCGCGATCTACCACCATGGTATTAGCTGTGGTGTCCCCTTCGCTGTAAGAAAAATAGATCCAACCATTATTCTTGTAATCAGGATGAACCAGAATGTCAAGCAGGCCGCCATCGCCCTGGCCTATTACCGGAGGAACGCCTTGTAGCAATTCTTTCGCTCCGGTTTCTGTGTTAACGATCATCATTTTTCCAACGGCCCTGTCCGATACCAGCAATCTGCCGTCAGGCAAAAAATCCATACCAAATGGAATGGTGATGCTGTCGGTAACGGTTTCTACTTTTAGTTGGGTGCCTTCACTTTCTATGACAAAGAATTCTTTTTGTAGGGTCTCTTTGGTTTTGCATGATGCGAGCAAACCGATCAGCAACATCATGACAAGGGTTGTTCTTGGGAGGAAGGCGTTCTTGATCATACAGCGTTACAATTATAAATCTTGCTAAAGGTAACCGAAAAGGGTGGCACGTCACAGGGATTTTATTGGACAACAGGAGTGAAATCATGATGCGACCAGCATCTCAGGGAATCTGAAATGTCATCGCGGGCGAGTTAACAGGTTTTCCTACCTGTTACGTGTTTCAAAACGAGACCCGCGATCTAGTTGAAGTGAAATGCGAATGAATTCTATAAATGCGTTCGTGCTACGTTCCATGGGATTGCGGCCTGCCTGCCGGCAAAGGCAGGGTCGCGCCAGAGCATGGTTTATCATGCATAATAAAATATTAGAACTCGTTTTTTGATCACCACTAATCACGCTTGCCCGCAATGACATTAGTATTGGAGTGCGTGTTCCTATGAATTCCATCCGCCACAAGGTGGGTATGCTGCGAGCGAGTTTGCTAGTGCCACGAGGCGGCTAATTTTCATTCATACAAATAAGGTTCATGGTTGTATGCCATTTGCCTAATATTTTCCAGCACTCTTTTCATATAAACTTTCCAAAAGGTTTTGGCAAATAGCCAGTTGAGTGGATACAACAATGCCACATCGGAATGCAAGGTATAGGTGTACTCTACTAAAATTTTATTGCTTTCAATTTCGGTTGTTTGCCATTCGCCAATAAATTTTGAAAACCCCAGCATCCACGCCTGAAATTCGCTCACTTCAATTTTCCAATACTTGTTTTCAATTCGCTCTATTACTTTATCCATGGAACCCCACCCGCCTTTTTGACTTAACGACTTAGCAACAAATACTTTTTTGCTATAGCCGGGTTGTCCCCAATGTTCGTCTTCTGTACAATGAGTTACTTTAGGCATAACACCATAGCCCGTGTGTACTTTTGAAACATCGCACAGCATGGGTGTTTTAAAAGCCCGTTCCAAGGAGCAATGGTAAATGGTTGTTACTTTAACTTTTGTATGCATGTTCACAACGTGAGTATATTTTTCACCAGGTTGTGAATGTAGTGGTTTTTAGATCTGTATCTTAATCTTTGGATTGTTGTGTTAGCAGCGTATAGTCCCAAGACTGCGAACGGCACGATAAATGCGCACGAAATAATATGAGCCAATATGAACAGGATGTATTACTGGAACTGGCACGCTGGCAGAAGAAGATGAAACAGCGGCCTTCGCTAATCAACAAGCTATCGAAGGGCTTGCAAACGCGCGTGAATAAGATTATTCCGGAAAAAGTGCACGAGGTTTTTACTACGGCTATCAAGCAGATGGTGCGGGGTGTGCTCGCAGGGTCGGGGTTCACCAATCCCAAACCGCTGCACGCTGTAACTTTTTTGACCCGCGAAATGGCCGCGCGACAAAAAATAAAAGTGTATCGCAATACGGCTACTGCCGAAGGTGCGATAACAGGTGCCGGAGGAATTTTACTGGGCCTGGCAGATTTTCCGTTGTGGCTTACGGTGAAGATCAAGATGTTGTTCGAGATCGCGGCCGTGTATGGGTTTGATGTAAATGATTATAAAGAGCGGTTGTATATTCTGCACATCTTTCAACTTACGTTTAGTAGCCAGAAAGGACGACAGCAGACGTATGCTATTATTGAGGACTGGGATAAGTATGTGAATACCTTGCCGGCTACCATGCAGGAATTTGACTGGCGCAACTTTCAACAAGAGTACCGCGATTACATTGACCTCGCGAAGTTGTTACAGTTAGTACCGGGCATTGGTGCGGTGGTGGGTGCTTATGTCAATCATAAGCTTACCGAAAAACTTGGCGAGTTTGCGATGCAGGCGTACCGGATGCGAGTGATGAATAGTTTGGAATTAAAACCGCTGACCTGATAATACGATCATGGGAAAATTGGTATTTTATTTTGCTATTTTTATACTCTCTGAAGTCAGCAAGATTTCCCAGGTATGAAGATTAATCAGTGGTTATCGGGTTTTATCGCAGTCCTGCTCCTAGCCTGCAGTGATGTGGATCCTGGAGTTTCGTATTTTGAAGTAGCGGTGGAGGATGGATATATTAATGCCGGTAGTGATGTCTGGATATTTATTCACAACAGCAACGGTGAAGTGCTGGATGCAAAATCGCTTCCCAATGGCGTCACCCATTTCTATTCACATACGCCTGAAAATAATATCAGTGTAACCATTGCAACACAAACCTATGCAGGAGACGCCACGCACCCACCGGCTTTTAACCTTAAAAGTTACCTGGGAGTGAATACGCCTTCGCGATGGACACTAAAAAAAGACGAGACAGGTACAGTCAATTGTGGCGACACGAAAGGAACCGTTAATATCAGCATTAACGATGCGGGGGTAGGGGAGGTGTTTGCATCGTATTTGTCAACCCCCGGTTCATTTAACTGGCCTGATTATAGCGTCAGCACGAGCACTTCATTAGTGTATCGGCCGGTAGAGGTAAAAAAATTGTGTGATGATTTATTTCTTTACGTCATGGGAAAAGATCAGCAGCCACGTTATAAACTCCTTGACGACATCGCACCCGGAACCTATAATTTCACTTTGAATGATTTAAGTGCGTTTGATCACATTAGAGAAGTATCCTTTCCTAAACCAACATCGTCTACCCTAACTGTTAAGGCATTTGATGCCTCGCAATCCGTTTATGATCCCGCTACCTATATTAATTGTGATACAAAATCAGTTTTCGGGACGGATCTTCCTATTGCAAGAGCAGGTTATCTGAATAAATATACCCGCTATGTCACTGCCCTGGATGTTTATTATATGGATAGTCATCGATTCCAATACTCAGAAGCCCCGGGTATACCAGCCTCGATTGATCTTCCGCTCAACTTCAACCCTGTTGTCACTGACAAAAATTTTATCACTTATCAATATTCCGCGAACCAAGCGGTAGTTTTAAGGAATTCTTTTTTTGTTTATTTCAGTACGGTTTCGAGTGAATACTTTATTGAGTGGTCAGTATTTGCTGATGGTGAAAGTTCGCTTAAGCATCCATCTGCTATCCCCGATTCATTTTTGAAAAAATATCCCGGCTTTCATTTCGAAAAAACACAACATAATGTAACCCGATTTTACACACAGTATAAATCACTGAATGAATTGGTTGGAGAATTATACCAGGATGTGCCCCTCCCGGAAGCATTCAAGTATGTTTCAAAATCTGTTTTCTTTTGAGTGTCGACTTTTTTAGTATCTGAGTAGTAGCGACAAGCTTTGATTGATTACAAAAAAAGCAACCCTTTTCAGGGTTGCTTTTTGCATTAAGTTTTAAGCTTATTTCTTAATGGGTCGTTTATACTTTATAGGTGGTGCAGGTTCTGGTTTCATCTCTACGCTTTGCGTTTTCAATAACGTCAATGCCTCTTGCACAGCCCGCTCCAGTTGTGGATCGCGGCCTTTAATCACATCGGCCGGGGTTTGTTCTACAGCAATGTCGGGCGAGATGCCCACACCTTCTACGGCCCACTGTCCGTTCACATCATAGAAACCTCCGCGTGGTGCAATCATCGTACCGCCATCAATAAACTGGGGGGTATCCCATGTGCCTACTAATCCGCCCCACGTTTTTGTTCCAACCAACGGCCCGAGCTTCATTTTGTTAAACAGATAAGGCAGCAAGTCTCCACCCGAACCTGCACGTTCGTTAATCAGCATCACCTTTGGGCCAAAGATACCGGCATTTGGTGTTAAGAACGGACGATGATCCGCTGCTTTGCTGTTGAAGTAGCCGTGAAGATTTCTCGCCATAATGTCTACCATATAATCGGCAGCCGACCCACCGCCATTGTTACGTTCGTCAATGATGGCGCCCTTCTTGTCTTGCTGTGCAAAATAGTAGCGATTAAAATACGTGTAACCCGGCTGGCCGGTGTTGGGCACATAGATGTAGGCAATCTTGCCACCGGATAGTTCATCTACTTTTTTGCGATTGCCTTCCACCCAACTAAAGTTGCGCAGTTGGTTTTCATTTTCTACCGGAACCACCGTTATAAGTCGTGAGCCTTCTGCAGATGGTTTACTGTTCACACGAATTTTAGTCTGGCGATTAGCGGTAGCTTCAAAATACTTATACAAATTTTGAGAAGAAGAAACGGCTACACCATTTACTTCTATGATGTAATCTCCTTCCTTCACACTAATGCCGGGCTCGCGCAGGGGTGCTTTCAATTCCGGGTTCCAGCTTTCGCCTAGATACATTTTTTTGAAGCGATAAAATCCTTTGTCGGTTTCATAATCCGCGCCAAGCAAACCCACTGGCACATTTTGTACTTCGGGAAAATCGCCACCACGGGTGTAGCTATGCCCTACGGCAATTTCGCCACCGACAATATCAACAATGTAAAGTAAATCGCTGCGATGTTGCACGTGATCTACCCAAGGGCTATACCATTTGTACACATCGTTCCACGGTGCACCGTGTGTGTTGTTCACATAGAGGAAGTCGCGTTGATAGCGCCAGCCTTCGCGGAAGATTTGTTTCCACTCTTCGCGTGGTTCAATTTTTACTTTCATGGACGCGATAGCATCGAGTTTTCCATCGCCTACTCTTTTATTGTTGTCGGTGGTGCCGAGTATGGCCCACGTGGTGTTACTGCGATAGAGCAATTGCTTGCGATCATGGCTCACAGAAGCATCGTTAACAGGTGTGAGAAATACTTCGCTCTTGCGATCTTTAAAATTATAGCGATGCAACGTTACACCTTGTTGGTTGGGAACTGTTTCCGTATAGAACAAATAACCATCCGGCCCACCGATGAGCTCTGCATAATTTCTCATTGGAACATCTACTGCAAGGATGCGCTGTGCAATTCCATCTATGTCAATTTTTACGACAGGAGTAGCACCATCTTTTTTCTCGTCTTTTGGCTTTTCCTTTTCTTCATCGCTGCGTGGCATGAGCGGGGATACTTCATCTTTGCTCAACACAATCAGATACAACGCGCGCGTGATGGGGCGATCATAGGAACTCATATCCAGCCAACCGGTATTCAATCCATAGTTGGTGCTGGCGAGGAAGTATAAATATTTTCCGGTGGCATCCCACACGGGTGAGATCGCATCGGCCATGCCATCGGTGAGTTGCAGATTTTGCCCGGTCTCTACATTGTGAACTTTGATCACTTTGTAATGACTATCAATCAATCGCGCATACGCAATCCACTTGCTATCGGGCGACCATACAGGATTGAGTGAACGATTGGGATGTGCATAGCGTTCGGTGTCTGCTTTTTTGGAGGCACCGGTGTTCACATCGGTAAACCATAAGTTGTAATCGGTATCCGTAAAGGCGATGTACTTGCCATCGGGCGACCACGCAGGTTGAAAGAAGAATGTGGGACTTGGAATGGTGATGACTTTTGGTTTTTCCAATCCCTCCTGGTCGCTGATCATCAGTTGATATTCGCCATTCGCATCGCTGAACCACGCTATGCGTTTTCCATCGGGTGACCACGCAGGATAGCGATCCGCAGTGCCGGAACTTTTGGTGATGTTTCTCCAATCGCCTTTTTCTTTTGGCACAGTAAAAATTTCTCCACGATATTCAAACAACGCACGCTGACCGGTAGGAGAGAGCGAAGCATTTTGTAATGATGTTGCTTTGATATCCTGCCACCGTTCGCGTGACCAATGAAAATCGCCACGCACATTGATGGTTAATTTTTTTGTTGTTCCATTGGCGGGATTGAGCAGATGAAGATATCCACCTTGTTCGTATACAATTTGTCCGCCACCGGCATCTAAACTTTTCGCATCGAAGTCGGTGTGAAACGTTTGTTGTTTCAATTCGCTGTTGGCAGGATTAAAAGACCAGATGTTGTTGGCATAATCGCGTTCCGATAAAAAGTAAACGACATTGTTTAACCAAACCGGATCGGTATGACGTTCATTGTCAGTTTGAGGAGTCATCTTGAGTGAATAGTTTTTCAGATCCACTATCCAGATTGGTTTGGCTTGTCCACCGCGATAGTTTCTCCACTCTGGGTCCCAAAAACCAATCTGCTGATAAGCGATAAATTTTCCATCTTCCGAAATTTCTCCCGCTACAGCACGTGGAATTTCCAATACTTCTTCCATGCCACCGTTCTTATTGATCTTAAAAATTTTGGATTCGCGGGTCGGCACATTTTCGCGCGCAGAGGCAAAGAGAATTTCTTTTCCATCTGGAGCCCATCCGGTCACCTGATCGGCACCGGGATGCCAGGTGAGTCGCTGCGGCTGTCCGCCTTCAGTGGGAATTAAATACACATCGGTGTTGCCATCATACTGTGCCGTGAAGGCAATGAGTTTTCCATCGGGAGAAAAGTGCGGATTGCTTTCTGCACCTTCGTTGCTGGTGAGCCTGCGGGCATCCCCTCCGTCTTTACCAACAATCCACAAGTCGTTGGCGTAGACAAACACAATGTTTTCATTGCTTATGGTAGGTTGCCGCAGCAGCATGGTGCCTTGCGGGAATGCGTGGATGGAAATCAGGAGTGCACTGAGTGCGAGGATTGATCGTAAAAACTTCATATGAAAAGAGGGTTGATTTTATAATAATTGGATTCAAGATAATGGATAAACAGATTTCAACAATGACCGTTCGAGTAAGAAGAAAGGATTTGTGGGAAGTTTGTCCGATAGCAATTTAAACCGCGAAGACACGAAGCGCACCAAGAAGCACCAAGGGCTTTGTGTAACTTAGTGACTTTGTGCCTTCGTGATTCTGATTGGATTTTAAAGAGGTAACTGTCGCTTAGTTATTTTTAAAGAGATGAAGTCGGTCTATTTGTTTCTTATCCGAAGATGATCCACGCCACCAGCAGCGTAACCAAAATATTAAATACCTGTGCGATGAGAAACACAGCGGCTGGTTTTTTTGAATCCTTATTGAAGATATCAGCAAATTTTGTTTCCAGCCCAATGCAGGTGAAGGCCAATGCAAACCAAAATGTTTGAATGTTTTTCAAGGGTGTTTTAAGCGTGCCAACTAAATCGTCAGGGAGCACAAAGGAAAATAATAGGGAAGCGAGAATAAATCCGAGCACAAACTTCGGGAAGCGGTCCCAGATCATTGCGGCTGTAGGCTTTTCGGTAGTTTCCTTTTTCGTGTAGGTCCAGTAAACAGAAATGGCAAAGGCGGCAAGACCCAGTAAAACATTTTGTGAAAACTTAACTACGGTAGCGTACTTCAATCCTTCCTCCCCCAGCATATTGCCCGCTGCCACAACAGCACCAGTGGTATCAATCGTGCCACCCATCCATGCCCCGGCTGTTGCGTCATTTAATCCGATCGCTTTTGCGATATAAGGCATGAACAGTAACATGGGGATAGCGGTGATCAACACCAGCGAAATCACGTAAGAGAGTTTTTTGCTGTCACCTTTTATTACACCTGCAGTAGCAATCGCAGCAGATACGCCACAGATAGAAACAGCGCTGGCGAGCATGGTGCGATACTCATCATCAAGTCCGAATTTTTTCCCAAGCCAGAAACAAAATTGCCATACTACAAGCACAACGATGATCGATTGAATCATGCCGAGCGATCCGGCCTTCATGATATCGCCAAACAGGATGCCACAACCCAGCATCACCAACCCGATCTTAATATACAGTTCGGTTTGTAAAACGGGCTTTACCCACTTAGGAACAGAAAGAACATTGGAGATAAATAAACCGATGAGCAAGCTGAAAATGACAATTTCAAGACCAAGGCTTTTGGCAGGAGTAAAGCCTGTGAGAATATGTGCGATCAGGGTGATGAGAAAAATAAAAATGTATCCTTCAACGGCTTTGAGGGAAAGTATTTCACCTTTTAGGAAGGAGGCGATCCAGATAATCACAAACGACAACCCAATGAGGACAACAATATTCAGCCATGAAATAGCACTGATCGATGTTGTCAATTCTGAAAGATTATTCCAGGCGATGGATGGAAACCAAAAGGTAAGTCCTGTCCAGGCGATGAGAATCAGAACAATTGAAATAAGTATGGCGGTATAGTCTTCAGAGAGTTTCATTCTATTGAGTTTATTGCACGCAAAGATGCAAAGAACGCAAAGTTCTTAGTGGCTTTGTATCGAGATGGTTCGTAAAAATCCAGGTTAATATTTTTAACTAAAGCAAGTTTAAAATCTCTGCATGAAGTACAGGTAGATCTTTAATGATGATTTTCCAGACCAGATTATCATCGACCGAATCATAAGAATGAATAACCCGGTTGCGGAAGGAAATAATTTGTCGGGCACTGCTTAATGGAAAATTTTTGTCCACCTTTAAAATGCGGTTGATGGCTTCACCAATGATACTGAGCTCTCGCTCAACTGCTCTTTTTTACGGTAATTGATTTTTGATACCAATGAAAATCTGTTTTACCTTGAAGATGAACGTGAATCCCATCAATACTCATTAAAATGTCAGACAATGACTTTTTAATGACATCACTCATAGAGAGGGACTTTGGTTTCGTTGAGATTTTTAATGAAGTAAGGATTCTTGAGAGAAGCTTCAGTAACTAAATCCACCGGACGTTCAAGCAATTCTTCCAACTGTTCCGCTAAATCGAAATAATGCTGGCCGTACTCTACAGGGTCGAGGTTATCTTCAAAGGCTATCAGAATATCAATATCACTGTCATTGTTAAAATCTCCTTTAACGACAGAGCCAAACGCATACGCTCTTTTCACCTTATGTTTTTTCATCAAGGCGACCATCGAAGGAATTTTATTTTGAAAGGATTCAACCATGGAATAAAGTTATGAAATTTTGAGGTAAAAACCCTTGAAACGTTCCACGTATAGGCCTGCCTGCTCCGCCAAATGGCGGATTCGGCAAAGGCAGGCGCAATTAACAAAAAGTTAAAGAGATGTATTTCTTTGCGTCCTTAGCGTCTTTGCGTGATAGCTTTATTTCAATCGCTCTTCAAACAACTTCAAAATCCGCTTATACTCATCCGTCCAGCTGCTGGGTTCTACAAAGCCATGATCTTCCATAGGATACACGGCAAGCTCCCAGTTGTCTTTGCCTAATTCAATCAATCGCTGCGAAAGTTTAACAGCATCCTGAAAATGTACGTTTACATCCACCATGCCATGGCAAATCAGCAAATGCCCTTTCAATCCTTCGGCATGATAGAGCGGAGAACTTTTTACATAGGCAATACTATCTTGAAACGGAACATTTAAAATGTTGGCTGTATAGCCGTGATTGTATTGCGCCCAGTCGGTTACAGGTCTTAATGCTGCACCGGCTGCAAACACATCCGGTGTAGTGAACATGCCCATGAGTGTAATGAAGCCCCCATAAGAACCTCCATACACTCCAATTCGCTTGGGATCAATATTGTGTTTTTCTGTAAGCCATTTTGCACCATCCACATTATCGGTTAAATCTTTTCCTCCCATAAAGCGATAGATGCCTGTTCGCCAATCGCGACCGTAGCCAGCGCTGGCACGATAATCCAGATCCAGTACCGTGTAGCCTTTCTCTACTAACAAATTATGAAACATATATTCGCGGAAGTAGCTGCTCCACCATTTGTGCGCATTTTGTAAATAGCCCGCACCGTGTACAAAGATCACCGCTGCGCCATTGGGTTTTTCGGGTTTGTAAATGCGCGTGTACACATCAGCGCCATCGCGCGCTTTAAAAGTAGTTACTTCCGGATCGCGCCAGTTGTAGGATTTAAATTCTGCAGAGAGTGAGTTGGTAATTTGAATTGTTTTAGCTCCCACTTTGTTTTCCTGCAGATAAAGCTCCCAGGGTTTATTGCTATACGAATACCGATAGGCAAACCATTTCTCATCAGGTGAAAGTGAAACTTCGTGCCCGCCAGTGAGTGAGGTTAATTTTTCTGCTTTGCCTCCCGTTGCCGGAAGTTTGTAAAAATGTTTTTCACCCGGGTGAACTTCGTTACTCGTTATATAAAAGAATTTCTTGTCGCGCGATAATTGGACAGTCTGCACTTCATACTTGCCCGAGGTTAAGGCTTGTTTTTTTCCGGTCGTGAAATCAGCTGTATATAAATGTGAGTAACCGCTTTCTTCAGACTGAAACCAAATGGATTCATTATCAGCCAACCACCCAATGTTGGCACCACCAAAAAAGCCACCCGTACCGGGTCCGCCAATCCACGCCTCATCATGCTGCCGGTCGATTAGTTTAAATTTTCTCGTGGATAGATCAAGGGATACAATCCAGCGATCTTTATTGTCTTGCGAACGCAATACAAGTACATTATTTTTTCCATCGGCAGACCAAATCAATCCTGAAAAAGAAACAGGCCGGGCTTCTGGTTTCTTTTCTTTGGTGTCGCCTTTCACTGCTTTGGTAGGATATTCTTTTTTGTATTCAGGTGAATCAAAGATGCCAGTGATCTCATCCGTCTTTACAGACAGAACTGTATCTTTTAAAATATCATAAACAAACAATTCAGAAACGCTTTGTGCACCGCCCACTTTTGTTCGTGAGGGTATGTCTTCTGTAAAACCTGATTCGGTTACATAGTTGGGTACGATGGTACTTTTAACAGTCGCGCTTTTTGTCAGCACGTAGGTAATAAAATTTCCATCAGGACTTAGTTGAACGCTATTGATATTTTTTTCGTCAAGATAAATTTCTTTTGGGCGATTAGGTTGATCGGCCTTACGACTTTTATCTGTTGCCTTGTGATTATCACTACGTTGTTTCAATACTTCGAAATAGGCAAGCTGATCAGTCTTTAACCATTTCTCCTGTTCGCTTACTTTACCATCGGGTCGTTTACTACCTCGTTTAAAATCGGTAACCTGGACAAGGGTTCCGGTGCCGATTTCCCAACTAAATAAATTGCTGTTCGCGGTGAAAATTACTTTTCGTTCATCATATGAAAATGATACGTTCGATTCGCGATCAAGTGTGTTCGTGATCTGAGTGATTTTTCCGGTAGGTATGTCAAGCAAATACAGATCACCATTCTTCTCGTAGATTTTTTTCGTGAATGATTTATTGTACGTGCCTGAAAAAGCTGGCATGGCGCGTCTGGCAGAGGCACTTACTTTCTGTGGGGTACGATTGGAGAGTGAGATCGTATACAGGGAATCCCCGGGGTTGGTTTCAGGATTCCAATTAAAGTAGAGTTGTTTGCTGTCATCCGACCAATTTACATTGGAAGGCGCGACTCCCATCCATTTTGGGTCGCGCATAATTTTTTCAACAGTTAGCGGAGCAAGTTGCTGAGCAACAGCCAACGGACTGATAAACAGGAATAAAATTAATTTTTTCATTATACGAAAATTGAGTGTGAAAATTAGTGAAAGAAACGACTGATCGAAGATAATTTCCTCTAATGGTAGGATATTCACAAATGCATTCGTGTAAGAAGCCTTGTCGTGTTAATTTTGTACCTGACTAATGAGTATTACTATGGACAATGTACTAGCGAAGGAATATTACGGCAATACGGTTGAGCACTACCTGATTGCCCTTGCGATCATTATCGGCTCAATGATATTCATTCGCCTATTCAGGAAACGAATGCTCAATCAGATAAAAAAATGGACGCAAAATACCGAAACGAAATTAGATGACTACTTAATAAGTGGGATTGAAAAATTCGGGCTTCCTATTCTGAATTTTGTCGCAATTTATGTGGGGCTATCTTATCTGGTATTACCTGAAAAAGTTAATAAGATTATTGGCACTGCCTTTACTGTAGTTTTTATTTTTTACCTGGTACGGATGATCTCCTCCATGATTCGTCTGACATTAGAGGCATTCATTGGTAGACAGGAAGGGGGCCTGGAGAAGCTTAAGCAGATTAATGGCATCATGTTGCTTATTAATGGTGTTATATGGCTGCTGGGACTATTACTTCTCTTTGATAACCTGGGCTATAATGTTACTACCATCATTGCCGGGTTGGGAATTGGTGGTATTGCGATCGCCCTTGCGGCTCAGAATATTTTGGGAGATCTATTCAATTATTTTGTAATCTTTTTTGACCGGCCGTTTGAAATCGGGGATTTTATTACGGTGGATGATAAAAAGGGAACGGTGGAATATATTGGTATTAAAACAACCCGGCTCAAAAGCATTACCGGTGAGCAACTGGTTTTTTCAAATAGCGACCTTACCAACTCGCGCATTCATAACTTCAAGCGTATGGAGCAAAGAAGGGTTGTATTTTCATTGGGTGTCATTTATCAAACCCCACCACAGCTGTTGGAGAAGATACCGACACTACTAAAAGGAATTGTGGAAGCTCAGCCCGGGGTTACGTTCGATCGGGCACATTTTCAGAAATTTGGTGCTTCCAGTCTGGATTATGAAGTAGTATATTTTGTGGGAACCTCGGATTACAATCAATACATGGATCTGCAGCAAAAGATAAATATGGAAATCTTTAAAGTGTTTGAACAGGAAGGAATTGATTTTGCTTACCCTACACAAAGTATCATTTTTACCAGGCAACCAGCACTCACTAAGTAACCTCAGCGTCTTTATTTAATGAAATGATAATGTGGGAATAAAATAGTAAGAGCGGTGACCATTAGTTTTGTATATTATACGGTGATCAGGCACAGTTAAATGGGAAAATCCAAAAAGCGCCAGGTTGATATTGTTATATTATCAGACCTTCACCTTGGTACCTACGGCTGCCACGCCCCTGAACTACTTAGATATCTTAAGTCGATAGACCCCGGTAAGCTCATCTTAAATGGTGACATCATTGATATGTGGCAGTTCTCCACACGGTATTGGCCTAAGTCGCATATGCAAGTGATAAAACACATCACCAGCCTGATGACCCGAAACACGAAAGTGATTTATCTCACCGGAAATCATGATGAAATGTTACGGAAGTTTTCAGGATTCCGTCTCGGATCTTTTCATATTGAAAATAAACTCCTGTTGAAAATTAATTCGAAGAAAGCCTGGATCTTTCATGGCGATGTGTTTGATGTAACCATGAAGCATGCAAGGTGGCTTGCCAAACTAGGTGCCGTAGGCTACGATTCACTCATCCACATCAACACCTTTGTAAATTTTGTGTTGCAAAAATTTGGCCGCGATAAGATCTCACTTTCCAAACGCATTAAAGACAGTGTAAAAAGTGCCGTTCAGTTTATCGATAATTTTGAGTTGACTGCAGCGGAAATTGCAATTGACAACGGATATGACTATGTTGTATGTGGTCATATTCATAAGCCAGCGATGAAAACGATAACAACTGATAAGGGGAGCGTGGTTTATCTTAATTCCGGAGATTGGATTGAAAATCTCACAGCGTTGGAGTGCCAAAGCGGAACGTGGAGTATTTATAATTACCGCGATGACAAAGTTGCGCAGAAGATCAAACTCCCAAGCAGGTTTAAAGGTTCTGATAATAAGGAGTTGTTTAATGAAATGATGGAGCGAATCCTTAAACCTAAAAAGTGAAAATCCTTTACGCCATACAAGGAACAGGTAATGGGCATATTGCAAGAGCGGAAGAAATTGCGCCATTACTTTCCAACTATGGCAAGGTGGATCTTTTTGTAAGTGGATCGCAGGCAGATATCAAATTGCCATTTCCCATAAAATACAAATCGAAGGGTCTTAGTTTTTTCTTTGGCAAGCAAGGCGGGATTGATTTTCTCAAAACATTCAAGAATAACAGCTCTAAAAGAGTGGTGCGTGAGATAAAAGAATTTCCGGTTGAAAAGTATGATCTGGTTATCAATGATTTTGAAGCCATCACCGCATGGGCCTGTCATAAACGCGAGGTTCCGTGTTTTGCACTAAGTCATCAGTATTCGTTGTTGTTACCCAACGTTCCTAAACCCAAACATTTTGATCCTGTAGGAACGTGGTTCCTCAATAACTATGCACCCGTTCGTGCCGGGGTTGGATTTCACTTTGCTTCGTACGACAAAAATATTTTCACACCAGTAATTCGCAAGCGCATCCGCGACATGAAGCCCACCGACAAGGGGCACTACACAGTTTATCTGCCTGCTTATGATGATAAGAAACTGGTCAAGCTCCTTCTTCGTTTTCCGAATACACCGTGGCAAGTTTTTTCAAAGCATACAAACAAACCTTATCACATAGGTAAGCTTTCTGTTTTTCCGGTAGATAATGAAGCGTTTTCAGCAAGTATGTCATCGGCTCATGGTGTTTTATGCGGAGCAGGATTTGAAACACCTGCGGAGGCACTTTATCTCGGAAAGAAAGTAATGGTAGTACCCATGAAAAATCAGTATGAGCAACATTTTAACGCGGTAGCTGTAAAACAACTAGGTGTACCAGCGATTAAGAAGGTTAGCAAAAAGAATCTTTCAAAAATTGAGGAATGGATTGAAACCAGGAATCACGTTGAAGTAAACTATAAAGAAACTGCCCAACCTGCTATTGAGCGGGTGTTAAAACTTTATGCGGATCGGAAGTAATTAAGGGTATCAACTTCTTTGAATACGCTATTGCGGAAAACACATCCGCACTCGGTCGCTTGAATCTTTCTTTAGTGATCGGATCGCAGCCATAGAGTCCAAACCGATAAGAGAGCCCGAGGTTCCATTCGAAGTTATCCCACGTACTCCAATGATAGTAGCCGCGTATGTCGATACCTTTGTCAATAGCAGCATGTATGATGTGGAGGTAATCATACATTGATTCAATACGTTTGGTATCGTCACCGGTGCTCATTCCATTTTCTGTAATGATTATGGGTTTACGAAATCTCTTCCAGTATCGATCCAAACAGATGCCCAGACCTTCTGGATAATATTCCCACATGTCATCGTACGCCTTGCCTTTGTTGATGAGTTTTTCGGGACTATTTAAATAGGTAACAGGCATCGGGTCATAACCAATGCGTGAATAATAACTCAATCCAAAAAAATCACACTGTTCAAACCATCCCGGAATAAATTCCATGTACCACCAGTCAGTAATTTTTGCAGGCAGTATACCCAAGAGGTTATCGGCTTCAAGAATGGAGGCATTGTGTGAAATACCTACGGGCTTGTCGGGTGAAAGCGTATGTAACAATTCATAAGCGTGTTTATGCGCAGAACTTAAATTTTTTAACACCTGCCAGGCATAAAATGGATTTAATTTTTGAGGTGGAAATAATCCGGCTAATGAACCCAGGCTGATATATAAATTGGGTTCATTGAATGTATTCCAAAGCGAAACAAATTCATCAAATTCAAGAATTACTTTCTTCACATAATCCAACCACCAGTCAATGCTTTGGGCATTGGACCAACCACCTTGCTGACTAAACCAGACAGGATTTGCAAAGTGATGCAGCACAAGCATGATGTCTACCCCGCGAAGTTTGAGTTCGGTTAACAGTTTTTTGTAATGTTCGACAGCTTCACGATCTAAGGAAGCCAAAGGGCCGCGCTGTAGTTTGCTCCACATCAAACTCATCCGGTAATTGGGAGCCAGGGAAGAAATGATAACTGCATCTTTTTCCCACTGCAACTCATGATCTGTAGTTCGGTCAAAAATGGAATTATCGCGGGCAACAAAACCCTGCCAATCGTGTTCAAAGGCCGTTTCAATCTGAACTGCCGAAGTACTTGTACCAAAACGAAAATCGCTGGGAAATTCTTTAATCATGAAACGATTATAATAGAAGGAGGTGGTATCACGGTTTTTGCAAAGTTAAAATTAAGAGAAACAGAGGACAACCGTGGCTGATTAGCCTTAAATTAAACATGGAGGCACGTTCTCAGGGAGTCGAAATTAGTTTGATATATAGGAGGAATCAAAAGTTCCGTTTGTTACCCGAACCAACTCATCACAAGTATCGGAATGAGCCATGAACTCAAAGGATCCCGCAATTATTTTATTGATCGTGTCATACTTATGAATCATCAGCATGCCGTTATAAAACTCATCGGAAGAATATGTACAGTCGTACCCATAGTAAAGAAAAGATGAATATCGTTTATTGGGATGGTCTAATGTATAGGCCTGTTCGTAGATATCTTCATTTTTCAGCACGAATGAAATTTGATTTTCATGATGCGCTCCTATCTGCAACTTGAGGTAGAACAAATCTCCGCGATGAGTAACTTCCGTTTGAATCGAATCAACTGCCAGGATTGCATTATTAAAATTGCATGAGAAGGTGTTACTGCCTGTGTAAGCGATCGTTGATTTTTCTTCGCTCACATGAGTCCCTGGAATGAAAGGTATCGCCACCAGCAATAGTCCGGTTATACTCAAGAGCACAGGAAAGATAAATCGGGTAAGCATCCCGAAAGGTAGGATACTAGTATTACTGAAATAATACCAGCATGTTAAGCGAGCT
Organism: Cyclobacteriaceae bacterium; assembly: GCA_022841475.1. GTDB lineage: Bacteria > Bacteroidota > Bacteroidia > Cytophagales > Cyclobacteriaceae > ELB16-189. Next base: position 3,668 of record JALHRJ010000062.1, on the reverse strand, counting down.
TCATTTTATAGAAGAGTCAGAAAAAGCACAAAATGAACTACGGTGAAACGATTAACGCTTCTTTTCTTTCGTGAAATCCGTAATCATGCTGTTGAAGATTGAGAGGATCAAACTGAAGCCCAGGGCCCACCAGAATCCATCCACCTCAAAGCCAGGAACAAAAAAATCGACCAGCAGAATAATGGCGGCATTAATTACCAAAAGAAAAAGTCCAAGTGTAACGACTGTAATAGGAATGGTAAGGATGATCAGGATTGGCTTCACGATAGCATTGGCGATCGACAAAACAAGCGCTACAAGTAAGGCATAGCCATAGTGCTCAACATGAACACCACCCTGAAGCAGATAGGCGGTTAATAAAACCGCCAGGCCACTGAGGAGAAAGCGAACCAATCCATTCATAATTCGTGTTAATTGTGACTTGTAAAATTGCACTTTTAACTCACCAATGCAAAGTATAACTTCGCCTTCCCAATGTACGCCATCGTAGATATTGAAACCACTGGAGGATATGCGGATAATCATCGCATTACGGAGATTGCTATCTATCATTACGATGGATTGCAGATAACAGATCAGTTTCATACGCTCATCAATCCGGGTCGCAACATCCCTTCCTTTATTACGGGCCTTACGGGAATCACCTCGCACATGGTGCAGGAAGCTCCTACGTTTGAAGACTTGGCCGAAGAGATTTTCGATTGGTTAAAAGACCGGGTTTTTGTCGCGCACAACGCCCACTTTGATTATAGTTTTTTAAAAAAGGAATTTGAGAACACCGGCATCAACTGGACCACAAAAAAATTATGTACGGTTCGGTTGAGCAGAAAAATTATTCCGGGGTTGACTTCCTATGGTCTGGGCAGGTTAGCGGAAAGTCTGGGAATAAAAATTCTGGATCGTCACCGGGCAGGTGGTGATGCTTTAGCAACCGCAAAGATTTTTGACATTTTGATGAAGCGCGATCAAAGTGGCGTAATCGCAAAAGCACTGAAGCGCAATTCAGGCGAAACAATTTTACCGCCTAATCTTTCAAAATCAGAATTTGACAAACTTCCTGCAAAGGCGGGAGTGTATTATTTTCTGGATGCGCGGGGCAATGTTATTTATGTAGGCAAGGCGGTTAATATCAAGAAGCGAATTGCCGGGCATTTTACCGGTGAAGCGCGCGAGTGGAATCGCTCCAACATCCGCAATGAAATTCATAATATCACGTACGAACTTACAGGAAGCGAGTTGATTGCTTTTATTTTGGAATCGCAGGAGATACGCAGACTATGGCCCAAGTATAACTTGGCTCAGAAATATAAAGTAGAGGAGTGGGGTGTGTATGATTATGAAGATAGGAATGGGTATTTACGTTTTGCCGTGAACGTGGTGAGCCGCGGAACGAAACCGTTGATTACTTTTTCTTCGAAGGGCGATGCGTGGAATTTTATGTGGGAGAAAGTAAAGGAAAATAATTTGTGCCCAAAGCTCAGTGGATTGCAGGTTGCAAAAGGATTATGTTTTAGTCATCAATCGGGATCGTGTAAGGGCGCCTGTCAGGGTGTGGAGAAAGAGAAAAAATACAACAAGCGTGTGCAGAAAGCCATTGATTCATTCTTTGAAAATGGACAAACCGTAGCCATTGTTGGCAAGGGCCGTAGACCCGATGAAAAATCAGTGGTGCTGGTGGAAAGAGGAAACTACCTGGGTTTTGGTTTCTTCGATGAAACGGAAAACATTTCAAACCTCGATTCTGCCAGGAATTTTATCAAGCCTTCAAAAGACAATCGTGTAGTGCAGAATATTGTGAACTCTTATCTCACTAACCCGCGTGGCGTTGAGTTGGTGCTATTCAATTAAGCTCATCATAAATAATCTTCCCATCAAATACCGTCAACACAACTTTTGTTGAATGTGTTTTCATAGGGTCGATAGTAAATAAGTCTTGAGAGAAGACAATAACATCAGCAAGCTGACCTTCTTTTATTTGTCCTTTTAAATTTTCCTCGAAAGAAGAAAAGGCGCCTGCAGACGTATAGGCTTTCATAGCCTGTGCCATAGAAATTTTTTGTTCCGATATCCAGCCGCCTTCCGGAAATCCGTCCGGTGTTTTTCTATTTACCGCCACATGAATGCCTCGTATCGGATTTAGATCAATACAGGCAGGCCAATCGCTGCTATAAACAAGGTGCGCATTGGTTTTCAACATTTCTGCCCACACAAAGGACCACGGCAATCTTTTTTCGCCAATGGCTTTTGCCCACACCGCAACAGTCCCCGGATCAGCATGAATAGGTTCCATCGAGGGCATCACTCCGAGTTGTGCGAATCTTGGAACATCTACAGGCGCTACCGTTTCAATATGTTCTATACGATGGCGGGCATCACGCTTTCCGTTAAAGTTAGCTGCGTTCTCATAGGCATTCAATGATTCCCGCACGCCCTTATCGCCAATCGCATGTGTGTAAATCCGGAACCCATTCTTATCTAGTTTAGAAACAAGCTCTTGATATTTTTCTATTGGCACAGCCAATTGACCAAGAGCCAACGGATCAGTTACAGGTATATCGGCATAGGGCTCCAACATATAAGCGGTATGCGATTCGATCACACCATCAATCATAAATTTGATGGCATCGGCACGAATCATCGGATTGCTGTTTCCAACACTGTCTTTCAGTTTGGTGAATAATGCAATGTCGGCATCGGTTGTGTTTTCACCGACCGAAAAGGCAGCGGCATAGCGGATACTTAACTCACCGTTGTTCAAAAGTTCTTGATACAATGAAAGCACTTCTTCATTTCCGTCTGCATTTTGAATACTGGTGATACCCAGTGAGGCTGCGAGTTTCATTCCTTTCCGGAGGGCATCCAGCTTTTCTGCGCGTGTTAGTGTAGGAACATGTTGACCTACCAACCCCATAGCACTTTCTCTCAGCGTTCCGGTGGGCTCACCATTTTTATCTTTCACAATTTCTCCGAAGCCGCTGTATTTTGTATTGCGATCAATACCAGCTATGGACAATGCTTTCTTATTAGCCCAGGCGCTGTGGCCGTCATAGGCTTTTATGAAAACAGGTTTTTCATTGGCGATGGAACCTAGCGTTTCATGATCGGGCAGACCACTTTCAAACGAAGTGTATTGCCAACCCCGACCCGTTATCCATTCTTTGGTTGGATTTTCTTTAATGAATTGATTTACTCTTTCTGAAACATCGGCCGGTGATGCTGTGCCTGTCATGTCTACTTCGCTAAGTCCCAGCGAGCCCCCTAAAAAATGGATGTGAGCATCATTGAATCCGGCCGTTACTAATTTTCCTTTCAGGTCTATGGTTTTGGTCTTAGCATCCGCCAGAGAATTAATATCAACAGAATTTCCGACAGCCATTATTTTATTGGCTTTAATGGCAATCGCTTCTGCGAAGGTAGAGTCATTGGCACCGGTCCATACTTTACCGTTGATAAGTATTAAGTCCGGGGCTTCCTTTGTGGTGCAGGAGAAAGTGATTACACCTAAAAGGAAAAGAAATAGGTTTGTGATTTGGCTAGCAGGCATCGGGCTTTGATTTTTGGTAAATTAAGAAAGGTTAAAGTTGAATAAAAGGTGCGGTTGGTTATAAAAGTTCAATGTGTACCTTCGTTATCTTAATATCTACTATGAATTACATTGATTTAATCGG
>JALHRJ010000061.1 GCA_022841475.1 Cyclobacteriaceae bacterium | reverse complement strand
ATTTCAGCCACACGAAATTTCGATTCACAAAAAAGAATCTGGGAGAACAAGTGGAATGGCAAAGTTGAAGTTGAGGGAAAGGATCTTACTACAGTTAGTGATCCAAAAGAACGGGCACGGTTGATTTTATTGTACAGTTCTATGCCAGGAACCTCACGTCATCATTGGGGCACTGACATGGATTTGAATTCTTTGGAGAATAGTTTTTTTGAAAGTGGGGAAGGGTTAACCACTTATCAATGGCTTACAACCAATGCAGCTAAATACGGATTTTGTCAGCCGTATACAACTAAAACCAGTGGCCGTACGGGCTATGAAGAAGAAAAATGGCACTGGTCTTACCTGCCCTTATCGGGCGAGTTTCTGGAAACCTATCAAAAGCAAATCCGCTATCTGGATATAAAGGGTTTTGCTGGTAGTGAGGTCGCGAAACCAATAGAGGTAATTAAGAAGTACGTGGCCGGAGTAGCGTGTAAAAAGTAGGTGCTTCCTCTACATTAACGTTTGAGACGTTTCTTTTCTTACGCCTATCGATTCAAAATTGATTCGTTAGAAAATTTAACCTTCTGATTAACAATTTCTCTAATCATTTTGCGATATTTCATGTACTCCATTAACTCAACCCCGGATCATGAAAAAAGTTATTATTGGTATTATTGCCGTAGTAGTTGGCGCTGCAGCCGTATTTTATTTCACTACCGTCAAAAGCGCAAAGACATCCTTTAACTCAGCCATCAATCCCGCCTTTGGCGAATATATTTCTTCCTACACAGCCGGAGTAATCAGCTCGGGTTCACCGATCCGCATTGTTCTTTCACAGGATGTAGTCGATTCGTTGGCGGTGGGATCAGAAACTACCGTAAAACTTTTTGAGTTGAGCCCCAAGGTGGCGGGTACCACGCTGTGGCTCGACAGGCGCACAGTCGAATTCCGGCCCACCGCCCGTTTAACATCCGGACAGATTTACCAAGTCAATTTTCAATTGGCCCGTCTTCTAGAAGTACCAAAGTCGCTCAATACGTTTGAATATACACTTCAGGTTATACCGCAAAACTTTGAAGTCACGGTTGATAACATCAAACCCTATGTAAAGACCGATCTCAAACGCCAGAAGATTGAAGGCGTTTTATATACAGCCGACTTTGCCGACAATGCACTTGTAGAAAAAATACTTAATGCCCAACAAGACGGTACTTCGTTGAAAGTAAACTGGGCGCATACCTCCGAAGGTAAACAACATACCTTTACAGTAGAAGAAGTATCACGTAAGGAAGCCGCCAGCAAAGTGAACTTAACTTTTTTAGGTGCCGGGTTAGGTGTTGAGCGCGATGAAGACCGCGAGGTGGAGATTCCGGCCTTGGGTGATTTTAAAGTTACCAATGTTCGTGTTGAGCAAGGAAGCAGTCAGCATGTGGTGATTCAGTTTTCGGATCCACTCAACGAAACACAGAATCTTGAAGGGTTAATTGGCATCTCCGAACTTAACAGTCTTGATTTTGAAATCAAGGATAATGAGATCTGGGTTTTCCCACCTGTGCGACAAACAGGAACCCGAAATGTGGTTCTTGTTGCAGGAATCAAGAATATCTTAAACTATAAGATGACTGGCACACAGTCATTCGAGGTTGCCTTTGAGCAGGTACTTCCATCTGTACGCTTTACCGGAAAAGGAAGTGTGCTGCCTTCCAGCGATGGACTCATTATGCCCTTCGAAGCGGTTAACCTGAAGAGTGTGGATGTACAGATTATTAAAGTATTTGAAAGTAATGTGTTACAGTTTCTGCAGGTAAATGATTACGAGGGCAACCATGAGATGAGGCGCGTAGGCAAGCAGGTTCTGAAGAAAACTATCTCGTTGGAGAATTCTGGTGTAACCGATTTGGGTAAATGGAATCGTTTTACACTTGACCTTGCCGCATTGATCAATGCCGAGCCGGGCGCTATCTATCAGGTGCGCATCGGGTTTAAGAAATCTTATCTCGCTTATGTATGCGAGGAAGGAGAAGAAAGCGGCAATGAGAATACACAAAACTCTTTTGAACAGGAGGAAGAAGTGGAAAGCTATTCGGAAGAAAGCTATTGGGATAGTTATGAAGACTATTATTATGGCGATGATTATGAATGGGAACAACGCGATAATCCTTGCCATTCTTCCTACTACACTGGCAATCGCAATATCAAGCGCAATGTAATTGCCTCCGACTTAGGCTTGCTTGCCAAGCGCGGTAGTGATGGCAACACAATGATTGTGGTCAATGATTTAAAAACAACGCAACCACTTTCCGGTGTGCAAATCGAACTCTATGATTATCAGCAACAGCTGATGGGTACAGCTTCAACCGGCCCTGAAGGCAAAGCCATTATTGAAACGAAACAAAACCCATTTGTATTGATTGCAAAGAACGGACCGCAGCGTGGTTATTTAAAGTTGCTCGGTGGCGAATCGCTATCACTTAGCAACTTCAATGTGAGTGGTGAGTATGTAAACAAAGGCTTGAAAGGATTTTTATATGGTGAGCGCGGAGTGTGGCGTCCTGGCGACTCATTGTATCTGAGTTTCATTCTGGAAGACAAGAATAAATTGTTACCGACTTCTCATCCCGTAGTATTCGAATTGCAAAATCCACAAGGGCAAGTGACTTCACGGTTGGTGCGGTCCAATGCGGAAAATGGTTTTTACAAATTTGCTACCGCTACAACATCTGATGCACCAACCGGTAATTGGCTAGGTCGTGTAAAAGTGGGCGGTACCGAGTTTACGCAGCCTTTGAAAATTGAGATGGTGAAACCAAACCGGTTAAAAATCAATCTTGATTTTGGTGTCGATAAACTTTCGGCTGCGAACAGTAATGTGGCCGGAAATCTTAAAGTCAATTGGCTGCACGGTGCACCCGGAAAAAATCTACGCGCTCAGTTTGATGTACTGCTTACGAAAGGCACTACCAGTTTTGCTCAATACAAAGATTATGTGTTCGATGATCCATCGATCGATTTCTATAGCGAATCGCAAACTATTTTTGATGGTTTAATCGATGCCGATGGGCGCGCTGTGGTAAACGCCAATCTCGAAGTGAGTGGCGAAGCTCCCGGAACGCTGAATGCCGTCTTCCGTGGAAAAGTTTTTGAAGAAAGTGGCAACTTTAGTATAGATCGGTTTAGCATTCCATTTTATCCATATGCATCCCTTACCGGAATCCGATTGCCGCAAGGCGATAAAGCCCGCGGCATGTTGTTGACTGACACTACACATCGTGTTGATGTGGTTACAATTGATGCCGATGGCAATCCACTTTCGCGAACCATTGAATTATCACTTTATAAGATTGATTGGCGCTGGTGGTGGGATAGTTCGGAAGGTTCAGTCAATTATATGTCGGGAAATTATTCACAACCCATCACCACAGGAAAAATCCGTACTGACAATGGAAAGGGAACCTGGAACTTTAAAATCAAATATCCTGAGTGGGGCCGCTTTTTTGTAAAGGCTTACGATCCACAATCAGGCCATAGCACCGGTAAAATAGTTTACATCGATTGGCCGGGTTGGGCCGGCCGTGCGCGCAATGATGGTGAAGGTGCTACCATGCTTTCATTCTCATCCGACAAACCAATTTATAATACCGGTGAGAAAGTAAACCTGGTGATTCCCGGAAGTGATAATGGCCGCGCGTTGATCAGCATCGAAAACGGAAGTCGGGTGTTGCAAACGTATTGGCTCGAAACCAAAAAAGGCGACAATCAATTTAGTTTTGATCTCACCAAAGAGATGACGCCTAACGTATTTGTAAACGTTACATTATTGCAACCACACGCACAAACGGTTAACGATCTTCCCATTCGCATGTATGGAATCATTCCTATTCAGGTAGAAGATCCGGAAACTCATCTTGAGCCAGTCATCACCATGCCTGATGTGCTGGAGCCTGGCAAGGAAGTGGTGATAAAAGTGTCAGAACAATCTAAGCGTAAGATGACCTACACACTCGCGATGGTGGATGAAGGTTTACTCGACCTAACGCGATTTAAAACTCCCGATGCATGGAGTCGTTTTTATGCCCGCGAAGCACTCGGTGTAAAAACATGGGATTTATACGACCAGGTGATGGGCGCCTTTGGCGGACGCATGGAACGCCTGTTGGCATTGGGCGGTGATGGCGAACTGGTGGCCAAAGAAGATGATGCCAAAGCGAATCGATTCAAACCCGTAGTCAAATTTTTCGGCCCGATTACATTAACGGGTGGCAGCAACGAACATCGTTTCATTATGCCGCAGTACATTGGATCAGTAAAAACAATGTTGGTAGCTGGTTACGAAGGTGCCTATGGAAAAACGGAGAAGGCTACACCTGTGCGCAAGCCGCTGATGGTGTTGGCCACGTTGCCGCGGGTGTTGGGACCGGAAGAATCGGTGAAACTGCCCATTACGTTATTCACCAGCGAGAAAAATATCAAGAATGTAAAAGTAGACATCAAAGTAAGTGGTCCGGTAACCATTGTTGATGAAGCTTCGCGTACGGTTGCCATGGGTGATGAAACAGATCTTACCCTCGATTTCGGTTTGCTCGTGAAAGGCGAAACCGGCATTGCAAAAGTTCAAGTAACGGCTACGTCCGGCAATTATTCTGCAACTGATGAAATTGAAATTGAAGTTCGCAATCCAAATCCTCCGGTAACGAAAGTACTGGATGCCGTTTTGGAAGCTGGCAAAGCCTGGACGGGTTCAGTTGTTCCGGTGGGCATGGCAGGAACCAACACATCGGTACTCGAAGTTTCAAGTTTACCTCCGGTTAATCTCGGTCAGCGCATGCGATACTTATTGCAATATCCATATGGATGTATTGAACAAACTACCTCATCGGTGTTTCCGCAATTGTATCTCGACAAAGTGAAGGCACTTACCGAAGAAGAGAAGAATGTAATTCAGCGCAATGTGAAAGCTGGTGTTGAGCGTTTAAAAACATTCATTAATCGCGATGGTGGATTTTCCTACTGGCCTGGTCATGAGGATTCAGATAGTTGGGGCACTACGTATGCAGGACATTTTTTAATTGAAGCCGAAGCCAAAGGCTATTATGTGCCCAACGATATGATGAAGCGTTGGAAGAAATTTCAAAAGAACAAAGCTCAGGGCTGGCGCAAAAATCAGGAGTACAGCAGCAGCGAACTCATTCAGGCGTATCGATTATATACATTGGCCCTTGCGGGCGATCCGGAGTTGGGTGCTATGAACCGTTTGCGCGAACAAACAGGTATGCCGGCAACGGCTTCGTGGATGTTGGCTGCTGCCTATGTAAAAGCAGGCCAACCCGAAGCGGCTAAGAAGTTGATTGAAAAATTACCAATACAAGTGAAGCCTTATCAGGAGATGGCTTATTCGTATGGTTCAGATTTGCGCGACAAAGCAATCATACTGGAAACTTTATTGTTATTGAACGATCGCGTGAAAGCATTTGAGTTGGTGAAAGAACTTTCGGAAGCGTTGAGCAACTCTTCGTATTGGATGAGCACGCAGACGTTGGCATGGGGATTAAAATCCGTAGGTGCATATGCCGGTGGGGAGAAGAGTGATTTGAAATTTACTTACAGCTACAATGGCAAAGAAGTTACAGCCAACACGGAGTTAACCATTGCGCAGGTTTCGCTTCCTGCGGATGGTGTAAAACCCGGCAACTTAAAAATTACCAGTGGCAGCAAAGGAACCCTTTTCGTGCGCGTGATTTCGGAAGGAGTGCCTGCGCGCGGTGCGGAAGAAGATGGTGAGAAAAATCTTTCCATCACCGTCAATTACTCCGACCCGGATGGTGCAGCGATTGACCCGACAAGCCTTGAGCAGGGCACTGCGTTTGTGGCTACCGTTACGGTGTTCAACCCCGGCATGCGCGGCATTTATAAAAACCTGGCGTTGAATCAGATTTTCCCTTCGGGTTGGGAGATTAATAATTTACGCCTGACGGGCGATGATGGTGCGCGCATCACAGGCGATGTGCCCACGTACCAGGACATTCGCGATGATCGGGTGTACACCTACTTTGATTTAGGAGCCAACCAACGTAAAACGTTTAAAGTGCTTCTTACCGCGAGCTATGCCGGCAGTTATTATTTACCAGCCGTAAGCTGTGAAGCGATGTACGACAACGCGGTGTATGCAAGAAAAAAAGGAAGAGTAGTGGATGTGGTGAAGCGGGTGAATCAGTAATTGGAAAGGTTCGTGGGACGCGAACCATGGTTAGAAGGGATGAAGTTTTTAATTAGAGATTATTGAATGGAGACTCCCCTATGAAGAATTAGATATTTGACGTTTTAATGATTATATAACTTATGAAATGGATAAATTTCATCTTCGCTACTTGCTTATTATTGATACTTATAGCTAATTATCTGAAAATAGTTGAGAACGGTATATTCATTGGATTAATCACAGGATCGCTTACATTTTATATAGGTATGTTTCAACAAAGATTAAATGATGACAAAATTTTCAAGGACTTATTTCAGAGTTTTAACAGCAGATACGATACTTATAACGACTTAATAAATACATGTAGCAGAGATAGTTCTAAAAGTTTAAGTGATAAGGAAGAGAATCTTATTATTGACTATCTCAATATGTGTGCTGAAGAATATCTATGGTATAAAAGGGACAGGATTCCCAGTCAGGTTTGGAGATCTTGGAGGAAGGGAATTCTTTCAAACATTGACATTCCTCAAATACATGAAATTTATATGCGGGAAAGAAGGCAAAAGGATTCGTATTATGGTCTTTTTGAAGACTTAGAGAGAAAGTGATAGTTGAATATTTTAAATTTTGAAAATGAAATAGAATGAAAAGAATATTTATTTCAGGACTCTTGATGGTATATTCCATAATATTATATGGACAAGAAAAGTCTTTTGTGAGAGAATATACATATAATGCGGGTGAGATGGATAGTAAACTTTCATCTCGTTCGATTGCTATACATCAATTGCGTATACTCCTTCTGCAGGAAGTTGGTGTTTATATTGAAAGTGAGCAATTACTTAAAACAGTTGAGGTCAATGGTAAATTTACCCAGGATTTCGTTGAAAAAATTTCAACATTGACTGCAGGCATAACAAAACTTGAAGTTATTGATGAGACTTGGAATGGTGAAATATTTTGGATGAAAGCCTCAGTCACAATTGATGTAAAAGACTTAACTGAATCTTTGGATCGGTTAATCAAGGATAGAAGTAAAGTAGAAGAATTGGAAGAAACGAAGGCACATCTTGAAAAAGTTAAGGAGGAATTGAATACTTTAAGGAATCATTTAAATAGTGGAAATTCAGAACAAAATGATTTAATAAAGAATAGGTATAATGATGCAATAAATAGTCTAACTGCAATTGACTTTTTTCTAAATGGCAAAGAAAAAGATAATAATAATGATTTTAACGGAGCAATTTTAGATTATACAGAGGCAATTAAACTTAACCCCAATTATGGGGAAGCCTACAACAATAGAGGTATCGCTAAGACATCTATTGAGGATTTTGGCGGTGCTATGGATGATTTCAACAAAGCAATCCAATTAATGGTTGGAGAATCGAATCCTTATACAAATCGCGCTATCTTAAAAAGTGGGATCGCAGATCATCAAGGTGCCATAATTGATTTTAATAAGGCGATAGAGATCGATCATGATGAAGCTTACTTATATCGTTGGCGAGGTGAATCTAATTTGGAATTGCAGAATTATAAAAATGCAATTGCAGATTTTAATAAAGCAATTCTGATTGATCCAAAGGACCCTCTTATTTATTTTTTTCGAAGTAAGGCAAAAATTGGCCTTGAAGACTATAAAGGCGCAGTAGCTGATTTGAGTAAGGTTATTGAGCTTGATCCAAGAAACGTAGACGCTTACTATTTAAGAGGTGATATAAAGTACTGGGAGTTTAGTGATTACAAAGGTGCCATTGATGATTATAGTCAACCTATTTTTTTTGATCCATATAATCTTGACACTTATTATAGAAGAGCAGAATTTAGGATTGAGGCTAAAATCAAGGACGAGGATAAGGACTACAACGGTGCTATTGCAGACTACAATATGGCTATTGCAATTAAAACTAATGATCCAAACGCTTATTGTCAAAGAGCTAATTTGAAAGCTAAATTTGGTAATTATGAAGAAGCAATACTTGATTTTACTAAGGCAATTGAAGTTGACCCTAATTTCGGCTGGGCTTATCATAGGAGAGGGGTAATTAAATTTATACTTACGGATTATAGAGGTGCTATTTTAGACTCTACCAAGGCTATTGAGTTGGAGCCTCAAAATGCAGGCGCCTATTTGAATAGAGGGTTAGCAAGGACAGATATCGGACTAATCGATAGTGGTTGTTTGGACCTAAGTAAAGCTGGCGAATTGGGTGATACTAGAGCGTATTTCTGGATAAAACAAAACTGTAATTGACAAATCTTATGATGGGTTGAAATTTCTTCGAATACAAAATGCCTTTCATATATTTCAAATAAAAAGTTATGGAAACTACATTCAACGATCAGTTAAGATTCTCGGATCTATTAGAACGGAAACTAATTGAGTTAGAGAGGTCAACGGTTACCAGCCCATTTTATTCATTATTGGAGTCCCTTAAAGATATTGTTATAGATGCTATGAAGAAGCATGACATAAACCAAGAAGCGTATCTGTATAAGCAGCTTCTTGAAGAATTATCTTATACACAAAAGAAGGAAGTGTACATGTTACCCAGATATAATTCAATTAAAGAAAAGAAGTCAACTATAAGGACGATTATTAAAGTTCTCCAGCCTTTAATTAATAAGGTAGTTGTTGATTTAGGGAAACGGGAAGAATAAATCTTTTTGCTAGCGTAGTCTCGTTTCGGACTCTTCAATTGCTGTCAGGTCTTCCGACCTGACAGAAATATATTTTGAATCTGACGCTGTCAAGATTGTTCAATAAAGGTATAGATACTAATTTAACCCATGATGAAGCAGTTTTCTTTTGCTTTGGTATTTCTGATACTGTTAAATGCGTGTAATAATCCTGCTCCGCAAAGTGAAACAAGGAGTGATGCACATCCACACGACAGTGCTGTTTACGAAACCGAAACGTTGATCGTCAAAAAACTAACAGACCATGTTTACCAACACATTACGTTTCTGAATACACAAAATTTTGGTCGGGTGCCTTGCAATGGTATGATTGTAATTAACGGTAACGAGGCAGTTGTTTTTGATACCCCTGCCGATGACAGTGGTTCATCCGAGTTGTTGGATTTTATTTCCAACAAACTCAATGCGAAAGTTACGGCTTTGGTTGCTACACATTTTCATGCCGATTGTGTAGGTGGTTTAAAAGAGTTTCACACAAGAAACATTTCTTCCTATGCCAATAATCTTACTATTAAGTTTTTGAATGAGAAGCAAAATGATGTTATCCCTCAACATGGGTTTGATGGTGAACTTGAATTGAAGGTAGGTGATAAAAAAGTAGTTGCTGGTTTTTTAGGGGGAGGGCACACTCGCGATAATGTGGTGGGATATTTTCCGGATGAGCAGGTGCTGTTCGGTGGATGTCTCGTAAAAGAAGTGGGAGCCGGTAAAGGAAACCTGGAGGATGCTGATACGCTGGCGTGGTCAAGAACCATGGTTAATCTTAAAACAAAGTATCCAGATCTTAAACTTGTAATTCCCGGCCACGGAAAGTCTGGTGGTGCTGAATTATTGGATTATACTGAAAAGCTTTTTCGAGTTGAGAATAAGCCATAAGTCTATTCTTCGCAGAGTCTCGCTTCGGAATCTGCGATTAAATGAGTGAAGTTGATGAAGCAAAGGTTAACTTTAGATCTGGTATACTCCGCTATGAGCGAACAAAGAACATATTTTCTATGAAAAAACTGATTCTCTTCTTTATCATCTCGGGCTCGCTCGCTGCTCAGGACAAGCCAGCTTATAAAATATACACCAAAGAAGGCAAGCTCACCGATTTTACAGCCATGATGAAGCAAGCTTCAAAAGCAGAGATCATTTTTTTCGGTGAACTCCATGATAATGCCATAGCGCACTGGTTGGAATTGCAAGTCATGAAAGACCTTTATGCACAGCGGGGAACGGTTACGTTGGGGATGGAGATGTTTGAATCCGACAATCAGCTTGTGCTGGATGAGTATCTTAATGGCGTGATCGATGAAAAACTTTTGCTGAATGAGGCCAAAGTATGGGACAACTACAAAAATGACTACAAGCCTTTGGTAGAGTTTGCCAAAGAAAATAAACTACGTGCAGTGGCTACCAATGTCCCGAGGCGATATGCCAATCTGGTATATAAGAAAGGAATTGAAGCATTGAATTTACTTTCCGTTGAAGCGAAAAGTACCATTGCACCGTTACCCATCACCATAGACCTCACATTGCCAGGTTATAAATCCATGATCGATCAGATGGGTGGACATGGTTCTGCAGGCAGTGCCGAGAATATGGCCAGATCGCAAGCTGTAAAGGATGCCACCATGGCGCATTTTATTTTAGCAAATAAGATATTTCCTTTTTTGCATGTAAACGGATCGTATCATTCTCAAAATTTTGAGGGGATTGTGTGGTACCTCAAACAAGCTGATGCAAAACTGGTGATATCAACACTTCAAGTGGTTGAACAAAAGAATATTGATGCATTGGAGACTGAGCACAAAGGTCTGGCAGACTTTATAATATGTGTTCCCAGCGACATGACGAAAACGTATTAGTACTTTGGATTGATAATTAATTGAATATGATCTTATACGGCATCAAAAACTGCAACACGGTAAAGTCGGCTGTGGATTGGCTGAAGAAAAACGAAGTAGAATTTGAGTTTCACGATTACAAGAAATCTGGCATTACCGCAAGTAAGCTGGCTGATTGGAGTAAGCAAGTAGGGTGGGAGAGTCTGGTAAACAAACGTGGCACCACCTGGCGCCAGTTGGATGAAGCTGTTCAAAAGAAAATCACTAATGAAAAAGCGGCCATTGCCTTGATGTTGGAGAAGACGAGTGTTATCAAGCGCCCATTGATTGAGAAAAATGGAAAGGTTGTTTTGCTAGGCTTTGATGAAGATGAGTATAAAAAGAAGCTTTAGCCCTCTTTTATTGAAAGCCAAATTGCTGTTTAAATTCAGCAAAAATTAACTACATTTGCTGTATAAGAACAGCATAATGGAGAAAATTATCCAAAAATCATCGATTTTAGTCCAAAACCAGTCTTCCGTTTTTGTTCGTTCATTAGCTGAAAAAATAGACTGGAATGATCGTTTGATAGGAATTCTTGGGGCACGAGGCACGGGTAAAACAACGCTTATGCTTCAGCGTCAAAAAAAAGAGTTTGGAATAAGCACACAGGCTTTATACCTGACTTTGGATGACATCTATTTTACAGAAAATAAACTCATCGATTTTGTAGATCGTTTTCGTCAACAGGGCGGCAAGATGTTGTTTATAGATGAAGTGCACAAGTACCCTGGGTGGGCACAAGAGATTAAAAACATTTATGATTTTTATAAAGATCTGAGGATTGTATTTACCGGTTCCTCAATCACTGATATGCTGCGGCAACATGCGGACTTAAGTCGCAGGGCAGTGCGTTATGAATTATCCGGCCTTTCCTATCGCGAATATTTACAATTTTCTGGCGTTGGCAATTTTCAACTTGTATCATTAAAGGATTTGTTGAAAAATCACGTAGAGCTGGCGCTAACGCTAACGCAATCCTTTAAGCCTTTGAAACATTTGGAGAGTTATTGGAAGCACGGGTATTATCCTTTCTTTTCAGAAAATCTTACTACCTATCCAATCAAGTTAGATCAGGTGGTGCGATTGATCATCGAAAGTGATATGCGGTTCATTGAAGGATTTGATCCCGCTAATACCCGTAAGATTTATCAGTTGTTGTATATTCTGGCAACCAACGTTCCGTTCAAACCGAACGTAAGCAAACTAAGTGATAAGATCGGAATTCATCGCAACACACTTGTTCAGTATTTATATTATCTGGAGAAAGCTCGGTTAATAAATTCGTTGACCGCAGCGGGTAAAAGTACCAGTACATTACAGAAGCCAGATAAAATATTTCTTGAAAATCCCAATTTGCATTTCTTACTTTCACCCGATCATGCCGACCGCGGTACTTTGCGTGAATCATTTTTTCTCAATCAGTTAATAAATGCCGGACATACCATTTCGTTGCCTCCCCAAGCAGACTTTTTGGTAGACGAAAAGTATACCTTTGAAATAGGAGGTAAGTCTAAGACGTTTACTCAACTTAGTGGCATAGCCAATGGATATGTGGCATCAGATGATATCGAAACTGGTGCTCTTGATAAGATTCCATTGTGGCTGTTTGGATTTCTTTATTAAGTTTAAAAAAAAACTAATAATACACTATGGGTTTATTCTCTTTCCTCAAATCTGACAAACCAACCTACACCGATAAAGTATGGCGCAATAAGCCCATGGCCTGGCGGGGTATGATTACCGAAGCGCTGAAAGCACTCACGCAAAGCGAGATTGCTATTGTGTTTACATTCTTTGATAAAACGCAAGCTGAAGTTATTGATTTCCTGAGTGAGTCCAACGTTCCCTATTTTCAAATTACCCCCAATCAAACAAGTGAAGCAGCCAGTCAGGAAAAAGTTGTTTTCCTGTGCGATGTTGAAATGATTCAATCTTCGGCCATGATGAGTTTGATCAGCAAGTGGTCGACCAAAACAAAAGTTACATTCTTGTTTGCCGGACATTATCCGCTACCCTCCAAAGAACAACCGGTCATTCAAAAGCTGAACACCTCGTTTCCGAAATCTGAAATCATATTTTGCTCTTCGCTGGATAATCCATCATTCAAAATTTTTGGTTCCGATCGCATCGTTGACTTGCTTGATAATTTGGGAATGAAAGAAGACGAAGCCATCGAGCATGCCATGGTCACCAAAGCGATGGCAAATGCCCGCACCAAAGTAGAAAGCTCAATAGCCCACGAAACAAAAGCCGACTCCGAAGAAGAATGGTTTGCTAAGAATGTGAAAAGTGGAAAAATATAAGGACTCGTCAGAGCCTACCAGCTTATACCTAAAAGTTCGGCCATTTTGAAAGTTGAGCAATAAAGTTCAAATTTAAAATGGATGCATTCCGCTCCGTTGGAGCACCCTGTTTATAGTCGGAATTTAGATAGATTGATTTGGCTCCATAGGAGCCTCCTTTCTATTCAATAAAATTAAATAGATATTTCTCTTCAAAAGGTATTTCAAATTTTCGCAGCAGTTCGTGATATTCCTCTTTAAATGATTTCTTTCTGTGATGGGATTCCTGATTTAATATGTAGTTAATCACGGCCCCGATTTGAGAATGTGAATAAGAAAATACCCCATAACCCTCTTGCCAATTGAATTTTCCTTTTACCCATTTTTTATCATTAATAATTTCATTGCTTTCTACTTTAACTTCTTTTACAAAATCTGAAATTAGTATGGTGGGCTTAAATCCGACAAACAAATGTGTGTGATCGGGCATACAATGAATGGCAAGCATTTTAGCTTTTCTGTTTTGTACCAAAGCAGTTATGTATTTATGCAACTCTGCTTTATGCTCTTTCGGGATTAGACATTCTCTTTGTTTTACTGCAAAAACAAATTGCAGGTAGATTTGGGAAAAGGTATTAGCCATAATATATAAAATTTTAGGAGGTTCCGATGGAGCCAGTACTTTCTAAATTTAATAAATTTCTATAAACAGGAAGCTCCTACGGAGCTAATGCCGGGAACCCTTTGGGGGAGAGTGATAGAGTTGGATCTTAAAATTTATGACTTTCTGGGTGAGTGGTTCACCTGTTGTCGAATCAACTTTTTAAATGCTAGTATCTAAAATTTTAGGAGGCTCCGATGGAGCCAGTACTTTCTAGATTTAATAAATTTCTATAAACAGGAAACTCCTACGGAGCAGATGACGGTAACCTTGGAGAGGGCGATTGAATTTGATCTTAAAGTTTAAGAGTCTCTGGGTGAGGAATTATGTTCCTACCGAATTTACCTTTTAAAAAGTATGTTTGTGGTGCGTGAAAGTCGTACTTAAAAAATATCGCTACTATTTGTTGTTCGCCTTTGCGGTGCTGGTGGTTTATTATTTCTGTCTGCCAAACCAACTTTTTCATAATTCCTATTCCACGGTGTTGGAAGACCGTGAAGGAAAATTACTAGGCGCTACCATTGCTGATGATGGTCAATGGTGTTTCCCCGAAGGAAACCCGGTGCCGGAAAAATTTAAAGACGCACTGATTCTTTTTGAAGACAAACGATTTTACAACCACCCCGGAGTAGATGCCCTGTCTATGTCGCGGGCGATTCGACAAAATCTGTATGCAGGAAAAATTGTAAGTGGTGGCAGCACGCTTACCATGCAAGTGATTCGGTTATCACGAAAAGAGTCGAGAACATTTTTTGAGAAACTCATTGAGATGGTTTTGGCTACGCGGCTTGAACTTCGTTATTCGAAAGAAGAAATACTTTCACTTTATGCAGCTCACGCACCGTTTGGTGGCAATGTGGTAGGTATGGAGGCTGCCTGTTGGCGTTATTTTGGTCGTGATGCGTCAGAGTTAAGTTGGTCGGAGGCGGCTTTGCTCGCAGTGCTTCCCAACAATCCATCACTCATTCATCCCGGAAAAAATCGGGAAGTATTGAAAGCCAAACGCGACCGCCTCTTAACCCGGTTGATGCAATCGGGCAGGATAGATTCAACCACACTCGAACTTTCACTCGCGGAATCCATTCCTGAAAACCCAGTATCACTTCCGCGTAGTGCATATCACCTATTGACACGGGTAATTAAAGAAGGTCATGCCCAAACGCGGGTGAAGAGTACTGTGGATTTTCCTTTGCAGGAACGTGTCAACCAGATTGTCGCTGATCATCAACAAGTCTTGAAAGGCAACCAGGTTTTTAATGCAGCTGCTCTTGTACTGGAAGTGAAAACAGGCAGAGTCCTTGCCTACACCGGAAATGCGCCAGCGGGTCATGAGCATGGTGAACAAGTTGATATCATTCAGGCCCGAAGAAGTACGGGGAGTATTCTGAAACCGTTTCTGTTTGCTGCTATGCTGGATGAAGGGAAATTATTGCCGGGTACGTTACAGCCCGACATCCCCACACTCATTAGCGGATTTTCCCCAAAGAATTTTACGAGAGAACACGATGGGGCTGTTGCTGCAGATCAGGCGCTGATTCGCTCACTTAATATCCCCGCTGTTCACGAGTTAAGAGAATATCGCTATGAAAAATTTTATGAGCTCCTAAAACAAATTGGACTCACTACATTAAATCAGCCAGCTGATCACTATGGGCTATCTTTAATTCTGGGTGGAGCCGAGGGCACGCTGTGGGATATTACGGGTGCTTATGCTTCCATGGTGCGCACCCTTCAAAACTATTTTGAAGTTCCCGGTAAAATCCGTTATGACAAATCGGATTTTCATTCACCGATGTATCTGCAATCTGATTCTGTGGAAAGAAATAACCCAGAGGAAAGTTCATGGATGAGTGCAGCATCAATTTATCTAACATTCGATGCGCTGAAGGAAGTGTATAGGCCCGGAGAAGAAACCGGTTGGCGAATGTTCAACAGCACCAAAAAGATTGCCTGGAAAACCGGCACCAGTCATGGATTGCGCGATGGATGGGCTGTGGGGGTTAATGCAGACTATGCAGTAGGCGTTTGGGTAGGCAATGCCGATGGTGAAGGCCGGCCCGGCCTTACCGGAACAGAGTCGGCTTCACCGATCATGTTTGATATCTTCTCGCAATTGCAGGGTAATAGTTGGTTTCAGATTCCTCTGGATGCTCTACATGAAATTGTTGTTTGTAGCCGAAGTGGAATGCGCGCTACGCAATTGTGTTCTGAAACCAAAGAAATAAAAATTCCTCTGGCAGGGTTGCAAAGTGCTCCTTGTCGTTACCACCAAAGTGTACACTTGTCGTTGGATTCAAAGCATCGAGTTCATGCCGATTGCGAATCGATCAGTAGGATTAAATCTGTTTCATGGTTTGTTTTGCCGCCTGTTCAGGAGTATTATTTCAAGTCAAAGAATCTGAGTTATAAACCCTTGCCTCCGTTTCGTAGCGATTGTGTTAACCCGGCTTCTGTAGTTTCAATGGATTTGATTTATCCGAAATCCGGGGCCAGGATTTTTATTCCCCACGAGTTGGATGGGCACCTGGGGAGCGCCTTGTTTGAAGTGGCCCACCGTCAACCATCGGTAACGGTGTACTGGCATATGGATGGCAACTACCTTGGGGCCACTCGAAGCACGCATCGTTTGGCAGTTGCACCCGACCCAGGACAGCATATTCTTACACTGGTTGATGAGCACGGAACCGTTTTGGAGCAGCGGTTTAGTGTTGTTGACAGACAATGACGACTTGGTAGACCGTGCGATTTTTGCGTGTTAACAAAACTATGTTTACCTTCATCATCGATTTGGGGCATTCTATGCTACCTATTTATTTTTTAAACTACGTCTGGTTTATTTTTTTGACTGTAACCTAACCAAAAACCTATGCACCGCCAGTGTCTATTGTTCGCTGCTTTACTCTTAATCGTTCCAAGCCTTCTTGCTCAGGATAAACCTCATACCGATCAATCCCTTTATGTAGTGATCGGAGCTTTTGCCATTCCACGCAATGCGATTGAGTTTACAGAGAACGCCAAAAAGCAGAACTATGCGGCTGTTTATGAACTCAACCCCAAGCGAAAGCTTTTTTATGTGTACGTGATGCACACAGAAGACAGAAAGGCAGCCATCAATGAATCTATCAGGCTTCAGAAACAATCGCCCTATACGGATACCTGGGTGTACTCGGGTTTATTAGGCGATAATCCGCAGGTAGTTAAAATTAATGAGTCCGAGCGTGCCGAGGCGATTGAGCAGTTGACGGAGGAGAAGAAACCGGCTAGCGATATGGCACCCGGAACAATAGTTGTGACTGAAGTAAATCAGGAGGTCAAAAGCGAAACTGAAACCAACACGGAAGAAGTAAAAGCAGTAGCCGAAGGTACAATAGTTGCCGCTGTTAAACCAACTATTATAGAGGAGCCCGGAGCCAAGCCCTTTCTGTTTCGTATTACTTCTTTGGTTGATAGGGACACATTGGCTGGTGATGTCGATATTTTCGATGCAGATGCGGCTACTAAAAACAGGAAGTCGGGTACTTATCGCGGCAACGATTGGGTAAATGTGAAGCCCGTGAATAAATCCGGAAACATGTTGTTGGAGTGTGAAGTGTTCGGGTATCGAAAGCTGCAACTTCCACTCAATTATAATACACCCGAAGCAACTGACGGAGTTACTATCGATGGCAATCAGATAACCGTTCCTTTTGAGTTGGTGCGATTGCAAAAGGGTGATAAGGCTATCATGTTTAACGTCTACTTTTATAAAGATGCTGCTATCATGCGTCCTGAATCGCGTTATGAGGTAAATAGTTTATTGGAGATGTTGCAGGAGAATCCGAAGTATAAAATCAGAATACATGGCCATACGAATGGCAATTCGGCCGGAAAGATTATTTCCATGGGGGATAGTAAGAACTTCTTTCAGTTGAATAAGGATAATAAGGAAGGTCGCGGATCCGCAAAGAAATTATCGGAAGAGCGGGCCTTGTTAATTCAGAATTACCTGATTGAAAATGGAATAGATCCAGTGCGTTCAGAGGTAAAAGCATGGGGAGGAAAACAACCTATCTATGAGGTAGATCACCAGGCGGCACAGGCCAATGTGAGGGTTGAGATAGAAATTCTGGACAACTAAGAAGCCTTATAGCAGTTTATCTATTGCTATCCAGCCTTATCTGAGGAGTAAAATTTGTTGTTTACTTCAAGAAAGTATTAAATTGGGTGTTTATTACCAAAAAACCCGGTATGCGAAAATCGATTTACACCCTCCTTTTGCTGGCATTTTGCGTTTCTCTCCAGTTTACAGCGCAAGCTCAATCAGAACCTAATTACTATGTGGTGATAGGCGTGTTTGCAAAACTGGACAATGCTGTCAGGCTTACCAATCGTGCAAACCAACAAGGATTTAATGCACAATATGCCATAAATGCCCGCCAGAAATGGAATTATGTCTACTTGCTTCAAACAACGGAGAAGAGAAAAGCCTGGGCTTTCGCCATTCGCTTGCGGGCGGAATCTGAATATAAAGACGCCTGGGTATTTACCGGTCAATTGGGTGAAGGACAATCTGTAGTTGAAGAGAAACCCGTGGAGGAGCCTGTAGAAAAACCTGTGGAGCCGGTATTGATCGAGCCAGTAGAAAAAGACACAATAGCTGTGGAGGAGCCACCCGTTGTTGTTCCTCCGGTGGTCGAAGAAAAGCCTGTAGTGAAAAAACCGGCTGGTAAACCATTCCTATTCAAATTAGAAAGTAAAGATGGTAGCTCGCCAGTAGTTGGTGAGATTCACGTGCAGGAATCAACGAATGCTACACGCTACCAGGCCTTTAAGGCCAATGAGATTGTATACATTGAAGCCCCGCAAAATTCACGCGGCAACTATGTAATTGTTACACAAGCTGCGGGCTTTCAACCCGTGAGCCTGATCTTAAGTTATGCAGAACCAAGTCCGGAAACGGGACCCGAGGGCGAGGCAATCATTCCTATTGAACTGGGACGTGTGAAGCGTGGAGATTATATTGACTTTACCAATGTTCGCTTTTTCCGCAACTCATCCATCTTAGATCCTGCAGCGCAAAATGAGTTGGATGGACTGGTTGATTTGATGAAGGAATCACCGGGTTATAAAATACGCGTGCATGGTCATTGCAATGGAACAAATGATAAGGAAGGTTCCATCCTGGGAACGAGCACAAACTTCTTTGCTTTAGATCCATCAAAAAATAAAATCGGAAAATTTTCTGCTAAAGAACTTACGACAGAAAGAGCAGCCACTGTAAAGGCTTATCTCATCAGCCAGGGAATTGAAGCATCCCGAATCGATATCAAGGGAGAAGGCGGCAAAATTCCACTCTATCCAAGTGGTGGTACTCTTGCCCAATACAACGATCGTGTTGAAATAGAAATCACCAAGCGATAAAAGCCTGTTGTCATAGAAACGCCTGATCATTTACGTGATCAGGCGTTTTTATTTTACCTGAACTCCGATTGAAATTAGATCATCATCGCTTTTAAAATATCATGTTGCGTAATGATGTGGGCTTTCTTCTTTTCATCGCGCACCAGCAAGGCCTTGTTATTTTTATTTAGCAAGGAAGAAAGTACATCCAGGGTACTGTCAAGAGCAACCACCTGCATAGGATTGTCCATGATTTCGCCCACAGCTTTATCCTTCAACGTAGGATCGTAGATAATCTTTTCTATAAGTGAAGAAGTGGTTACGCTACCCACAAATTCATCACCTTCTACTACTGGCACCTGGTCGACACCCTCCTGATTCATAATACGAATCGTTTCGCCAATCGTAGAATTTTTAGAAACAGTATGCAGACTGTCTTTTCCATTTCGCCTTGCAATGATTTCGCGTGCAGTTCCATACGCACGTTCTTCCAGAAAGCCATGGTCTTTCATCCACATGTCATTATAAACTTTATTTAGGTAGCGTGTGCCGTGATCTGGCAAAAGGATTACCATCACATCATTTTTTTTCAAATTCTCTTTGGCATACTCCAGGGCTCCATGAAGTGCTGATCCGCTGCTCCATCCAACAAACAAACCTTCTTCCCGCGCTAATCTTCGGGCTGCAATGGCACCATCTTTATCAGTCACTTTAATAAAAAGGTCAATACTATCAAAGTCAACGTTTTTTGGAAGGATATCCTCGCCAAATCCTTCTGTGAGGTAAGGATAGATTTCGTTTTTGTCGAAGATGCCCGTCTCTTTATATTTTTTAAAAACTGAACCATAGGTATCAATACCAACAGCTACTAATTCGGGCCGTTGTTTTTTTAGATACCGGGCGGTGCCACACATAGAGCCACCCGTGCCAACGGTAGCTACGTAATGGGTAATTTTTCCAGCCGTTTGTGTCCAGATCTCAGGGCCTGTTGATTCAAAGTGAGCCTGAGCATTGGATGGATTATCGTATTGATTCGGATAAATAGAATTGGGTATGTCTTTATTTAGTTTTCGGGCGACTGAGTAATATGAACGCGGATCATCAGGTTCTACGTTTGTGGGGCAGACAATCACTTCGGCACCAACAGCACGAAGAATATTAATCTTCTCCTGCGATTGTTTATCGGCCATCGTAAAGATGCATTTATATCCTTTTGCCACGGCTGTTAAGGCAAGTCCCATTCCCGTGTTTCCCGAAGTTCCTTCAATGATTGTTCCGCCTGGTTTCAACGTGCCGGCTTTTTCTGCATCTTCAACCATCTTCAACGCCATTCGGTCTTTGGTAGAGTTACCGGGATTAAAGTACTCCACTTTGGCCAATACCGTCCCAGCTATTCCCTGAGTCACCTTATTTAGCCGAACGATGGGCGTATTACCAATTGTTTCAATGATTGAGTTGTAGATCATGTTCAAATATTTGAAGTGTAAAAATACAAAGAAGGTAGCTAACGGGAGTTAGCCTGCGTTAGAAATATCAAGCCGTGGCGCCTGCCAAAAGGTACAGCACAGCCATGCGAATGGCCACCCCATTTTCAACCTGATCGAGAATAATTGAATGTTGCGAATCGGCTGCATCACTGCTTAATTCCACACCCCGGTTGATTGGGCCTGGGTGCATAATCACAATCTGTTTTTTCAGACTTTCAAGAATTTTTTTGGTGATACCATAATAAAGAGAGTATTCACGCAGGGAAGGAAAATATTTGATTTGCTGACGCTCTAGTTGAATGCGTAGCACATTTGCCACATCGCACCATTCCAATGCTTTTTTTACATCCAGCTCGACCTGCACACCCAACGAGCCTATAAATTTTGGTAGCAATGTAGGCGGACCGCACACCATAACCTTAGCACCCAGTTTTTGGAGGGCGAAGATGTTGGATAAAGCAACGCGTGAATGCAAAATGTCCCCAATGATGGCAACTTTTTTTCCTTGCACTTCACCCAACTTTTCACGAATCGAATAGGTATCCAGCAACGCCTGAGTGGGATGCTCGTGTGTGCCATCTCCGGCATTCACAATATTGGCCTTTATATGTTTGGATAAAAAGTGAGGCGCGCCCACACTGGCATGGCGCATCACCACCATATCCACTTTCATGGCCAGTATGTTGTTGACGGTATCCAATAACGTTTCTCCTTTCTTAACCGAGCTGTTGGAGGCGGAAAAATTCACAACATCAGCCGATAATCTTTTTTCTGCCAGTTCAAAGGAAAGTCGGGTGCGGGTAGAATTCTCAAAGAAAATATTAGCGATTGTTACATCCCGCAAGGAGGGTACCTTCTTTATGGGGCGATTGATAACTTCTTTAAAGTTATCGGCTGTTTCAAAAATTAATTCAATGTCTTTAGCGGTGATATTCTTGATGCCTAATAAGTGTCGTTGACTAAGTGTTGACATTGCGTTTAATCCTTGTTATTGATTAACCAAATCCTGTTTTGTTTATGTCCTTGTGCTACCAGCTCAACCAGTACGCGTTGTGATTCAATAGTGTTTACGAATTTCCCTACATAGTCTGCGGCAATCGGAAGATCACGGGTATGGGTGCGGTCTACCAACACCAGCAGCTCCACTTTTTCTGGCCTGCCAAAAGCAATCATGGCGTCCAGGGCAGCACGAACGGTGCGGCCGGTATAGAGTACATCATCAATTAAAATCACATGCTTACCTTCAATTACAAAGGATACCCGTGTTTCACTTGCTTTGGCCGGAGTATCACGTCTTCTGAAATCATCGCGATAAAAAGTGGCATCCAGATAACCCAGGGGTACGTTAACTTTGGCAAGTTCCTGCAGTCTTTTCTGAATTAGTTCGGCTAAAAAAATGCCGCGGGGCTGCAAGCCCAGGATCACACTATTTTCAAAAGAACCGTGATTTTCTATCAGTTGCTCGCAAAGGCGGCTGAGGGTGATATCCAGCAGGTCCGAATCAAGAATAAGTTTCTTCTGCATACGCCTGCGCGAAATTAGCAAAAAGAATCGTTTTCTATTGATATTTAAGCTTGTTGATAAAAAACACTCTGCGGTAGACTTCCTCTCTGGCGGAAACAGGGATTTTTACCAATTGAATGCCGGAGGCAAAAAAATGTTCAGTATACCAATAATCAAGTTTACTGCTCTCTATGTCCTTTTCTTTAATAACCACTTTTTTGTAGCTTGATTTTATTACATCTTCAGTTTTTCCTTCTAACACCTGGTTGTCTTTGATGATTTTAGAGCGGATAAGATTATCATAAACATATAAAAGTACCATGCGGCTATCGGTTGGTGAGATTTTTACAAACTGTTGAAGCTCCATGGTTTTAACATCATTGATTTCAAAGCTGTTATCCCATTTGAGTTTTCCTTGCGAATCAAAACCAATAACGACAGCATGTGTATATTGATATCCTTCAAATATTCGCTCATCACGTAAAAGTCCATAACCTCTTCCCGTTGTGTAGGTGTAGCGCGGATAAAAGGCCTCGCCTAACATCACATACTGATCTCCATAGGGTACCACTTCATGAACCAAAAAGCGATAGTTAAATCGAATTCTTTTTCCCTTCACTTTCCTTCGTTCGATTCGTTCTTTTACGCGCCTTTCCCTCTTGGCTTTCATATAACTGAAGAAATTTTGCAAGTCTCCGAAGTTGTAATAATTGATGGAGTATTCTCCTACAGGATTTATTTCGGCTACGAAGATTCCTCTTGAATATTCAACATTTTTGCTTCCATAAACTCCAGCCACCACCTGTTCATCATTCATCATTTTTACCGACCGGCCGAAAATCAGGTTCTTATTAATTTCTGGTTCTAATACAGTCGTTTTAACGAGATCGCCTTCCTCATTGTAATTTCTGATCCACAAACATTTTTTTCGTTCAAAATTATTGGCGCTCACAATTACATCTACGGTTCCATTATCGTAGGTTTTAATCTGATTGAGTTCACCCCGCTCATTATAAAAGCCAGGCAGAATTTTAGCGCGTTGCGTTGTGAAGCTATAAAACAACACCAGCGGTCTGTAATTAAAATATCCGCCAATCATTACACCCTGACTGGTCACCACAAAATCGGTTGGATTAAATGGAATCAGGTTTTTAATCGTATAAACACCATAGGTTCCATCCTGGATATTTACCGCTATCACCTGGAAGTCACCGGAGACAGTAAAGCCGGCTTTTAATAATATAAAGACAAGATTATCTTTTGGTTTAACATGCGAGACTCGTAATATTTTTTGCGTAGAGATGTATCCGCGCCAGTTTTCTTTCAAGGTAGTGTCTACCTTAATCAATTCAAGCAGGTCTTCTTGCCCTTTTCCAAGAACTCTCCTATATATAAGTATCCCATCTTCTGCCAGTGAAGTAACCTGATAAGGATCATTTTCATCTTTATCACCAAGTGAAATTTCATACCGTGCCAATTGGTCTACTTGTCCAAATCCGCCTGTGATAGCGAGAAAAAGTAAAAGGATGGACTTAATGTACTTCAATCTTATTAATATAAAATACAAACCGCGTTGGGTCTTCCGTTTTTCCCGACTTGTCTTTTATATTTTGATAGCCGGAAACAAAAAATATATTTTTATACCATGAACGAATAAGACTATTATTATTAGAGTCGTGTCGGATGATGGCAGTTTCTTCCAGTTGAGTAACAAGTGTTTCAGGAATAACAACACCATCAGATTTTGTGTTATTGATTATTAATTCTTTTTCTTTCTTATAGGCAAGTGCAATATGATCGCCATAAAAAATAAAATCAGATGTCTGCTCCAGTCCTGATGATTTTTTGTCCTCTAACTTCAAACCGTAATCGCTCAGGAGTTTTCCTTGCAAATCGAACAAGCTCAAAGATGCATGTAGCATTTTTGTTTCGCCCGTTTGAGGGCTATTAAACTGATACGGAGTATTGTAATACCGATTCATAAACGGATTATACCCGTAGGGAGAATAGCCCGCATAAGGGAGGCCATAATTGGTGTTCCAATATGGATTTGTATTAAGACTTGTTGACGGCAGATACACTTCGGTGAGCAAGGCAAATCCTGTTGGTTGTTCTTCCAACCGCATGGGAATTGCATAGGTTTTAAAATCAGGAATGTCGCCTACCTTTTTGGCGACCACCGATCTCTGCTTCAACTTTACAATGCGCTTTTCTTTTTGGTAATCAAGAAAGTGCTGAAGTTGCCCAAAATCATAATAGTTGATAGATTGCTCAGAGAAAGGATCTATTAAAGTGGTATAAATCCCGCTGGCAAGTTTGGAGTTACCTACTGTCCAGGTGCCGACCAGAAGTAATTCATCATTGATTAATGTGCTGGTTATGCCTGATAAAATTGTTCGTTTTTCATCAATCTCGATAATGTCTTCCATGAGCATAGCTCCGCTGGCATCAAATGTTTTGAGTATTAATTTCTTAGTTTGTTTATTATTTCGTTCTGTGATTATTGTGTTGAAAGTATTGTTGGTATTCACTCTTAAATCCAACAGTTCAGTATCGGAAATAAAAAATCCAGGAACTATTTTCGCCTTTTCATTTTCAAGGTTATAGAGTAAAATGGCCGGCTCGTTAGATACATAACCGCCCAACGCAATACTGCTTGCCAAGGCAGAAAAGTGTGTCACTTTAAATGATAATTCCTGTTTAATCGTATATCGTCTTATTTCCTGCGACCCGATATGAATAGTGAAAAGAGTTAAATCACTGGCTTCATGTTCTCCGGAACGGAACAATAAATAGATATGATTGTCTTTGTATTCATACCCAACCAGACGAAGTCTGTTTTCAATATCTAACTCCATCGACCAGACCTCCTGTAGTGTTGTGTCAACCCGGATTACCTGCCATAGCTGCTTCCCGTCTTTATATTTTTCCATGTCACGAATGAGCGCAATTCCTTCTGCTTGCATGGAAACCAGGATAAACTCCTGATCGCTATTTTTTTGTTCGAGTTCATAACGCGCTGTCTGGATACTTTGAGCGGAAGAAATCCATGAAAGAAAACTAAACACTAACGTTTGCCATAGTGCAAAAGATTGGCCACCTATGTTAAAACGCTTTTTCATCTGTTTGTTATTCACTCAAGCCCACCACCCAATCAAACTCTTCTTTTTTAACAGGCTGTACCGACAGCCTTGAGTTTTTTACCAGTACCATATTTGCCAACCGTTTATCTTTCTTTATTGTTCCCAGTTCCACAGGTGATTTTAGTTTTCGCACAGGCTTAATATCTACGGCTACCCAATCGTTGTCTTTGGGGTCTGGGTAAAATTCTTTGGAAATCTCGGCAATACCCACTGCAGCCTTGTCATCCATGCTGTGGTATATAAAGGCAAGATCACCCTTTTTCATAGCCTTGAGGTTGTTACGGGCCTGAAAATTGCGAACACCATCCCATACCGCTTTTTTATCCCGAACGAGATCATCCCACGAAAAGGTGCTCGGTTCTGTTTTTAATAGCCAATAATTCATATCAAACAGGTAATTAATTTTAGTGTTTAGTTAAGTCCTTGAAAGTACATAAAATAGCGAATTGTATTCGTATTTTTCCGCAGTTTCATAGATACGAAATTTAATGAAGGTTCTGGTAATTCGTTTTTCTTCTATCGGTGATATCGTGCTTACCACTCCGGTGGTGCGTGCGTTAAAAACTCAACTGAGTGATGCTGAAATCCATTATGTAACAAAACTCCAGTATAAGAGTTTACTGGAAGCCAACCCTTATATCGATAAGTCATTCTTTCTTGAGAAGGATTTATACCCCCTTATCGTTGAGTTGCGAAAAGAAAACTATGATTATGTTGTTGACTTACACAATAACTTACGAACCCGCATTATTAAAACTGCCTTGAAGGTAAAGGCCTTTAGTTTTAACAAACTCAATGTAGCGAAATGGCTGTTGGTCAACTTTAAAATAAACAAATTGCCAGCTCGCCATATTGTAGATCGATACCTGGATACTGTACAAACGCTCGGTGTTAAGTCAGA
Source organism: Cyclobacteriaceae bacterium (assembly GCA_022841475.1). GTDB lineage: Bacteria > Bacteroidota > Bacteroidia > Cytophagales > Cyclobacteriaceae > ELB16-189. The sequence continues at coordinate 2,306 of JALHRJ010000061.1, read as the reverse complement.
TGCACTGGGGCTCGATTATTTTATTCCCGAAAAGGATGAGGTACCGATAGACTGGTTGCCCGAAACTCATCGCGAGGGCTTTGTTGCTTATGCCATCGGGGCACAACACAACACAAAGAAATTGCCGTTGAGGCGAATGATTGAACTATGCGATAAAATAAACAAGCCGATTTTGTTATTAGGCAATCAGGATGATTTTGCTACTGGTGAGCAAATTAGTGCCTTCTTTGAACGACCGGAGTCAAGTGAATTTGAAAGTGGGTTAAAAGAACTCAACAAGAAAACAATAATTTATAATGCCTGTGGAAAATTCAATTTAAATCAGTCGGCCAGCCTGGTGAAAAAGGCACGATATGTTTTTTCTCACGACACCGGGCTGATGCACATTGCGGCTGCATTTAAAAAGGAAATTTTTTCTATTTGGGGGAATACTATTCCCGAATTTGGTATGTATCCCTATCGCACAAAATTTACGGTGCTGGAAAATAAGAAGTTGGATTGCAGGCCGTGTTCAAAAATAGGATATCAATCATGCCCGAAGGGTCACTTCAAGTGTATGAATGAAATCGTGTTTGATTTTTATTTACCTTAAACGGAGTATCAATAGGCCCTTACCAATTTCCCATCCATATAATTGAGATACGAACGGTTTACTACGCGCATGCCACCGGGTGTAGGGAAGTTGCCTGTAAAATACCAATCGCCAGAATGACCCGGAATTGCTTTATGTAAGTTGTCAACGGTCTGGAACAACACCTGTAGTTCGGCCTTCATATCAGCTGGGCGGACGATGTCTGTTATTTTTTCAGAGATTTCATCGTAGGTAAACTGATCATATAATTTCTTTACATGATTGGTGGGTACCTCATCTTGTTCCGCCTGACGGCACAATTCGTAAACTTCACCGAGTAAATAATCTTTGCCTTGTTCTTTAATGAGTTGTATAACGGCACGGAAGGCAACAAAGTCACCCATCCTGCTCATATCAATTCCATAACAATCCGGAAAACGGATTTGTGGTGCTGACGAAATCACAACTATCTTTTTAGGCTGCAATCGATCAAGCATTTTGAGAATGCTTTTTTCTAATGTGGTGCCACGCACAATGGAGTCATCAATTACGACCAGGGTGTCTTTGCCTTTATTTACAACTTCATACGTAGTGTCATAAACGTGGGCAACCATATCATCACGATGAACATCATCGGTGATAAACGTTCTAAGCTTCACATCCTTGATTACAATTTTCTCAATCCGCGGTCTAAAGGAAAGTATATCTTCCAGTGAATCCACTGAAGGCTTTGAATCTATAATAATATCTTTCTGCTTATTGACTATATAATCCTCTATCCCCGACATCATTCCAAGAAAAGCAGTTTCTGCGGTGTTGGGAATGTAAGAGAAGATAGTGTTTTTGAGATCGAAGTTGATGGCCTTTAATACTTGCGGCACGAGCAACTTACCGAGTTTTTTACGTTCCTGATAGATTTCCGGATCCGTGCCACGTGAAAAGTAAATACGCTCAAAGCTGCAGGATTTTTTTTCGAATGGTTTAAGAATTTCCTGCTGCTGAAAGTCACCATTCTTATTAACAATCAGGGCGTGACCAGGCTGGATTTCTTTGATCTGAGAATAGTTAACATTAAAAGCAGTTTTGATAGCTGGCTTTTCGGATGCTACTACCACCACTTCATCATCGGCATAATAATAAGCCGGGCGAATTCCGGAAGGATCCCGAACAACAAATGCAGAACCCGATCCCGTAAGGCCGGCCATCGTATAGCCGCCATCAAAATCTTTACAGGCTCTTCTTAACACACGCGATAAGTCGAGTTCATTCTCGATAATATCGGATACTTCCTTATTACTGTAGTCGTCTTTATATTTTTCGAAAAGATTTTGTACTTCAAGGTCCAGAAAGTGACCAATTTTTTCCATCACCGTTACCGTGTCTACTTTATCTTTTGGGTGCTGACCTAAATCTACGAGCACATTAAAGAGTTCGTCTACATTGGTCATGTTGAAGTTACCGGCCATGACCAGGTTACGGCTGCGCCAGTTATTCTGGCGGAGAAAGGGATGCACGTTTTCAATGCTGTTAAGTCCATGGGTACCATAGCGCAGGTGCCCAAGCCAGACTTCGCCACTAAAGGCAACATTTTCTTTCAGCCAATTCGCGTCTTTAAATTTTTCTTTCCCGTCTTTCTGCGCTTTTTGATATTTCTTTCCGATTTTTTTGAACAGGTGTGCAACAGGTTGACTTTTTATTGACCGATAACGGCTAAAGAAGCGAAACCCTGGTTTTT
>JALHRJ010000060.1 GCA_022841475.1 Cyclobacteriaceae bacterium | reverse complement strand
TGATTTCACGATGTTGAAAAAAGCTTCTACAGATGCTGATACATCAGCTTTGTCGATTCCGGTTTTTTCTGCGATTTGGTTGATTACGTCTGCTTTGGTCACGGTGGTATATGTTTTAAATACTGAAAATTCAGGGCTGCAAATTTAAACGCAGTTTGTTCAAACGCAAAATGAATTTACTGATTATCACACAGATGGGTTCCTTTTCCGGTTAAGAATCACAACACAACCTTGGATTGAACTGTTTTTTAAGACATTGCGAACGGATCGCACCCAAAAAATGAATAAAAAAGTTTTTTCAAAAAGAATAATTGATTGGTATGAAGAGAACAAACGAAATCTTCCGTGGCGTGATACCCGCGATCCCTTTAAAATATGGCTTTCTGAAATTATCCTTCAACAAACGAGGATTGCACAGGGCTTACCGTATTATTTGAAGTTTGTTGAAAATTTCCCGGATGTAAAATCACTGGCGCGAGCTTCAGAAGATAAAGTCTTGCGGTTGTGGCAGGGCCTTGGGTATTATACGCGTGCCAGAAACCTACATGCCTGTGCAAAAAAAATTGAAACCGAGTTGCTCGGACAGTTTCCGGATTCTTTTAACGAGTTAAAGAAACTTCCGGGTGTTGGCGATTACACGGCAGCTGCCATTGCCTCCTTCGCTTATCGCGAACCGGTAGCCGTGGTTGATGGAAATGTGTTTCGTGTATTGGCGCGCATATTTGGCATTGATAATGACATCGCGAGCAACGAAGGAAAAAAATACTTCGCTTTGAAGGCAAATGAATTGATACCGGCCGATAGACCGGATATGTTTAATCAGGCTGTGATGGAGTTTGGTGCGTTGCATTGCACTCCTCAAAACCCAAAGTGCGACTCTTGTCCCTTTAACAAGAATTGTGTTGCCTGTTTACATGATTTGCAGTCGGTGCTACCCGTAAAAACCTCCAAACTAAAAATTAAAAAACGGTACTTCTATTATGTAGTAATTAATAGCAAGGGTAAACTATTTATGCGCAAGCGAGCGCCCGGAGACATCTGGAGTGGTCTGTATGATTTTATGCTGATTGAAACAACGCGGCCTGTAAACCTTGAGCTGCTAAGCAAGCAGGACAAGCGGATGTCTACACTAACGGTAAAAAGCTTAAGTGGAATTTACAAGCATGTGCTTTCGCATCAGCAATTGATCACACGGTTTGTTGAGGCGACTGCAATATCAGATGCAGCGTTGAAAGCTATAATAAAAAGAGAAGGCTTGAAAGCATATACAAAAGATCAAATTGAAAATCTCCCCAAGCCAATTTTGCTAAATCGTTTCTTAAAGGAGTCGGGCTTTTTAGAGTAGCGCAGAAATTTTTGATAATTTTACAGACTTCAATTCGTAATCAAACAACATTATATATGGCAGGCGTAAACAAAGTGATTTTAGTGGGCAACCTGGGTAAAGACCCGGAGATAAGAAATCTTGAAAATGGGGCAACAGTAGCCAACTTTACCATGGCTACCTCCGAAACCTATAAAGACAAAACTACAGGTGAGAAAAAAGTAATCACTGAATGGCATAACATCGTGCTTTGGCGTGGCCTTGCGGACATAGCCGCCAAGTATCTGCACAAAGGAGATCAGGTTTATATAGAAGGAAAGCTACGCACCCGCAGTTGGGAAAAAGAAGGTGTTACCCGCTATACAACTGAAATTGTTGGCGATAACATGACCTTGTTAGGTTCGAAGCCAGGTGGTGGTGATCGTTCATCCGCTCCTCAGTATTCTCAGCCTGCCGGAGATGATGCCAAAGGTGCTCCAGACAATTCTACAGACGATCTTCCGTTCTGATGAATAATAATCCAAAAAGTATGCGCTCCATAATCAGCAAACAATGTCTTCGATGGAGCGCACTTTTTTTTCTTATCACGCTTCTGTTTTCCGGATGCACAAAAGATTATCAACCCAAACCCAAAGGATATAACCGGCTTTTGTTACCGGCTCAGGAATACCGGCTTTCACCGGATTCGTTGCCGTACCAGTTTGAATACTCAACCTCAGCGCGATTATTGCGCGATTCATCATGGGTAAGTGAAAAATACTGGATTGAAATTTATTATCCTGAGTTGAAGGCCAACATTCACATCACTTATAAAAGGTTAAATAATAAAGAGGATTTATTAAAAGCCCTTCTCAACGATTCCTACAACCTCACATCCAAACAACAGATCAAAGCCTCGGCTATTGATGAGTTGATAACAGTAACGCCCAGTGGTAAAACTGCTGTGATTGCAGAGATTGCAGGTGAAGTGCCCACACAGCTTCAGTTTACCATGACGGATTCATCTCGAAATTTTTTACGCGGTGCTCTTTATTTTAATACCCGCGTATCGAATGATTCGCTGGCACCTGCCATTGATTTTATGAAGAAGGAAACCCTTCATTTCATCAATACACTTGAGTGGAAAAAATAAATGATTTCGGTCATTACACAATATCGCGGTGGTGGGGGTAGGTTCGCGGCCCCTCACGATAGCACAATAGGTGTTGGAGCTGGTTTCTATTGGTTTGCGGCATGCTTCCTTTTGTTTATTGTCTTAGGAGTGTTAAAAGCATTTTGGGATGACAAACAGTGGCATGGTAAAGCGATTCGCTTTAAAGGCAAGTCCCAAAAGAGAAAAAATAATTGAATGATTGGCTAATTTGCAAATCTTCAAATAGATCCATTGGCTAATTTTTTTGACTCCTCGCTCGAATTTCTAAAAGGTGTTGGACCGCAACGCGCGGCTCTGTTACAAAAGGAGCTTCAGCTTTTTACGTTTGGAGATCTTATTCAACATTATCCTTTCCGGCATGAAGACCGCACAAAGTTTTATAAAGTAGACGAAGTAAATGAGCTGATGCCCTATGTGCAGATCAAAGGAAAAATAACAGACTTTGAAATTGTTGGTGGCGGGTTTAAAAAAAGATTGGTTGGAACTTTTGAAGATCAAACCGGAGAACTTGAGTTAGTTTGGTTTCAGGGCATCAACTGGGTGATGGAAAAAATTAAGCCCAACACCGAGTATGTGGTGTTCGGCAAACCCAATCGATATGGAAATAAAATTTCAATCGCCCATCCGGAAATAGAACCACTAACACCGGGCAATGAAAAGGAAGGATTTTTGCAACCGGTTTACAACGTCAGTGAAAAACTTAAAGCGCGCCATATAGACAGTAAGTTTTTATCGAAGCTCGTCAAAGTGGTTTTGAAAGGTGCTCAGCCCCATATTCGGGAGACACTACCCCCAGAGCTTTTACAAAAGCAGAAGCTTATTGACAAGCGCTCTGCATTAACGTCCATTCATTTTCCTCCTGGTCATGAACAACTTGCTGCCGCACGCAGCCGCCTCAAGTTTGAAGAGCTATTCTACATTCAATTGCGCCTCATCAAAATGAAACTGGTGCGACAGGAAAAATTTAAAGGCATTGTTTTTAACGACACTGCCATACTCACCTTATTTTATAAAGAGCATCTCCCTTTTGCACTTACCGAGGCGCAGAAACGCGTGATCCGTGAAATATATGTAGATATGAAAAGCGGTAAGCAGATGAATCGCTTGCTGCAAGGCGATGTGGGCAGTGGTAAAACCATTGTGGGTTTTATCTGCATGTTGCTGGTGGTGGGAAGTGGAGCGCAAGCCACGTTGATGGCGCCAACAGAAATTCTGGCGCAGCAACATTACGCCAACTTAAAAAAATTTGCAGACCTGATGGGTGTGTCCATTGCGTTGCTTACCGGCTCGGTAAAGAAAAGCAAACGAAAACCTATTCATGAAGGATTGGAGGATGGTTCGTTAAAAATTTTAGTGGGCACACATGCCTTGCTGGAAGAAGGCGTGAAGTTTAACAAGTTGGGCTTAGCGATTATCGATGAACAACATCGCTTTGGTGTCGCGCAACGCTCCAAGCTCTGGCAAAAAAATGCAACGGTGTATCCGCACGTATTGGTGATGACGGCCACACCCATTCCGCGCACACTGGCGATGACGTTGTATGGCGATCTTGAAATTTCAGTGATTGATGAATTGCCGAAGGGACGAAAGCCTATCAAGACAACACATCGTTACGATTCGCATCGCTTGCAGGTAAATGGATTTTTGAAAACGCAACTGGATACGGGGCGCCAGGTGTATGTAGTGTATCCGCTCATTGAAGAATCGGAGAAACTTGATTTAAAACATCTCATGGATGGCTACGAAAGCATTAGCCGCGCATTTCCTGAAATGGCGATCAGTATTCTGCATGGGCAAATGAAACCGGAAGCCAAAGATTTTGAGATGGCCCGCTTTGTAAAAGGCGAAACCAAAATTATGGTGGCCACAACCGTTATTGAGGTGGGTGTGGACGTGCCCAATGCCAGCGTGATGGTGATTGAAAGCGCTGAGCGATTCGGACTTTCGCAATTGCATCAGCTACGGGGCCGTGTAGGCCGGGGGGCAGAACAGTCCTATTGTATTTTGATGACCGGCAACAAACTGAGTGCAGATTCCAAAGTCCGCATCGAAACGATGGTGAAAACCAACAACGGTTTTGAGATCTCTGAAACTGATTTGCAATTGCGCGGGCCGGGCGACCTGATGGGCACCCAGCAAAGCGGAGCCCTTGACTTGTTGATTGCCGATCTGGGCAAAGACGGAGACATTCTTAAACAAGCCCGTGAAGCCGCGCAACATATCCTCGAACAAGATCCGCAACTCGATAAGCCCGAAAACAAAGCCATCCGCATCCAGATCGACTCGATGAAGAAGTCGGTGGTGAATTGGAGCCGGATTAGTTAAATCCCCTTTTTCAGGGATTTTGAGCCTTTGGTTACAAATTAGGTTGAGATGCCATGTAAGGAAGAGGTATTTTTTAATAACTTTATCTTTCCTAAACCCTTAATTATGAGAGGATTTCTACTAGCGTTGGCTTGCTTTTCATTTTTTGCCACCTCCGCCCAGCTTGTTACCATCCAAAAAGTGGAGTTGGCTGGAGAAAAGATCATCGTTCATTACGACCTCGAAGACAGCAATCCCAACAACGAATACAAACTCGATCTTTATTCCTCGGTCGATAATTTTCAGGCGCCTCTTACTAAAGTTAAAGGTGACATAGGACCGGGAGTAAAACCGGGCACTGGTCGCAAGGTAGAGTGGAGCATCCGCGAAGAACTGGGCGGTTACAAGGGAAAAATCTCTTTGGAAATCCGTGGTAAGGTGTACATTCCTTTTGTGAAGCTTCAGAACTTTGATTCGGAAAGATCCTATAAGCGGGGCAAGAGCTATAGCATTAATTGGAAACCAGGTAGTACAAATCCAATTAACCTCGAACTCTACAAGGGTGGCCAGCGCATTGATGGGGCCATGGGCATACCCAATAATGGTGGTCATACGCTTTATTTCCCTTCTCATTCTAAAAAAGGAAATGACTACCGTTTGAAGATTACAGATACAAAGAATTCTGATGATGTCTTGTACACATCTGAGTTTCAGATTAAACCAAAAGTGCCTCTACTGGTAAAAGTATTGCCAGTGCTTGCACTTGGGTATTTGGCCACAACATTAGGTGGAGGTGGTGGTGATCCCGGAACAGATCCGGTAGATGATACAATACCAGGGGTTCCAGCTTTACCACCAAATAACTAAGTTAAACAGATGAAGGATTTTAGAATCAGAATAGGCAGGGTTATGAAATATATTTTATTGTTTATAGGTATTTTATTTTTTGGACAGTCGGTTGCACAGAACAACTGGACATCAACAGGGGGTCCTTTTGGAGGAATTGTTTCGAATCTAAAGCGATCACCTGCTGGAACACTTTATGCGATTATTGACAGGCGGATGTATCAATCTACCAACAATGGTGATAATTGGTCACTTACTCCAACAACTACACCATCCACATTATTTTTGAATGACTTGATGATAGATACGGATGGTACGATGTACGCAGTCTATTTTTCTCAGCTATACAAATCAGTTGACAATGGAATAATATGGACGAATGTCGTTACAAATCAATTTCAAAGTGCGTATGGCATAATGAAAGTAGGACCGGATAATGTCTTTGTGGTTTGGGGTGGAGCGGGTTTATATACCTCAATAGATAAAGGATTAACCTGGAAACAACTTTCAACCCAAGGCTGGTCTGGACTTCCGGGTCTTTGGGCAAATAGTGCAGGTGATATTTTTTATGCAACTCAGGACGGTAAATTATATCGACATCTGTATCAAGGCTTGACTTCCAATTGGGATTCAAGTACGCTTACTAGTACTGGGCTTACATTGACCAACGATCAGGTAAACTCAATGACCATCGATGCATCTGGAAAATTATATGTTTCATCTTTTTTTGATTTATTTATTTCAACTAATAATGGAACAAGTTTTACATCGATCAAGTCGAAATTTGCACTGACCAATTATTTCAGCGGACCACTAAGCATTGCCCCCAATGGAAATCTTTACTTCTTTTCAAATTATAATTACGACCCAATTACAAACACTTCACCCAAACTTGTTTACAAGTCGGTAGATTCCGGAAATACCTGGATAAGTAGTTTATCTCCATCTGATACCTATGGAACAGAAGTTAAAAATGTTGAGTTTGCTTCGGCTTCTACTTTTTTTGTTGGTACAAGTGGTGATGGTGTTTTTCGTACAACCAATTCGGGCTCATCTTGGGATTTTAAAAGCGCTGGCCTTACCGGAGCAAATTCCACAGGTATAGTAGTTGCCAATACAACCAGTCGAATAATTGTAGTAAAGGGCGCCCGAGGTTATTGGTCATCAACAAATGGTGGTAGTACTTGGAACATAAATGTACTTTCTGATTATGCTTCCGGTGTTCTGAAGTTAACTGATGGTACGATTATTATTTACGGTTCAAAAGTTTTCAGGTCAATTGATAATGGAGTCACTTTTACCTCTGATAATCTTTACTATAGCCACTATAAAATTATTGAAGCTACCAACGGAGATCTCTATGGCTTTAAATATGGCAAAGTAGAGCGATCAACAAATAAAGGCTTAACATGGACAGAATTAGCCATTACAGGCCTGCCCGCAACCTTTCAGCCGTATGAGGCAGCAATAGATGGTACAACGAATATTATCTGCCATGGTTATGATGGGGTGTCGGCATGGAGAACATATAAGATTGTTGGTACTACAGCTACCCAACTTACCCTTCCTTTCGCGAGTTCGCTCAACAACGTCTTTTTTCTTGATAATAAATTTTATGCAACCCAGTTTTCAGCGTATTACTATACTTCAGATATGGGTACTACCTGGACAACTGTGGGGTTTTCGGGGAATGCCGTTTTGCCTATAAAGAGTGGAGCCTTCACAGGTATAGCGGTTTCTAAACCAGGCTCATTTCAGATTACACAGGATAACGGTGGTTCCTGGAATAACACAAACCTACCGGTGTCAACAGCCTATATTACCGATATTACGGAAGCCCCTAACGGAGATTATTACGCAGCAGCCAGTGGTTCTTCGGTGTTAAAAAACACCAACGAATTGTTGGTTGATCCCGCCACATTACCACCCTATATTAATTTCAATTGGCAACCGTTAAATGGACCTTATGGCGGTAATGTAAGTAAAATTGAGTTGCATCCTGATGGATCAACTCTTTATGCTATATCACAAAACAGACTTTGGAAATATAGCGGAGGATTGTGGACAAGACTAGACCCTGTTAATCCCGGAGGGTTGGTTTTTGATGTTGAAATTGATGCGACTGGTGCTGTTTATATTCTGCCGGCAGCAAACCCTCAAAGAGTTTTTAAATCAACAGATGGTGGAACAACCTGGAGCCCATTAACCTCTACCGGTATTCCTGCAACCTCTTCAAACATTCGCAGAATCGAAGTGTTGTCTGACGGATCAATACTAGCATTTGGAACGAATACGAGTCTCGGAAGAATTTATAAATCCTCGAATGGAGGTACCAGTTTTACTCTTGTTTACTCCAGTGCCTTCAACGTGATTTATGGAGCTGATCAAGGGAGTTCAGCTGCAAGAAAACCTGCAATTTCTCCTACAAACGGCACTATAGCCATGATGGGCCACCTTGAAGAAGGGATGCTGATATCCACCGACAATGGAACAACATGGACAGCTAAAAGCGTGGCTTCTATAGCAACACCAACCGGTTTTGTAGGTTCTTATATGTATGATAAAAATGGCCACCTTGTTATTCAAACCATTGTTGATTCTAATCTTAATCCTTTGTGGGACGCCAGAATTTCAAAGTCAACTGATAATGGAACCACCTGGACAACCTTGCCCACGCCACCTATTACAAATGCCGAAGGAACAATAAACTATAGCAAAAGAGTAATTGTATTGGGTAATGGCGAATATCTCATGTGCGCCCAATCACTTTTTGATTGTTATCGCTCTACAGATGGTGGTGCTACGTGGACCAACATTGGTAATGTGGGTGATGTATTTTTATGGGCTGTTTCGCAAGGATCTACCTCGTATATCGTTGGAAGCGGCAACGCAGGTATTTTAAAAACAACTGATGGCGGTTTAACCTTTTCTACTTTTAGTGATGGAATTCCTCACCCTACAGCAAACTCAATTAATCTGATCAACAACAACCTTTTGATTGGAGCTACGAGGCCTTATTATTCAGACGACCTGGGACAATCATTTACGCTTGCCACCCTTGAGCCAGCCACAAGTTATTTACAAGTGAAAGATTCACTCATTGGCTATGGAAGCCGCCTATTACTTAGCTCCAAGGATGGTGGCAAAACCTGGAAGTCATTTGGTACGGATAGGTTTTTAACATTTTTAACAGCCGATGCGACAGGAAATGGATTCTACGGTTCCAATGGAGGTACCTTGGGTTATTCAACGGACCTTAAAAACTGGATAAACATTGAACTATCAGGATTGCCAACTAGCTATTTAATCCGAAACATGATTATTGATGAAGGGGGAGTTATATATGCGGTTATACAAGATGGAGGTACTGGTGCAACTGAAGTATATAAGATCGTGTTCGGTTCAGCTACTAAAATTTCCACTACTATAGGAACTACTAATCCCGCAACAATTAGGTACTATAACGAGAAGATTTATCTGTATGATACCCGTGGTATTATTTACAAATCTGATGATGGAGAGATCTGGACTCAGGCATCTGCTCCTGCAGGAAATTCTTTGATCATTACCAATAATTATTTATTTATTGCTGGTACCAATTCTATCTTGTGGCTTTCACGAAATGATGGAGACGCATGGCAAAGCGTAGGAGATGTCGCGATTCCAGGTGTAGTGTCAAACTTTCAAAACGTTGTGGTAAATGAGTTTGATGGATATGCTTATGCAACTCTTACCAATAGCGTTGCCAGAAGGAGTGGTAATATTGTTATTCCAAATGATAATTCGAAGCCGATAACAACCTTGCTTTCACCGGCACCAAATTCTACAAATGTAAATGTTCGCCCTGCCCTCACAATTACTTTCGATGAAATAACCAATATAGTAGCGGGTAAAAAATTAAGAATTTTTGACCTTGCTCAACCAGCTCTGCCGGTTATTACAATGGATGTTAGCGAAGCAACCAGAAATGAAAAGTCATGGACTTTTACGTTGACATCAGATTTAAGCTACCTGAAAACTTATTTTGTAATTGTTGAAGTGGGTGCCTTTGCAGATATTTTCGGGAATACGTTTAATGGCATAACTTCAAATGCTGCGTGGAGACTGACTATTCAGGAGGAGCCGGATACCCAAGCACCCAACATCGTAATAGTTACTTCTGATCTTAAGCAAACCAAAGGTGCTGCGAAGAGGGTCGACATAACGGTCACTGATAACAAGAACCTTCCAACGGACAAAACAAAAGTTTATTATCGGGGCATTGCAAAGTTGGATACAGAGCCTTTTACCCCGGCCACAATGAATGTGCTTTCCGGAGGCGGTACAATTTCCACCACATTTACTATTGACGCTCAAGACAATTGGTATGATGAAATGGGGCTTGAGTTTTATTTTGAAGCTGAGGATGCTGCAGGAAATAAGAAACGATCCCCGGCCGCAGCGAATACTTATCATTACTCCTACATAACATATACAGCATCCACAAGTCCAATCTTCCCCTCAGCCAGGATTTCATTTGGAGGGAGAGAAAATAATTATCGGATGATAAGTGTGCCTTTTGTACTATCGGATGATCAGGTGCTGACCGTTTTTAATGAACTAGGTGGATTCGACAACAAAAAATGGAGGATGTTTACTTATGCGGGAAACAATATATTCACGGAAAGCCCACCAAGTTTTATTCGAGGTAAAGGATATTGGATAAATGTAAAAGATAATCCCAATAGCGATATCAAAATTGATGGGGCCACTACACCGCCAAATAACAGGACCGATTTCTTCAAAATGAATTTAGCACCTGGCTGGAATCAGATCGGTAATCCATATCCGGTTGAGATTGATTGGGATGAAATAAGAGCAGGGCAAGAAGCAACGATACGCGAGTTAAAAGTATTTGGACCAACGCAAACGGGATCTGCTGGCTATTCAAACGAAAGTGTTTTGCTTCCTTACCAGGGGGCATTTGTATTTGTTAGTGGTAGTACAGCTGTCAATAACCTTGTCGTTAGGTTTAAGGGAATTACAACTGGTGGTCGGAAAGCATCATCAGAACCTGAATCGGATTTATCAAAGCCCAATTGGGTTGTTCCAATATCTGCTGTAAGTGATGAAATTACTAACTCAATGGGTGGTGTAGGGATGAATGAAAATGCCATTGTTGATTGGGATCAACATGATGATATAAACCCTCCTCGATTTAATGATTATGCAGAACTGGCTTTTAATAAAAAATATAACACGTACAGCCTCGCGAAAGATGTGGTGCCAACGCAAAGTGAGTACGTATGGGAGTTTACGGTAAATGCATCTGAAGGGATAACTCAACTTAACTGGGATAATACTTCGATTAAGGGCGATAAAGATTTAATCTTATTTGATCTGGATCGACAGAAGTTGATTGACATGAAAGAATTAGCAACGTATTCCTTCAATGCAAGAGAAGGCAATTCATTTCAAATTCATTTTGGCACCGAGTTGCATGAACGGATTAAACCTACCATTGTATCATTGAGCGCTCCATTCCCCAATCCAACTCATGGCAGTGCGACAATTGGGTTTACGTTACCCGAGAGCAAATCTGGTTACCAGGTTCAATTAGAAGTTTATAATTCGGTAGGCCAACGCACAGCTGTATTAGCGAATGGAAGTTTGCAAGCTGGTTTTTACACTTCTGTTTGGGATACGGAAAACAATAAAAGTGGACTCTATTTCTACCGCTTAACGGTTTCGGCAAATGGAATACAAAGGATGTTAACACAAAAGATTATCATTAATCGATAAGAATATGAAAACCAAAAATTGGACTTTACTGGTTGGCTTTGTACTCCTTACTTCCTGGAGTATTGCTCAGACCGTAACCACCCGCACCAATGAATTTGAGGTCGACTTTAGTGACCCCAAAAAGTTGGTAAATACAACCATCCCGGTAATTAACTGGATCACTCCAGTACCAGAGACAAGCTTTGCCCAAGACAACAAATTTAAAATCAAGGTCGAGATTGAATCAATTGCGCCACTTAAGAACATAACCATTTCGATCAAGGAGACAGCAGAGTCTGCCACCCGTGGATCTTTAAGCATACAACCTGAGGGAAATGAAATGTATAAATCTGTAGTTGAAAAGTCGTTAACCCTCATGGATGGAGAAAATCTTCTTGAGATAGTCGCAGAAAATTTAGATGGAACAAAAACCATCAGTTACAAGAAAGTGCATGTGGGCAGCGCTTCATTGGCAGATGCCACTAAATTAAACCGTACCGATTACGCACTTATTTTCGCTACGGATAATTACGACAACTGGTCGGACCTGGTTAATCCCATTTTTGATTCTAAAACCATTGCAGAGGAATTGAGAAAAACTTATGGCTTTAAAGTTGAAATGATTGAGAATGCAACCCAATCAGCGATGCTAAAAAAAATCAGAGAGTATGGCGAGAAGAAGTATCAGCCGCTGGATCAGCTCTTCATTTTCTTTGCTGGTCACGGCACATACGATCAGACTTTTGGAGAAGGATTTGTTGTAACCAGGGAATCGCTGTTGAATGATGAAGCTAAAACAACTTACCTCTCGCATAACCGGTTGCGTTCAATTGCCAATAACATTCCGTGCGAACATATATTCCTGGCCATGGATGTTTGTTTTGGTGGAACATTTGATCAGGCACTTGCTTCTTCACGCGGTGCTGAGGAGGAAGTGTACAGAGAACAAAATCAAACAGAATTTATTACACGTAAGCTTACTTACAAAACCCGCAAGTTTCTCACGTCAGGGGGTAAGACCTATGTATCGGATGGTATACCAGGTAAACACTCTCCTTTTGCCAAAAATTTTATTGATGCCTTGCGTTCGCGTGGTGGTCGCGATGGAATCTTAACCTTACCGGAAGTATTTACCTATGTAGAGAAACTGAAAATTCAACCGCGCTTTGGCGAGTTTGGCGATAATGCACCGGGCAGCGATTTTATTTTTGTTGCCCGCTAATCGTGAATGCGAATAACATGAAGGTGAGGACTCAATCCTCACCTTTTTTATTCTCCCTGATTCAAGTATTTTTAGAACCTTGAACTTATGAAGTCTGCTTTTCTTTTTTGTCTATGGCTATTTTCTTTTTCGGTACAAGCGCAAACGGGTACTTATTTCCTTTCACATTATACCCCCCCGGATGAGCGTATAGACTTTCGCAGCGTTGCGATTGCGCAAGATGAACAAGGCGAATTATACTTTGCTACAAAAAGTGGTGTACTGGAGTTTGATGGTAAGAACTGGAAAATAATTTCAGTACCCAGTGCTGTGTATGGCTTGTCAATACAAGGCATCAATGTTTTTGCTGCAAGTCTTGCCAGCATCGGAAAGTTGGGCCCTAAGCACGAAACCCCACGGCATTACCAACCTATCGTTGACAGTACGGGTTTTTTTTCAACGGTAACATTAGGGGAAAATGCTTATTTCTGTAATGAAAGTCAGTTGTTGACTTATTCTATCTCCCTTAAAGCCACAGCGTGGATTATTAATTCAGATAGTACGCAAGGAAAGTTTCGAGGGGTGTATGAAGTGAGTGGAAATATTTATGTGCGCACGGCAAATCGAGGCCTCCTGAAGGTAGACGGACAAAAACTCGTAGCCTCTGACATCACACCGGGTAATTTAATTTTTTCTTCACCCACAATTGATCGAACCAAGTTTTTGATTGGTATGGATGATCATAGGGTTTTCGTGCAGGATAATAATAAACTGAGTGAAGTGATTTTAAAGGATCAGAACTTCCTGACTAGAAACATCCTGGTATCGGGTGTCTGGGTAAGTGATAGCTTGATTGCGCTTGGCACTCTGCGGGGCGGAGTACTGTTTGCAAATCCAAAGACGGGAACAACGGAACAGATAATAGACTACTTCAGTGGCCTTCCGGATAATGAAGTAAATGCATTAATGACTGATCGCAGTCAGGGAGTTTGGGTAGCTCATGAATATGGCTTCACCCGGATTGCACCCAGTATCCCATTTCGATCGTTTGATCATTTTCCTGGATTAAGCGGCAATCTGCTTTGTGCCCAATCCTATCAGGGAAAAGTATTTGTGGGCACAACGCTGGGGCTTTATCAATTAATAGAGAATGGACTTGTTGATGAAGAAGTTATTCCTACCATAATAAAGCCAGCGAAGGGAAAGAAATCAAAACAAGTCCTCCCTCAGCCCATTGTAAAAAAAGATACCTTATTGGTACCGGCTAAATTCTCTTATAGAAAAGTTGCTGGAATTGATGGCAAGGTAACGCAGCTAGCTGAAATCAAAGGCAAATTGGTTGCGTCCGGTATGAGTGGTGTATATGAAGTGGATGGATTAAGATCAAAGGCGATACTGCAGGAACCGGTTCGTTCGGTTTTCTTCTCGCCTTTATTGCAACAACTTTTTATTGGCACATATGCGGAGCGAATCAAAACGCTGGAGCCCATAAATGATGGCTGGCAGGAAACCAATATGATTGACTCACTGCGGGATTTTATCAGCCATACGTTTGAAGACAGACAAGAGAATATCTGGCTTTGCGGTCGCACCCGTATTTATAAAGTGGAAACATTTGAAGGTGATGTTATCGATATTGTCTCATATCCAATTAACAATCCTTCGCGTGACGAAACGGTTGGCCTCGCTTATGGTAACGAACTATACATTGCAGCCTCTGGGCAGTTCAGTCGTTACGACAGAAAATCTTCCTTTGTTAAGTTCGATTCGTTACCAGGCCCACGCAAATACTTTGCCTCCGCAGGATACTTTTGGTTTCATGATGGGGCCAAGTGGCGCACTGTGGACAGACGGATGCAGTCACTAAAACTGGATTGGTTAGGTCTCTTCCCCAACCTTAGGTACCTCGCACCAGACGCACAACGTGATGGCTTGTGGGTGATTACCGCAGAGAATGAGTTGTATAAGTTAAGCAATACGCCAAAAGAAATGACGGCCACTCAGTATCCGCTTTTTCTTCGTGAAGTGCGGGGCCAGGAGGTAAAAATGTCGCAACGAATTGAAGTAGAACAAACTGGCGGCACCGTAGTCTTTGAGTTTATCCAACCTGATTTTGTTGGGCTCAATACTACCCAATACCGATATCAGGTAAAGGGACTTGATACGCCCTGGTCTACCTGGTCATCTTCAAACAACAGCATTACCTTTTCTTACCTGCCTCCGGGTAAATACCTGTTGGCAGTTCAATCACGCGATCTGTTGGGTAATGAATCGAAAGTTGAACAAATTAGTTTTGATGTTTTACCACCGTACTGGCAACGTTGGTGGTTTTATGCGATTGAGTTTACCGTGTTCAGTTTTTTGGTAATTCTTTCCTTGCGGCTGGCCCGGGCCAATAGTCGATACCGATACTTAAGCCAGATACTCTCACTACTTACTGTGGTGATGTTGATTCAGTTTCTGCAAACCGTACTGGCTTCATTGATTGGCAGCAAAACCTCTCCGGTAATTGATTTTATTATTCAGGTATTTATTGCACTGGTAGTTTTTCCTATTGAAATTTTTGCCCGCGATGCCATGATGAAATATTCGCAGGGCAAGTACCAGATTAAACGTGCGTGGGACAAGGATAAATAACGTGATTATCTTTAGAAATTTAAGATTTTAGTTACCTTCACTAACCTCAAAAAACAACCCTCATGAAATACCTATTACCTCTTATCGTGCTGGCGCTTTTAGTCAGTGCCTGCAATCCTTCGGAAAACAAAAAAACACTGGCCGAACAAAATCCTCCCGCGGAAGGATTTGATTTAGTAGGTTCCGATCCGGCTGCAGTGGAGTTGGCCGACAGCATTATGCATGCGATGGGGGGTCGGGAGAACTGGGATAATACCCGATTTATCTCCTGGAATTTCTTTGGCCGCAGAGACTTGACCTGGGATAAACAGACCGGTCGTGTTAGAATTGTAAGTCAACCCGACAGTACCATTTATCTGGTGAATGTAAATACGGGTGCGGGAAGGGTGCGCATCAAAGAAACTGAGATTACAGAACCCGATAGTCTGAAGAAACTTCTGGATAAAGCCAAGAGCATCTGGATCAATGACTCCTACTGGTTGGTGATGCCATTCAAAATTAAAGACAGTGGTGTAACTATTAAATATATGGGTGAGGATTCATTGGCAGGGCAACGCTACAACTCACTTGTTCTTACCTTTCAGGAAGTGGGTGTTACCCCGCAAAACAAATACAAACTTTATGTGGATAAGAAAGAGAAACTGGTTCGCCACTGGGCTTACTACTCCAATGCTACTCAGGACACCGCCAACTTTGTAAGGGCGTGGGATAATTATCAGAAGTATGGAAACATTTTGTTATCAGGTGATAGAACCGATGGGGGCGGACCTAAAAGCGTGAAAGTGGATGAGTCACTTCCAGATGCGTTGTTTACTGAATTCTAAAATCATTTTTTATGCTTCTCAATCTCGGCACGATACCTTCCTTCTATAAGAACTACGTTAAACAAATTGACGAGACTGATTTATTACAAGCCTTGCGGATTTCGGGCCACCGCTCCCTGGAACTTGTACACGCCATTTCAGAAGAGAAATCAGATTTTCGGTATGCTCCCGATAAATGGACCATCCGCGAATTGCTTTGTCATATGATCGATGCCGAGCGAATCTTTGCTTATCGCGCCTTACGCTTTGCGCGAAATGATAAAACGCCTTTGGCAGGTTTTGAGGAAGGAGACTACGCACCTCAGGCAAATGCATCCGGCAGAAGTTTGCAGAAAATAGCGGCTGAAATGGCACACCTGCGATCTTCCACGATTGATTTGTTCGAATCCTTTACGCCTGAAATGCTGGTGCGCAGAGGGCTTGCGAATAATAACGAACTTTCTGTTGTAGCCCTGGGCTTTATTATTGCCGGCCACGAAACACATCACTGCCAAGTGCTGAAAGAGCGGTATCTTGCCTGATGAATGAAGAGTATACTTTATTTTGTCATTTTAATATCACTGATAGGTGCATGCTCCCCGCGTAGCGCAATCTTAAAGGAAGTAAAAAGTGCAGAGCACGATTTACAGGAACATGCAGGTTTTGTGTTGTATGATTTAAAGTCGAAGAAGTATTTGATTGAGCACAACGCGAACAAATATTTCACACCCGCCTCCAACACCAAAATTTTTACATTTTATACTTCATTGAAAATGCTGGGCGACTCAGCAACTGCGTTGAAGTATGTACAGCGTGGAGATTCATTGATTTTTTGGGGCATGGGCGATGCTTCCTTTTTATATCAGAATACTTTTGATAATGGCCGCACGCTTAAATTTTTGCAACAAGCCCCAGGCACGTTATATTTTTCATCAACAAATTTTCATACAGAAACATTAGGTCCCGGCTGGGCCTGGGATGATTATCCGTATAGTTATTCGGCTGAACGATCACCCTTTCCGCTTTATGGAAATCTGATTACGATTGAAAAGACGCCAAAGAGTTTTACGATGGTGCCTGATTATTTTTCAAGACATTTTAGTCTGGCAAATCAGCAGCACAAGCAAGAGGAAATTATCCGCGGCCTGGATGATAATCAACTGACCTACTTTCCCGGCAAATCTCCACGCAGTCGATGGCAGGTTCCGTATCATTATAGCAGCGATTTAATTGTTGACTTATTAAGTGACACGTTAAAGAGAACGGTGGAGGAAATTTCCTGGATCGTTCAGGACGATGCGATTTCATTGTATAGTGTTCCGTTGGATAGTTTGTATCGGGTAATGATGCAGGACAGTGATAATTTTATTGCCGAACAATTGTTGCTGCAATGCGCGGCCACCATAAGCGATACATTAAAAACTGAAATTGCCATTAAGTATGCGAAAGAGAATTTTCTTACGGATTTGCCAGATCAACCAAACTGGGTAGATGGCTCGGGGCTTTCGCGTTATAATTTATTTACACCCCGCTCCATTGTAAAACTGTGGGATAAAATTTATCAATACGTTCCACAGGACAGGTTATTTAGTTTGTTGGCTGTAGGTGGCAGAAACGGCACTATTAAAAATTGGTATAAGAAGGAAACGCCTTTTATCTATGGAAAGACGGGCACCCTTAGTAATAATCATACCTTGAGTGGCTACCTGATTACCCGCAGTGGGAAGATTTTAATCTTTAGCATGATGAATAATAATTACCTTGCAAGCACTTCGGAAGTGCGCAAACGCATGGAAAAGATTTT
Source organism: Cyclobacteriaceae bacterium (assembly GCA_022841475.1). Lineage (GTDB taxonomy): Bacteria > Bacteroidota > Bacteroidia > Cytophagales > Cyclobacteriaceae > ELB16-189. Next base: position 10,642 of record JALHRJ010000060.1, on the reverse strand, counting down.
GTTTACGATACATGAAAAGTTTTAAATTTTAATACAAGCTGATGAAAACGTGTGGTTCCTTATTGTTGTTTTGTTTGTTTGTCGTTCCGGCTTTTAGCCAGACACCAGATCTGTTGGATATAAAAATTGGCCAGATGATTATGGTGGGCATGCCTAAATCGGAATTGGATGCAAAAGTGTTGGAGGAAATAAAGAGGGGAAAGGTAGGATCAATTATTTTCTTCGAGAAAAATATTCCTAATCGCCCAAATGCTTTTGCCAGTGTTAAGAATATGACATGGACATATCAGAAAGCTGCTTCTATTCCTTTATTTATTTGCATCGATCAGGAAGGTGGCAAAGTGAATCGTCTTAAAGAGAAATATGGTTTTACAAGATCGGTATCTGCTGCCATGCTTGGAAAATATAAATCACTGGATTCTGTAAGGTTTTATGCGGATGCCACTGCGGCAACATTAGCCGGCCTCGGATTCAATGTCAATTTTGCACCCTGTGTGGATCTTGCGCTCAATAAAGAGAACTCAGTAATTTATAAACCGGAACGTTCCTACTCTGCCAATGCAGACACCGTGGTAATGATGGCGAAAGAAGTTATAAAGCAACATCGCAAGTATGGCGTGATTACATCACTAAAGCATTTCCCGGGTCATGGCAGTTCCAAGGAGGACACACATTTTGGGGTAGCCGATGTTACCAATACCTGGAATGAACTCGAATTAAAACCCTATAAGGTACTAATCGATTCCGGCTATACCGATGCGGTGATGACCTCACACATTGTCAATAAAAATCTGGATGCGAAGGGTTTGCCCGGTACACTATCGAAAGAAATTCTGGATGGTATTCTGCGCAAGCGCTTAGGCTTTAACGGGGTAGTTTTTTCAGATGATATGCAGATGCATGCCATTTCCAAAAATTTTGGTCTCGAAGAAAGTATCAAACTCGCTATCAATGCGGGTGTAGATATCATGTGCTTTTCAAACAATATTGCCGGCAGCGAAGAACGAACTGTGGATAAAGTACATTCCATTATCAGAAAGTTTGTTGCTTCCGGGGAGATTAAACCCGAACGAATTGATGAATCGTTTCAACGGATTTTACAATTGAAAGCCAGAACAGGTAATAAGGATGTTGCTTCTTATAAGGCAGAGATTGCAAAACTGCAGAATCAGATTAAACTTCAGACTGAAGCTCCAGCAAAAGTTAGTGAGACCAAAGAGGAACCTGCTGTTGACACAACATCTAAGAAGAAAAAGAGATCAAAGAAAAATTGATTTACTTATGAAAAAGGAATTTATAATAATCGCCTTGGCATTTGTTGCGCTCGCTTCGTTGGGGTATGCATTTCAACAGAAATCACAAATCGATGAAGTAACCGCAGTTTGTGAAAAGGAAAAGCAGGAATTGGAAAAACTGGCGGAACAGCATCAAGTGGAGGCTCGCGAGTTTCAGAAAATGGCGGACATAGCAAGACATCAAGCTGAAGTACAACGTGTTTTAGCCGAAGAACAATTGAAAGCTTTGAAATCAAAATAATTCTGTATGAGTGAAAGTAATGTAGCAAGAAATAGATGGATGGCCATTGGATTTGGAGCATTAGCGTGCATAACGTTGATTGCATTTGTCTATGCTTTTGTTCAACAAGCAGAGGCTAAGCGACAAGCAAAACTCGCTTTGGAAAATCAACAGATAGCATTCGCTTGTAAAGCAGAGAATGATGAGAAAATAAGACTGTTGGAAGATCAAAAAAGGCAATTGGAAATGACAACTGATAACCTACGGTTAGCAATAATGGAGGCACAACAGCAGAAAGATCAAGCTCAGAAAAAATTGAAATAGTATGGTTTATTCAATTGACAAACCGACCCACGAAGTACCTATTATTATCAGCATACCTCATTGTGGCTCCGCCTTTCCGGATGAAATAAAAGATCAGTACAAACCAAAATTAATTAAAGCGCCTGATGATACAGATTGGTTTGTGCAAACACTGTATGAGTTTGCCCCAGCCATGGGTATCACTATGATTACCGCAAACTATAGTCGTTGGGTAATTGACTTAAATCGTGATCCCTACAGCAAGCCGCTTTATACAGATGGAAGAATAATAACTCCCTTGTGTCCGGCAACTACATTTTTGGGCGAATCAATTTACAAGGACGAGCGTCAGGAAGTTGAATTGCCTGAAGTAAAGCGCAGGAAGGATTTATACTATCAGCCCTATCATAGCAAGTTGAAGGAGTTGCTCAGACAACGCAGAAAGAAGTTTGGTAAGGTGTTATTATGGGATTGTCATTCTATCCGGCAACTAGTACCCACTGTTCAAAAAGATAAATTTCCAGATTTGATATTAGGCGATGCTGACGGTACTACTGCGGCACCGGATTTTATCGACTCGACTCTGGAAATACTGAAGCAGGGCGGCTATTCCGTTTCACACAATCATCCCTTTAAAGGCGGATATATCACCCGCTATTATGGTAAACCAATAAAGAACCGGCACGCATTGCAATTGGAAATGACCAAGGTAAATTACCTGGACAATACCGAAACCAAGTATGATAAAGTCCGGGCTGCCAAAATGCAGGAGTTACTGAAACGTGTTTTTGAGAAGTTGATTGGGCAATTAATGTAGTCCCTCACCCCCGGCCCCTCTCCCCGGGGAGAGGGGTGTCCGAAGGACGGGGTGAGGGATTCTAAATAACCAAAACAATGTCTAAACTCAAAGATGAAATAAATCGAGAGATTGAAGTTTGGAGTAGGGACAAGACTCCAGAAGTAATTCTTGGTCATGCCCGTGAGATGAGGAAGATCCCGACAGAAGCAGAACTACTCTTATGGAAACAGTTGCGTGGGAGAAATCTTGGTAATTTAAAATTTAGAAGGCAACAACCTATGCAAGGGTATATACTCGATTTCTATTGCGAAGCAGCAAGACTTGGTGTTGAGGTAGATGGAGAGATACACCTGAGTGTTGATCAAAGTAAGTATGATCAGCAACGTTCTGAATATCTCGCTGAACTTGGAATTAAAATAATTCGGTTTACAAATGATCAGGTTATTAGTAATATGAGAGAGGTATTAAACTCGATCCAAGAGACTGCAAATCAAAGAAAGTAAGATGGAAGAGCATAGTCCCTCACCCCGTCCTCGTTCCTCGGACACCCCTCTCCCCGGGGAGAGGAGTAAGAGTGAGGGAATTAAATACTTCCGCTTTGATTCTATTCTGCAAAAAGAAGGTTGGCTTTCGCCCGCTTATGTGGGTGTTGATAAAAATGGATTGATTACGTGGTTGTCAAATCAACCACCTGCAGAAGTTATTGCCGTTGAATCGGTTTTAGGGTTTGCCCTTCCGGGATTTCAAAACGCACACTCGCATGCATTCCAATATGCCATGGCAGGTTTGGCCGAGAATCATCCGGCCGGAACTTCCGATGATTTCTGGACCTGGCGCGAGGCGATGTATCAATGTGCCCTTTCGGTAGATCCTGATCAGATTGAAGCCATCGCCACCATGTTATATGCTGAAATGGTGCGCGTGGGTTATACCCATGTAGCCGAGTTTCATTATCTGCATCACGACAAAGATGGCAAGCACTATAATAACCTTGCTGAAATTGGCGAGCGGATGATTGCTGCCGCTGTAAGAGCAGGAATAAAAATTACGTTGATACCGGTCTTCTATCAGAAAGGCGGCTTTGGATTGGATCCACAACCACGTCAGCGAAGATTTATTTCAAAAACATCAGATGAATATTTTAAACTGCTTGAAGCTTCGAAAGAAATAATTAGAAATTATGCTAATGCATCTTTAGGGTTTAGTGTGCACTCGCTGCGTGCAGTTGATCTTAATGATATTAAGACAACCTTTAATCAGGGACCAAAAGAGTTGCCATTTCATCTTCATGTGGCCGAACAAAAAAAGGAGATTACGGATTGTTTAGCGTATTGTAACAAACGGCCCATGCAATGGGTGTTGGATAATCTTGAAGTAAACAATCGTTTTAATTTAGTACACTCCACCCACCTTGATGATGAAGAAATCAAAGCATTGGCACAGTCAGGCGCGAATGTAGTGTTGTGTCCATCGACTGAAGGGAATTTGGGTGATGGAATTTTTCGTATGCGCGAGTATGTGAAGCTGGGGGGTCGTTGGTGTATTGGCACGGATAGTCACATTGGGCTAAACCCCATGGAGGAATTCCGGATGATTGACTACCGGCAACGGTTGGTGTCTAATCAACGAAATACATTTGAAGGCGATGCAGCCGCCTATATGGTAAATGAAGAAATAGAGTCCGGACGAAAAGCGATGGGAGTCAACTTAAAAAATCATTTTGCCGTAGGTCAACCCTTGGATGCAGTCATCTATAATTCACAATCGCATTTGGTTGCCGACACTTCTGAGAAAAACAGATTGGCTACGCTTGTTTTTACTTCTGACTCCAGCCGCATTTCAGGAACCTTGGTTAATGGGCGCTGGGTGGTTAAGAATCAACATCACGCAAATGGGCATGCCATCAAAGTTGCTTTCTCTAAAGCTATTCGTGAATTAAAAAACCGTTAACCGGATACATAATTTAAGTAGTTTCTTTTCAGGGATTTGGTTAAATCTGTAGTTGTAACTTAACCCTCTTATGAGAAAACTATTTTATCTAGTATTGGCATTTACCGTGTGCTTTGGCCCGCTGGCAATTGCCCAAAAATCAAAACCAAAAGCTGAGGTTCAACCTGCATCTACGTTTGATGCATCCAATTTTAAAGGACTTAAATGGCGGAACATTGGTCCCTTTCGTGGGGGCCGGGCCAACGCGATTGCGGGTATTCCGCAAGATGACAATGTTTATTATGTGGGGTATACCGGAGGAGGAATTGCCAAAACGGATGATGCCGGCATTACCTGGAAAAATATTTCTGATGGTTTTCTTAAAGTCGGTTCCATTGGTGACATCGCCATCTGCGAAAGTGACCCGAATGTAATTTACGTTGGGTCGGGCGAACATGCTGTGCGTGGTGTAATGACTTCGTATGGTGATGGTGTTTATAAATCTACGGATGCTGGCAAGACCTGGAAAAATGTTGGCTTGGAAAAGACAAGACATATTTCTGAGATTGCCGTTCACCCTGCCAATCCGGATATAGTTTTAGTAGGCGCACAAGGTGCTTTACATGGCCCCAGTCAGGATCGTGGAGTTTATAAATCGATAGATGGTGGAACCACCTGGAAAAAAACATTATATGTAGATGAGAATACAGGCGTTTCTGCCTTGAGCATGGATATGACAAACCCCCGGATTCTTTATGCAGCTACCTGGCAACACAGACGTTATCCCTGGAAAGTAGAAAGTGGTGGTCCCGGCTGTGCCATTTGGAAATCAACTGATGGCGGTGAAACGTGGCATAAAATTATCGATGGCTTGCCAAAGGAAATGGGTAAGATAGGAGTCACAGTTTCACGCGCAAATCCAAATCGGGTTTATGCAATCATCGAATCAGAAAAATCAAAAGCGGGATTGTACCGTTCTGATGATGGCGGCAAGAAGTGGAATCAAATGTCCAGCGATCATACCATCACAGCTCGTTCTTGGTATTATATGGAAGTATATGCAGATCCAGTAAATGCGGATGTAGTGTATGTACTCAATGCACCTATGACACGATCCATTGATGGCGGAAAAACTTTTTCAACTATTCGTGTAGGTCATGGTGATACCCATGATTTATGGATCAATCCGAAAAACACGAACAACCTTGCATTAGCTGATGATGGTGGCGGAGAGATAAGTTTTAATACCGGTCGCTCATGGTCGCCATTGAATAATCAGGCTACTGCACAATTTTATCGCGTAAATGTGGATAACCGTTTTCCATACTGGGTGTATGGTGGCCAGCAGGATAACTCATCAGTAGCAATACCAAGTCGAAACGGTAGCTACGGCATTACAGAAAAAGATTGGTTTGATGGCCCGGGTTGCGAAAGTGCCTGGGTTGCGTTCAATGATCCAAATAATCCGGAGTTATTGTATGGTGGCTGTTACCAGGGAATCATTGATGTAAAAGATACCCGCACCGGTGAGGTAAAAGATATTCAGGAATATCCGGCAACGAATCTTGGCTTCAAGCCGCGACAAATGAAATATCGTTTCAATTGGAATGCGCCTTTAATCAACTCACCGCATGATGCGAAAGTAATTTACCATGCTGGTAATGTTTTGTTCAAGACTGTAGATGGTGGAATGAGTTGGGAAGTAATCAGTCCGGACCTTACCCGTAATGATACTACCAAGCAAAATACCAGTGGCGGGCCAATCACCAATGAAGGCGCGGGTGGCGAAAATTATAATACCATTTATTATGTAGTAGAATCAACGCATGAGCAAGGGGTGATTTATACAGGTAGTGATTGCGGTCTGGTGCAGCTTACAAAAGATGGTGGCAAATCATGGAACAACGTTACGCCTTCAGGTATGCCCGAAGGCATGGTTCATTCCATTGAAGTTTCGCAGCACGATAAGGCTACCGTTTATATTACGATGTCGCGCTATAAGTTTAATGACTTCACTAACTACACTTTTAAATCAACAGACTATGGTAAATCATGGATAAAGATTGGCAACGGTATAGAGGCTGATGATTTTATCAAAGTAATTCGTGAAGACAAAAAAGTGAAAGACTTATTGTATGCCGGTTCGGAACGTGGATTTTACATTTCATCGAATGGCGGATCTTCGTTCACAAAATTTCAATTAAATCTTCCAATTGTTCCGGTAACCGACATGATTATAAAGGACAATGATCTGGTTGCGGCAACAGCGGGTCGTTCGTTCTGGATATTAGATGACCTCGCTGCGATTCAACAATCGAAAGGGATTTTTAATGCTACAGTGAAGGTCTATTCGCCTAAGCCAACCTATCGGTTGTCATCGGTAACAATTCCGGCATACTTTGGTGACATCCCCGGATTAGGTCGCAATCCAGAGAATGGAGTAATCTTAGATTATTATTTGAAAGAGAAAGCAGATACCAATAAAGTTACGCTTGACATTTTAGATAATGGTGGTAAAATAGTTCGTTCCTATTCAAACCAAAAAGATGAAACCTTCAAGCCGTGGCCAGGTGGCCCCGCACCGAAGCAAACTATTCCTGCCGAAGCTGGCGTAAATCGATTCGCCTGGGATTTTCGCACCGAAGGTTTGATGGGAGTGCCCGGAGTATTTGTGATGGGTGACCACAGTGGTCACCGGGTTGCACCCGGAAAATACAAAGCTCGCGTTACTTACAAAGGCCAGTCTTCTGAAACAGATTTAGAAATTATTTCTGATCCCAAAATAACAGCATCAGCTGCGGAGTGGGCTGCCCAACAAGAGTTTTTGAAGCAAGCCGGAGAGCAATTTGAAGACGTTCATAAATCGGTAAACAATATGCGGCAGGTGAAGAAGCAAATTGAGACCCTGAATGAATCGCTGAAGAACGACCCAACGGCTAAAGACCTGGTTCAGACCGGAAAAGAGTTGATTAAAAAAATAGATCAGTGGGAGTCCAATCTGATTGAGCCACGCTCCAAAAACTTTCAGGATGTAATCAACTTTCCAAACAAATTAAACTCAGAGTTTCTCCAACTTCGAAGTGTTGCGGATACCCACGATCCCCGGTTAACCAAAGGAGCACAAGACCGGGCCCGCGATGTTCAGGCCGACTGGGCGAAATATAAACTTCAATTGGTTGAGTTGATACAGAAAGACATCAACAACTACAACCGTATGTTTAAAGAGAAAAATTTACCTGCGGTGATAACCGAAAGAAAAAATACGGAGATCAACAATTAATGTATATCACGAAGCAAAAAGAGGCTGTCTCAAAAGTCGTCCGGTCATCGTCAAGCCTCAGGCCTGACGATCCCAGATTTGTGAGGTAGAATGAAATTCAGGCTCAAGGGCCGGAATCTCATTTCATTTTAAATTTACTTAGGAGACAGCCTCTTTTTTTGCTTTTATCTTAGCAGATCATTTGCTACGACACCCAGAAATAATATCTTCCTTGAATCGTTTATCATTTTTAAGTACTCCAAAAAACTCCTCAACAAATTTTTTGATACCATTGTAATCACCTGAACTAAAGTAAGCCTGGTGGTCACTGACAATTTTCATGAGTTCCGGTTCAAGCCGCAGATATTCTGAGCGCACATATTGTACGGTGGCTTCATTGCGACAAAAGCCACGATACAGTCGTTCCTGTACGCTACTAATAGGTAGGCTTTCGTTTACCGTTGCGTAGGGAGCATTTACGAGACCTGACATATCAAAGTCATAGGCAAGGGGAATTTTCTTATTGGGCTCCAACTGAATTACTTTCATATTGTGTTGCATGGCGCTTGACCAATCGGTATTGGCAACCAGATACTGAAACAAATCATTAACAACGGAGGATGTATCATTGAGCATCATCGGATGAATTTGCTGCTCAATAACTTTTCCGTGAAAGCGGTGCGCGATCAAATCATCATCTTCAATCAAAAAGCCTTTGATGGTATACGTTTTTGGTTTTCCGCTTCGATCGGTAAGCGTAATATCCGCTAACCGCGTGTGAAAGTAATAGGGCGTAAGCGGTTCCAATAATTTGTAGGCAAGATATTCCTTCATGATCAAGTCGCTCCCAGACTTTGATGTCTGACAAGGCAATACCAGTTTGAAGTCTTTATTTCCTGCAAAGATGGTTTTTTCAGCATCGCCCTTTTTCATTTTCATTCGGATGGGTGGAAAAAAGCAATTCGCTCTCCGGAAATTTCCACGGGCACGAATTCTTATGGCGAGTGAATCCCAGGCGCCTTCGGCATTTTTGAATTTGAGTGTAGAAGGGAAGTACACACTATCCACCGTGTTCTTCTTAACCTCCTTAATTGAAAAATTCATACTCAATGTCAATGGCTGTTGATCAACAAAAAGAGGAGGCACTTCTGTCTTTTTCTGCGCATGACTGGCAAAGGCAAGCATGCAGCATCCGGCAATCAGACCCAAATACTTTTTCATGACTTTAGTAATAATAAATTTTGATGATGGCTCTATTCTTCACCAAATCAATTTGCTCAATGGTAGTCTTTTTAATATCCAGTCCGGTGCGTTCCTTTAAGTCGCTAAGCAATTGTTGATGTTGCCCGGGTTTTATATTCTCAATTTTATCGTACTCTACAATTTTTATCTTTTGATTACGCATGAGCTGATTTCCGTCAACGGCCCATACCACGGCTGCAATCATTATGTTGATTCCGGAGATTTCAAGGTACGATCCCTTCATAACCGAATTAATCAATCCCACCGCCATCATGATGAACAGGTAGGTCATGTCTTTGGTAGTCAGCGTTTCGGTTCTAAACCTGAGTAGTGAGAACGCTGCGAGTAGTCCGAAGGCGCTACTTAAAGAATTGAAAGCTTTGGCTTGTTCCAACATGTATGACAACAGAAACACAATGAAGTTTAGGAGAAAGAAGGTGAAGAACAGATCACTTTTGTGATAGGTCTTGAAGTAGATGACCCTTACCACCAGTACCATAAAGGCGGTGTTGATCAATAACCGGAAGAGGAAAAATTCTGATACTAAAGTGTGGCTGTCCATCCTATAAATATAAGTCAACAGATTGAAATTACAGCATGTGGCGGGTAATACATATCCTTAACCAGACCTCCATATAAAGGATTGCCGCCTGCATAATTGTGCACCGAAAGCGTGAGATTTTTTAAGTAATTCGGGAGATTAAATAAAACAATATGCGCCCCCTTTTACTCCTTCTCGCATTATTAATTGTCTTTGGATTACCAGCTCAAAAGAAGCCAGTTGCAACTGTAAGCACTCCATCTTTCGATCAATCACTCTATTCTGGCATTCGCTGGCGCGAACTAGGCCCTTTTCGGGGCGGAAGATCTTCTACCGTAACAGGTGTGCCGGGCAATCCGAACTTATATTACTTCGGAGCAGTGGGCGGTGGCGTTTGGCGCACTAAGGATGTGGGGCAAACCTGGTCTAACCTTACTGATGCATATTTTGGAGGTACGATTGGAGCAGTGGCGGTTGCTGAAAGTGATCCTAATGTAATTTATGTTGGCGAAGGCGAACAGACATTGCGCAACAATGTGTCCAGCGGTTGGGGCGTTTGGAAATCAACCGATGCAGGGGCGAGCTGGAAGCATATCGGCCTTTCCGATTCAAGACATATCTCGAGAATTCGGATTCATCCTAAAAATCCAGAGGTAGTTTATGTCGCAGCCATGGGAAACCTATGGAAGTCAAATGAAATGCGCGGAGTATACCGCAGCATGGATGGCGGCCAGACCTGGAAAAGAATTTTATACATCAACGATATTGCGGGCGCGGGTGATTTGATTTTTGATCCAGGAAATCCACGCATCATTTATGCCGCTACCTGGAATATGAAACGCAACGGCTACCGTATGGATAGCGGTGGGCCGGATTCAAAATTATGGAAGAGCACCGATGGCGGTGATACGTGGGAGAATTTATCAGATAAACCGGGTATGCCTAAAGGCATGAATGGAATTATTGGGGTTACCGTTTCGCCTGTAAATACAAATCGTATCTGGGCGATCATTGAAAATACCGAAGCTCCGGGTGTCTATCGTTCGGATGATGC
>JALHRJ010000059.1 GCA_022841475.1 Cyclobacteriaceae bacterium | reverse complement strand
GGCCCGATATTTCCAAAAAACCGCTTGACCATCCCTTTGGTCCCTATGCGGATGGCTTTGATGAAACGCAACACAAGTTCGGCCCCTTTAAGCCCATTCAGGAAAAACGAAAAGCAGGCACGAAGTAATCAGATGAAATTTGTCACGAGAATATTATTAGCCGGTGTACTGGTGGTAGGAAGTATTTTTTCTTATGCCCAACAGCATGATCCCAATTGGTCGGCCAAGCGCGTGTTGCTTGACAAGCGTTGTTTAGAAAATGACAGCCTTATCAATATTCTACACAACACAGGAACCTTTGAAGGACACATTCGTAATTTTTTTATGGCAACGACCAATCATGGAGATTTTCCGGATTATTATGCCTGGGGTGTTGGCGGTGGGTTAGGATATTATTCACCCATTATAAAAGGATTTCAGGTGGGGATGTCGGGGTTTATTATTTATAACCTCGCTTCTTCTTCGTTAGCTCCGTCACCTCCTTTTGCCAATCGCTATGAACTTGGCTTGTTTGATATTTCCAATCCGGATAATCATCAGGATCTTGATCGTCTTGAGGATCTTTATCTACGCTATTATTTCTCAGAAAAGAATAAATCGTTTATACAGGTTGGTAAGTTTCATTTAAAGACTCCCATGATCAATCTTCAGGATGGTAGGATGCGACCCAACTTACAGGAAGGAGTATGGGCTGAATGGAGTGAGTCAAAGAAAATATTGTTGAAAGGTGGCTGGCTCTGGCGCACTTCACCACGCTCCACCATTCAATGGTTTGATATTGGAAAGTCACTTGTTTATCCGAATGGCCGCGCGGTTAATGGCAACAAAGCAGATTATACAGAGCACACGAAGAGTAATGGAATAGCCATTGCCAATGTAACCTTGAAACCCGTTACTGGTTTGGAGTATCAGCTATGGAATTATTATGCAGATCGTCTTTTTAATATGTCGTTGAATAAGATTGAATACAAAAAGAAATGGGAAGATCGTACGCTCATGGCAGGCTTTCAATATGCCTGGCAACAATCATTGTATAACGATACGCTTGCTGTTGAAAGGCAATACATTACCAAAGACGAACAATCGCACACGTTCAGTAGCCGGGTAGGATTTACAAATCGCAAAGGTGAAGAATGGTTTCTGAACTATACCCGCACTACAAGTCACGGTCGTTTTCTGTTTCCACGCGAGTGGGGCGTAGAACCCTTCTATACATTTATGCAGCGTGAACGCAATGAAGGATCGGGGGATGTGCATGCTACAACTTTGCAACACACACGGTTTTTAGGTAAAGGAAAACATTTTGAATTGCTGGCAGCAGCCGGTATGTATTGGATGCCTTCAGTGAATGATGCCCGGCTTAATAAGTACACGATGCCTTCCTATTATCAATTCAATGCGCGATCGCGGTATCGCTTTCAGGGATTCCTGCGCGGCTTAAATCTTGAAGTGCTCTATGTATACAAGGGAAATCTGGATAAGACGATAGAAGCACAACCATCCTACTATCACAATAAAGTAGACATGCACCACCTGTCGGTGATGATGGATTATTATTTTTAGAGTTTAGAAGATTACCCGAACACCGGTTGACCAGAAGAATCCATTTGTTAACTCTTCTTCATATTCGCCAGTATCTGTAACGATGGAGGCTGGGTTTACCGGGAAGGTCCATGTACCAATACCAAAGAGCCGGATTTTTTGAATTTTGTAAGTAAGATTCAAACCGGCTTCATAATCCAGTAATTGAAACTTAGTTGACGCCAGAGTTTGTGAATTCTGAGTTGGCGTAGGTTGTTGAGGCTTTCCTTTCCCTTTTCCGGCACCTGTTTGCGTACTGCGATTTGTATAATACTGACTGTAATATTCTTGCGAGCCCGCATTTATATAAACAGACGGTGTGATTAGTAGCTTATAGTTTAACAAGTAGAAGGTTCTATTTAATTCAGCGCCTAAAAACACATCAGTACTTCCACTAAAACCAAGACTTGCGTCTACATACATGTTAAGCCAACGAAAATCATATCCTGCGTACCCATTAAGGTATGTACTCATTTCGGCAAATACGTTATAGCTTTCATTACTGAAAGAGAATTGTGAAAGAGAAACTCCCATCGTCAGGTCATTGCGGTAATAATCGTACCCACCAGTAAGCATCATCATATCTATTCGCCCTTCACCTTTAGCCGTAAGATAGGATAGAGAGCTATGAAAGAAGAATCCTGATTTGTGATAATAGGTGATGGCCGGTGATAGGTAAGGTGCTATGGCAGAATCGGATCGCCCCATATAAAAGTAATCACTGGTGTACCTCAAGCTAAGTCTGACTTGTGATTTTTCTCCCGTTGAATCGTACATGAATTTTATGGATTGTGCGAGTACAATTGCCGGCATCCAACTTATTATCACTGAGAGTAAAAGTGAATATGAAAAAAAGGCTTTCATAGCGCAGAAGTAAGGCTGCGCCCGTTGGCGGGTGCAGCCCTGCTTTAATTAATGTTTACCATTACCTTTTCCTTTATCAGATTTGTTGCCCTTCATTTGATCTTTTCCTTTGTCAGGCCGGCCCATCATACGCTGCTCCATTTTATCCCGGTATCGGTCTTCATTCTGGTAACGATTGCCATTCATATCAAGACATTCACCGTTTTGTAATTTGAATCGGTCACCATTTTTTTTCTGCACGCTTCCATCAGGGTTAACGGTCATTCCATTTTTTAGCTTGTACTGCTCTTGAAGCTGTGTTTGCTCCTGATTTTGCATTCGTAGCATCTGGCCATTTTGTAACTTGAAATGTTCCTGCGCCATGGCTTGTGTGCGTGTCTGCATGCGCTGATTAAATTCTTGTTGTGACTTATAACGGTTACCATCTAAATCAAGACATTCTCCATTTTTCAATCGCAATTGCTTTTGATTTTGGAGTTGATAGCTTCCATCAGGATTTACAAGACATCCGTTTTGAAGTTTTAATTGTGTCTGTAATTGAATTTGCTCTTGATTTCTGATTTGATACATTTTTCCATCTTGAAACATTAGGTGTTCCTGTAAGCGGGTCTGATCACGGTCTTGCTGTGTATCCTGTGCAGGTAGCGAAATCGCAATCAACATGATCAACAAAATTGAAAGTTGCTTTTTCATAAAATTTATTGTTTTACACTATTAGTAAAATTACAGTGCTTAGACTCGTTGGTTAGTGATAAGGTTTACACAGATTGTATGATTGTTGTCATACATTTAAACACCAGTATTTGACTCGAATAAGATGACCTTGCTCATGTAACATTTATCACAAAGGAAATTGCGTATTATTCCGAACTTTGTCTTTAATACATGTTTATGAGAAAGACACTTTTCATTCTTTTTTCGTTACTGCTTACAGCGAGTTTATTTACCCAGGCACAAACCGTGAAGCAATTGGATGCTCAGGCTTTTGATACAAAACTGAAAGCAACAAAAGGTCCGATACTGTTGGATGTTCGCACGTCCGCTGAATATGGCAGTGGACATATAACCGGGGCTATAGAATTAGATTATTATGCAAAAGATTTTAAAGCTCGTGCCAACAAGCTGGTTAAAACTAAGCCTGTGTTTGTATATTGTGCATCGGGCGTACGCAGCAATGCAGCTGTTGGAGTTTTAAAAGATTTGGGCTTTAAAGAGATTTATGACCTGCGGGGCGGAATCAGATCGTGGGCTCAATCAGGCAAGGCAATCATAAAGTAGAATGAAATACACAGTCCTATTTTTAATGATGTTTAATTTTTGGAGTGCTCAAGGGCAGGTTCAGAACGGTGCATTTAATCTAACCTTAAAAACGTTGCTTTCGCATAATGTGCCAGAGGTTTCTGTACCTGAAGCGATAAAGATGAAAGATGTAATTTTTCTTGATGCCCGCGAAGAAGCTGAGTATAAGGTGAGTCATCTGGCTGCGGCAGTTTTTGTTGGGTATGAAAAATTTAAGTTAGAAAATGTTTCAAGGCTTGAAAAGAACAGTAAAATAATAGTCTACTGTTCAGTCGGATATAGAAGTGAAAAAATTGCTGAAAAAATGAAGGCGGCTGGGTTTAGCAATGTATCGAATCTATACGGAGGTATTTTTGAATGGGTGAATCAGGAAAACCCAGTAGTTGACACGGATGGACAAGAAACAAAAAATGTACATGCTTATAACAAGACGTGGGGTGTGTGGTTAAATAAGGGCAACAAAGTATACGATTCAAAATAGTGAGTAAGTATGGCTGAGTATTGGAAAATTTTTGTTGACTCTTATACGGGCTACTGGAACTACCTGGTAAACGAAGTAGCTTATCCGGGCTGGCACAATTACTTCTGGTGGTTGGTGGGGCTTTCGCTATTTGTATGGTTGCTGGAAATCATTGTTCCCTGGCGCAAAGGCCAATCGGTTTTCAGAAAGGATTTCTGGCTGGATGCCTTTTACATGTTTTTCAATTTCTTTTTGTTTTCGCTGATCGGCTACAATGCGATTTCAAATATCGGGGTCAATCTCTTCAACGACTTTCTTGCATGGTTTGGAGTTAAGAACGTGGTAGCCATTCAGATTCAACGTTGGCCGGCATGGACGCAATTATTAACCATGTTTGTGATCGCAGATTTCATTCAGTGGAACATACATCGGCTTCTGCACCGGGTTCCCTGGTTGTGGGAATTTCATAAAGTACATCATTCCGTTGAGGAAATGGGCTTCGCTGCGCATCTGCGGTTCCATTGGATGGAAACAATCATCTATAAATCCATTCAATATATTCCGTTGGCTATGATTGGCTTTGGTTTGCAGGATTTTTTCATCATTCATATTATTTCGGTAGCGATCGGGCATTTGAATCATTCCAATCTTTATATCACTTATGGTCCGTTAAAATATTTATTGAATAATCCGGCCATGCACATATGGCATCATGCTAGAACACTTCCTAATCAATATGGAGTTAATTATGGCATTAGTCTCAGTATTTGGGATTACCTTTTTAAAACCGCCTACATTCCAAAAAATGGAAGAGATGAAAAGTTGGGCTTTGATGGCGATGAGCAGTTTCCTAAAACGTTCTGGCAACAAATAATTTACCCGATAAGCAAACAGCGATGATCGGAAAAGGAAGTCGTCTTTATAGCATGATTTTGCAGAAATGTCCAAGATGTCATGAAGGCGATCTGTTTACTTCGGGCGCATACAACATGAAGCATTTTACCGAAATGCCGGAGAAATGCGCTCACTGTGGGCAGCGGTTTATGTTGGAACCTTATTTCTATTCCGGGGCCATGTATGTTAGCTATGCATTGCAGGTGGCTCTATTTACTACGGTGTATGTTGCTTTGCGTGTACTTTTTAATCCACCCACGGAAGCGTACATGATTACTATCATTTCCGCGGCCTTACTATTGTTTCCGGTAACCATGCGATTGTCACGCAGCATTTACATTAATTTCTTTGTCAGCTACGACAAAAGGTTTAACGAAAAGGAGGTTTGATTTCCACGATCTCCGGTTGGAACAGTCTGGTTATTTGTCAAGTCATTATGTGACATAGATCACAGAAAGCGATTGCGTTTCTGACTATCTTTCTGAAATTACCTTATAGAATTATGGATAAAGTTCATCAAACAGATTGCGGGTGCGGTACTTGTAATTCCCCTTCCTCGCGCAGAGATTTTCTTAAATCTGCAGCCTTGCTTACCGGTGGGCTTTCTATGATAGGAACCACCGTAGCAGGTGCAGTCTCAACCCCTGAGGATGAGCACCTGAGGGAAATGAAGGAGAGTCAGTCCGTGAAAGACGGAAAAGCTTCGCGGTTCACCATTTTGTATACAGCTGATATACATGCGCAAATTTTAACACATGATGAGTTTTTTCTGGAAAACGGAAAGCCTGTCTATAAAAAGCGCGGTGGTATGGCTGTGCTAAAAACCATGCTTCATACTTTAAAAGCAGAAAATCCTGAGAACACAATTATTCTCGATGCGGGCGATTGCTTTCAGGGTGGTGGTGTGGCAGCGCTTTCAAAAGGAGCAGCCATTGTGCCGTTAATGAACAACATCGGCTACGATCTGATTTTACCAGGCAATTGGGAGGTGGTGTACGGAAAGGAAATGATGCAGAAAGATCTTGGCGCGTACGAGGCAACTAAGATTTGCGCCAATATGTTTCACGATACGAAAGATGAATTTAATGGTGATTTAATTTTTCAACCGTATTGGACGAAAATGATTGGCGGTATCAAGATTGGGTTTATCGGGTATAACGATCCGCTTACGCCCAAACGGCAATCACCGGCTTATAGCTATGGAATTACCTTTACAAAACCAGAGTTAAACGTTGCCAAGTATATTCGCCTGTTGCGTGATTACGAAAAGTGCAGCATGGTTTTTTTGATTACCCACATGGGTTTAGCCCAACAAGTAGATTTGGCAAACAAACCGTATGTAGAAGGGGCCGATTATATTCTTGGTGCCGATACACATGAACGAGTACGCAAACCCATTGAAGGAAAGTATTCGAAGGTAACTGAACCAGGTGCTTTTGGTTCTTTTATTTCGAAGCTGGATTTTGTTGTGGAGGATGGAGTCATCAAAGATCAGCATTATGCCTTGCTGGATGTAGATCCGGATAGATATAAACCCGATGCCGAGATGGAGGTGCTGGTGAAAGAAGCCCGCGAACCTTATCGTGAAGAGCTTGACAAAGTTATTGGCCGAACAAAAAATACATTGGTACGGTATTACGTGATCGAGAATCCGATAGACAATATGATCACCGATGCGTTGATGTGGAAACTGAAACCCGATATCGCACTTTCCAATGGGTTTCGTTTTTGCCCGCCTCTGGTTCCCGATAAGGAGAAAGGATATGCAGAAATCACCAATGATTTTTTGTGGAGTATGCTGCCTGTAGATTCCAACGCGCGACAGGCATCCGTAACCGGAAAACAAATCTGGAATTGGATGGAAAAGGAATTACATAATGTATTCGCTAGTGATCCTGCCAAGCGATTTGGTGGTTGGGTAATTCGATTTAAAGGGATGGAGGTAAATTTTACAGTTCATAAAGAATTGGGTAAGCGGGTTAATTCGATGAAGGTAAAGGGAAAGCCGATTGACCTTGAGAAATCGTATACGGTTGTTGCCTGCGAACGTGAGGGTGATCCGGAAGAAGTTCTATGTCGGATTGAAAATGTTTCCGGGGCTCACAATGTGGATGGTACCTTACACGAAATCATGCGGGAATACCTGGCTAAATTTTCACCCGTTGCACCCAGGGTGGAAGGACGAATTACTGCTACCGATGCGCCCAGCACTTTATTGTCGCAATTGGAAGGCTATGATTACGACTTTATCTGATGAAAGAATTCTGGAACGAGCGGTATACAGCTAACGAAAGCACCTATGGGTTTCAACCCAATGAATTTTTCAAAACGCACATTTCAAAATTGAAACCAGGTCATTTGCTACTACCTGCCGAAGGAGAAGGTCGTAATGCATTGTATGCAGCTAAATTGGGTTGGAAGGTGACGGCTTATGATTTTAGTGAGGTAGCCAGAATAAAAACGCTCCATCAGGCGCATACGTTGGGAATAACCTCGGTCGAGTATCACACTCAGGATCTTAGTCAGATTCAATTACCGGCAGATACATTTGATGCGGTTGCATTGATCTATTCGCATTTGCCGGAAACTGCGCGCACGCATCTTCATCAGCAATGTGTTAAAAGTTTGAAAGCAGGGGGGAAGCTTTTTCTTGAAGCCTTTTCAAAAAATCAAACCAAGTATAATTCTGGAGGACCAAAAGATCCGGCATTACTTTATTCCACGGCAGATCTGCAAACTGATTTTGAGGGGTTACAAATTGATGTATTGGAGGAAGTAACAACGGAATTAAAAGAAGGCCCTTTCCACTCAGGGCCTGCCAGTGTTGTTCGACTTGTTGCTTCGAAGTGAGTTATACTCTACGGGCCGATGCGGGCTGACCAAAAGTCAATCTGTCATCGCGGCCTTGAGCCGCGATCTCGTTGAATACGCACTGAACGGTATTCTGGGTCAAGCCTGAAATGACAGATATTTTTTTTGACTTTTTGGTCAGCCATTGAAAATGAATGAACGGATTACTTCAATTGAGAATGCCAGGTTGTTTATTTTCAATCGTCCTCACGGAGTGCAAAAAAGTCTAATGACTTTTTTAGGTTAACTGACTGGTGGAGTTTCTTGCTTTTCACCAACTAAAAGATGTTCCTCGATGACTTGCTTAAACGTATTTTTAGGTAGCGCTCCGGGTTGCAACATGGGTTTTCCTTTCATGGGTATAAAAAGAAAAGTAGGAATGCTTCGAATTCCAAATACAGAAGATAATTCCTGTTCTTTTTCAGTATCCACTTTATAGATCACCAGTTTACCTTCATATTCTTTCGCCAATTCTTCCAGAATAGGAGCTACCATTTTGCAGGGTCCACACCAATCGGCATAGAAGTCGATAATAGCCGGTAGTGTGCCTTGATAGTTCCATTCTTCCTGGGTGGTATAATCCAGCACTTTTTCTTTAAAATCTTCGGTTGTTAGTTGTACAGTTGCCATAGTAAATAATTAATAGTGCAAAGTTCGCAAGACATCTTCAGTTTGACTGTAACATCAGTCACATGGATTATGGTTCCAATCTCTTAAATTAGTGGACATAAAACCCTGTCTTTTTTGACTATTTTCTGCTTGTGTAACTTAAATCACCGAAGTCGAGTCCCAGGATGATATATCTTTGTATGACAATTTGAAATCCCCATGGGGGGAATAAAAAAAGGAACACTTTCACCACCTAAAAATTAACAACTATGTTTTTCCAACACATTTACGACAAGACGTTAGCCCAGGCAAGTTACCTCATTGGATGTCAGAAAACCGGTGAGTCAATTGTGATAGATGCTAAACGGGATGTGGATACTTATCTCGAAATAGCAAAACTGAATAACCTCAAAATCACCCATATTACAGAGACTCACATTCACGCTGATTTTTTAACGGGTTCGCGCGAGTTGGCAAAACTAACCGGGGCTCAAATGTATTTGTCGGATGAAGGAGGCGAAGGCTGGTTATATGAGTTCCCACACATTGGTTTAAAGGATGGAAGTGTAATTAAGGTAGGTAATCTTACTTTAAAAGTAATGCACACGCCAGGACACACTCCGGAAAGTATCAGTTTCCTATTAACAGATCATCCTGCCAGCAATGAACCCGTGATGTTATTTACTGGTGACTTTGTCTTTGTTGGTGATGTAGGTCGCCCGGATTTATTAGAGAAAGCTGCAGGTTTCGCAGGCACGAAAGAGGCCGGGGCAAAGGAAATGTATAAGTCGATCAATAAGTTCAATGCACTACCGGATTATATCCAGGTGTGGCCGGGTCACGGAGCCGGATCGGCTTGTGGCAAGGCCCTGGGTGCTGTGCCAAGCACAACGGTTGGTTATGAGAAAGTGCGTAACTGGGCTTTTCAATATCCCAAAGATGAAAATGGTTTTGTAAAATATTTATTGGAGGATCAACCTGAGCCACCCAAGTATTTTGCTATGATGAAGAAGCTTAATAAAGTGGATCGTCCATTACTGACGGAAGTTCCTAAAGTCAAAAAATTGAGCAAAGAAGAGTTTAAGGTCGCTATGGATAAAGGTATCAAGTTGATCGATGCCAGACCCAAAACAGAATTCGCAGCCGGGTTTATTCCGGGCAGTCTCAATATTCAGGGCAACAATGCCTTCGCAACCTGGGCGGGTTGGTTACTGAAGTATGATGAGCCTTTCATGCTGATTGCAAGCGAAGCGCAATTAGATGACCTCACCCGTAAACTTATGCGCATAGGGCTGGATAATATTTATGGATATGTAGAAAATGTTTCTGTTTGGACAGAGCTTGGCAATAAGCTGGAAACATCTAAAGTAATTTCCATTGATGAGTTTGATGCTTTGGCCAAGAACAACGGCATCCAAATCGTTGACTTGCGTGGAGAATCGGAATACAAAGCCGGACATATTGCGAAGGCAGATAATGTGTTTGTAGGAACCCTGCAGGAAAACCTGAACAAAATCAGCAAGGATAAAACTACGGTGGTTTATTGTCAGTCGGGTGACCGCACTGCTATTGGCTACTCGTTGCTTGCGAAAAATGGTTTTAAAAATATTCTGAATTATTCAGGTGGGATGAGTGAGTGGGCTAATAAGGGTAAGCCCGTTGTGTCGGAAAACTAATTGCAAATAGATTTTATTCATGGGGGCAGACCAAAAAGTCAAGTTGTCATCGCGGCCTTGAGCCGCGATCCAGCGAAGTATACACAATTCGCGATTCCGGGTCAGGCCCGGAATGACACTTCAATTGATATTGACTTTTTGGTCAGTCCCTATTCATTTTTCACATAGTAAAATTTTTTCGGATGAAGATTTTTGGCGATTGGAAATTTCTATTGATGGTGTGTCTTACGTTGGGCCTTGCTCCCTTTTTTCCGGAACCACATATTCTAGGTAAGATCAAATGGATTGCAGGAGGGGCGGTAGGCATGCAACCTCTCGATTGGTTTGACGCCATCTTTCACGGTACCCCCTGGTTGTTGATGATTGGATTTTTAATTGGAAAGGCATCGCAGTTTCGCAAGCAGGTAAAAAATTAATATGACATTGGATTCAATCAAAAGCACGCTCTTCACCAATTGGCATCTGGTGCGCATTTTACGTCTTGTATTTGGAATATTTGTTTTGGTGCAGGCAGTAACCACGCGCGATGCACTTGCTGGAATGATCTCGGCTCTTTTTTTATTTCAGGCATTTACGAATACGGGTTGTTGTGGAGCCAGTGGATGTGCAGTGCCATCTGCTTCTGTTAATAAGAACCAAAAAATAGAAGAAGTAGAGTATGAAGAAATAAAATCTTCTTCTGTCGATAAATAATAGAGTTCCGTAAAGAAAATTCTCCCAGGATTTTCTAGAGGGATGTGATTCTTATAAGTTTTTGCACCAAGTTGGAGGTTTCGCTACTCCAGACAATCTTGGTTCGCGTGCTGACTTAAGCTTTTCGTAGCATTTAAGTATTTCCTTGAATCTCAGGAACAAAGTTATGGGGCAAAGATAAAGTGGGGGTTAGTCTCCGAAAAATATATCCGTTTTTAAACGTTTATAAACGTAACTATTCGGTTAATATACGACTAGGCGTCTACCACCAGTTTATTCTTGTGTAAATTCTATCGCTTGGAAACAATCGAACTGGTACCCCTTTGGCATAAAGATAGGTTCTGCATTGCGATTCGCGGCAGATTCGGGCCGCATACCGACCGGATTATTCGCAACTTTCCAAACTGTTTGTTTAGCAAAACCCATGGTTGTTGGTACGTCAGCTACACACCCGCAACACTTGATCTTCTCTTTCACTCCCTTTCCCCCGTATTGCAGGTTGTTGTGCCTGTTGCTTTTGATGAGCGCAAGTTGACGGAGACTATCATCAAGAAAACTCTGACACCGCTGCCGGAAGGTTATAACGAATGTTTGATCAGGATGAGGTACAGCGAGAGCACGCGGATAACGTATGAAAATCAGATCCGTCAGTTCATTGAGTTTATAAAGCCACTCACTATCCAGGAGATCACTAAAGAAGTTGTTGATCGCTATATGATTTACCTGGTGGAGACAAGAAAGGTTTCTGTATCGACTCAAAATACAGCCATCAATGCCATTAAGTTTTATATAGAACAAGTAAACAAGGGGGCGCGCACTTTTTACTATGTAGACCGGCCGATAAAAGATAAATTTTTGCCATCGGTTCTTTCTGAAGACGAAATGCAAAAGATGCTTGGCCGTGCCCAAAACATCAAACACCGGTGTATGATGTTTATGCTCTATTCGGCAGGCTTGCGGATTAGTGAACTATTGAATTTAAAGTGGCAGGATATAGATGAGGACAGAAATGTGATCTATATCCGTGGGGGGAAGGGTCGCAAGGATCGCATTACCTTGCTTTCGAAGTTGGCGTTGGATTTCCTGCGGTACTATCACACATTATACCATTCAAAGGAATGGTTGTTTGAAGGGCCAGAGGGAGGGCAGTACTCGCCCCGAAGTGTAAACCAATTTATTCATAAATACAGCAAGCAGGCCGGCATTTGTAAAAGAGTGAGTGCCCACACCTTACGGCATAGTTTTGCAACACATTTGCTGGAAAGGGGGACGGATTTGCGCTACATCCAGACCTTGCTGGGCCATGAAAGCAGCATGACGACCGAAAGGTATACCCATGTGACCAAAAAAGGCTTTGAGAAACTTATCAGTCCTTTGGACTACCTGGCAAAAGGCTTAAATTTAACAACCAATAAGGGTATATAGGAGACTCCGTCTCCGATATACAAACGTTATGCGGCAGCTTAAAAGACGACACCAAACGACATTGACAACAAGAAAATGAAATCAGAAAATAAACTTGCGGGACTTGGACTTTTGACAGCAATTTCGGCTTCACTTTGCTGCATTACACCTGTTTTGGCTTTGTTGGCAGGGACAAGTGGACTTGCTTCGGCTTTTTCTTGGCTTGACCCTTTGAGACCGTATTTAATCGGCTTGACAGTTTTAGTGCTTGGATTTGCTTGGTATCAAAAACTGAAACCACAAAAACAAATGGACTGCAACTGCGATACAACAGAAAAAACACCTTTCATTCAGACAAAGATATTTTTGGGTATCGTGACAGTTTTTGCAGGACTTATGCTTGCCTTCCCAACCTATGCTCACGTTTTCTTTCCAAAGACAGAAAATAAAACAATCATAACTGACCAATCAAAAATCCATACAGCAGAATTTAAAATAAACGGAATGACTTGTTCGGGTTGCGAAGAACACGTAAACCTTGAAGTAAATAAGTTGACAGGCATAATCAAGACAACTGTTTCATACGAAAACGGAAACGCAATCATTGAATTTGACCAAGCCCAAACCGACATTGAAGAAATAGAAAAAGCCATAGAAAAGACAGGCTATTCAGTAACTGAAAAGAAAGAAATTAAATGAACATAGTATTACAATCAACAATCACTTGCCCCGAATGCGGACATAAAAAAGAAGAAACAATGCCGACAGACGCTTGCCAATACTTTTACGAGTGTGAGAACTGCAAGAAAGTATTAAAGCCAAAACAGGGTGACTGTTGTGTTTATTGTAGTTACGGGACAGTAAAATGCCCACCCATCCAAGCAGGGACAAATTGCTGTAAATGAAAATGAAACGACTGACAGAAATAGAAAGCCGACCGCATAACAGGCGTTTGGCTCAATGGCGGGTGACGTGGTTAATTGAACATTCTACCTCGCATCAACTTTTGTGGTGTATTGCCAGTTTTGTGCTCCGAAATCCGCCACTGCGCCAAGCGCCAAAACGTTAGTGGCAATGCCAAGCCAAAACAAGGAACAATGAAACCTGAATTGAAAAGGATAAGAAAAGTAGAATATGATATAGATCCAAATAGATACGAATTACGTAGTGGAAGCGAAACAAATGCTCCATTGTGTCCATATGGAAACATTTACAAATGGGTAGTATTTGACTTAAAAGCAAATGAATATGTTAGATTTGCGAAATCTGTGTTTAAATTACTTATAAATAAAAATGGTAAATGAATAATAAAAAATATGGTATAGAGGGATTTGATGCCCCAGAACTGGAAAAATTTAAATGGATTGATGCAAATGGAAAAGATACTGAACCTATACAATTATCTAATTTTAAAGGAAAGTTTATTGTTTTGTATTGTTTTCAAAGTTGGTGTCCTGGCTGTCATAAAATAGGCTTGCCTTCGTTACAACAAATGGTCACTGCATTAAAAAACAACCAAGCTATTAAATTCTTTGCTATTCAATCAGTGTTTGAAGGTAAAAATCAAAATACTTTTGAAAAGCTAAAAGAAACACAAAAGCAGTATAAGTTGGAAATTCCTTTTGGACAAGATGAAGGAGATGAAAGCACGCAAAATATTTCAACAGTAATGTATCATTATAGAACAGGAGGAACTCCTTGGTTTATTTTTATAAACCAAGAAGGAAAAGTAGTATTCAATGATTTTCATTTGAATACCGAAAAAGCAATTGAATTTTTACAAACAATTAAATAAATTTTATATGCAAAAATGGATAGATGTAATAAGATTAGCCAATAATGGCAATCTTAACCCAGACCAAAGAATAGAAAAATCGGAAGAGGAATGGAAATCACTTCTTACCGAAGAACAATTTTACGTAACTCGTAAAAAAGGAACAGAAAGAGCTCATAGCTCCGAAATGTGCAATTTGTTTGAACCCGGCAAATATGCCTGTGTTTGTTGTAACACTGTACTTTTTGACAGCGAAGAAAAATTTCAAAGTGGAACTGGGTGGCCTAGTTTTACACAGCCGATAAAAGAGAATACAATCAATTATATCAAAGATGTTACGTTTGGTATGTATCGAATAGAGACAACTTGTAGCACTTGTGATGCTCATTTAGGTCACGTGTTTCAAGATGGTCCTATGCCAAGTGGATTGAGATTTTGCATAAATGCTGTTGCTCTGAAAAAAGTAAAATCTGATGAGAAAAAAGTTACATTTGGTGGTGGTTGTTTTTGGTGCACAGAAGCTATGTTTCAGCAATTAAAAGGAGTTGTAAATGTAGAGAGTGGTTATAGTGGTGGTGAAATTATAAATCCTACATATAGAGAAGTCTGTTCTGGAACTACTGGTCACGCTGAAGTAATTGAAATTACTTATTTACCTTCTGAAATTAGCTTTGAAGATTTAGTGAAAATCCATTTAACTACTCACAATCCTACGACTATAAATAAACAAGGTGCTGATAGAGGAACACAATATCGTAGCATTATTTTTTACAGAACAGACGATGAAAAAATGCAAGCATTAAAGGTCATTGAAGATGTTCAATCTGCCTACGATGATATGATAGTAACAGAAGTGAAAATGTTTGAACATTTCCATAAGGCAGAAGCCAATCACCAAGACTATTACAATCGCAATAGCGAAACTGGTTATTGTATGGCAGTAATAAATCCAAAATTAGCAAAATTAAAATCGCTTTATCAGGATAAACTAAAGAAATAATGGACGAAGACATAAATTTTTAATGAAGCAATTTAAAAAATAAAGAATGAAAAATAGTCTTGATAAAAATGCAAAATGGCTCTTGCTTTTTGGTATTTTATTAACATTTTTATTTCCATTACTACTTCCATTGCTCAATAAAACAGGCATTGGTAATTTTGGCGTTGTTGGCGATGCGATTGGCGGTATAACAAATCCTATTTCTCAACTCATTGGCTCTATACTTCTATATTTAGCGTTAAAAGCTCAACTTTCAGCAAATGGCATAGTGCAAAATCAAATAGAAAAAGACAATATAAAGGAAGAACAACAACACAATACAGAACAAATACGGACTTTTTATTCTTTCTTTCAAGAAACAATAAAAAATTTCAGTTATGAGTTTTCTGATGCAAATGGAAAACAACTGTTGTATGGAAAAAGAGCCATAAAATGTTTCTTAAATGATTTGGAACAAATGAAAGTAGATATTCATAATACAGATGATGTACTTATGTATGATGGAGTAAGAGAATTATTAAGTATTTTGAAAAGTGCAGAAGAATTATTCAATCGCATTGATACTATTTCTTCAAAATCACAACATATTTTATTTTATAGAAATCTTTTGCAACACGAATTATTATTCAATATTTTTCCTTATCAAGACCTTGATGACGATATTAATATTAAAACTGGAAAATGCACTATTTGTGCAGATGCACATTCATATTATCCTCCTATTATATTTGATAAAATTAAACTTTTAGAATCTAAATTTATATAAAAATGGCAACAGTAATTAAAATTAAAAACATTGAAGAAGGCTTCCAAAGTATTATCACTAATGGTAAGCACACCATTATTGGTGACGAACCTATCACAAGTAAAGGAACAGATTTAGGTTTAGCACCCTCAGAACTTGTTTTAAGCGGTTTGGCAATGTGCAAAGTCGGAACTGTCCGTTTTATTGCTCGCAAAAACAACTGGGAGATAGAGAATGTAACAGCCGAACTAGTGCAAGAAGTAGCAAGAGGGGAAGGAGGGCTAAAAACCACTATTCAAATTAAAATGATTATTGAAGGTAATCTTTCCGAAGAGCAGAAAGAAGAATTGATAAAACAAGCCGACCGTTGTTATATCCACCGTTTGTTAAATAGCGAATGGGATATAATGCCTATAACGCTTTAAATCAAATGCACTGCCACTAACAAGGTATTGCCAAAAGCGGGGCTGAAGGAATTCTAATCAACTTTTCTGTAATATTTGAACTGCGGTATTTCTATTGAAGTTCTGTGCAAAAAAATCCCCGCCTTCGGCAATACCCAAACCGTTATCGCTCAGTGTAAAAAGACAGCAACAGTGAAAAAATGAACGACAGAAATAAAAAGCCAACCGCACATTCAGGCACATTTGCTTGCCCCTACACACAGGCGACCGCTTCGCAAGCAAAAGAGCCTGAATTTTTCCAACGCCCGACAACCGAATAATGCAGAAAGAGAATCAAATACTTTTAGAACTTTTAAACGGAGTTGACAATTGGTCTGACCTGAAACCTAAATTAGAACAGTTCAACACTTCGCAGACTGAGACGACAACCAAGAAAACTCTCGCTGGAAAAGTATTTGAAGTATTTGCAAAGTATTATTTCCAAACAGAACCGAAAAAAACAGAACTCTATGAAAATGTTTGGTTTTATGATGATGTTCCTTTAGAAATTAAACAACAATTACGACTACCATCTGTAGACCACGGAATTGACATACTACTTCAAGACTATGAAAAGAGATTTTATGCAGTACAGTGTAAATTTAAAAATGATGAAACCAAAAGCCTAAGTTGGTCGGGAGATAAAATTGCCAATGTATTTGCATTAGGGACAAACTGCGATAAGGTTATAGTTTTCACAAATGTTTCTGACATTACCCAAGTTGCAAAAAGCTTTGAACAAAAATTTGAACTAATTGCATTTGATGAGTTAATTTCTATTGAAGAAGATATTTTCGAAAATATTTTTCTTTTAGCCAAAGGAAATCAACCAAAAGAGTTAGAGAAGTACTCTCCACAGCCACACCAAGAAATAGCAATTACAAAGGTTCTTGAACACTTTAGAACGAACGAAAGAGGACAACTTATTTTACCTTGTGGAGCAGGTAAGTCGTTAACATCATTGTGGATAAAGGAAAAACTCAATCCTGAAACCACCTTGGTTTTAGTTCCATCATTGGCACTATTAAAGCAAATAAAGAATGATTGGTCGAGACACAAAAATGACCACTTCAAATATCTCTGCGTTTGCTCCGAAAAAGACATTGATAAAGACCAACAAGATGCCGTAAATGTTCATACTTACGAAATTGGTGGTCCTGTTACGACAGACCCACTTGATGTGAAAGGATTTTTAAAGAAAAGTGGCAACAAGGTAATTTACTCAACATACCAGTCAATTGGCGTTATTTCTGATGCTTGCAAACTTGTAAATGAATTTAAAATCGACTTGGTAATTTGTGACGAAGCTCATAGAACAGCTGGGAGTAAAAATAAAAACACATTCACGTTAGTTCACGACAACTCCAATATTCCTGCCCTGAAAAGGCTCTATATGACCGCTACTCCCAAAGTAGTTTCAACAAAACTTAAGACAAGACTGGGAGAAGATTATGAACTTTTGTGCGATATGAGCAATCCTGATGTTTATGGTTTGGAGGCTTTCAGGATGAGTTTCGGTCAAGCAATAGACGAAGGTATTTTAGTTGATTATAAAATCATAGGAATCGGTGTTACCGATAAGCAAATTAAAAAATTCATTGAGGAGCGGAACTTCATAGGAGAAATATCAATAGATGAATTAGCTCACAATTTTGCTCTTGATTTGGTAATGAATAAATACAAAGCGTTCCACGCTATTTCTTTCCATTCCAAAGTGAAATTTGCTCAAGACTTTGCTATAAGACACAAGCAATTTTTTGAAACTATATTTTCGGAAAGTGTAAACGGAAAACAAACTACAACTTACCGAGCAAGAGTTCTTAGAGATTTTAAAAATAGTGAAATTGGTCTAGTGACCAATGCTCGTTGTTTAACAGAAGGCGTTGATGTACCTACAATTGATTTGATTTATTTCTGCGACCCAAAAACTTCAAAAATCGACATTGTTCAAGCTTCGGGTAGAGCATTAAGAACTAATAAAGCCAAAAATAAGGAGCTAGGTTTTATTGTAGTGCCAATCTTTCACCACATTGATGAAGATGTAGAAAAGGAAATTAAAAAGAAGCCAATTTTTGACCATCTTATACAAGTAATACGCTCACTCTGTGACCAAGACGAAAGATTACAGGCAGAGATTAATGATATTGCCTTTAAAAAAGGGAAGAAATCTAATTCCAAAATACAAATTGACTTCTCGGATGACGAAACTGAAAAGATTGTAAAACTTGAAGGACTTGAGAAAAAAGTAAAGGATGTCCTTTTTGATGAAATCATTGAAAAAACAAGAGTTTTTTGGGATGTGATGTTTAAACAACTTTTAGATTACAAAGAAGCCAATGGACACACTAATGTTTCGAGAAGAGAGGAAGGTCTTAAACAATTAGGAAATTGGATTCTAGAGCAAAGAAGACAATACCATAATGGAAATATAAAACCTGATAAAAAGAAAAAACTTGAAGAAATTGGGTTTGATTGGAAAGGTGAAAACAGAAGAGAAATAACAGACCTAGATGAAATCTGGAAACAAGGATATGTCAAACTAGAAGAATATTTCAATCAAAACGGAAACTCGAATGTACCTGCCAGATATGAGGAAAATAAATCTCTAGGCACTTGGGTTGTATCGCAAAGAGTGAAATTTGACAATGGCAAACTTGCTGATTGGCAAATTGACTTATTGGAAAAACTTAATTTTGAATGGGACCCAAAAAACAAGTTCGAAGAATACTTCGCTGAACTAATAAATTTCAATAAAGAAAATGGTCATTTAAGAGTCCCAACACAAGGAGAAGATAAATACAAGGCATTAGGAAGGTGGGTTAACAAACTAAGAGTTGTTTACAATGCAGGAGAATTAGATAATAAAGGTGATTTGGTAGCACCTAAAAAAGGCAGAATTCGCTCGGCACATTTACAAAGATTAAATGATATTGGATTTGTTTGGAAAGTTGGTAGAGGTGACTGGAACACAAGATTTAAGGAACTCCAAACATATTTCCATTTAAATGGAAATTCGAATGTAGGTCAAGCGGAAGATATGTCACTGTACTATTGGTGCTATAGAATTAAAAAGAATCCAAAAAACCTATCAAAAGAAAGATTAGCCAAATTAAAATCGATAAACTTTGATTTTACACTACGAGCAGCAGAAGACAAGGTATTGCTAACTTGGACTGAAAGGATTGAGCAACTTAATGAATTTTTTGAAGAAAATGGAAATTACAATATTCCCAAAGACAGCAATAAGTATAAAACACTCGTAAATTGGTTAAGACATCAACGCTCAAAGCAATTAAAAAACAAACTTACTAGCGAGCAATTAGATTTTTTTAAAGAGATTAACTTCTCCTTAGAGGAATATTTTTCTAATGAAGAAAGTGTTTCTTGGGATGAAAATCTACTTCGCCTACAGAAACTAAATGATGATACGGGTAGCTTTTACATTGCTTCAAATGACAAGGAGTTTGGTACGACATTAAATTGGCTTCGTTACCAAAAATCTCTATACAAGCAAGGTCTGTTACCAAAGAATAGAATAGATAAATTAAAGGCAATCGGTTACTCATTTGACATTAGTTACCGTGGCAAAAAAGGTAGAAGAGGAGTATCAACCAATAACGAACCAGATGAAAATTGGCTTAACAGGTATGAAGAATTAAAAAAATATTTTATCGAAAATGATACTTTTCTGATTCCTCAACAAGACAGTGAATTAAAAACCTTGGCGAGTTGGGTTAGGTATCAAAAAAGTCAATTCAGAAAAGCACTTCTTGGAGATACCAAAACCAAATTATTAAGTGAAATTAAATTCCCTTTCAATGAGAATTTTCGTGGTAAGACTTTAAACTCAATAAAACGGGAATCTGAGGCAGAAACGAATTCTGATAAGCTACCAACTTGGGACATCAAATTTGAAGAACTGAAAAATTATTATGAAACAAATGGAACATTTAGAATACCCAGTGATGATAATTCTTTACAGCCACTTGCAAGTTGGGTAAGGTATCAAAGACTGCTTTACAAAGAGGATAAACTGGATATAGAAAAAATTCAAAAGCTATCTGATATTGGGTATTCATTTGAACTAGATTTCAGAGGTAGAAAGCCTTTAAGTGAAGACTCGAACTATGAAGATTGGGAAACAAGGTTGCTCCAATTAGAAAGCTACTTTTTAGAGAACAAAACTTTCCATATAAAAGGAAATGACACAGAAAACGCAGACCTTCTTCAATGGTTGAGATACCAAAGAATTTTGAAAAATAAGGGTAAGTTATCGTTGGAGCAATTAAGTGCCTTTGAGAGGATTGGTTACTCATTTGAAACCAAATATTATGGACAGGGAAGAGAAAAGAAATTAAAAGAAGAAAAAATCAAAAAACCTGCAAATAATATTCAATCTTGGGAAACGAACTATATGAAGTTGTTAGATTATAAAATGACTATAGGACACTGCAATGTACCAAGAAGTTACGAAGATAAAACACTTGCAAATTTTGTTAGCCGACAAAGATATATTTATAGGAAAGGTAATCTACCTCCAGAGCAAATAAAGAAACTTGAATTTTTAGGCTTTGAATGGGAAGTTGAACGAAAAGTAAATTTCATTGATGCTTGGATGGAGAGATATACCGAATTAACAAAGGTATTTAATGAATCTGGTAGCTGCTTTGTTTCCAGGAATGACAATAAACCTCTGGCGAATTGGATTATTCAGCAACGAGTAAAGAGAAAAAAAGACTCACTAACAAATGACCAAGTTCAATTGCTAGATGAAATAAATTTTGATTGGGAACCTGAAACTAAAGGCGGTTCACCTGATGACGAACAATGGTTTTTAAATTTTCAACAGCTAGAATTGTATAAAGAGAAATTTGGACACTGTAATGTTTCACAGATAGACAAGGTATATAAGAAACTTGGT
The DNA here is from genome assembly GCA_022841475.1 of Cyclobacteriaceae bacterium. GTDB lineage: Bacteria > Bacteroidota > Bacteroidia > Cytophagales > Cyclobacteriaceae > ELB16-189. The sequence goes on along the minus strand of JALHRJ010000059.1, from coordinate 7,794 downwards.
AGATGGTTAAATGACCAAAGAGTAAATTATTCTAGAGGCAAATTACTTGACCACAGAAAAGACTTACTTGAAGAACTAGGCGTAATTTGGAATGTCAAAGAACACGAGTGGAACACTAAACTTCAAATGTTAAAAGACTTCTATCAAAAATACGGTCACTTTGATGTTAAGCAAAGCGATAAAGAGTTTGGAGGACTATATAATTGGCTTTTTAGAATAAAGAAAAATGGAACAAGCACAGAAAGAAAGAGAAAACTTGAAGAAATTGGCTTTGACACTAACGATATATTAACAAATGAGAGCAATTAACCCAACGCTTCACAGCCACACACATTACCAAGCCACACTAGGCAACGCTCAAACCAAAGCTTGGCAAAGAGTGTGTCTGTCCAACCGCACCACCAAAACGACCGACAAACCAACTGACGAAAAAGAACACCGAAGCGATAACAGGCGTTTGGCTCAATGGCGGGTGAAGTGGTTAATTGAACATTCTACCTACGCATCAACACTTGTGGTGTATTGACAGTTTTGTGCTCCGAAATCCGCCACTGCGCCAAGCGCCAAACCGTTATGCGGCAGCTTAAAAGACGACACCAAACGACATTGACAACAAGAAAATGAAATCAGAAAATAAACTTGCGGGACTTGGACTTTTGACAGCAATTTCGGCTTCACTTTGCTGCATTACACCTGTTTTGGCTTTGTTGGCAGGGACAAGTGGACTTGCTTCGGCTTTTTCTTGGCTTGACCCTTTGAGACCGTATTTAATCGGCTTGACAGTTTTAGTGCTTGGATTTGCTTGGTATCAAAAACTGAAACCACAAAAACAAATGGACTGCAACTGCGATACAACAGAAAAAACACCTTTCATTCAGACAAAGATATTTTTGGGTATCGTGACAGTTTTTGCAGGACTTATGCTTGCCTTCCCAACCTATGCTCACGTTTTCTTTCCAAAGACAGAAAATAAAACAATCATAACTGACCAATCAAAAATCCATACAGCAGAATTTAAAATAAACGGAATGACTTGTTCGGGTTGCGAAGAACACGTAAACCTTGAAGTAAATAAGTTGACAGGCATAATCAAGACAACTGTTTCATACGAAAACGGAAACGCAATCATTGAATTTGACCAAGCCCAAACCGACATTGAAGAAATAGAAAAAGCCATAGAAAAGACAGGCTATTCAGTAACTGAAAAGAAAGAAATTAAATGAACATAGTATTACAATCAACAATCACTTGCCCCGAATGCGGACATAAAAAAGAAGAAACAATGCCGACAGACGCTTGCCAATACTTTTACGAGTGTGAGAACTGCAAGAAAGTATTAAAGCCAAAACAGGGTGACTGTTGTGTTTATTGTAGTTACGGGACAGTAAAATGCCCACCCATCCAAGCAGGGACAAATTGCTGTAAATGAAAATGAAACGACTGACAGAAATAGAAAGCCGACCGCATAACAGGCGTTTGGCTCAATGGCGGGTGACGTGGTTAATTGAACATTCTACCTCGCATCAACTTTTGTGGTGTATTGCCAGTTTTGTGCTCCGAAATCCGCCACTGCGCCAAGCGCCAAAACGTTATGCACAATGCCGCGCGGACAGAGTAGTGGATTTTAATTGACTCATAAAATGATTAAGCGATATAGTTATGCCAAGGAGAAACTAGCCGTGACCATTGAAGCTCTGGCGACTGATGCAGGCGATGTGCGGACGAGATTAACTAACTCATTTATGCTTTTTCATACTCTGACCGAGGATGATTTTCCGAGCGAACTGCAAGCGGACTGGAAATGGATTATGAAAGAGTTGAATAGATACGAGCCTCGGTACAATGTAAAGGGAGAAGTGATTATGGGGTCGGTTGAAAACACTATGAGAAAAGTGAAAAACTCTACTGGTGTGAAAATAGCTGAGAAAATCTTCAAGCTATATATAAAAATAAATGAGCTTTAAATCTTTTTGTATGAATTGTCAGAAATTTGTAATGATTGCATTATCGTTCAGCTTATCAGCAACTTCAACTATAGCTCAAACGGTCAACGAAATAAAATCAAATTCGATCGAACTCAAGGCAAAGGGAATTAATGAAGGATCTCGATTCTATTTTGGGACTGAACAAGATCAAAAGCAAAAGAATGAATTGATCTCAATTTTGAATTTAGATGTAATACAATATTACAATTTGCGAGATACTTACAATTCAGATTTGAAAATGAAACTATTTAAAGAATCTGAAGACTATAAAAACAAATTAAATGAACTGACGACACTTAAAGCCAATGTCCTAAGCAAAACCTATTATTTGGATTTTGACCCCAATTTCAAATATCGAAACGACCAACTTAAATACGATCTCAAGACAAAGACTTGCTACATAAACACTGAGATCAAAGGAGAGAATAAGAATCAGACCTTACTGCCACAATTTGATCAACTAACAATAAAATATAAACCAGGGACAGGAATCAGTGCAACATATAGGGACTATACAGCTCGGACAGGAAGCAAGTATTCTGAGGAACGTATTTACTTTAAGGTTCCAAGTGAGCAACTCGCATTAAAGATTGAAGAAAATGCATTGAATATTAGAATTATTTTTGTTGTTAAACTCTTAAACACAACTGAATTTTCTTATAGAGATCCATTTTTTAATATGTTGTTCACGGAGTATCTGATCAATACTAGCTTAATTAATGTAATCGTCTACGATCAAACTAATAATGAGACAATAATTGAGTACAAATAATTATTCGAGGATTCATGTGAGTGCGGCACAATGTAACCATCTGTGAATTAAATTTAGAATGAGACTTTACCGTGGAGACAATATATTTAATAAACTTACACAACCTCAACTTTACCGATTTGATGGTTTAAGGACGAAAGCATTTGGACAAGGTGACCCAGCATACATAAAAAAGAATGGTTTAATAGATTGTATAAGAAAACACGTAAAGCCGGAATCAAACATTGACAAAGATTTCTACAATAAAACGGACTTCATCTCATTTACCACTGATATTAATAGGGCAATTTATTGGCTGAGTGATCAAAATAAAATCGTATTGGAAGAATGCCATACTGATTTTCATGAGACGAGATACTTGTTTGAATTTAGTCTACAAGATTCAGAATTAGTCGAATTGGAAAAAGGTGTTTATTCTTTTAGATATAGGTGCAACCCTTCACTAAAGACAGCTAATTCTCCAAGCGCAATTTTCAATGCTACTTTGCATTTAATGTACGGAGTAAATCAATGTCCAATATGTAATTGCACATTAGCTAACCATGAAATAATTCTCATCGATACAGAGGTATATTTATTGGGACATGCTAAGGAAGAAAAATATAATGGAACCAAAGCTTTTTCTCAGGCGGACAAAGAATGGTTAATCTGGCCTTCTGACCCTATAGATAGTACTGTCTTTAAATCTGCAAGAATTCCAAGAGCCGACTTTTGGAGTGTAAAACATTATATAGGGGTTGGTGAGCAGAGACCAGTTACATTGGATAACGGATGAATAAAGATTCGTCTAAGCGCGGCACAGTGCATAACAAAATGTATAAAACATGGCTGGGGTTCAGTGTAAATTTGTAGTTTAGTTTTTCAAATTACGTTTGGTGTCGTGGGACAGTGATGCGCTTCGAAAGCCCAGCCACGTTTCATACATAAACGTTGCCGGCAAGCCATTGGGACAATAAAGTTTAGACTATGAAAACCGAGACTGTTGACAAACAAATGGAACAAAAGAGGAATTGGGTGACTCATCCGACAAAGAGAAATTTATTAATAATCCTGACAGTTTGGACTATTGGGATTAGTCTGCTAGTTATTTCAACGACCGACTTATTTACAGAAAGTTTTTTTAACAAAAAGTATATTCTGATTTACGCAATGATGATTATGTCAACTTGGACAACATCTAAAGTGACTTTAAACTATTTCAAGACAAGAAGAACGGACGACAATAAATATTAGAGCATCACTCAGACAATTTTGTGTGTATCGACACAGATTTGCGTCCGCGGATAATGACAGAAATAAGGACTGACTATTCCGTCACGTGGACAACATGGCCAGCCGGCAACAAAATACATATGCCATGCAGGGGTTTGGTGTTGCCATTTACATGTAATCAACTAATTTAGTATATCAACGTGGGACAGTGACGTGTTTCAAAAACCCTGCACGTCATATGTACCAACGTTGCCGGCAAGCCTTTTTGGACAATTTGAGTTTTTGAGAAAAATGTGCAAAGCAAAGATTTTTATTCTGACAGTTTTATTCTCGCCTTTTGTTTCGTGCGACAATCAAGAAATCAATAAACAGGATTCGATTTACATTGCGGGAGTTGAATTAGCTGACAACGGAAAAACCATTGCAACATATTGGGCTAATAATCAAAAATTCAGCTTGACAAATGGGACTAATTCATCCAATGCAGTTTCTATTTTTGTTTTGGACCAAGATGTTTATGTCGCAGGACATGAATACAATACTGATGGAAAACCAATTGCGAAGTATTGGAAAAATGGTATTGAGACTATACTATCAAATAATTGGAGCTTGGCGACATCTATTACTCTTTCGGGAACTGACGTTTATGTGGCAGGCTATGAACAAATAGGTGACGGCACAAGGACTATCGCGAAATACTGGAAAAATGGAATTGTATTTGATTTAACTGATGGCACTAGCTACGACTTTACTTCATCAATAAAAGTGATTAACAATGACGTTTACGTTACGGGAGGTCAGAATAACGGAAATCTAATTGCTAAATACTGGAAAAATGGAAACACTGTGATTCTCTCAACTGGGGCTAACACGAATGCTTATGCAAATTCAATTGACGTTGTTGGCAATGACATCTACGTAGCTGGTAAGGAAGCAAATACATCAATCATCCCGAGGGCTAAGTATTGGAAGAACGGCACAACAGTCAACTTGACAACTGGGGACACGTATGCCAGTGCAAATTCAATAACAATATCAAACGGTGACATCTATGTAGCAGGATATGAGAATAGTTCTAATGGAACTAGTGTTGTTAAGTATTGGAAAAACGGAATAGGCGTAAACTTACCAACAACAAGTTTGACAGATTTTGCTACATCAATTAAAGTGGTAGCTGGAGACATTTATGTGACAGGAGAGGAAGGGACATATTGGAAGAATAGTAAGCAGACGAGGTTATCAACTGACTCTAAAGTATTTTTGGCGAGAGATATATTTATTGTGTCAAAATAAAGATACTGGACGAAAGGCCAGCCGGCAACAAAATGCATGTGCCATAGTGCTGGTTTAGTTGCGTTGTAGTTAAAGTTTCATAATTTAGTTTCGGTTAGTGGGACAGAACGCAGCTGGTCGCTAAAGCCATTCGTTCCTCATTTGGCTTTAGCTCCTATACCGCACTACGTCACATGCACCAACGTTGGGTGCAATTATGGCTGGACAAAGATGAGACTACTAACAACTATATCGACTCTGATATTGACGACACTAATTGTATTTGGACAGCAACGAACAATTAAAGGCCGACTCATAAGTGCTGAGGACAAGACTCCAATACCTGGATGGAATGTGATTGAATACGGAACTAAAAATGGAACTGCAACTGACTTCAATGGAGAATTTACACTGACAGTAAGTTCACGGTCGACAATCCTTTGGTTCCCTCAATGTTTTACTCAGTTATATGTAGAGTATGACGAGAATGTTGATTTTAAAGAAGTAATTCTTGGGACAGATATAAAAGGACAAATTTATAGAGACAGTAAAAAAATAGAACAAAAATTAGCAAGAGCACGTCCGACAAGGGATTTATATGGAGAAGTTATAGACAAAAAGACCAAAGCCCCACTGGACAACTGTGAAATTAAACTAAAAGGTACTGACACCATTGTTTATTCGGACGACAAAGGTTCCTTTATGATAACTGTTCCAAATAATAAGACTATTGAGCTTGAAATAAAGAAAGGTGAATTATTTCAGGTAGTTACTTACGACATTGACCAAGACTTTATACAAATAAAAATAAAGTCACAGAAGAAGATTTGAGTACGCCATAACAGCACCCAACAAAATACATATGCCATGCAGGGGTTTGGTGTTGCCATTTACGTTTAATCAACTAATTTAGCATAGTAACGTGGGACAGTGACGTGTTTCAAAAACCCTGCACGGCATATGTACCAACGTTGTGAGCAAGGCCTGGTGACGGTTTACCAACTCGTTGAAAATTGCTAAATTGGGACATGATTCAAAGAGTTTATATTGATACATCTGTTATTGGAGGATATTTTGACGAGGAGTTTGAGTTTTATACAAGATTGTTCTTTGAGAAAGTAGAACAAGGAAAGTTTAAAATCATTTTATCGGACATATTAACCACGGAATTGCAAGGTGCTCCGGACAATGTTGTTGCCTTTTTCAGGTCGATTCCCAAAAAACAAATTGAATATATTGATCAGACAGAAGACTCAATTCAATTGGGTGAGGAATATTTGAAAGAAGGTGTGGTGGGAAAAACAAGCCGGACTGACTGTCGACATATTGCCCTTGCGACTTTAGTAAACGCTGACATTCTAGTCAGTTGGAATTTCAAACACATTGTTAATATTACAAGAATCAGAGGATACAACTCTGTTAATATAAAGAACGGACATAGGATTTTGGAAATACGGACGCCACGAGAAATTTTAGAGTTATGAAAACTGAGACAAAAACAAAAAAGACGTTTGACGCTGTTGAATTCATGAGACAACGAAGAGAACAGATTTCGAAAGACATTGAGGGAATGACTCCTAAAGAAGAGATAGAGTATTTCAAAAAGAAAGCCGCTGAATTCAATAAGCGAGACAAGTGAATCGGCCCAGCCCACAACAACATGTTTGCGCTATGGCCGGGCGACCGGTTAAATTTTAGTATTTTTATAAAACCAACCTTTGTGTTCGCGGGACAACGCGCGGCTTCGGAAGCCGGCCACATCGCAAACACAAACGTTGTGGGCAATGTTTTACGACAGTTAAGAGTTCAAACATAAAAGATGGAGAACAGCTTTACAGACATAATGTCCAAGCGGACAGATGAAGAACTCATTAATGTTGTGACCGTTGACAGGGACGGGTATCAACCGACAGTAATTGAGGCAGCCGAGAAAGAGATAGAAAAAAGGAACATCGATGTTAAAAGAATTGACGAATTAAGGGCCGTCTCCTCTAAACTGGCAGACGAACAAAAGCAAATAGAAAATAACCAAGTAAGCTCACTGATAAGATTTCTACATTTCGTTATTGACACATTTGCATGGTTAATTGTCGCTAGTATAATTGGTCGGCTACTTACCCCATTGCTGACAGGTACTAATGAAAATATTCTTGCCTATTTTATATTGGCCGTATCTTTTTTCAGTTACTATATTTTCATGGAGTCAACATATCAAAAGACAATAGGAAAAATCATTACTAAAACTAAAGTAATCACAACGGACGGTAAAAAGCCAAATACAGCCGACATAGTAAGACGTACAATTTGCCGACTTATTCCTTTTGACAGGGTTTCATATTTCTTTTCATCAAATGGTTTCCACGACAAATTATCAGACACGTCAGTAGTAAAGGAATGATATAAATGGCGGACACAAAACACAGCCCACAACAGTAGTAGCTGTTGCACGACTACCTCTTTTCTTAGAATTTTCTGAAATTATAAGCCATCAATTTATTTGTGAATAACTCCGTGGATAACTTAATCGGTAGTTCGATATTTTAACCTTCAAAT
>JALHRJ010000058.1 GCA_022841475.1 Cyclobacteriaceae bacterium | reverse complement strand
TTTAACCTGGACCTTAGCGTAACGAAAAAAAAGTACCCATAAGTCAGGCTGGTAGCCATATAAATGAAATTATAAAGGAAGCCATTATAATACCGGGGCGTAAGAATCTTCAGCATGACCAAGAACCCAATCAGATAAAAACCACCCAGCACCCAGTATTTTATTCTAGAATCTACGCGCGAAATAAAATATGCCAGCGCTGCAAAAAACAGGAAATAGGAAATAGACTCAAGGAGAAATGAAATTAAATACTTCATAAGTCTGTTATCTTCTTGAGTCTAGTTAATCATTATTCAATACAAGGCGGATAAGGACAGCCGGGAATTTCTAATCCGCCACCTTTAGCTTCAGCTTCCGGGCCACGTGCAATAATCTTCAACGCGCCTCTCTTTCCATCCGCGGTAGTTACTTCTTCAATACTTACCACGCAAACTATCTTGCCGGGTGCTGTATCCAATAATTTTTTCATTTCGCTGGCTTCAAAAATGAATTTGAAAGCCTCTACTGTTGTTGCCATACTGCTTTTGGGGTTTGGGTTAATAATATTTCGTTTCGGCCAAAGATGCCCAATTCCAAAATTAAAAGATACGGGGAAATCCCCGTTTCGTACCGGGGAAATTCCCGTACCCGATACGGGGAAATCCCCGTTGACTTAATGCCCTGCCCCACCGCACCTTAGCGGCATGCAATACAACACTCCTGCAAGGCCTTATTTTAAAGAGACATTTTCACATTCACACGTGTCGCTGGCGCTGATTATCGATTTGCTGCGCGCCAGCCGCGAACTTTTCATTTGCTCTGTTGCCTTAAGTCTGCAATCAGAACAAGACCGTAAGAGCCTCGCGCTGCTGCTCACCCGCATGGGCGAAAAGTTGCATGAACTGTATGAAAAACTGGAGGCCGGACAATCACCCAAAGGCACCTGTTATAATCTGGAGCAACTCAGTTACCAACTCCATTTTCAGATAGAACCTGTGCTGGGCAACATGCGCGCCCAGGCCCTCACCGATAAATTCAATCAAACCCATTGCATCAGCTTATTATACAAAGAGCTGGCCTCGGGCCTCATCGACCAGCGCGAACTTATCTTATTACAGACTGCTGCTAATCACCTGACGGAAACAGCCTTGAAACTATATACACCCCATGATTAGCGACCTCTGGCACATCGGCAACGAACTCCGCAACCTGCCCCAAACGCTGGAAGGCAAAAATACCTTTGAGCGCGTGCGGCTGGCGGACTTACTCGAGCACATCGGCTATGTGCTACAGGATACTGTGCATAAACTCAACAACGGCCTGCCGGGTAAGCCCCAACAAATAGAGTTGCTGAGTGAAGAACTTTATTTCAAGCTGGCGTTTATGGTGGGCGAAATAAAAGCGCAGGCAATTTCCAGCCGCTTGCAGTGTGTGCCGCGACTGGAGTTGTTTAACAGCACCCAGGCTACAGGCAGTTTCAACGCGCACGATCTTGCTTTACTCGAAGAAGCTGCTTGTCATTTTCTGGATACTTCGAAGTTGATACGACATCATTAGTTCGCACTTAAAAAAATAAAACTTAATAAAAACTTAACACGGGTAAAAAAGAAAGAAAACCGGATTTGAGGAAGATGCATGTAAGACCTGTGTAATAATCAAATCAAAAAATTAATCATTGGAATTATAGGAACAACAACTGCTTTGAACCATCAAAAGAAAATAGTTAAATTCATCATCAACCTCAACCTAATGCCAAAACCCCATGCCTGTTATTCCCGTGCAAAAACCACGCATGTCAACTTCTGAATTAAGAAAGAGGATTGCACGCTTTCCTATCGATCGCTCAAAATATCCTATCGTGATCGTAGGTATCCGTGGTTATTATCTTAATACACTCGGGCAACCAGGCATGAACGATCGCGGCATCTATGACGATACTATCTTCATTGATACACCCCAGGTAACAGCTGCTTTCAATGCAAACACCGATCCTACTGGCTATCGCAAAGGAACAGGTTTTGGAAAAACCAAAGGCCTGGCCACGCTAAAGCCGGGGCTTTGGTTGGCGCATAAGTTTGGCTTACACAAAGGCAAATACCTTGCTTTAGTACAACGCATGAGTACAGTTACTGTAGTACGGGATGGCACACCCGATTATGGAGACACGGGCTACTTTGGTATTAACATTCACAAAGGTGGACTGAGGAGTACGAACAGCGAAGGATGCCAAACCATTCACCCAACCCAGTGGGATAGTTTTATTACGCTGGATAAAGATCAGGCCGTGCGGTATTTCGGTGCGGAATGGAATAAGGTGGTTATTCCCTATGTGCTGTTAGAAACCAAATAGTTATAACATTTAAAACGGAGCAAGCCGAAAATCCGATGAAGAGTAGGCAAGAAAAATTAATCCAAATGGCACGGTTACAAGACATCATGAAAGGTGAGGACAAACTGGTGAAAGAGGTACGAGCGATAATTAATTCGGGCGGAAACTTAACCGCTGCTATTAAGGCGGGCATTAAGCCAGCCACGGTAAAGGCGGTAATTAACAACCCTTCAAATCCAGCGAGCTTGGCAGTAGCTGAAGCGGTCGTTGTTCCATACATGCGACCAGTGCTATTTATAAAAGGAGGAAAAATAGAAATACCGGAATCGGAACAGTTAAAGGAAAGACTTTTTAAGTACAAGCCCCGTATTGAACCAGCACTTAAGTCAGTAGGCCGGGTTGAATTAGTCAACCATCAACTAAAGTATGCGGGAACAGGTTGGATGATTGAAGAAAACATTATGATCACCAACAGGCATGTTGCTAATGTTTTTGCCGATAAAAGTAAGACAGGCCTTGGTGGCTCATTTAAAACAAACTTCTTGGGGGTGCCGATTGGTGCTAAAATTGACTTCAAGGAAGAATACAGTCCGGGTAAACCAACCGCAAGCCAGTTTGAAGTTCAAATAGAAAAAATTATTTACCTGCCTGATGAAGACCCACGGTTTCCTGACATGGCTATCTTAAAATTAAAAAAGACAACGGGCATACCTGATCCAATCACATTTCAGGATGGTAAGCTAAAGTTACATCAGGATATTGGTGTGGTGGGTTATCCTGCAAAAGATCCTCGCGGTGTTGACAGCGAGGAAATGGAGAAAAGAATTTTCGGTGAAGTGTTTGGAGTGAAGCGGTATGCACCGGGTCAGATTATTCAGGTTCCGGGCAAAGTTTGGTATTTCGCACATGATGCATCAACATTAGGCGGAAACTCCGGCTCGCTTGTGCAGGATATGGAGACCGGGCATGCTATAGGTCTCCACTTTAGTGGTGTATTACTGAATGCAAATTATGCGGTAAAGGGAACTGTAATATTGGACGTAGCTGCAAAAAAATTAAAGCTTACCGGAATACAAAAAGTAAAAGCAGGTACTATGGCAAAGGCGGTAAAAGAAGCGCCTTTCATGGAAGAATCAGTTGAGTCAGTACGATCATACGCAGACCGGGAGGGCTTCAAAACTAATTTCTTGGGTAGCGGCAAGGACAAACGAGTTTCATTACCGACAATTAAAAATAAAGCAGATGTTTTAAAATTTGGTCAAGGTAATAAGGAGACCGTTTTAAAATATACGCATTTCTCGGTAGTGATGAGTAAGAAACGCAGGCTCTGCTATTTCAGTGCCGTTAATGTAGATGGCGCTCAGTATAAGCGAATGAAAAGACCCGGCTGGCGCCTTGATCCAAGAATTCCAGCGGCTTCTCAAATTATTAAAGAATGTTATGGAAACGCACCTAAGTTTTCTCGAGGACACATGACACGCAGGGAAGATCCAAATTGGGGCCCATTGGCCGTTCAGGGAAATGCCGACTCCATGCATGTAACGAATGCAGTTCCTCAAATGCAATCTTTCAATGCACCAGTTTGGCTATCCCTTGAAAATTATGCGTTGGAGAATGCAAAGCAGGATGACCAAAAAATAAGTGTTCTCACGGGGCCTTTTTTCCATGACAATGATCCGATCAAGTATGATGTTAAAATTCCTATAGGTTTCTGGAAGATAATAGCCTTTATCCATGACGATACCGGAAAACTATGTGTCACAGGTTATACCATCTCGCAGGAAGATTATTTGCAAAACGAAGAATTCATCTATGGCGAATTTGAAACATATCAGATACCTCTAAAGGTTATTGAAAAGAAAGCAGGAATCTCATTGGGTGCCCTGCGCGATTTAGATCCTCTCAAAGATGATTCATTGGAAAGTATTGCAGTTCCAGTGAAATCGGTGCGACAGATTAAATTTTATTGATATACCATGAATAATTTTCTCCAAACCAGCATTTTCATTCTTTCAAGTGTTCTGATCGTAACTGCATTGAGCCTGATTTTAAACACCAAGAGTATTGTAACAGATCGGGCAAATGATTCAACAGTGGTAGTTCAGATTGATTCGGCTGGTGTTGCGTTAAAAAAGCAAACCACCACTACAGTTACATCACCCAAACCTTGTGCAGATTGTGTTCAAAAATCCTATGAAACTTCCATGGGATACTTTGGACTGGCTGGGTTACTATTGGGTGTTGCTTTCCTTTTGCCCCGGATTAAAAGTATTAACATCGGTGGCAATAGCATAGAAGTAAAGGAAGAGGCAATCCGAGAACTTAACGCACAACAAAATGCGTCTGTTGGAGTAGGCGGTAAGGAGGGGAAAACTTCTTTCCGTATTAAGAATCTTCCGAGGGAAAACATTGAAATAAATAAAGATTACTCCGATGATCCTCAAAAAGGCAAATGGGGTGGGAAGCCGATTGTTAAGGATCGGGAATTAAAGGCTGAGGTAAAAAAATTAGGAGACTCTGGGCTTTATTCAATTGATGTTACCGTTCAGAGTCTTAATCCAAAAGGCAATCCGTTAACCGGATTTGTAGCGTTTCACCTACATCCATCTTTCGCTAATCCTAATCCGGTAATAAATGTAGTGAAGGAGGTGGCTACCCTCAATTTAACGGCTTATGGTTCATTTACAGTGGGCGCTGTTTGTGACAATGGAAAGACTACCCTTGAGTTAAACCTTTCAGAAGTCCCGGGCATAGATGATTATTTTAAGTACAACTGATTTAGAATCAAACACAAATATGAAGAATATAATTTCAATAATATTTATTTCATTAAATACATATGGTCAAACTCTTTTCGCACAAGAATTACAAAAGCCATTTGAGGTTAGTGTGGGTGATAAGTTGATTAATTCGTCCTTGCCTTTTGATAGACCTTTTACAATTAGATATAAGTTTAATGAGAGGGTAATTATTAGAGGAATAGCCTTGGAAAAAATTTCTAAAAAAGATAGAGCTAGTTATTATACTAACATAATGACTACTGAATCAAAATGGGATTTAGATGATTATGTTACTTATAGGAATATGGACAAGGCTTCATTCTCATTTGATGTTTCCCCAATTGATAAGGGAGGTACTCTTTTGAGTGTGTACCTTAATCCCTTGCCGCCTTCTGGTTTTTTTGACTTAAGGATCATTAGAAATCCAATAGGGAATGAATTGGATGATTATTTTGACTTTTTTAAATTCTTATTAGAGCAGAAATTTGATACCAATGAGACTAATTATTCGAGTGATAAAGGTGCAACCTTCATGAAACATGTTGACGCAAGTTGGCTTAAGCAAAAATTAATAAGAATAAATGAATGGAAGCGTCCGTTCGAGCATTTTGCTTTTAGTGGACCTGACGAAGAAGAACTTGAATTTTTTAATCTGATCAAATTCTATAATAAATTTTTGCAGCCTGATTTAGTGCTTTATCAGACCGAAAAGGACGAGGCAAAGAGAGTTGTCATCAAAGGACGGGTTTTAAATTCGATTGCTTCTTTTGTTGCTCCTGCTGGAGAAGAGAACGATTGGCCGGACTTTAGCGTTGGCGAATCGCTTCGTGCCACTTCTGTAAATTTCAATTTTGATACGAGAACCAACTTCACCCTAACACCAGATTTCGGGTACGTATATTATGGATTTAGTAAAGAATTCTATGGAGTGGCCCCGTATATTGGTGCTCAAATCGAGTTCCGTTATTTTGATAAAAACGTCCCGTTTCAATTAATATGTAAAAAGAGTATTTGGCACAGGTTATCCTTCTCCACAGGTATCACACTCACCTCCTTGAAAAAGGACAGGCAGCGTGAGGATTTCTTCTTAAATAAATCATTAGTGGCAGGTATTGGTGTCCGGCTATCAAGCGCTGTTCGAATAACGACTGGAACAATTTTGTTTAATCGACTTGATCCTAACCCACTCCTGGAAAATAAGCGTCTCAGTGTAACACCCTTCATTGGCCTCTCTATTGATCTAAGATTAAAGAGCTTAATGGGTGATGCAAATGCAATTTTCGGCCTTAGTCCCACAAACACAAAATGAATATGAAAAAATATTATACTCTTCTCCTGTTAACCCTGTTGGGATGTTTCGATCCCGATGAATATTTGCCTTCAACTATTAACGAGAATGAAATTTTTAAAAAAGTGTATGCATCCAAGAATCCAACTCTTGCAGACGGTGCTTCTGTCGTTACAATTACAGCTGAGTTACCCATCGATGCAGTACGTGCAAAGGCTAAAATTAAATTTTCAACTACAGCAGGAACTTTTTCAAATAAATCAGATACGATCTCTGCCAGGCCTCAGATCGTGTACGATAGTGGCAGAAACAAAATGATTGCCGAAGTGAAATTGAAAAGTAGTGTAAAAATTGATACTGCCCGGATCAACGTGATCCTTGACAATTTTTCAAAATCTTTTACTTTACCTTTCTCGAAAGCAGAACCGGAAAAAGTCAGAGTAAATTTATCCGGTTTAACGTTGAATACCGGGTATGATAAAATAATTACCATCACCACACTGCTCTCACGAAACGTTGGAGTTCCAAGTCAATTTTCCGTTTGCGATATGACCGTGTTAGATTCAGGGGGTAACCAGATTGGTCTCTTTTTAAATTACAATAACCAAACTAATGAGGCCGGTGTTATAACCAACCAATTTACATTAGGTAAATCAAACTATTCCGGAGCACTTACAGTAGTGGCTACTGCACAGCTACACACAGGCGGGAGTATTATAGAAACTGTTTCATTTAACGCAAATTAACCTTATAGGCATATGAAAACTAACAAAGAGAAATTAGATTCAAACATGGAATTGTTCATGAAGGATATTCAAGCAGTTTTAAAGAAGCACAAAATCAAGGGTGTCAAACCAGTTGCATTACAATTAGAGAAAACTGAGAATAGATGCCCTGAAGGTTATAAAAGGGTATGTAAAACCTACACTGATCCTGTAACAGGAGCGCTTAAGGTGAGATGTAAATGCGTAAAGAATTGAGAGAAGCGCTTGCATCACTATGCATTGGGTGCAATCACTACATGCCAAATTAACTTCAAGAAAGGATTTTATTGAGAAGATAAGATTTGATTAAAAACAAATTCGTAGGATATCGATTTATTATTCTAACGTAAAAATACTTTGGATACAAGTACTATTGCCTTGAATATATTAATGAGTAACATCAAACCTTAAATATGAAAAGCAAAATTATCATTTTTCTAGCTGTTTTTACTTTGAGCAAAACAGTTAGCGCACAAAGTTCTTTAGAAGAGTTTCTTTCAAAGAAAGTGTTTGTTATTAGCGTAGAACAAAAACAGGATATTGTTACAGCGTTTGGATATCAAGGTGATGATAGCCAAGGAGCAGAATATAAAATTCGCCTTAAAAAAGGTGAAGTTTTCGCGATCTGGAATAGGCCAGGTAGGCCAACTTTATCAGTCATCACTATCCCCTTTAAAGTTCGGTCAGGTATGGATGGCGTTCCACAAACAGTGTCAACTGGGTTGACAAATGCGGGACTATCTTTTAATTTCTATAACAAACGCCTTGAAAGACACCTTGCTTCTGGTAAAAAATCATCTCATAATTTTGGTATTGGCGTATTTATAGTACCATCAAGCGAAGACCTTAAGTCAGCTAATACAAACGGCAAGGTTACAACCGATATAAGGCAGCTTTTTATTTCCAATGGCCTCGTATTCTCCTACTCTTATAATGACCTAACCTTTGCGTTTGTTCCGGCTGGCTGGGATTTAGGAACAGCAGATGAAGGAAAAGCTTGGATATATAACAAAAAAAGATGGTGGGGCTTTGGCATCGGTATCAACACCAAATTATTTGGATTTTAAAGTAGATTGTAATGAGTCTTATCAAAACTTAGGAGCTGTTTCCCTCTGCGCCTTGGTTCGTGTCCCCACGAAACAGGAAAGTGATGGGTTGTTTTTGTTGGGTCTGTTATCACCGATTCACTTTTCCCATCGCGTGCACTGAATAACATAACAAACTAAAAATATTATGCCCCCAACCAACACCTACGTTATCTCCTACCACACCTTACGGCAGCTCATTGGCATTTTAGGTATCGCCCTCCCCTTTCTATGTTGGGGTGTTAATGGGTTTGTGAATGAGAATGATTTACTAAACAACGCGGCTTTTGTAAATAAAGACTATAGTTGTCACTATGAGGCAGGCGCTAATCTCAAATCTTCTATCAGTCACTTTTATTATACTACTGCCGGGCCGTTGTTTACAGGCATCCTGATACACTGGCTATTTTTCTCTTTTGCTATCAGGGCCATTCCAAAAAGAAAACAAAGGACAAGTTTGCCTGGATTACAGATACCGGGCTTTCAAGATTTGCTGCCATCTGTGCGTTGTTGATTGTTGTCTTTCCAACTGGTTCAGACAAAATGATAACCGACAACATTCACATTTTTGTATCCTCAGATGCCGCAGGCACTTTGCATTTGGTTTTTGCGGCTTTGTTTTTTGTGGCCATGTCTGTTTTTTGCATTGTCAACTTCAGAAGGAATGATGATAAAACATTTAGAAAAGATGCGGAAGGAAAAGTTTATTTGTCTTGTGGCCTCGGCATTCTCGCACTGCTGATCATTCTGCTTATTAACATGCTCATGGAAGATCCTAACCAACCCGCCACGGGTAGTTTCGTATTTTGGATGGAGACCTGCATGCTTATTTTATTTGGCATCGCCTGGCTGGTGAAAGGCAAAGCGGCCGTAACCGAGTTCGTGTTGGATAAATTGTGATGGTAGTTTGATGTAGCGGGCGGAGAAGAATTTCCATAAAATTATAATCTTGAGTCTTTTAACTCAATAAGAGTAGTTTTGCTTTAAACTTTAGTCAGTTACATGCTTACTGAATATAAATGGCTGAAAATCTATTTTAGCTATTTCCCTAAATGGATCTGGATCGCCTTGGTAGGTGGTATAGTTAGTCAATTGCTCTTTCCGGCAGTAAAGGAGTTGTCTTATCTAGCCATAAACTTTGCCTGCCTATTTTTATTTGTCAAAATTGCTACGATCATTCACGAGGCAGGTCATTTATGTGCGGCTTATTTCGTAGGTGGCATCCCAAAACGCATGACCCTTGGAATTGGTCATGAAGTTTATCGATCAGAATGGAGAGGGGTTAAGATCATTTTAAATTCTGTACCCATTGGTGGCACAGCGGGTGCATCCTTCGGTGAGCTATCGTTCTTTAAATGGCGATATTCATTTTACTTGATGGGTGGTGTGCTTTTTAATGTTACTGCTGCAGGAATTTTCTACTTGGTATTTGGGTTTAATTCTTCATTCTATTCAGGAATACACGCAGCCTCCGCATTTATCTTGGTTAACGCGGCAGGTGTTCTTAATCTCATCCCCTTTTACTCCAACCATTACGGTTTCCGCATGCCAACTGATGGACTTGGTGTATTACAAACCTTGTTTGGTTTCAACAAAACAAGCTTCAAATATTTGCTATTCAGTGAAGAGTATTATCAAGCTTTTGAATATTTCGAGAATAGGGAGTACGAAAAGTCATTTGCTTTGTATGATGCTATTCACAAAAAAATACCCAATGAAGTATATGCTATCTCGATGATGTCAGTCATTCTATTAAAGCAATGCAAAGCTGATGAATCGTTGCTGCTACTTACATCATTAGAAGAACGTGTTGAGTCAAAGGAACTTAAAAAAATAAAGGGAGTAATCTATAACAACATTGCTTGGGCCTATTTCCTAAAAAATGATCTATTGATGGCCTATCAATATAGTACGCAAGCAATAAAATGGATGTCAAGAAACAGGGCAGTAAGCGGGACTTACGGATGCATTTTAATTGAGAGAGGTGACATCGAGATTGGCATGCAGTGGGTTTCACCCAATGTTGATCATAAACACCCAAATGATATTACTTTAGTTGCTTCGATTTACATGGCATTAGCTTTCCACATGAAAAAGGAGTTTAATTCAAGAGACAACCAACTGAATTTCGTAAGTGAAAATGAGAGCACGCTAGACTTAGATTCTCTGCTACTACTAAAAAGGTGTCGCAATAAAATGGAAAAGGAGAATAGTTGATTCTTGAAGTCCTAAACCAATGCATGAAACGGATACTGCGATGCAACCAAATCTGAAATTTATTCTATATTTATAGTATGTACATTGGTCTGATACTATTGATAACCGTGCTGTTGGTTTTTGTTTTCAGAGGTAAAAACAAAAACACACCCTGGCAAACCCCGGAAGATGATAGCACGATGAATGATCCTGGATAACCCCTTCCCTTTCCTCTATGGTGTTCTTCCAATGAGAAGTTCAAATTAATTTCCGGAGAAGAACACCAGGCAATTCGGCACTTGAATAAAATCCATAAACTTCGCAATTTGAATATTGGCCATAAAAAATATCTCATCAACTCGTCACATATGAAAACCACGCTCCTTTTGCTGCTACTCGCCCATGCAGGCGTGTGCCAGATTAAAGAATTAAATCCGGTAACAGTAACTCAGCTTACGTTAAGTGCCGAAGGCGAAAAAGCCTATGAGGATGCTTTCGCATTGTTCAGTAAGATTGGCCATAAATTATCCACGGGTGTGAAGTATGATGACCTGACACCCGCTGAAAAAGAAGCGTATTCAGCAGTAGATGAAACCCGCGAAAATTACTGGGATATCCTGGGTGGTGGTTGCAGTTGGTATTGTGGCGGTGGCCCGAAAACAGTAACGGCCTCCAGTTATTTAAAAGCACAAGGAGCCAACACCTACGAACCCAAAAATGCACATGATCTTAACTATAAAAATGCCTGGGTAGAAGGTGTGGCTGGTTATGGTATTGGCCAGTTTTTGGAATATACCTTTGAAGCAGCTTCGCCTCGCATAACAGAAATTCTGATTGCGAATGGTTTTGTAAAGAGCCAGACCGCATGGGAAAACAATTCAAGAGTGAAGAAATTAAAAATGTATCTAAACAATAAGCCCTACGCCATGCTTAATCTGAGAGACGAAAGAGCCTTGCAAACTTTTAAGGTAGAGCCCATCGGCAATTCAAACAGAGAAGACCTGGCAACTCTTCAGGGCAAACCCGACTGGACATTGAAGTTTGAAATTATAGAGGTTTACAAAGGCGCCAGGTATGATGATGTGGTACTTGCTGAATTATTTTTTGACGGCCTGGATGTGCACTGTTTTGCGAAGGGAACTCAGATACGAATGGCCGACAAGTCAACGCGCAACATTGAAGACTTAAAAGTTGGCGACCAGATTACGTATCTGGATTTTGCCACGCAGGAGTTGAAAGCCACCACCATCGAAAAGCTGGAGAGTGTAGTTCATCATAGTTTGGTTTCATATCAATTTGAAAGTGGGCTAACCATTACCTCCACGCAAGATCATCCCTACAAAATATTCAATAAAGGGTGGGCTTCGCTTAAGCCCGATCAATCAGCCCAATACAATGGCTTTGAAAGTATCCAAAAAATTGAGCTTGGCGATTTGTTTCTGACTACTCACGGCCCGGATCGGTTAACGGCCATTACTCATGTACCGGGCCATCAGCCTACGTTTACCATTTCGAAACTAAGTGTTGGAAATAATTTTATAGCCAACGGATTGGTAGTGGGTGTTGAAACACTTCAAACGTTAAAGAGTAATCGCAGCATTACAGAATAACATCAGTCGACTTTTAACAAGGCAGGGCATATCATTTCTCAGCAGTCTCCCGCCTCGGACCTGCCTGCGGTAGGCAGGGACTCCCCTGCCTTGGTTCGTTTCCGCACTGTGTCCGCACGAACCACAAAAGTTTTTGCACGTGGTCGGTGTTTTGCATTGTAGGATATGGAGTAAATGAATAAGATATAAGACACGGAACGTCTGAAATAGATGTTGCCGATAATGTTCGGTACGCACGGACTTAACATTAAGTTAATACAAATTAGTTAACTTCCCTATAAAAATCAGTATGAGAGCAATATCATCGGCCACGACTTTTGAAATGCAAACTTCTGTGGCCACTAACATTAAAGCACCCGCCACCAGAATTATGGGCCTGCTCACAGACGCTAAGAACTTTACTACATGGAACTCAACAGTTATTTCTGTTGACGGTGACATTAAAAAAGGTGAAACAATCAGGCTTGTTTCAAAGCTGGATCCGAAAAGGACATTTAAACTTACAGTAGCAGAACAAACCCCCACAACTCTAATTTGGAAAGACGGTTTCGCGCCAATGTTTTCAGGGGTCCGGACTTTTGATCTGCAAACCAGGCCGGATGGATCGACAGACTTTACCATGACAGAAGTTTTTAAAGGCATCATGCTGCCCATGATTAAAGGCTCGCTGCCTGACTTCAAAGCGAATTTTGAACAATACGCTGCTGACCTCAAGAATGCTTCCGAAAAGAACATGTGAACTTTCAACACAATGGCAACAGAACCAGGAACGTATTGACCACACACCATTGACTTAAGGGCTAGTTGCTAATTTTTCAACTCGCCAACAAACGTAGTGATATGACAGAAGGCAAAACTAAAAAATCAGGAAGAGGGATTGGTATTGGAATCGGAGCTGCTCTTGGAGTTGCATTTGGATCCGCATATGGTATTTCTTCAGGAAATACTTCTTTAAGTGTTGCCCTGGGTCTTGCCATTGGCGTTGCGATCGGGGCAATTTTCGACTTTGCCCGCAAATTCTAGAGTGATTTAATTTGCACGTGGTCGGTGTTATCACCGATCCATTTTTCGACACACTACCACAAGCCTATTTCTCAGCAGAGTCTCCCGCTTCGGGGACTCTGCGTTTTATCATTCGCGGAGTCCCTTTCAGGATATACCCCAAAGAACTAAATGGTATCGCGGCCTGCCTTTGCCGGAGCTACGCGCAGGCAGGCGATGACACCCCGAATCAAGGCGTGTCATTGCGGGCGAGGAACGACTCTTTAATTAATCGTAGACATCAACGAGACCCGCAATCCAGCGAGGGTTTGATTCTCTTTACTAGGCGAGATCGCGGGTCGCGTTTTATAAAACGGTAGAATAGTTACAGTTCGGTTAACTTGCCCGCGATGACACTTCCCTTTCAGGAATGAAGTAGTCGTCAAGACCACCCCAAGCCTTGGTTCGCGTCCCCACGAACCAACATTAAAATCCCAAACCAAACCGAAGTTTGATACGTGAGTCTACTTACATTGCCTTCAAGAAACACCGCTAAGAATTAAAACATGAACCTCATACTGCATCCATTTAACTATCTTTATAGAATGCGTTATGTTAGTTTAATTCTTATTGCATTGTTGGGCTGCACATCATTGCCTCAAACTCCTTCAGGCAGTTATTTAGGCTTGCTCCAGTTCCCTGAAATTACCTACCATATCTACCTGGATTGGAGCGGGCCGGTTCCGGTCGTTCTCAACACAACCTTTAAGGCGCAGGAATTTTCACTGGATACCATTTACTTCTCTCAGGACTCCCTGCATTTCAGGCTAAGTGATTTTTACTCTGAATACAACGGAAAATTCAATAAGTCCCAGAACCGCATCGAAGGGCAATGGATAGGAGAAGATTCTGTGCGTTATCCACTTGATTTTATCTCCGTCATAGCGGATACGGTATCCGGGTTAACCCCGCGTACTCCGGGTACATATTCCTATCAACCTCCCCCTTTGCAAAAAGATGGCATTACTGTCTGCGACCGGACCGGTGAGAATTTTGATTCCTTGGCACTCGATAGCCTGGTACAACAAATTATGGATAAGAAATTTTCAGACGTTCATAGTCTGTTGATAGCCCGCAATAATTGTCTGGTAGTGGAAGAATATTTTTATCGGTACGACATGAATTTTGTCTATAATATTCAGTCCGCTACCAAGAGTGTGGTTTCTGCCCTCACAGGTATTGCCATTGAAAATAGAGAAATCAAAAATGTAAACGAAACCCTCTGCAATAATTTGCCAAACTATGAAACGCTGGCCTGCAATTCGCAACATAAAGACCTCACGCTCCAGCACCTCCTTACTATGAGCACCGGTATAGCCTGGGACGAACAAACCTATGATTATACTGATGCACGCAATACGTTGGCCATAGCGGCCAATGAGAAAGATCAGTTTTTATATTTACTCTCCTTGCCGCGGAAAACAACAGATCCCGTATTTACCTACAACTCGCTCAACCATTCGCTCATGAATGCCGTGCTACGGAATGCCACACACCTGGAGAACAAGCAGGAACTTACCGAACGACTGCTTAAACCTCTGGGAATAGAAAAAAGCTATATAGATGAACCTTCGCCCATGGGTACCATTGGCGACATTGGATTGCGCCCGCGGGATATGCTCAAGTTCGGATTGATGTATCTCAATGAGGGCAAGTGGAATGCGAAGCAGGTTGTATCCCCGGATTGGGTTCGTGAATCAACCACCACAAAAATTCAGCTAACCCCTACGTTAGGCTATGGCTACTTCTGGTGGACGAAAGTATTTCGTTGGAAAGACAAACCCGTGCAATCTTTTTTTGCCTGGGGCTATGGAGATCAATACATTTTTGTAGTACCAGATGCAGCATTAGTAGTTGTTATGTCAGGCAGCAATTGGACTACAAATCCTGAAGGCCAAGCCATGCAAATTGTGCAAACTGTGTTATCAGCTATGGAATGATTTTGTGGAAAAGTAAGGAGACTCCGCTTAAGATTAGCACCATTCCGTGAATTAACTGCTACGACTACAAACTTGAACGAATACCACTCCGTGAGTGAGCTCCTACCGCTACTAACTTGAACGAGTACCACTCCGTGAATGAACTCCTACCGCTACATACTTGAACGAGTACCACTCCGTGAATGAACTGCTACCCTACCAAACTTGAACAGGCACCCTACCGTGAATGAACTCCTACCCTACCAAAGTTGAATGAGTGCCACTCCGTGAATGAACTGCTACCCTACCAAACTTGAACGGGCACCACTCCGTGAATGAACTGGTACCGCTCAACATTTGATCTCACATCGTTACAGGTTCCTATGGTGGAGTGATCTAAACCCGCATAGGAAGTCATACGACTTTCATTAATCATTCATGTTATTCATGGCTATTGCAAGCCGGTCAGCGAAAACAAAAAAAATAGTTTTACGCCTGTAAGAAAAAAAGCCTAAGAACGTGCCACTCCATTTTCAGTTTCATCTTTTATAAAATATATAGTTGTGAAAAATTGATTAAAAAAAGACAACGCATTGTATTGCAGTGCGTGATTAAGCACATAACACTAAAAAATTACTGTTATGTCACATTTCAAAAACGTGCAGAACTTTGACAAGGTCATTGCGGTCTGCACCGGGTTGGGAGGCAACTATAACCCCGGAAAACAAAACCTTCAAATTGAGTCTCTTGTTGCTTTGATGAACAACGCACAGGGTGCGTTGGATGCGATCAAAGTAGCCAAGACAAACTATGAGTTCGCGACTAATCATCGCGAGGTGGCATTCAAAGGCCTTGGCAAGCTTGCTGGCCGCATCATCAGCGAGCTTAAGTCTTCAGGAGTGCTTGTTCAAACTGTAGATGATGCACGTTACATTCAACGCAAGCTGGTAGGCTTCAGAATCAGTCGCGATCCTGTGCCAACAACTACGGAGTCTTCCACAGAAGCGGTAGCAAAGAAGTCAACGGCCAGGGGGTTGGACTATGGCACGCAGACACAGCATTTCAGCAAGCTGCTACAAACGTTGCGCACGGAACCACTTTACCAACCCACCATTGCAGACTTGAAGATGGATGCGTTGGAGGCGAAGTTGAGTGACCTCATCGCAAAAAATGCAGCCGTGGTGCGAACTTCTGTAGAGCTGAAGAACGCCCGTCAGCATCGCAATGATTTGCTTTACACGCAAAGCGGAAGCGCACGTGAAACTTTACGTGCTGTGAAGCAGCAAGTGAAGGCAGCCTTCGGTCCAAGCAGCGAACAGTTCAAGACGCTGGTTGCTGCTAAGATCAATAAACCATCAACCCGATAAGCTTTTTTATGTGTGTCAGTTTTTAGTTTTCCCTGCACGGTAACGTGCAGGGTTTTTACCAACTAATATCCCAACCCCGCGACAGTAGCATTTTTTACAGCCACAACCCTCCATTCATGTTTCAATACCCCACTGCATCGTAGCCACCCGCTCAGGATTGCTTGCGCATGTGTAGAGGCAGGGCTTCGAAAACCATCAACCGTATCGCCTGTCCGCCTTATAAAAAACCTGCGCCTTGTTACGTGACCCACGAAAAAAGAAAGTGATGGTTGAGAAGTGTGCGGTGAAAACACGAATTACAACTTGAGCAAATTCTTCAATTTTTTTCTCTTAAATTCGAAATCAAAACACTAACCCATGATTGAAATGGAAGGAGACCTGGGGGTAGAGCCGCCCGCACAACAAAAAGAAATGCGGATCGCCTATTTCATTGCTTTTTTTGCTGCGGCCCTTTCATTCATTGACATAGGAGCCAATAACTACCGCGACAAGGAGATTGTGGGTGTCAACAAAAAGATGACGGAGTACTCACTCTATCATAGCAAAGTGTTGAAGGAAACCCTGATTCAGGCAGAGCGCGACTTGTTGTATGATCTGATGCGCGCAGGCGCCATTGTTGCAAATGATACATCTATCATACACGAACGTCTTAGAAAGTTTGATGGGGATTTGAACCTGATCAGAAGTCAGCAAACCGAACTGATGAATGGTTCGGTGCCGGACGCACCTACCCAATGGAGCATGCCCAACATTAAGAATGAACTGGGAGGCATTAAAGGACTTCAAAATTGGGAGTATGAAGTAGAGCGGTTGGATCTTGCCGGAGATAAATTTGACCTGGCTTCTTTACTGCTCGAACTTAGTTTGGTGATGGGCGCCATGGGATTCATTGTTCGCTTTTCGCAAGCAAGGAATTTATTTCGCTGGTTGATGATTGGCTTTGGAGCTATCGGTATTGGTTTTGGAGTGATGGGCTATTATTATGCCATGGGTATCTAAGGGTGGATTTTCAATCCCATCGATAAGCTATTGAAGTAGGATTTAGCTTACTAAGCAAATCCGCCAACAAGGGGTGTAGGTTAGGTGAGGTTTCTCCATTTCATTTACTCTAACTACCTTCGTCTGCACCCAACCCCTTCCCTATGCGCTACTCTATCTTTGTTTTTGCCATCGCACTCGCGTCTTGCACTACTGAAAAAAAGCAATCGTTACCTCTTGCCGAAAACTCTGACCTCACACTTGGGCAGGAGATAAAAAAAACGCTCGCCTTGCATCAAGCCGACACGTTTCGCCTCAACTTGCCGGCCAATAGTTTTATCAGCGGACATGCCCACCAGATCAGTGTGGATGTGGTGGTCACCATCCTCGGCCCGGACAAAAAAGAACTGGCCGGTTTCGATAGCCCCGCGCGAGGGCCTGAGAATTTTCAGTTTGTCGCAAAGGAAGAAGGCGTTTATAAAGTGGTGGTGGCACCGTATAAGGAATTTACGGGTGAATACATCATGCAACTAAATATGGCTGAACCACTTGCTACCGATCCTGCCAAACGAATTGAGCAAGTGGTAGCGTCCATGATTGGTGAAGATGGGCCGGGTGCCACCGTAGCGGTTGCCCGCGATGGAAAAATCATTTACAGCAAAGGCTTCGGTCATGCGGAATTAGAATATGATGCACATAATACACCCCAAACAGTTTTTCATATTGCTTCCGTATCAAAACAGTTCACTGCGTTCGCCATCGCCATGCTGGCCGATCAGGGCAAACTCTCCGTAGACGATGACATCCGCAAATACCTGCCCGAGTTGCACGACTTCGGCTCACCCATCACCATCCGTCAATTGATTTATCATACCAGTGGTCTGCGTGACCAGTGGAACCTGTTGGTGATGGCGGGATGGAGACTGGATGATGTAATCACCAAAAATCAGATCCTGCGTTTGATTAGCCGCCAGCGTGAGTTGAATTTTACACCGGGCGATAAGCATAACTACTGCAACACAGGCTACACGTTGATGGCTGAGATTGTAAGTCGTGTGTCTGGTAAATCCTTTGCGCAATGGACGAAGGAAAATATTTTCGACCCGCTCGGCATGAACAACACACAGTTTTATGATGACCATGAGCGCATTGTACCCAACCGGGCCTATTCCTATTATTACGATGTAAGCGGATATAAAAAATCGGTACTGAATTATGCTAATGTGGGGGCCACCAGTTTATTCACCACCGTGGAAGACCTGAGCAAGTGGGCCATGAACTTTGAAAATAGTAAAGTAGGGAATGCCAACGTAATGGCGATGATGGAGCAGCGCGCCATCCTGAATAGTGGTGACACCATTAGCTATGCATTCGGGCAAGTGATTGATAAATACAAGGGATTAAAGACTGTTTCGCATGGCGGTGGCGATGCGGGCTATCGTACGTTCTTATTGCGTTTCCCCGAACAGAAATTTTCTGTTTCTGTTTTCAGTAACCTGGCCTCCTTCAATACGCATCAACTTAGTTACACCATTGCCGATGTCTACCTGGCCGACATATTGAAAGAAGACACTACCAAAAAAGATTCGCCACCACCTCCTCCCTCAGAGCAAAAGCCAACCTTTGATCCCTCGACATTAACACTCAGCGACTTCACCGGACGGTTTTATAGTGCTGAGCTGGAAACGTTTTATGAGTTTGAAGTTAAGAACGACACCTTGGTGGCGCATCACCCGCGCCATGATGATTTTAAACTTACTCCTGTTAAGCAGGACGGCTTTGAAGCCGGAGCGTGGTGGATGGGAAATATTGAGTTTACGCGTGATGCGTCCCGCAAGGTAAACGGATTGAAAGCCAGCAACGGGCGTGTAATGAATTTGGTTTTTGTGAAGGAGTAATACAAGAGCAGATTTCAAAAATTTGGTTAGTAATGAAACGCGAAAAAAGCCAGGGATTTATTGTTAAAATATACTAACCCGGGAGCTGCGCACAGTTGTCGAAGGTGTTTTCTCAGGTACCTAAACGAGTGGCAAGATCTGTAGTTATAATCTTCTCATTAGATTTGTTCATCTAAATTGGGCCGACTAAATGTTTAATAAAAAAAGCGCCCGAGAGCGCTTTTTTTTATAATGAGACCCTCAATCCTTTTTTCCGGTGCCAAGCACGAGCCCAACAACACCTCCTACCAGGCCGCCAAAAATTGTACCTACTACAATATCAACCAGCGTACCAGTGAGATTAATCAGGTTGTAGAAGGCATACATGGAAGTATCAAAGAGCACCATCAAAATAAATGAAAGGGGCAGCGCACCCATAAAGCCGGCACTGAAGGATTTGATGTTTGCCCATCGATGGTAGATGAAGGCATAAAGAAATCCCCAGGCAAGATTACTAATAACCAAAAACAGCATATCCGGAGGATCTTTCATTAATCCTTCGTAGGTAGTGGTATTGCTCATGGTAAAATCCATCAGCAACATGCCATAAATAAGCCAGCCGGCCAGGAACGCAAATACACCTCCGGCAAGACCTGCAAGAATCGATTTTGTGTTCATATGAATGGGGGTTTAGTGTAAAGAAAGCTACTGATTTTCAGTGACTTTCAAAAAAATATTTACCAACCACCTGTCCATAAGTCGTACGTTCTTGTAACGGGTCAATGGTGGCTTTGCGAGGCCGAATATTGAGTAGCTTTACAAAAAAATCAATACAGTGATAGCAATTGGTCAACATCAGGATTTAACTATTTTACGCCACACCTCTGTAGGGCTTTACCTGGGCGATGAATCGGGGGAAGATGTATTGCTTCCCAATAAATACTGTCCTGAAAATTTTACTATCGGTGATACTCTCCATGTGTTTGTGTATCGTGATCATGAGGAACGAAAAATTGCTACCAACCTGAAGCCGAAGATTTTGTTGCATCAGTTTGGCTTTCTGCGGGTGACCTCTGTAAGCAATGTAGGTGCCTTCATGGATTGGGGCCTGGAGAAAGAGTTGCTGGTGCCTTTTCGTGAGCAACGACAAAAAATGGAAGTAGGCCGTTGGTACATCGTTTACCTGGATCTGGATATAAAAACAGATCGGTTGTATGCGACCAATAAGATCGAGAAGAGACTTCGCAACGATATACTTAGTATAAATGAACGGGATGCGGTAGATGTAATGGTGATGAAAAAGACAGACCTCGGATTTTCCGTGATTGTGAATCAACAGCACGAGGGGCTGATCTTCGAAAGTGACATCTTCGGAACCCTTAATATCGGTGACAAAATAAAAGGGTATGTAAAACAAATCCGGGCTGACAACAAGCTTGACATTTCATTACAACCCATTGGGTTCGAAAATTTTAATGATCCTAACTGCGCGTTGATTCTCACCCGTCTCAAGGCACAAAAAGGATTTTTACCCGTTTCTGATAAAAGTACACCCGAAGAAATTTACACATTGCTTAACATCAGCAAGAAAGCCTATAAAAAAGCCATTGGCACATTGTACAAACAACGGAAAATTACGCTCCTGCCGGAAGGCATTAAAATGAATAGTGTTGAGTAAATCTGATTGCTGATCAGAACTTAAGCGATCAATACTTTTTAGACACTTCACTTTTACGCATCGGCATGGAGTCAATCAAACCAAAGATTGCTTCGTTGCTCACGGGCTCAATCGATCGAAGTTTTTCACCGCCATCTTTGCCAATCAATACAATTCCAACTTGCTGGTCAAAAAGTGTGTTCAACTCATCCTTGGGTGAGATAGTGGCAAGTACATTTCCTTTTTCATCTGAAATCTTTCCTTTCATCACGCACAGAATAACAACCTCTCGTTCCTCATATTCCTCCATAGCTTGGCGAACCGTGGCAATTTGTTTTGTAAAGAATGCTTCATTGTCAGTTTTGGAAAAGATAAGCAGGACTCTTTTTTTCCATCGATATGATTCCAAAAAAGGTGCCTGTTGAAAGGTGAAGAGAAGAACCAAAATGATCTTACTTAGCATATCATACTTCTGTTTCCTTAGCGAATTAAATATGTCCTGAAAAAACTAGCTTGTTATTTTCACTACCCTTATAATAAAAAAAACGTCCTGCCAGTAGACAGGACGTCTTTACACTCAAACTATCCTGCAAAAAAATTACTTAGGCAATACAACTGCATCAATAACATGAACCACGCCATTGCTACCTTTCAGATCGGCAGCAGTAACATACGCTGCGTTACCATTTTCATCAACCAATTTCACTTTACCATTGTCTAACGAAACAGTCAGCTTACCACCACTCACGGTTGTTACAACCGCCTTTCCATTTCCACTCTTAATAGCAGCAGTAACAGCAGCTGCATCCAGATTTCCACTGACAACATGATAGGTAAGAATCTTAGCTAATTGCGCTTTGCTTTCAGGCTTCAACAAACCAGCCACTGTTCCTTCTGGCAATTTATTGAAGGCAGCATTGGTAGGAGCGAATACAGTAAAAGGACCGTTGCCTTTCAACGTAGTTACCAAATCAGCAGCTTTCACGGCAGCTACCAACGTAGTGTGGTCTGCCGAACCGATAGCAATATCAACAACATCTTTACTTTGACCAAATACTGTGGATGATACAACCACCGCGAACATCATTACAACTAATTTTTTCATACAGTTATTTATTTAACTATCACTGCAACACAGGTTTTATGGATATGTTTAGCGATTAACATATTAATTATAGAACGTTGAAGCTTACCACTCGAGAAAGTCATTGAGGCATTTGTCCCTTAAACAAAGGTTAACCTTCGGTCTCTACCGAAATCCTGAAGTTCAGATTTTGAATTTCCAATCTTGAACTTGATATTAGTGGGCTTGACTAACCTACGTTTCATTGTTGCCGGCATTACGTTTGCCATCCTCTGGTCTTCCGCCTCGGTAGCAGGCAAGTTTGGATTGATGTCAGGCGAACCGCTCACATTGTTTACGGTGCGATTTCTGTTGGCAGGCATGATTTTGTTAGTGGTAGCTCGCTTTACCGCTCCACGGTTCTGGCCACATGGCAAAGAATGGTTGCAACTTACCGTGTTCGGATTACTCAACACCGCCCTATACCTTGGCATCTTTATCATCGCTTTGCAGGAAGTAGCTGCAGGCATCACTGCGCTGGCCCTGGCGTTGAATCCACTCATGATTAGCTTTTTCTCATCGGTGTGGTTGAAACGTCCCGTAAAACTACGCGAGTGGGCAAGCATTTTGGTTGGTATGACGGGGGTGGCGATCGCCACGTATCCCCTGCTGCAGAGTGGCTACGCTACCGTATTAGGTGTTTTCCTGCTGGTGCTCAGCATGGTGATGTATTCGCTAGGAGCTGTTTATTATTCGGCTGTGCCATGGAAGTTAACACGCACAGTGATCAATGGCTGGCAGGTGCTGATTGCCGGGTTCGTGCTACTGCCTTTTACCCTTGGCTTAGAAGGTGGTGGCACAACTTATGATATGCGCTTCTGGCTCTCGACCGCGTGGCTGGTGGTGCCTGTTTCCATTGGCGCGGTACAGTTGTGGCTTTATCTATTAAAGGAAGATACGGTGCATGCTTCGCTTTGGCTGTTTCTATGCCCGGTGTTTGGAATCTTATTCTCAGTACTTCTGTTGGATGAACCTTTCACTCGATACACATTCATCGGTACTGTCGTGGTCATGATCAGCTTATACGAAGGCCAACGCAATCGCCTGCGGAAATAGATCTTCCAATCTTAAATCTCAAGTCTCAAGTCTCAAATCATACTACTTATCACCAATCTCCTGCACCACCCATCTAAACTCATTCAGCATCATTGCGGTAGCACCCCACACCACTTCTTGCTCAATTTCAAAATGCGGTGCCAGCATCGGAAACATTTTTGCAGCCAGAATTTCTTTGGTATGAATAGCATCTTCCCTGACTAGTTCATCTAACGAACCATGCAGTATTTTTACTACTTCTTTCGGATCCGGAACAAAAGCCGGACTATCACGCAACAACCCGACAACCGGAGTAACCAGAAAATTACTCGGGATCACAAAAAATTCAGACAGCGTGCCGATGATCTCAATCCTGGAAGCTGGAATGCCTATCTCCTCTTCCGCTTCACGCAATGCCGTATCAAAAATGGTTTCACCGGGTTCGGCTTTGCCCCCCGGTAAACTTATCTGTCCCCCATGCGTGCCTAAATAATCAGGACGTTTGGTAAGCGGAAAAAAAATCTTTTCATCCTGTTCATATAGCAGAATCATTACGCTCCCGGGCTTCGGTGCAACCTTGTGCTCAAACCTTGGTTTAATAAGCCCGATCGGTGTGGCGCGCAAGGGTTCGTGCGCGGCCGATCCCGGTAGAGGTCCTTTTAATCGATCTGATAATGACAGGTAATCTAATTTCACAGAGCTTCCATCAAAAGCATTAACAATAGTGCGAAGATTTGTATTTTGTATCTCCAATAACACAGCAAAATTAAAATGAAAGCGATGCGATACTTCATACTGCTTATTCTTTTTCTTTCGATGCTATCCACTAATGCTCAATTAAAGGTGAGCAGCAATCAGCGTTACCTCATGACAGCAAATGGCAAACCTTTTTTCTGGCTTGGCGATACAGCCTGGGAATTATTTCATCGTCTTACGCGTGAAGAAGCAGAACTTTATCTTAAGAACCGTGCCGATAAAGGGTTCACGGTTATTCAGGCAGTTGTGCTGGCTGAACTAGATGGCTTGCATGATCCGAATGCCTATGGAGAAATTCCATTGGAAAATGATGATCCTACCCAACCACGTGAAGCCTACTTTCAGCATGTTGATTATATAATACGTAAGGCTGAACAATTAGGACTTCACATTGGATTGTTGCCAACGTGGGGCGATAAGGTTTTCAAAGACAACTGGGGCGTAGGACCGGAAATCTTTACCGTTGATAATGCTAAGGTTTACGGACGCTGGATTGCCAACCGGTATAAAAATCAAAAGAACATCATCTGGATTTTAGGGGGTGATCGTAACCCCCGCCATGATGCGGATGTAGCGATCTGGCGCTCCATGGCTGCCGGAATTGTTGAAGGAGTAGGTGGTAACGATAATGCATTGATCACCTTTCATCCACAACCTAACAATCTTGAGGACGGTGGCTCTTCGAAATGGTTTCATCATGATGCATGGCTCGACTTCAATATGTTTCAAACCGGTCATTGCCGCGAAAATAATTTGTGGGATCGCCTGGCTTGGGTATACAACCTAAAACCAATCAAACCCGTTGTGGATGGGGAAGCCTTGTATGAAGATCATCCGGTTTGTTTTAATGCCAATGATCTGGGAACATCCAACGCCTATGATATCCGCAAGCATGCATACATTGATGTGTTTGCCGGTGCCTTTGGACACACCTATGGTTGTCATGATATCTGGCAGATGTATGCACCCAACAGAACGCCTATTAATGGTCCACATTACCCGTGGTATGTAGCCCTCGACTTGCCGGGCGCGAACCAGATGAAGCATCTTCGGTACCTTATTGAATCCCGCCCTCAGTTTGAACGCGTACCTGATCAAACACTGATCACCAATGCGCTGGGTGCCAATGATCATATTCAGGCAACGCGTGGTAACGACTATATTTTTGTTTATAGTGCACAGGGTAAAAAGTTTACCGTCAGCATGTCTAAAATTACGGGTAAGGAAATCCAGACCTATTGGTTTAATCCACGCACCGGAGCAACTACCGATATGGGTAAAGTTGCTAAGAAGAGTCAGCAGGAATTTACACCGCCTACCTCAGGGTATGGGCAAGATTGGGTGCTCGTGGTGGATGATGTCAGTAAACAATACGGAGTGCCTGGAAAAAGATAGTCTTGCTACTTTTTGCAGCCTTTAATTAGATCAGCCGTCAACATTTTATCACCGAGCGCTTCCGATTTCTTAAATGATACGCACGCCAGCCCGGGGTTGCCATTATTGAGGTAGGCCATGCCCAGATAAAAGTAAATCTTGTCGACAAAGGGATCCATGTCCAACGCTTGTTTGAGTAACCGCTCAGCAGATTTATAATCTTTGCGCATCAGGTACAGCACACCTTTGTTGCGATAGGCCCAGGCATTGTAAGGGTCGAGCCCAATACTATCATTGATATCCTGCTCTGCTTTTTCAATCTCATTCATGCTTAGATAAATGAAGCCACGATTATTAAGAAAGTAAGGTTGGCGCGGAGAAAGTACCAAGGCTTTCTCTACTTGCTTCAAGGCTTCAGCATAATTGCCATTATCAGTTTCAAGCAAAGCCAAGGTGTTATAAATATTAGGCTCATCTGGTTTTATCTCAGCGGCTCTCATTAATTCAGCCCGCGCAAGATTAAAGTCTTTGCGATAATATTGAACCGTGGCATGGTTTACCTGATAGTCAATGTTGTTCGCATCCAGGGTGAGTGCTTTATCAAACGCATAAAGTGCTTTATCAAATTCGCGCATCTTTGTATAGACCAGTCCCTGCGTAAAATAAACCAAGGCCGTATCGGGCTTAACTTTTATGATCTTGTCAAGATCATCAAGAGCCTTATAATACTCCTTCAACTCATAACTGGTGTTGGCATGATTAAACAATGCGTGCAGGAAATCTGGCTTGCAGGCAATGGCTTTGTCGTAATTTTCAATGGCGAGGTCATACCGCTGTTGCTCAAAGTAAACCGTACCCAGATTATTCCAGGCATCGGCAAAACAGTCATCAACCTTAATGGCTTCTCCAAAATAATAACTGGCCTGATCGAAGTTCCCCTCTTTAAGAGCAAGATTACCCTTGAGCAAAAACTTCTGAAGCTTTGCCTCTTTGGTATCACCACACGCTACTAACAACAATAATAACAACCACTTCTTCA
Organism: Cyclobacteriaceae bacterium; assembly: GCA_022841475.1. Lineage (GTDB taxonomy): Bacteria > Bacteroidota > Bacteroidia > Cytophagales > Cyclobacteriaceae > ELB16-189. Next base: position 3,237 of record JALHRJ010000058.1, on the reverse strand, counting down.
TAGTACCTGTTTAAACCAATAGCGCGCAATTTAGTTGATTCGGAATTCTTATTTAGTTACCTGTTTAAGGCAGTAGCCATCCTAAAAACACCCGTTAGCTTGTAAAACCCTCTATTTTGTTCGCATAAATTTTGAATAATTGAAAAGTAGTCTTTCCTTTGAGGCATAATTATGAAAAACACTCAAAACATCCACGGCCATCACCATCACGCTAACCGCATGAGTGGCCTGTCTTTGTTTTGATTAATACAATATTTAATTAATGAGAGGCTTGCCAAACAACTGGTAGGCCTTTTTTGTTTTAACCGGAGATATAAATTTATGAGTACTGTACTTCGTATTGCCATTCAAAAATCAGGAAGATTACAAGAAGATTCTCTGAAACTTCTTAAAGAAAGCGGCCTTCAATTCAGCAACGGCCGCGATCAGCTTAAAGCTCAGGCCCGGAATTTTCCCGTAGAGTTATTGTTCCTTCGGGATGACGATATTCCTCAATACATCGAAGATCGCGTGGCTGATGTAGGCATCGTGGGTGAAAATGTATGGATCGAAAAGGAAAAACATAACGAATTGATCAAACGACTTGACTTCGCCAAATGCAGGTTGTCCATTGCTATCCCACGTGCCGAAGAGTACACTGGCATTTCCTACCTGAAAGGAAAAAATATAGCTACCTCCTACCCTGTTATTGTGAAACAATTTCTGGCCAAGAACAATATCGAAGCCGGTATCCATGAGATCAGTGGTTCCGTAGAAATCGCTCCCGGCATTGGATTGGCCGATGCTATTTGTGATATCGTGAGCACCGGCAGCACACTTTTAAGTAATGGGTTAAAAGAAGTTGAAGTTGTATTACAATCAGAAGCCGTATTGATTGCCACACCCAGTCTTGAAAAAGGCAAGCAAGCGTTACTCGATCAGTTATTATTCCGCATTCAAGCGGTGCAATCCGCCAAGAACAATAAATATATTTTGTTGAACTGCCCCAACGAAGCGATTGAAAAAATAACAAGTGTTATTCCGGGCATGAAGAGCCCGACCATTATGCCGCTGGGCCGACCGGGCTGGTCATCGCTACACTCGGTTGTGAACGAAAATGATTTCTGGGAGCGGATAGGCCAATTGAAATCGTTTGGTGCTGAAGGTATCCTGGTGATTCCTATTGAAAAGATGATTGCATAACATACGCTTGAAATGAAAACCATTAACAATCCTCCGAAATCTCAATGGCCTGCTTTGTGCGAACGACCTCAAATTGAATTGGATTTCCTCGAAGGTTCTATAAAGAATATTCTTAATCGCGTTCGGAAATCTGGTGATGAGGCAGTGAGGGAACTTACGCTACAGTATGATAAAGTTCAGGTTGATGAACTTAAAGTATCTGACAAGGAGATCGAAGATGCCGTTACCCATCTTCATGCTTCGCTGAAGTCGGCAATTCTGGCGGCTGCAAAAAATATTGAAGTGTTTCATACATCGCAAAGACGCGCGACTGAAAAAATTGAAACCATGCCGGGTGTTACCTGCTGGCGCAAGGCTACAGCTATTCAGAAAGTTGGAATTTATATACCCGGTGGTTCAGCACCCTTGTTCTCCACGGTTTTAATGCTCGGAGTGCCCGCACGTTTGGCTGGCTGCGAAGAAGTTATCCTTTGCACTCCACCAGATAAGCATGGCAAAATTAACCCGGCAATTTTATTTGCAGCCCAACTAACAGGCGTGAAGAAGATTTTTAAGGTGGGTGGCGCACAGGCCATCGCAGCCATGGCTTTTGGTACCGAAACTATTCCCTCAGTAAGTAAGATCTTTGGTCCGGGTAATCAATACGTAACCAAAGCAAAACAATTAATTAGTCAGGAAGGCATTGCTATTGACATGCCGGCCGGACCATCAGAGGTTTTGGTAATTGCAGATGAAGTTGCTGATCCATCATTCATAGCAGCCGACTTACTTTCACAAGCTGAACATGGCGCGGATAGCCAGGTTGTGCTGGCGACTACTAATTCTAATTTAGTATCAAAAGTTTTGAAAGAGATTGAAAAACAACTGGCAGTGTTACCGCGTAAAGAGCTTGCCATTGAAGCGCTGAATAACAGTTTGTCATTGGTTTTTGAAAACAATCAGGATTTGATTGACTTTGTGAATGAATTTGCTCCTGAGCATCTGATCATTAATACAAAAGATTGTGATCAACTATCCGATCAGATTGTAAATGCAGGTTCCATCTTTTTAGGCCCTTACACACCGGAGGCTGCCGGTGATTATGCTTCCGGCACCAATCATACCTTGCCTACCAATGGTTTTGCGAAGGCATTTGGTGGGGTTTCGTTAGAAAGTTTTATGAAATATATTACGATACAAAAAATCTCCAAGGCCGGTATTGACATATTAGGTCCGATCGTAGAAGAGATGGCTGAAGCTGAGCAATTGAAAGGACATGCGGAAGCTGTACGCGTGAGAAGAAATTAATTTTATGTTTGAACTGGAGAAGCTTGTTCGCAAGAACGTATTGAAACTAAAACCCTATTCCTCGGCCCGCGATGAATTTCAAGGCACTGCATCCGTCTATCTCGATGCGAATGAAAACCCCTACCCTGATTCTTTATACAACCGGTATCCTGATCCGCATCAGCTGAAGCTCAAGCAGCGTATTTCTAAAATCAAGAATATTCCAGTAGATCAGATCTTCCTTGGCAATGGCAGTGACGAACCTATTGATTTATTGATTCGCGCTTTTTGTGAACCCGGAATTGATAATGTGCTGATCCCTCAGCCTACCTATGGTATGTATACTGTAAGTGCGGAGATCAATAATGTTGCCATCAAAACAGTAAAGCTTACCCCCGATTTTGATCTTGATGTTACAGCAATTTTAAACGCTGTTGACACCAATACAAAACTGATATTTCTTTGCAGTCCCAACAATCCTTCTGGCAATCTGCTTTCCTTCGAAAAAGTAAAACAAGTGATCTCTGGATTTCCAGGTATTGTGATCGTAGATGAGGCTTACATTGATTTTACAAATTATCCAGGATTTTTGCCGCTATTAAACCAATATTCGAATCTGGTCGTGTTGCAAACCTTATCAAAAGCATGGGGTCTTGCAGCAATCCGGTTAGGGATGTGTTTTGCCAGTAAAGACATTATAAATGTGTTGAATAAAATCAAACCGCCCTACAACATCAGTTTACTTTCACAAAATGCAGCAGTCGAAGGTTTACAAAACATAGAACTGAA
>JALHRJ010000057.1 GCA_022841475.1 Cyclobacteriaceae bacterium | reverse complement strand
ATAAGTTCTGACGTCTCGGCATGGGCTGGATGTGCTTTCACAATAACGGGACAACCTGCAGCAAGTGCAGAGGCTGTATCGCCACCAGCGGTTGAATATGCCAATGGAAAATTAGCAGCTCCAAATACAACAACGGGCCCGATGGGCACAAGCATTTTACGAATGTCAGGTTTAGGTGCAGGCGCACGGTCGGGAATAGCTGTATCAACTCGTGCCTCTACCCACGATCCATTCTCTACTAAATCCGCAAACATGCGACAATGACCGGTTGTGCGACCACGCTCATTAATAATGCGTGCCTCTGGCAAATGCGTTTCGCGCATAGCAGTCGACACCAGTTGTTGATCCAGTGCTTCGATCTCGTCAGCTATGGCGCGAAGAAATTCTGCTTTCTTCTTTCCACTGAAATTTTTGAAGGATAAAAAAGCGACCTGAGCTTCTTTCAAAGCCTGATTGACTTCATGAATGGTGGCGTCTTTGAACATCGGATTGGGAATAAATCTACAGCAAGTAAACTCATTTTCATTTAAATGTGAACTATTTTAAATTGCAGTTTCGATGTGAAATTATGAGAGGTGTTATTCTGTTCTGTTTTCTTTCAATTTCGATAACCACAGTTTTAGGTCAACCTTTATTTGAAACCCTTCTGTTCAAAGAAGCCCTTGAAAAAGCGAGGGGTCAAAATCGCCTGGTCCTGGTGATTTTAGATTCTAAAGAATGTCAGCAATGCAATGAGGTGGCATCCAAAGGCCTGGAAAATTCACAAGTCAAAAAACGTTTAGTAAAGGATTATGTATGCATTAGACCCGAACCATCGGGTGAAGACTGGAATGATTTACTGCAGAAATACAGTAGTACTGATGCCTTTGGAATCATGTTTTTTACACCGAAAGGCCAATTTCTCAATCAAGCTAACTCATCCTCTTCGCGAGCAGAATTTTATCTTGAACAAATTGACCTGGCTGAGTCTAATCTGAAGGAAGCTAAACAAATTGATAGACTTACGCGAACCCTAAGCAGCGGAAACCCAGATTTAAAATCATTGGAACAGCTCATCATAAAAAGACAAAAATTGAGGATGCCAAATGATTCTCTGATCGATCAGTTCGTTCTTCAATTGCCTCCGGATTCATTGAAATCAAAAAGAGTTTTGAAACTACTGGTGCGACAATGTCCGGATCTTACTAGCGAAACTTTTAAATTGATTCGTAAGGATTTTGATCTGTTCAATCAAGCTTGGTATACCATTGATTTGAAGGAGCGGGTAGCTATCAACAATTCGATTATTAATAAAACCCGTAAAATAGCGGTTGATTCAAAAGATGAACGGTTAGCCTTGCAGGTAGCTAATTTTGCGGCAAGTATACAGTATGATGTAACAGCTAAGAGACGGGCGCAGTTATGGAATATGATGGAATTCAGTCGCGAAATTAAAGACACAACAAATTTCCTGAACCTCGCCTACTCGTATTATAATCGGTTTTATATGCAGATTTCAGTAGACTCGATTAAGAAAATTGATTCAATAGGAATGGCAAATCTACTGGCCCAGGCACGGGAGAAAAACAAAAACCAATCCGGAACTTATAAAATAACTTATTCATTAAAAGCTCAACGAATTGCCCAGGAAATAAAAATGGGTGCATGGAATATGTACACGTTTAAACCAACTGGTGAACGGTTAGCTAATGCATTGGAATTTTCAGAGCGGGCTAATAAGTTCCATCAAAGTCCTGAAACGTTAGACACCTATGCACGTTTGCTTTACAAGAGCGGGCGTCCTGATGAAGCCATTGAAACAGAAACAAAAGCTATTCTGCAAAAAAGGACGCTAGGCTATCCAACCAGTGAATTGGAGGCAATACTTGATAAAATGAAAACTGGCGATATGAATATCGACAACTATTAAAGGAGCGTAGGCCGGTTTGTTATTCCTTTTCGGATTATTAATAATATCCGCTCTCTCTCTTCGCCAGTTAATGTTAACCTTGGCGCACGTACATTTTCTGAACCTATGCCCACCTCCTGTTCGGCCAGTTTAATGTATTGAACCAGCTTGGGATGAATGTCCAATTCCAACAGTGGCAAAAACCATCGGTAAATTTTTAGCGCCTCTGCAATCTTATTCGACTTCGTTAATTTATAAACAGCCACAGTCTCTTTCGGAAACGCACACACCAATCCAGCCACCCAGCCATCAGCGCCAAGCATCAGTTCTTCCATGGCTATCGTATCCACTCCACAAAGAATTTTGAAACGATCGCCAAATCGATTGATCATACGTGTAACATTACTCACATCGCGAGTAGATTCCTTTACGGCCTGGATATTTTTATTGTCCGCCAGTTCCGCAAACATATCCAGCGTAACCTCAATTTTATAATCAATTGGATTATTGTAGATCATAATTGGCAAACTGCTAGACTCCGTCACCGCTTTGAAATACGCTACCGTTTCCCGATGATCGGATTTGTATCGCATGGGTGGTAACATCATTAAACCTTTAGCGCCACACTTCTCTGCTTCAGCTGCCAACTTCAAGGCTTCACGTGTGCTGCCTTCTGCAATATTCATCACAACAGGTACTTTGTCTGCTACTTTGTCAACCGTAAATTTTACAAGATCGAACTTCTCTTCGTTGCTTAGCACACTGGCTTCACCGAGTGTACCACCGAGAATCACTCCTTCAACACCAGCATCAAGTTGTGCACTGAGATTTTTTTCGAAAAGGGGAAAATCAAGTTTATCATCAGAAGTAAACTTGGTGGTAAGTGCCGGGAAAACTCCCTTCCATTGAATTGCCATATTAAATATTTTGAGGTTATAATTCAAAATTACGGCTTTGAAACCATGTTAGTGTAAGCAACGCATATAAAATGTGGATAGAGAAGAGAAAAAGTCGTCAAGAAATTTGATAAGACTTGGCTTCGAAAACTTCTAGGTTATTCCTTTAGAAACTCAAGCACGTTTCAATTCCAGAATGGTAAGTTCCGGTGGCATGCCCACGCGGCCAGGGTAACCCAAATAGCCAAAGCCACGATTGACGTATAGATTCTGATTATCCTGCTGGTATAATCCCGCCCATTGTTTATAAGCATATTGTGACGGGCTCCACTTGAAATCACCAATCTCTACTCCAAATTGAAAACCGTGTGTATGACCCGAAAACATCAAATCAATGTCCTTGTAGTTAGGCCGCACCTGTGCATCCCAATGACTTGGATCATGAGAGAGTAAAATTTTAACTGGTGCTTCTGTGCCAGCATGAGCCAGATCCAGTTTTCCGTATTTCGCAAATCTACCTGCGCCCCAGTTTTCAATACCGAGAATAGCTAATCTCTCCCCTCCTTGCTCTATATAACGATGTTCATTCATCAATAAATCAAAACCCAGTAAGCGATGTGCTTCGATTAGATCTTTGAAGTTTTGTTCTTTAGCTTCTTTAGAGGCCCAGTTTTTATAATCTCCGTAATCGTGATTGCCAGTTACAGAATACACACCTAACGGTGCGCGTAGTTTATTAAACACATCAATGTATTCTTTCACTTCCTCGGCTTCATTATTTACCAGGTCGCCTGTGAAAAAAATCAAATTGGGTTTTTCTTTCATCACCATTTCCACTCCACCCTTCACCGCTGTCTTATTGAAAAAACTACCACTATGAATATCGGAGACTTGTGCGATTTTAATTCCATCAAAGGAAGACGGCAGATTAGGCAACTTAAGCGATACCCGTTTTATCCTATAGTCATGAGCACCTGATACAATTCCAAAGACCATCGTACCAAAGGGAATAGCAGAGGCAATCAAGGCAGTTTGTGTAAGGAACTGTGATCGTGAAATTACTTCACCTGCTGCGGGGCTGGCATCCTTCTTACTAAACGCTTGTGCAATCCATCGCACCAATCGTTGAACATCATCAATAAGTAGAAAGAATACACCGAATAGTTTTGAAAAATAAGTAGCAAACAAAGCTGTTAATATCCAATTGCGCATACCCGAACCCACTTTGTAGGGATCGGCAGCCGTCCACCACAACAAGGCAGCAATGCACAAAACAGTTGGAATCCAAAATCCATAACGCGCAACAGACTTCCAGAGCGGTGTCCAACTTTTGCTAACAGATAAAACTGCCTGAAAGACATAGATGTCAATCAGGAGAAAGGCAATTACAAAAAATAAAAGTGTCATAATTCGGTACTTCATAAGCAAACCATCCAACAACCGTAGTCGTTGGATGGTTCAATTTATTGTAAATGCTATTGGGAACTTTAAGAAATCTGCACCTTAGGTCTATTCTTAAATACTCGTGCTTTCAATCTGGCAACCAGTAAGTACATCACGGGCACCAGAAATAAAGTAAGGAAGGTTCCAAAGATTAATCCAAAAATCATGGTCCAGGAAAGCGGTCCCCAGAAAGCCACATTATCACCACCAAAGAAAATATGTGGATTAAATTCCGTAAACAACGTTACAAAGTCGATATTCAATCCAACGGCAAGTGGAATTAATCCTAACGTAGCTGCCATAGCAGTCAGAAGTACGGGAGTCATCCTCGTTTTGGCCGCTTCTATAATCGCTTCTTTCAACTCAACACCTTGAGAAATTAACAAGTCCGTAAATTCAACAAGCAGAATTCCATTTCGTACTACAATACCGGCCAACGCCATAATCCCAACCCCAGACATTACAATGGAAATCTCCATTTTAAATAACGAGAAGCCGATCAGTACTCCAATCACACTAAATAAGATTTCAGAGAGAATGATCAACGGCTTGCTGGTAGAGTTAAATTGTGTAACCAGAATCATGAATATCAAACCAAACGCAAGCAAAAAGGCAACTCCAAGAAACGCTGATGTCTCAGCCTGGTCTTCCTGCTCACCGGTCATCGAAACCGTAACACCATCAGGGGTGCTGAATGAACTGAGTTTAGACTCAATGTCAGCAACCACTTCGTTAGCGTTGTAATCGCCTAGCACGTTGGATGAAAGCGTAACCACCCGTTTCTGATCAATGCGGTTAATACCGGCATAACTATTTGCATACTCAATCTTAGCAATGGCGGACAACGGAACCTGGCGCACCATACCCCCACTAGCCATATCGCGATACGTCAATGGTAAATTCATTAATGTATTAATGTCATTACGCACCGCATCATTTAACCTAAGTGTAATGTCATAATCATCGTTATCATCTCTGAATTTAGAAATCTCCCGTCCGTTGATCGCTGCATTTAAGGCCGAACCTATTTGCAACGTAGAAATACCTTCGCGGTTAGCTTTCTCACGATCTATAGAAACTATTATCTCTGGTTTGTCGCTTTGAAAATCGGACTTCAATTCTTCAACTCCTGGCACGGACAACGAATCGAGGTATCGTTTGATATTGTTTGCGGTAGACACGAGTAAATCAAAATTCTCAGCAGCAATTTCAATGTTGATGGGCTTACCTGTAGGAGGACCATTAGCTTCTTGGTTCACGGAAATTTCTGCTCCCTTTACACCTTTCACGGCCTCGCGGATTTTATCAAGATACTCACTGGTGGATTGGCCATCGCGCTCAGCAAATGTTACAAACGCAACACTTACTTTACCTAAATGAGGTTGTGCATTAGTGCCGGCAAACTGATCTTCAGCCGCGCCCACAGCTACGTTTGAAATAATTGATTTAACAATTTTATTATCCTTCCCTACTACTTTCACAACCCGTTCTTCAACAATTCTTGTAATCGAATCAGTCACCGACTGGTCGGTACCAATCGGCATTCGGATATAGGCAAAAATAAAGTTGGGATCACCGGAAGGGAAAAATACTACCGGAGGTTGTCTTACACTTGTAAACCAAATTGAGAAGAAAAACAAAACCACTACACCTACAATAACTCCAGCTGAATGCCAACCTTCCAAGCACCAGGCAACCATTTTCTTATAGCCATTCTGAACTTTGGGCCAGCCAATGGTTTGGAAATCTGAGATTACCCGAGACAGATAGAAGTGATGCAGAGCATAAATTCCAAACAAGAAGATTGTAAAATTGCCCAGTCCAAAAATTCCGGTTACATAAGCCATCAGCGCAAGCGAAGCAAAAACAACCACTGTAACTTTAAATCCTTTGGTGAATTTAGATTCGGAATGATCATGGTTATGAGGCTTCATAAAATCAGCGGCAAAGACAGGGTTCATGATGTAGGCCACGATCAACGATGCCAGCAAAGCAACAATCAAAGTGATAGGTAAGAAGAACATAAACTTACCAATTACACCGGGCCAAAAGGCAAGGGGTACAAACGGAGCAAGTACAACCAACGTTCCTGACAACACGGGCATGAATACTTCACCGGCAGCTATCTTAGCAGCCTTACGAATCGGAACTTTACCATTGTCAAAAACCCGGTGTGTATTTTCAACCACCACAATCGCATCATCCACCACAATACCCAATGCGAGCAAGAAGGAGAAGAGCGTCATGAGGTTAAGTGTAAAACCTATAGACGGGAAAACCAGGAATGCAATAAAACTTGAAAGCGGTACCGACAAGCCAACGAAGATGGCATTTGTCGCACCCATGAAGAACATTAATATAACCGTAACCAGAATAAACCCGATGATAATGGTGTTAATCAAATCATGAAGCGTGACACGCGTAACATCCGACTGATCGGCTGTAATAGTCACCTCCACTCCTTTGGGTAAGATATTAGTTCTATAGTCTGCAACAATTAGATTGATCTGATCGGAAGCGTTGATCAGGTTCTCCCCGCTTCGCTTAATTACATTGAGCGTTATTACGTTCTTGTTGTCTAACCGGGCAAAACTTTCTTGCTCTTTATGGCCATCAACAACTTGTGCAATATCTTTCAAGTAAATTTTGCCACCTGTTGTAGAACCAATAACTGTATTGCCAATTTGTTCTGCCGATGTAAACTCACCATTTACTGTAAGAGATCGTTTCATTCCATCTACGGAGAGCTGACCGCCTGGTATGATTACGTTTTCGCCACCAATTGCCTGGGCAATATCATCCAAACTAACTCCGGCATTGGCCACCTTATACAAATCAACATTAATCTGAATCTCGCGTGTTAAAGCCCCAATGATATCCACCCTTCTAATTTCACGCACATTCTCAATCGCATCCTGCATTTGCTCGGCATACTTCTTTAGTGTTTGAAGATCATAATCACCAGACAGGTTTACGTTCATGATCGGCAGTTCGGAAATGTCTATTTCTATAACATTTGGATCATCGGGAAGATCGCTGGGCAAATTTGGTTTTGCTCTGTCAACCGCATCTTTTACTTCCTGTTTGGCTTTATCCACATCAATATCAGTTTCAAACTCAACAATTACGTTAGAGAAACTCTGCACTGAACTGCTCCTTACTTTCTTAACACCTGCAATTGACTTCACCTCCTTCTCAATCTCTTTTGTGATAAGACTTTCAATATCCGAAGGCGAGGCGCCTGGATAAATTGTAGCCACAAAAATCTGCGGGAATACTACTTCCGGAAAATTTTCTTTTGGTAATCCTATATAGGTCATTATCCCCGCAATGCAGATAATAACGGTAGCTACGTAAATGCTTACTTTATTATCAATCGCCCAACTGGTGGGCTTAAATTCTTTTTCGCTGTCTTTCATATGTTTATAGTATTGGGTATTGAGATATAGGTACTGAGAAGCGTATCAAATCTCATCTCACATTTCTATTAGATTTTAACAAACTCACCATCGTTCAGCCCCTGATACCCAACCGTTATTACTTTATCACCTGCTTTGACTCCACTTTTCACTTCTGCCAGGTTATCGTATACGCCCCCGATCTCAATAATTTTTCTACGGGCGATCAATTGGTTGCCTTCCATTTCAGTCACATAAATAATTTTTTGCCCGTTAATCTCCTGAACGAGGTTGATAGGAACTGTCAAAGCATTAGGCTCTGATTGAAATACAATTTTTAGAACGGCTGTCATGCTTGGGCGCAAATCAGCCGAGCTGGGTAATTCAATTTCAACAGGAAAAGATCGTGATAGTGGATCGATGTTACGACCAACAAATGAAACCCGTGCTTCAATGGTTTTATTTAAAGCGGGAAATGTAACTTTTACCGTATTACCTTTTTTTATGTCAACAACATAAGCTTCCGAAACCTTTGCCGCTATTTTTAAATCATTGGTATTAATAACCCGAAATGCGGGGGCACCCGGTGAGGCGTTTTCACCAATCTTTATATTGACTGCATCCACAGTTCCATTGATCGGAGATTTAATCTTTGACATATCTAACTGCTCGTTAAGGGTCGCTAACCTTTTTTCAAGACTCTCTTTATTGTTTTTCGCTTGCAGGTATTGTATCTCAGTTCCGATTTTCTGATCCCACAAACTTTTCTGGCGATTGTAAACAGTGGTTGCTAAATCTAGCGAAGCTTTTAATTCGTCAATGGATCGCACCGTAATGGCGTTATCAATTTGAGCCAGCACCTGACCTTTTACAACGTTTTGTCCTTCCTTAACATAAACCCCTGAAATAACACCCATGGATTTTGCACTAACCAGAATATTCTCTTCTGATTCAACCATCCCTTGTGTTTGAACATAATAGTCAAACCTACGAGGCGCTAACTCGGCTACTCCTATCTCCTTCATACGAACAATAGTGGAATCAGGAATTTGAGGACCCATTTCCTTTTCCAGCGCAGCAATTTCCTTGGCAAGCGTCTCTTGCTTGGCTTTCAGCTTTGCCAGTTTAGATTCATTATCACCACATCCTGTTAAGACGATTGTTGTGAGTGCGAAAAAAACAATAGTACGTGTAGTTAATGATTTCATAGTAATGTGTTTTCGGTTGAGGTTATTTAGAGGTTTCGCTTACCAGGGGTAATAATTTTCCATAAGCCTTGTCCAAGTCTACTTTTGCAACCATAGCATCGTATAGCGCATTATAGTAATTGTTTTGAGTTTGTTTCAATGCATCTTCTGCATCAACAACTTCCAGGTTTGAGCCTACACCTTGTTCATATTTTATTTTTGTAACCCTCGCAATATCATTCGCTAAAGTCATGTTTTCCTTTTGTGAGGTTAAGGTCTTCAATGCATTATTATAGTTCACAGATGCTTGTCTTCGCTCGAGATCAATTCCCTGCTTCAACTTCACAAAACCATTCTGAATTTTTTGCATCGTTAACTTTTCCTGCTGAAGTTTATACGTGCGCTGCAACCCTGAAAAAATTGGAACGTTAAGTGAAATTCCAAACAAAGAGTACTCATACCATTTATCCGGACCTACAGCCCCCAAATCCTCGACCGCTGAGTTGGTTCTAAATAAACCAGAGACGTTATTGGATTGAGTGGAGTAGCCCAGATTTGCAAAAGCAGAAAGCGAGGGAACACCTTCCGCATACTTATTTTTGATATTCAACTCCTGCAACCTTCTATTTGCCTCGAGCACTTGATAGTCTGGGCGTAATTTATAATCGCCATCATCAACAAGTGCTTCACTGGATGGCACTTCTATTTCCTGAATATCTCCTGCTATTTGAAAAGGTTGTTCAATTGGATAACCCATTTGAAACTTTAACAGTACAAGACTCAATTCGTTCAGGTTGACAAATTTATCGCGCTCTACCAATATATTGTTATAGGTTACCTGAATTCGATCAGCATCTATTTTTTCGGCAAAGCCATTTTCGTATAACGCTTTGGTATTGCGCAGTAAGGAATCAACACGTCCAATATTGCTATTGAATAATGTTAACCTTTCCTTATTAATAAGTACAGCATAATAGGCCTTCGAAACATTCTGAATGATTTGCTCTTTGGTTTGTGCTGTACTCTTAACTGATAAATCTTTATACGCATTGGCAGCTTGCAATCCCACGAGGTAAGAACCGTTAAAGATTAATTGATTTATGTTTACACCGGCATTACCATTGCTCTTAAGCTGAAAGAAATTTTGTGCGGCAAGAACATCACCATTTTGAGCTCCGGGTATTCCCGATGGAAAGAAGCTGAAGCCACTAGGGCTGTCATTATATATTCCAAAAAATCTTTGGAGTTGCTGATTGTGTTGCAAAGAGACACTACCAGAAATCTGAGGTAAACCCAAGCCAACGGTTTCCTTTACACGGGCTGAGGCGATACGCTCATCGATTACAGCATTTTGGGCTTCTATCGCATTCTTCAATGCATAGTCTATACATTGTTGTAGCGTAAAAGTAGTTTGAGCCTGCACCGCTGGTGCAGCAGCCAAACCTATCAATAAGACAATAAATTTATAAAACTGCTTCATTGGGATGGTTGGTTATTTGGGTATTCACTTTATATTTTCGATATAATTTTTTTCCTTTCTCGGTACACATACCATGTACAAACAACTCGAAGAGTTGAGTTTGTACTTCTACGAAATTGAAACGGTCTTTAGGGAACAACTCAGGATTAAAAGCAGCTTCGATTAAAATCAACCGAACAATGGCAATAATATCTGCATTGATTTCGGGCCGATAGTATCCATCGCTAATTCCCTGATGAATGTTACGCATCACGGATTGGCTAATAATTTTTACTTTATGGTCCGTATAGAGAGCCCAGGCCTTTGGATGATACTTCTGCAAGTCATATAACATGGAGGGATTCAGGTTTTCCATATCATGTTTCATACATACCGAGATTTTGCTCAATTCCTCAATTGAGTTTCTTGAACTCAGTGCGATTTGCTCATACTGCCGGAAACTTCTCTCCAAATACATTTCTGACATTTTAAACACCAGTTCATCCTTGTCTGAAAAATGCTGATACAAGGTTTTTTTTGATACAGACAAGTGACGTGCGATGTCATCCATGGTTACGCTGCGTATCCCATACTTCATGAAAAGCGCCTCGGTGCCTTCCAGAATCTTCTCTCGGGTTTCTATTTCTTCCATAAGGGGTGCAAAACTATGGAAACTATCTACTTTACCAAAGTTTCCACAGTTTCCTTCAACGCCTCTTTTTGGTTATTGTTCGGGGTTTTCAGAAAAAAGTTGGGATTATTTTCCCGAATTGTTTCCTCAACCGTTTGAAGTGCCTGAATTGCCGGTTGGCTTGTCTTCAGGTTTATAGCACCACTTTTCTTTCATTTTCTGCTTAAAACGCTCCCGGTCTTCAGGTGCCATGTTGCTCCACTTATCTTTCCAATAGTTTTTCCACGGTCCACCAGCATGATTGCCATGACAATTACATCTGCGTCCAAAACTCCAAAAGAATATTTTTGACAACGCCAATAAGCCCAGGGTTTGCCAGAAGTTGATGACCGGACCACTAAACAACTCTGGAACCAGCCAATTCCACAGATACATGGTACCTATGACAAAGCCAAAAGCGATGATGATCCCTATCAGGGCGATAATTATAATTTTTCCAACCCACATTCCACGTTTCATAACTTCAATATTTTAATTTTATAATCTTACTCTTTTTCGTTTAGGCGTCTGACCGCTCTAAGCGGTCTGACGCCTCGACTAAACTTTACCCAACCACATCATCATAAAAATTCTGTAACCTTTTACGCAGGGCAATAATAGCATAGCGCTTGCGCGACAATAATGTATTGATTGAAACCCCAGTTTCGTCAGCTATCTCACGAAAACTCTTTTCCTCCAGTTCATTGAGAATAAAAATCTCACGCTGATCAGCCGGCAATTCGGCCAGGGCATCGGTAACTTCATCCCAAATCGCCTCTCTTAGTAAAGTTGCCTCAGGCGAATTATCAAGATCCGGTAAGATCTCCTGCAACGTTAACGGAACCTCATCATCTTTACCCGAAAGCAATTCAAAGTCTGTACGCTTAGGCCGGCTGGCATCCCTGCGATAACGATCTATGATTTTATTACGCGCTACGCTATACAACCAGGATGTAACTCTATCCAGCGACTCAATGGTTTGGAAGCCCGAAATAAATTGGTAAAACACATCCTGAAGGATATCCTCTGCCTCTTCCACGGTAGACACTCGGCTGCGGATAAATCCCAGCAGTTTGTCCTTTTCCTTCAGGAAAGTGTTTTGCTTTATCTCTTGCATGGCCAGATCCATATTACCATCGAAGCATTATGCCTCCATAGACGGTAAGGGCTAACGGATTATTTTAACAAAGGTGAAAAAAGTTTATTTCAATAATTGTTGAGTGGCCAAATTGAACCGCAAAGACGCAGAGGCGCTAAGAATTATGAAGTTTGATTAATATTTTGGCAATCCTATTTCGTAATTCCTACAGGTTTCCTTTCTTCATCTCAGCCACGGCATAGTCGGTAGCGCGCGCGGTAAGGGCCATGTATGTAATAGAAGGATTTTGGTTAGCCGAAGATGTCATGCACGCACCATCCGTTACAAACACGTTTTTCACTGCATGCACTTGATTCCATTTATTCAACACGGAAGTTTTTGGATCTTTGCCCATGCGCGCTGTTCCCATTTCATGAATACACAAACCCGGATAAGCCTTATCATCATCAAACGTTGAAATGTTTTTCATGCCGGCACTTTCCAACATTTCGGCTGCGCTGTTCATCATATCCTTGCGCATGGCGTATTCGTTTTCTTTAAATTCACAATCAATATCGAGCAACGGCAAACCCCACTTGTCTTTTTTCTCTTTACTTAAAGAAACTTTATTATCATAGTCAGGAAGTTGCTCACCCCATGCACCCAACCACATGCCCCAATCGCCCAGACTGGCCGCCTCTTCTTTCAATGCAGCTCCTATTTTATCCGAACCATTGAATTGCCCACGTGACGCCCCACCCTGATAACCAAAGCCCCGCACGTAATCATCACGCTTTGTCTTTTCATCAACGTTTCTGAAACGTGGAACATAAATACCATTGGCTCTGCGACCTGAAAAATAGTTGTCTTTAAAACCATCATGCGAACCGACAGCCCCTACATGATAATGATGATCCATCAGGTTATGACCCAACTGCCCGCTTTCATTTCCCATTCCGTTGGGAAAAGTCTCTGAAATAGAGTTGAGTAATATAAACGTAGAACCTAAGGTAGAGGCATTCAGAAAAATAATTTTAGCATAATATTCTTCCGACTGCATGGTACTCGCATCGATCACTCGCACACCGGTAGCGCGTTTCCTCTCCTTATCATATATCACTTCGGCTACCACGGAATCCGGACGAATCGTAAGATTGCCGGTAGCTTTCGCTGCTGGCAGGGTTGCACTATTGCTGCTGAAGTAGCCTGAGAACGGACACCCCCGATCGCAGGCATTACGAAATTGACATGGGCCGCGTTGATTTAATCCTCGTGTAAGATTGGCAACACGCCCGATAATCATTTTTCGATCGGTAAAAGTTTTGCTGATACTGCTTGCCAGATGTTGTTCCAGGCAATTCATTTCCATTGGGGGAAGAAATTCACCATCGGGCAACTGCGGTAAGCCCTCCATAGAACCGCTTACGCCTACAAACTTTTCTACATAACTATACCACGGAGCAATATCTTTATAACGAATGGGCCAATCCACACCATGACCGTCCTTGGCGTTGGCTTCAAAATCAAGGTCACTCCATCGGTAACATTGCCTACCCCACGTGAGACTTCGTCCGCCTACATGATAGCCACGAATCCAATCGTAGGGTTTTACCTGGTTGTAAGGATGCTCTAGATCATTTACAAAGAAGTGACTGTTATGTTCATTACAAAAGCCGCGCACCTGAATGTGTTGTTCCTTCCGCATCTTTTCGCTTACCACATTGCGGTGAGCAAACTCCCACGGGGCCAGGGTAGCGGTAGTATAATCTTTAATGTGCTCTACCATGGGGCCGCGCTCCAGCACCAGTGTCTTCAACCCTTTTTCACAGAGTTCTTTGGCGGCCCAGCCACCACTGATGCCTGATCCTACTACAATAGCATCAAAGGTATTTTCTGCTTGGGCTTTTAGATTGAGGTTGCTCATCGAGTTTTCGATTTGAATGAACTTCAAATTACTAATTTATCTGAGAAATGTTTAGGAAAATTACCAAAGCAATATTTATACAGCATCAGCAATCACATTTATTTCTCTACTTTTAAATCCAGCATGCATTTCTCAGTTAATTATAAAAACTCCACCCTTGCTTATCGTAAATCCGGGCACGGAGAAAAAGTATTATTACTATTCCATGGCTTTGGACAGAACAAGCAAATCTTTGACGATCTCGCCCATGCGGTAGATGATCAGTATACGCTATACGCCATTGATCTATTCTTTCACGGAAGTAGTCAGTGGAGCAAGGGCGAAGTCGCCCTGAAAAAAAAAGAATGGTTAGAAATTATGACTCAGTTCTTAGCTGAAAATAAAATCGAACGTTTCAGCCTCTTAGGATTCAGCTTAGGAGGTAAGTTTGCACTCGCCACGCTGGAACTTTTTCCAAACCGGATCGACCAACTCATTCTCCTCGCTCCTGATGGCATCAAAACAAATTTCTGGTACAGCCTGGCCACCTATCCCCTACTTCTACGCAGGTTTTTTAAAAGTATGATTGTGAAACCCGGGCGGCTTCACAGCCTGACTTCCTTCCTTCACAAACTAAACCTAGTAGATAATGGATTACTCCGCTTTGCCCAGTGGCAAATGGACACCCAGGAAAAACGTGAACGTGTGTATTATTCGTGGGTAGTGTTCCGTCATTTGAAATTTGACATGAAAAACATCGCCTCCTTGAAAGCGAAACATTCTATCCGGTTAACGTTGATTGTAGGTAAACATGATAAAATCATTACCATTGAAAATATGAAGCGGCTACTCCAATATGTAAAAGATCACCAACTTATTGTATTGGACACCGGACATAATGGGGTAATTGAAGGAAGTATCGAGGTATTGAGTAAATTAGATCGTTGATACCTAAACAGAGTTTTGATTTTTAAAGTCAACGAATATTTTTATTACTTTTATACCACTAAAACTTTACAGCTATGTCAAAAGGAATGGATCGCAAAAAAGATGAGAAGAAAAAGCCTACTAAAACCCTAAAGGAAAAGCGGGCTGAGAAAAAAGCAAAGAAAGCAAACGGATAATTCCGATGCTATCAGCAAATCAGGCGTCTGACCGGATAAAAATGGTCAGACGCCTTTTTTATCATTAAACACACATGCTATGGGAATCAGAAAATTAGTAGCCAGTCTTATTGTTTTTCTTTTCTACGCTCAAAGTCTTTATTCACAAGATTTAAGCGCTTTCGAAAAAAGAACGTACAAGTCTGCAACAGGGCAGGTTTTGCCGTACCGGATTCTTTATCCCATAAACTATAACAAAGAGAAAAAATATCCGGTGATCCTTTTCCTGCACGGTGCTGGTGAGCGTGGCAACGATAATGAAAAACAATTGACGCATGGTGCCAAACTTTTTCTTACCGAAGAAAACCGAACGAACTATCAAGCTATTGTCATCTTTCCTCAATGTGCAGCCGAAAGTTACTGGAGCAGTGTAATTATTGATCGCAACAAGTCACCCTTTGTGTTTGATTTTGACTATACCCGCGCTGAAACTGAGCCGTTAAAAAATGCTATTGAATTGGTAAAAAAGATTGCTGCCGAAGAAGGTGGCGACAAAAAGAGAATATACATCACCGGTTTATCCATGGGTGGGATGGGAACCTTTGAAGCGGTATTTCGCTACCCAAAATTATTCGCGGCTGCTACCCCAATGTGTGGTGGTGGAGACGCTACCCAGTATGATAAACGAGTTAGAAAAATTCCCTTTTCCATTTATCATGGCGATAGCGATACGGTAGTGGGTGTAAAGGAATCACAACAAATGGTTGACAAACTCAAATCATTAAAGGCAAATGTCCGATACAAAGAGTATCCCGGGGTAAACCACAATAGCTGGGACAATGCCTTTGCCGAACCGGACTATCTGAGTTGGATGTTTTCACATAAAAAATAGAGTCTGAATTAGTGTTTAAGATCCCCGGGTTCCCAAATCAGCCGCACAAACATGCTGAATCGTTGGTTATCCCGATTCATGGGAACCCCACCTAAAATTCCGATTAGGAAATTCGGGGCGATACCCACACGCATTTGTGGACGAATAACCATATCTAACCTATCCTCATGAACTGTTTTGTTTAATTCTACACCAATAAAATTTCTCGTTCCGGGAATCATGTAATGTAAACTTGTATTGATGTCGTATTCAGTATGCCACAGTTTACTTTCAAAATCACGTTCGATTCGCGGACCGGTATAAATGAGCGAATGATAATTATTTGACCATCGTTTGGCGATCACAAAAAAAGGATTGTAAACATTGCCTTTGAACAATGGATTCCCAAATTCCTTGAAGTCCGAAAACTCTAACTCATTGATGTAACCCAAGGCCATCGAAGTCTTCAGTTTTTCAGAAACAAAGAATGACCATTGCCCGGCCAACTTCAGACTTTCCATTCTGCTGGATGGAACGGAATCGCTGGGTATACTTTTGTAAGGAGCTACAATTGTAAACGGAACTTCTACCTCAAGTCCTAGCCGGTTAACCGGAGCCCATTCATACTCAACCAATGCCTGATAGGTATCAAAACGCAGATTATCGGTGAGGCCTAACCCAAAATTCCACTCCCGCTCGCCTTTGCGTGCGCCCAGGTCGCGGATCAAATCAATATAAAGGGGTTCAGCATGTAACACCTTGTCAATAACCGTTCGATCCTGAACTTCAAGAATGTAAAGACTATCCAACTCGCGGTTAATAGCTTTTAGGGAATCAAGTTCTTGTGCCCACAAGCTCATCGTAAAGAGTGAAACAGTTAATGTAATCCAGAATTTTTGCATAGAAATTTAAGTGAGTTACGTTTAGATGCTCATGATTTTTTTGAAGAAATGTTGCTAAGCAGTTAACCGCCAAACCACGAACTAAGCGTGGCCAATGCGGCTAGCAATAGAATTGTTATCAGAAAAATGATATTGATTTTATATCTCCGCGACATACGATATTAAGCGTTAGTGAAAAAATAATCCTACTAGAAGAAAGGACTATGCACGCTGGGGCGGAGGCGTGAGAATGGTGGAATGAGTGAAATAATAAAATACGATCTCGCCAGGATAATAGGACATCGAAACATCGATAGGATTGAATGTTAAAACCAGTGGATTCGGGACGAGATATTTAAATACATGCGTTCCTTTTGTAGTTGGTTCTGCTTCTGATTCAGATTGCTCTTCGAAAAAATTATCGATACAAACTATTTCTTCAATGATCAATTCAGCAAAACTCTCAATCTCATTAATAGTGAGATCCTCCTGATAATTCGCAATTCGTTGATCCTGGAAATCCACACTTCCGTTTAATAAATATAGTGCCAGCGCAAATATCAAACCTTTGCCGATCAGACTTTGCCTTAAGAAGTCCATAAAATTTACAGATGCACTCACGATTACAAAGGTAGAAATTTCAAATTAAGACATTTGCATTTCCCACTTAAGTGGCTCGCGCAACTAATTAAAATCACATTAAAAAAACTACCTTTCGATTACCGATGGAATCCCTGAAAAGGTTTCTATTTTTGTACTTACACACACCACTATGATCGTTTTCTTTCGGGCTTCAGGTTCCACCCTTTACGCGGTTGGAAGCGCTCAACCTATTGATAGTCAATCCTATGAAAAGCTTATCTGGCTTTTTGGCGATGCCCGACCCTTGAATGAGAAATCGGTGACCGGTTATTTCCTGGGGCCGCGCAAGGAGATGATCACCCCCTGGAGCACGAATGCCGTTGAAATCACCCAAACCATGGGTATCCGGGGCATAGAACGCATTGAAGAATTTGTTGAAGTAAGAAATGAATCGGTTCATCACGACCGCATGCTGCAGCGTTTGTATGCAGGTCTCGATCAGGAATTGTTTACTATTCATCATACACCAGAACCCATCATTGAAATTGAAGACATCAAAGCCTACAACGAAAAAGAAGGCCTCGCTTTAAGTCAGGAAGAAATTGATTACCTGAATGATGTTAGTTGGAAACTGGGGCGCAAGCTCACCGACAGTGAAGTGTTTGGATTCTCGCAAGTAAACAGTGAACACTGTCGACATAAAATTTTTAACGGCACCTTTATTATTGATGGCATAGAAAAAGAGTCTACGCTATTTCAATTGATTAAAAAAACCTCGAAAGAAAATCCCAACTACTTAGTCTCTGCCTACAAAGACAACGTGGCCTTCATCAAAGGTCCGAAAGTTGAACAGTTTGCACCCGCTACGCAAGACAAACCAGATTATTTTAGAATTGATGATTTTGATTCTGTCATCTCGCTGAAGGCAGAGACTCATAACTTTCCCACAACGGTAGAGCCTTTCAACGGAGCTGCTACAGGTGGCGGTGGCGAAATCCGTGATCGACTGGCTGGTGGAAAGGGTTCGTTACCCTTGTCGGGAACCGCAGTGTATATCACTTCCTATCCACGATTAGAAAATGGCAGACCGTGGGAGAAAAAATTTACTGAACGTGACTGGTTGTATCATACTCCGGCTGAGATTCTACTCAAGGCCTCTGATGGAGCCAGTGACTTTGGAAATAAATTCGGTCAACCCCTGATTGGTGGCAGTATACTCACCTTTGAACATTTCGAAAACGGAAAAAAGTTTGGTTTCGATAAAGTAATTATGTTGGCGGGTGGTGTAGGGTACGGAAAAGAAAAAGACAGTAAGAAAGAACATCTGCAAGCCGGTGATAAAATCATTTTATTAGGTGGTGATAATTACCGGATTGGAATGGGTGGTGCAGCTGTGTCTTCGGTAGTAACAGGGGAATTTGGAAATGCGCTTGAGCTTAATGCAGTGCAGCGTTCCAATCCTGAGATGCAGAAGCGCGTGATGAATGCTATTCGTGCATTAGTTGAATCTTCACAAAACCCTATCGTTTCGATTCATGATCATGGTGCCGGTGGCCATCTGAATTGCTTTAGTGAATTGCTGGAAGAAACCGGAGGGACGATTGAGATTGATAAACTTCCGATCGGAGATCCTACCCTATCCGATAAAGAAATCATCAGCAACGAATCGCAGGAACGCATGGGTGTAGCCATGCATTCCAACGATGTAGATACATTGAAGCGTGCAGCTGATCGCGAACGCGCACCCATGTATGTGGTGGGCACAGCCACGGGAGATCAGCAATTTAAGTTTGTTGATAATGCCAAAAACACTAAACCTGTTGAACTAGAACTCAGCCACTTGTTTGGATCTTCTCCAAAAACGATTCTTCAGGATAAAACTTCTCTGGAGAAGTATGAAGATGTTAAATACGATCCATCAAAACTAACAGCATATCTGGATCAGGTATTGCAACTCGAAGCAGTTGCCTGCAAAGATTGGTTAACCAACAAAGTAGATCGGTCCGTTACGGGTCGCGTAGCAACCCAACAAACCTGTGGCCCGATTCAACTTCCACTGAACAATGTGTCGGTGATGGCGTTGGACTTCACTGGTAATAAAGGAATTGCAACAGGTATTGGTCATGCACCCGGTGCTGCATTAGTCGATCCTGCAGCAGGAAGCAAACTGGCTATTGCCGAAGCGTTGCTTAATATTATCTGGGCTCCACTTACTTATGGATTGAAGGGAGTGTCGTTAAGCGCAAACTGGATGTGGCCTGCTAAAAATGCAGGTGAGAATGCACGGTTGTATGCAGCTGTAGAGGCAGTCAGTGATTTCGCGTGTAAGCTGGGCATCAACATTCCGACTGGAAAAGATTCTTTGTCGATGACTCAAAAATATCCGGGGGGTGAAGTTGTTTACTCTCCTGGTACAGTCATAATTTCTGCTGTGGGTGAAGTAAGTGATATTCGTCAAACAGTATCACCTGCCCTGGAGCCTATTGTCGGTACAAAATTAATTTACATTGATTTCTCAAAGGACTCATTCAAACTGGGCGGCAGCAGTTTTGCCCAGATTGTCAATCAACTTGGTACTGAAGCTCCATCTATAAATGATGAAGTTTATTTTGTAAAAGCTTTTGAAGCCGTTCAACAACTGATCAAACAAAATCTGGTATTGGCCGGACACGATATTTCTTCTGGCGGATTGATTACGACTTTACTGGAAATGTGTTTCCCTACACCTGATGTGGGCATGAACATACATATTAGTGATCTGGGCAGTGATGTAATTAAAGTCCTGTTTGCTGAGAATTCGGGAATCGTACTACAGGTGGAAGATGTTACATCGGTTGAAAAGATTTTAACTGTTAATGGAGTTAAATCTACGTTACTGGGTGAAGTAACAAACTCAAGAGTATTGTCAATTGATAATTTTCAATTGACAATTGATGACCTGCGAGCAAATTGGTTTCACACATCTTACCTGTTGGATAAAATTCAACGCCCGAAAGGTCATGCCGCAAAGCGTAAAGAAAATCTTTTCAAGCAAGTATTGGAGTATAAGTTCCCAAAAAGGTTTGAGGGAAAGTTTTCAACCTATCACATCGATCCGAAACGCAGAAAAGCCACTGGAATAAAGGCGGCCATCATTCGTGAGAAGGGTGTGAATGGCGATCGTGAGATGGCGTATTCTTTATACCTCGCAGGCTTCGATGTGAAAGATGTTCACATGACCGATCTGATGACGGGTCGCGAAGATCTGACAGAGGTAAACCTGATTGTCTTTGTAGGTGGCTTCTCTAATTCCGATGTGTTGGGCTCAGCTAAAGGTTGGGCTGGTGCATTCCTCTATAATCCTAAAGCGAAAACAGCACTAGACAATTTTTATAAACGTGACGACACCTTGAGTCTTGGAGTTTGTAATGGTTGCCAGTTGATGATGGAACTAGGATTAGTGTATCGCGATCAGGAAATGAGTGCTCATCCCAAAATGCATCACAATGGATCGGGTAAGTTTGAATCTATCTTTGTTAACATCTCGATTCCTAAAAATAATTCGGTGCTGCTGAAAAGTTATGAAGGCGCTCAGCTGGGCGTTTGGGTTGCGCATGGCGAGGGAAAATTTGATTTAAAGAATCATCAAGAATTTAATATCGCGGCTACCTACACACATTCGGAATATCCGGGCAACCCGAATGATTCTGATTATTCAGTGGCGGCTCTTTGTTCAGAAGACGGACGCCATCTGGCGATCATGCCACACATCGAGCGGACCCTATTCCCATGGAATTGGGGTTACTATCCGCGCCAACGCAAAGCTGATGAGATCGGGCCCTGGATCGAAGCGTTTGTGAATGCAAGAGAGTGGGTGAAAGCGAGGGTTTCCAACGATTAGAAGGTTGAACCACAGCTTGGGGAAAAAAGTACCCACAATCACTTCTTAATAAGAGCCCATCCTTTCATTTCAGTTATTCATTCATGGCATGATATTATAGCCATGGGTGACACACTGAAACCAAATAAACTTATGAAAAAAACCTTGTCCCTTTTAATGTTGGCTTTCTCCTTCGTCTTGCTGCAAAGCTGTGGAACGAAATCAGAAGACAATTCCGATGCGAATGCAACCGAAGCAGCTACCGAACAAGCCCAGGCTGAGGAAGCGCGTATCAACAGACGCAATAGATTTGAAACTGAAAGAGTTGCCAAACTTGAAGAACGCAGACTTGCTGCTATTGAAAAAGCTAAAACCGAACCTACTTATACAGATGCTTCGGGTAAAGTGATCTATAACAAAGCCGAAGTCGATCCAACCTTTGTCGGTGGTGATAATGCCATGATGGAATACCTTCGTGCTAACCTTACCTATCCTGAACAAGCACAAAAGGATGGCGTGGAAGGAACTATCTTTGTCGATTTTGTTATTGACCAAAAAGGCAACGTGCGTGACATTGTGGCCACGGATGTTGTGGGTGAGAATATTGACCAGGCACTGAAAGATGAAGCTGTTCGTGTTGTAACAGGCATGCCAACCTGGGTACCCGGAACGCAACGTGGAGTGGCTGTTGATGCCCGTTACAGCGTGCCGATAACATTTCAATTAAATTAAATAAGCGTGATCAAAAGAGTTTCCAACAAATCAAATGTTGGAAACTCTTTTTATTTTTAGCGCACTTCAAGCACCACAACAGCGTGTGCCGGCAAAGTAACCTTTAGGATGTTGTTGGAAATCGTTGCCTGTTTAAAAGCTACAGGCTTTACTTTGTCTGGAGATTCAAAAGAATTATGATCTTGTAATTTGGCGCTTGTCAGAATTCGTCCACTGACTGTAGTAAACTTACCCCCACGAAGGTCCAAGGTAATTTCCTGGGCATTTTTTGAATCTATATTCACCAATGAAATATGAACACGCCTTGCGTTATCTTTTGAAGCCGATGCTGAGATAGCCGGAAGCTTTTCTGTACCTATCACATAATTATTGGTTGTAATCTGTAATGGAAGAAGTGTTGCATCCTGATGCACGTTATACATTTCCATAACATGATAGGTAGGTGTTAAGATCATTTTTTCTTCCTGCGTTAATACAACAGCCTGAAGCACATTCACGGTTTGCGCCAGATTGGCCATGCGCACGCGGTCACTGTGATTGTGAAAGATATTTAACGTGGCACCCGCCAGGATAGCATCCCGTATCGTATTCTGCTGGTATAAAAATCCAGGATTGGTGCCCGTTTCCACATCATACCAGCCGCCCCATTCATCTACCACCAAAGCAACCTTTTTGGCAGGATCATACTTATCCATTATTGTTGAGTGTTTTATAATAAGTTCATCCATGAACAAGGCACGTTGCATTGTTTGAAAATATTGTTGCTCGGAAAAATCAGCCGCAGAACCTTTCTTATTCCAATCGATAACCGAATAATGATGTAAGGCCACACCTTCCAACATGCCATGTGGGATATCGCGCATCAAAACTTCCGTCCAGTTATAATCCGATGAGTTTGCACCGGAGGCAATGCGAAAGAGCTTACTGCTATTACTCCAATTCGTCATAAACGTAGCATACTGCCGATAGATGTTTGCATAATATTCCGGCTTCATGTTGCCACCACAGCCCCACGCTTCATTGCCGACTCCCCAGTACTTTACATTCCACGGTTTATCGCGGCCATTTTCCTTTCTCCAATTTGACATCGGGCTAACCCCTTCAAAATTTACATACTGAACCCACTCTGCCAACTCCTGCACCGTGCCGCTACCAACATTGCCTGCGAGGTAAGGCTCTGCCCCGATAAGTTCACACATGTTCAGAAAGTCATGCGTTCCGAAACTGTTGTCTTCGGTAACACCACCCCACCAGGTATTGACAAGGGTGGGTCGTTTCGCTTTGGGGCCTACACCATCCTTCCAATGATAGGTATCGGCAAAACATCCACCGGGCCAGCGAAGGTTTGGAACCTTTAGTTTTTTAAGGGCTTCCACTACATCATTTCGAACACCAGCTGTATGAGAAATTTTTGTATTGCTCTCACCCACATAAAACCCACCATAAATACATCGGCCTAAATGCTCAGAAAAATGTCCATAGATATGTTTATCAATGATTGTCTTTCCCTGATCGGTGTTTAGCACGCCTGTATTTTGAGCCTGCGCGAGTGAAAAAGTGAAAAGCAGGAAAGTGATCTTCAGAAAAAGCACATTGAATAGATCTTTCATAGCAATCAATTTATTGTTAAATAATTCTACGCTGAGTTTCGGGCTGCATTGATGATCCCAAACATACAACGAATGATTAACCTGCGATAGCGCAGTTCATAAGATTTATTATGCTCATCTATATTTCTTAAATTCATCAAGGCAAATTGCTGAATAGCAATCAGCGGCAATACGATACGTTCACGCAAACGGACGGAATCGCGAATGCCGGGATTATTTTCCATCAATCCACTTAACCCTGATACTTCCAGCGTTTGAAGTCGTGAGAGTTCAAATTCCGTAAACATTTTTTTCCAGAACTCTCCAAACTCTGGATCATGACCTAAATAGGTGGTAGCTTGATAATAAGTTTTGGTCAGCGACATCATACTATTGCCTAGCAGGGTGCGAAAGAAAAGTGAGTCCTGATAAAATGACTTCAATTTTTCAACGCCTATTCTTTCGCCCACAATTTTAAGTGCCGAACCCACTCCATAGAATCCAGGAATATTTTGCTTCATCATCGCCCATGACCCCACAAACGGAATTGCCCGGAGATCTTCAAACTTCAAAGCCTCGGTGGCACTTCGCTTCACGGGCCGCGAACCAATATTGGTATCACCAAAGAAAGAAAGCGGTGTTACTTTCTCCAGATACGGTACAAACTGGGGATGATGTTTTAAACTCAGGTACGATTGATAACCGGCTTCTGCCAATTCATCCAAGACCTTTTTTTGTTCTTCTGAAAGCTGATGCTCTTCACGTTGAAACACGGCTCCTTCCAACCCAGCCGACAGCAGCTGTTCCAGGTTGTACTTGCACGAAGCAATTTTTCCAAAGTTGGAACTGATGGTTTGTCCCTGCACCGTAATCTGTACTTCTTCATTTTCAATCGTATCTCCTAACGAAGCATAGAAATCGTGCGTGTTGCCACCTCCTCGAGCTGGCGGACCACCGCGGCCATCAAAAAATATTGCCTTCAATCCATGCTTACGCGAAATACTGGTGAGGTTTTCTTTTGCCCGAAAGATAGACCAGTTAGCACGGAGATAGCCTCCATCTTTGGTTCCATCTGAAAAGCCCAACATAATATTCTGATGTGATTTTCGGGTTGCCAGATGGTTGCGATATTCAGCCACTGAATAAAGTTCATGCATGATTTCAGGAGCCCGTGCAAGATCATCAATGGTTTCAAACAACGGCACCACATCCAATTCCATACCTTCGGAGGTACCGATCAACAATTTTGCTAATGCGAATATTTCAATAACATGTAAAGCACTTTGGCAATTGCTGATAACGTAGCGGTGACTACCCGATTTACCATTACTCTTTTGAATCTCACCGATTACCCGAATACTGTTGAGTGTTTCTTCAACAAACGTATCTTCAAAATGTAATTCCCCAAGGTTTATTTTCAGCGTAAGCAGGTAATCAATCTGATCTTTGGGAGAACGCTTTTCAAACTCTGCCCATGAGATACTTTTACCAACTTTTGACCCTGCCTCTAATATCTGCGACCACACATAATCGTGCCTGCGACTATCTTGTCGCACATCCAGGCTTGCAAAATGAAACCCGAATAATTTCACTTTCAGTATAAATGCATCCAACAGGTTCAGAAACAATCCATCGTGCTCATCTATTAATTTTTTACGGGCCTGCATTAAATCGGCTACCAGTTCACCAGAGTTTGTATATCCTCTTTCCGTGCCATAAGCCCAGTTGTAAATCTTTTTTTCTATGTCAATGATAACTTTATCAACTCCATGAAAGGTTAATCTTCTTCGCAGGATGCGAATATCCCGGTAATAACATTTTAAAATACTCTCTTGTAACCGGGCAGCCACTTTGCGGGTAATCTCGCTGTTTACAAAAGGATTTCCATCGCGATCTCCACCCGGCCAAAAACCAATTACAACGAGTCGATCATTTTTCCATTCGGCTAAAGGAATTTGTAAACCTGTGCACAAGGATTGAATAATCTCCGGAATTGCCTGATAAAAAACATTCTCCAGATACCAGCACAAACTCAAAGCTTCATCATAGGGCGTTGGCTTGTCCTGATTAATAAAACCTGTTTTGCCAAGTTGCTGTAACAGTAAATTAATCTGAGTAAGGTCGTGATCGCGAATAGATTTTTCGAGATCCGTTAAAATTCCCAACACATGGCCCGGATAAAATTGGGTTGGATGGGCAGTAAGAACTGTTCTTAAACTAAAGTTTTCAAGACGTTGGGCAAGTTCCTTCTCTTTACGATCAAACTTAGCGCGTAACAATAGAGAAGCAATTGTTCCTTTACCGGAAGTATCATTGATTTGTTCGAATGCGGAATCCTCTATGGAATCAAAAAGCGCAACCTGCCGCTCCACATATTGAATGAATTTAAATAACAAATCAAATTGTTCTTCTTTTGACGCCTGTGGAATAAAATCACCAAAAAACTGTTGTAATATTTCTGTTGCCGGCTGACCTTTCTCAAAACCCTGTTCGCAATATTGCTGGAGAAGAGGTAAAAAGGTTCCTGTTCGTAAAATATCCTGAAAAGGAAGATTTAAAAAGAGGCTATTGTAAATATGGTAACGGGCACCTACTGTTTGTTCGTATTTCGAAATCATTGGCCTGCAATTTGATAAATGAATTTTTCATGAAAATAGTTGTAAAGAGGTTATTGTTTCAATTTTAGACCATAAACCTTTTGATTTTGATTAACAAAATACTGAAGACGATAGAAAAAGAATTGAATAGCTTGTTTCCGGCATCCAAAACAGATACCTTTTGTATCGCATTAAACCACTACCTATGAGGAATCTATACGTACCTGTGTTGGTTTTAATTTTATTTTCTTCCTGCCTCGGCTACAAAGAGTTACCCGTTGAATACGATTACAGCTACAGGGGAAATTTTAAAAAATACAGATCCTTCGACATCATGCATCCGGTAGGAATGGATGACACGACTACGGTGAATGAGATTGTGGAAAAATCAATCATTTCGCGAATGAAGTTTCTGGGCTACAGGCAAACCGACACTCGTCCGCATTTGATCATCGGCTTTAAAATGTACAATGATAGCCTTCGGTTTAACGGCTATGATCAACCGGATATTGAAGAATGGGTAAAAAGTCCACGCGAAGATATCGAGTACGAACAACGTAAGTTGGATCTTAAAACCGGAACCTTACTGATTCAATTTTTTGACAGGCGCCAGAACCGCTCAATCTGGCAGGGTTATGCAACTACTCTCTATGGAAGCATTAGTTTCAACAATGAACGCCATTTGAGAAATGCCGTTATTTCCATTCTTGATAAATATCGGTTTATGGCTGAAGGTTTTACGGAAGGCACTGCCGTCAGTATAGAGGAAAATGAGCTTGAATAAGCCAAAAAACCTTTGAGGCGGTGTTATAAACACCGAAAATCCAATTTTCACTTTTCGAAATTAATTCTACCTTTGCAGTCCCAAATTTGGGGTTAGAACACTGTCCTATGGTGTAATGGTAACACTGCAGATTTTGATTCTGCCTTTCTAGGTTCGAATCCTAGTAGGACAACACAAAAAATCCTGGATGAAAGCCGGGATTTAATTTTTGAAGCACAGTACTCATGGCAGTAAAAATCTTCTCCGGCAGGGCTACAACCTACCTCTCAGAAAAAATCGCTAACGCGTATGGCGAGCCATTAGGTACCGTTAACTACCAGCAATTTAGTGATGGTGAAATGTCTCCCTTTATTGGAGAATCGGTGCGAGGTCATGATGTCTTCATCGTGCAATCCACCTTTGCCCCCGCTGATAACTTTATGGAACTGTTGCTGATGATAGATGCAGCAAAGCGCGCCAGTGCCCTGAATGTCAATGTGATCATACCCTATTTTGGATACGCCCGTCAGGATAGAAAAGATAAGCCCCGGGTAGCTATAGCTGCCAAACTGATTGCCAACTTACTCTCGGCCGCTGGCGCGAATCGGATTATGACCTGCGATTTGCATGCCGATCAGATTCAGGGTTTCTTCGATATTCCGGTAGATCACCTGGACGGGAACTACATTTTTGTGCCTTACCTGAAGTCATTAAACCTGGAGAACATCATCTTTGCAACGCCTGATGTTGGTGGCATTAAAAGAGCCCGCAGTTTCGCCAAATTCTTCAATGCAGACCTGGCGGTGTGTGACAAATACCGGAAGGAAGCCAATAAAATTGAATCGATGCGTTTGATTGGCGAGGTTGAAGGTAAGGATGTGATTTTGATAGATGACCTGGTGGATACAGCCGGAACCATTTGCAAAGCCGCTGCCTTGCTAAAAGAAAAAGGTGCTAACACGGTGCGTGCCATTTGTACCCATCCTGTGCTTTCGGGCAATGCCTATGAAAATATTCATAATTCAGTATTGGAAGAACTTGTAGTTTCCGATACCATTCCACTCAAGCAACAGACTCCAAAAATTAAAGTATTAACCGTATCGGATTTGTTTGCCAAAGCCATCCGCAAGATTCATGATCATGAATCCATCAGTTCGTTATTTATTCGATTGTAATTTTTAAGTATAATTTAAACCATAAAACAAGTATGAAAACCATCGAGATTATAGGGTATCGAAGAGCAAATCTCGGCAAGAATGACGCTCAGAAAATCCGTGAAGAAGGCAATGTGCCGTGTGTATTATACGGAGGCAATGAGCAAGTGCATTTTTATTCGCCCGTTATTTTGTTCCGCGATTTGATTTACACCAACGAAGCCCACTTTGTGCACCTCAACATTGAAGGTGAAGAGTGCCAGGCTATCATGCAGGAAGTTCAATTCCATCCGGTAAGTGAATTGATATTACATGTTGACTTTCTGAGAATCAGCGAAGACCGCAAGATTAAAATGGATATCCCAACCCGTTTGGTTGGCCAATCTCCAGGTGTTTCCAAAGGTGGCGCCCTGGTGCGCAAGCGTGCTTCGCTCAAAGTCTTTGCATTCCCCAAGGATATGCCCGACCATATTGATGTAGATTGCTCGGAATTGGATTTCCATCATTCTGTGAAAGTGGGCGACCTGAAGTTTGACAACCTTGAGTTTGTAGATCCGAAACAAGCCTCTATCGCTGTGGTAGAAGTGCCTCGCGCTGCTAAGTTAGCGGAAGAGACAGCTGCTGCCGCTCCTGTTGCTGGTGCAGCGGCTCCTTCTGCCGCTCCTGCTGCTGATGCCAAGAAAGCAGAAGCTCCTAAAAAGGACGAAAAGAAAAAGTAATCGTTTTCCCAATACAAAAATCCCATTTCGTGTAAGCGAGGTGGGATTTTTTGTTTATTTAGGATTGTAAATTGAATTCATGAAGTATCTGATTGCCGGATTGGGGAACATAGGTCCTGAGTATGAACTTACCCGGCACAACATCGGCTTTTTAATTCTTGACCGGATTGCAGACAATCATAAAATTGATTTTAAGACTGAGCGGCTTGCTGATCGTGCTGAATTGAAATACAAAGGCCGACAATTACATTTTATTAAGCCTAATACCTTCATGAATCTGAGTGGTAAAGCAATTGCGTATTGGCTTCAGGAATTAAAAATACCTAAAGAGAACTTATTAGTGATTGTAGATGATATTGCTTTGCCCTTTGGCAGCTTACGCATGCGAACCAAAGGCAGCGCAGCAGGGCATAATGGACTTAAGAATATTGAACTCCTGCTGAATTGCCAGGACTATTCCCGACTTAGGTTCGGCATTGGAAATACTTTTTCGAAAGGCCAGCAAATAGATTTTGTACTCAGCAATTTCTCGCAAGAAGAAATTAAAGACTTACCCGTACTCATGGACAAGGCTGCTGAGGTTGTTTATTCCTTTTGTACGATAGGTGCCGAACGTACCATGAATTTCCATAACCAATAAAAAAGCGAGTCGCCAGAGGAAACCCCTGACGACTCTAACCAACAGTCACCAACCAAAATCAGATAAAAATTATCTGAGTGCCTTCGCCTTCGGCAAGCGCATACATATCGCCTACCGTTATAATATC
>JALHRJ010000056.1 GCA_022841475.1 Cyclobacteriaceae bacterium | reverse complement strand
CCCTTGTGTCCTTCCGTTGGGAGACGATCGCGAAATAAAACTTGTGGATCCGTTGCAGATTTTAGTACAGCACCTTCTACTTTCGTGCCGCCCAGATCAATACCCCATAGGTTACTATTCATTGCTAGATTATAAAATTTCATTTACAACTATAAACACGTGCCTCCCAGGGTTGCAACTCCTGTGGGGATTTTCCTTCTGGGTAATTACCAATCAGACGGTTAGTCAAAAAGGGAATTACTTGGTTGGGTAAGTTAGCAACCTGATTAGAAAAATTAAGAACAATCAGCATTTTTTCTTGCTGCCGTTCACGGAAAAAAAGAAAGAGAGTGTCATTGCCCGTGTCGAACGGCCGATAGGTGCCATAGGTAAGCACCGGATTAGCTTTTCTCAATTGAGTCATACCCCGAAAGTAATTAAGGATAGAATTTGTTTCATCCTCTTGCGCATGAACATGGATTCGGTTGTAGTTGGGATTAAGTTGCATCCACGGAATGCCCGTGGTAAAGCCAGCCTGTTCACCCGGGTTCCATTGCATGGGTGTTCGGGCATTATCCCGACCTGCATAATTTACGGCTTTTAAAAATTCACTTTCGGTGATTCCAACCTTTTGAGCTTCACGCCAACCATTTTGAGTTTCAATGTCTTGCGATTCTGACACTGAATCCAATCGGGTATTTGTCATCCCGATTTCATCGCCCATAAAGATGAAAGGTGTGCCGCGCATAGAAAGTAACAAAGTGCACAACAGTTTAGCCGACTCATTCCAATACATATGATCGTTACCCCAGCGGGAAACCATGCGGGGAAAATCATGGTTACCCAAAAAAACACTTCCCCAACCCTTCTCCAAAAAAGCATCATCCCACGTTTTGAATACAGCCTTGAAATCTTTCATCGACCACGGTATTGGGTCAAACCGGCCGCCAGGTCCCTGATCCATAAACATATGACCAAAGTGAAAAATCATATTCAACCCATGATGCTCATCCAAATAGTCCATCGAGTTTTGCGGAGTTATTCCCGGCCCCTCGCCTACCGTCATCACATCGTAATGATTCCAGACTTTCGCTCTTGCTTCTTTGATGAATTCTTTCAGACGCGGACCGTTGGCATAAAACTTTCGGATTGTTTCGTTGAAGTCGGCCGTGTCGGTTTCCGGAAAATCGGTGCGTTTGGAGATGGCAGAGATTACATCGAGGCGCAATCCATCTACACCCTTGTCGAGCCAAAACTTCATGAGTTTGTTGATCTCATCCCGGAGCACAGGATTTTCCCAATTCAAATCAGGCTGCTTGCGCGAAAAAAGATGTAAGTAATATTCACCTGTCAGCTCATCCCACTGCCAGGCACTGCCACCAAAAAAAGAAGGCCAGTTATTGGGTGGACTCTCCTGCTTGCCCGGCTTCCAAAAATAATAATCGCGATAAGGATTATCTTTTGACTTGCGTGATTCCTGAAACCAGGGATGCTCATCAGAAGAGTGATTGAGCACCAAATCCATAATTAACTTAAGCTTGCGCTGATGAAGTCCCGCCAGGAGTTCATTAAAATCCTGCATCGTACCAAACTCAGGTTGTATGGAATAATAATCGCTTATGTCATACCCACCGTCATCATTGGGTGATTTGAAAATGGGATTGAGCCACACAGCATCCACACCCAGACTTTGGATGTAGTCCAGCTTTTCGATAATCCCGCGAAGGTCACCTACTCCATCGCCATTGCCGTCTTTAAAACTTCGTGGATAGACTTGATATACGATTGCTTCTTTCCACCAGGCGGGGTTCATGACTGCAGTTTAAAAATTAATAACTTCCTTCAAGGCCTGATGTACCTCCAGCTCTTGATTTTTCTTTTCCTCTTCCGTCCAATTAAATTCACTGGCAAAATAATCCACCACAGGGTGTACCCATCTTGAGATTTTAGGATGGTTGAAAAATAACAAACCACTTCTGCGGTTAATAAAATCCAACGGCACTATTGCCATCTCATAATGAATGGCAAACCAGGCTTTTCCAAGAATTAAATCACACTCAGCATGTTCGGTTCGGTTTTTCTCTACATGATCCAGAATCAGCAATGCCTGACGACCATATAAGTGAACCAGATTTGTTGCTTCATTACCCCGCAGGTTAAGTGCATCCAGTCGACCCACCAATTCCTGTTCTAATTTTTTTACGTCAGCATATTCTTTAAAGTCACCCCCCGGCAAAATGAATTCTTTGGTTTTGCATTCTATTAAATCCCGATCCGGGAAATCGCGGTCAATTACTTTATCCACCACGCGCTCTGCCATTTTGCGGTACCCTGTAAGTTTGCCGCCCGCAATGGAAATCAACCCTGAAGACGATTCAAAGATTTCATCCTTCCGGGAAAGTTCAGAAGCTGATTTGCCGGCTTCGTGAATCAGGGGTCGCAACCCAGCCCAACTGGATTCAATATCAGCAAACGTCAATAGTGCCGATGGAAATGTTTCATTAACAGCATGCAACAAATACTGTGCATCCTCCCGGGAAGTCATCACATGATTCTTATCGCCTTGGTAATCGGTATCGGTTGTTCCCACGTAGGTGATTCGACCGCGTGGAATAGCGAAGATCATTCGCCCATCCGGTACATCAAAATAAATTGCCTGCCGCACGGGCAGACGATGATAAGGCACTACAATGTGCACGCCCTTGGTGAGGTGCAATTCTTTACCTTGTTTGGATTTATTAATAGAGCGCAATTCATCTACCCACGGACCGGTGGCATTAACCACTGTGGTTGCTGTTATGGTAAATTCCGCTTTTGAAATTTCATCGGTTGCCTTTACACCAATTATTTTTTCATCCTTATAAATAAATTCTGTTGCCGCTACATAATTGCTGACGCAGGCCTTTTTACTCACGGCTAGTTTTATGAGTTCAATAGTCAACCGCGCATCGTCCGTACGATATTCCGCATAGATGGCTCCACCTTTTACATCATCTGTTTTAAGTAATGGTTCATAATTTAATGTTTGCGGCCGGGTAAGCATTTTTCGTTGATCAACCTGCTTTACTCCTGCTAACCAGTCGTATAGTTTTAAACCGATGGAAGTAAGCCAATAGCCGAGGCCACGTTTCTCATACAAAGGCAACAACATTTTTTCTGGAACCACCAAATGCGGGGCGAGCCGATGAACAATGGCGCGCTCACTACCCACTTCCTTGACCAACGCAAATTCCAGTTGCTTGAGATATCGTAAGCCGCCATGAATTAATTTGGTGGATCGGCTGCTAGTACCGCTGGCAAAGTCTTCCTTCTCAATCAACGCAGTGCGAAGTCCACGCGAGGCAGCATCTAATGCAATGCCAGCACCGGTGATGCCGCCCCCGATGATCAGCAGATCAAAGGATTCACTTTTGAGTTGAGAAAGGTTTGTGAGTCTGTTCAAGCGAAGGAGATATAAGATTAAAAGATTGAGATTTGAGATTTTAGAATTGGGAATTGGGAATTGGGATTTTAGAATATTGAATTACGTGTCGATCCAGCCCATCGTTCGCTTTACAGCTTTTTGCCAGCCCATATAAAGTGTGGCGCGGGTAGTTTCATCCATGTTGGGCACAAATCGTTTTTGAATTTTACGGTTGCGGATAATATCTTCCTTCTTCCATAAACCAATTTGAATTCCCGCAAGGTAAGCGGCACCCAATGCAGTTGATTCAATCACTTCTGGCCGCTCTACTTCAGTTCCTAAAATATCAGCCTGAAACTGCATGAGGATATTATTGGCACAGGCACCACCATCTACCTTTAAACTTGCCAGTTTCAAGCCGGCATCTTCCTGCATGGCATTGAGAATATCTTTGGTCTGATATCCTAACGATTCCAAT
Organism: Cyclobacteriaceae bacterium; assembly: GCA_022841475.1. GTDB lineage: Bacteria > Bacteroidota > Bacteroidia > Cytophagales > Cyclobacteriaceae > ELB16-189. Next base: position 25,851 of record JALHRJ010000056.1, on the reverse strand, counting down.
GTTGCTTTAATGATGTGATCTTTGCCGGTGTCGCGTGTCAATCCGAAAATAGCACCCCGCGCATACATGTCCCAGTAAGGTGCGCCTAATCCCGCAAAGGCCGGCACCACATAAACCTCGTTGGAGCCTAAGGCTTTCATAGCGAAGTATTCTGAGTCTTTGGATTGATCGATGATATGCATACTATCGCGCAACCATTGCACCGCAGCACCCGCAATAAATACACTTCCTTCGAGGGCGTATTCTACTTTGCCGTCTAAACCCCAGGCGATGGTTGTGATCAATCCATTCTTGGATTGCTGAATCGTTGACCCGGTGTTCATCAACATAAAACAACCCGTTCCATAGGTATTCTTTGCCATGCCAGGTTCGAAGCAAGCCTGACCAAATAAAGCAGCCTGCTGATCACCCGCCACGCCTGTAATAGGGATGGCCACTCCGTTAACGTTCCAGGTACCGAATAAGGAAGCTGACGGCCTTACTTCCGGCATCAGCGACTTTGGTACTGTCAATTCCTGCAGTAATTTTTCATCCCACTTTAATTGGCGGATGTTATATAACAGTGTACGTGAAGCATTGGAATAATCCGTTACATGCGATTTGCCATTCGTGAGTTTCCAGATCAGCCACGTATCGATGGTACCGAAAGCAAGTTCACCTTTCTCAGCGCGTTGTCGCACGCCATCCACATTATCTAAAATCCATTTTACTTTGGTGCCTGAGAAATAAGAGTCTATAACAAGACCTGTGTTTTCACGCACATAGTCTGTTAATCCTTTTGTCTTCAACTCCTCACAAGTTGGGGCCGTTCTTTTATCCTGCCACACAATGGCATTATAAACAGGCACTCCGGTTTTACGATCCCAGACAACCGTTGTCTCGCGCTGGTTGGTTATTCCAATGGCAACAATAGAATTTAGCTCAATGCCATTTTCAACAATTACTTTTTGAAGAACGCCAAGTTGTGTGCTCCAGATTTCCTCTGGATTATGCTCCACCCAACCGGGGTTTGGGAAAATCTGTTGAAACTCCTGCTGTGCAATACCTTTTATATCGCCTTGTTCATTGAACAATACTGCCCGCGAACTTGTCGTACCCTGATCAATCGCAATAATGTATGTTGGTTTGGTCATAGGCTTGATCTAAAAAATCAATTGATAAAGTAAAGCACCTGCAATACCGCCTGCAATCGGACCAAATACCGGGATCCAGGCATAGCCCCAATCCGAAGAACCTTTGCCATGAATGGGTAGTAGTGTGTGAGCCAAACGGGGTCCGAAATCGCGAGCCGGGTTTATTGCAAACCCGGTGGTTCCTCCCAAACTCAAACCAATCGACACAATAAGAAGACCTACCACAAGGGGTTTGATGCCTTGTGTGAATTCATTGACACCAATAAATAAAATGGCGAACACCAAAAGCGCGGTGGCAATTGCTTCACTGACAAAATTTGAAAATGAATTTCGTATGGCTGGGGCCGTAGCAAACACTCCTAACTTGGTAGCAGCATCGGGCGTATTCTTCCAGAATGGTTGATAGAAAAACCAAACTAATAAAGCTCCGGTAAAAGCACCCGCTACCTGGGCGGCACAATAACCAGGCACCAACGCCCATTCAAAATCACCAATCATTGCCAGCGCAATGGTTATGGCCGGATTGAGATGGCCACCACTAAACTCACCTACTGCATAAATTGCCATGGTTACCGCAAGACCCCAGGCAATGCAGATGGCAAGCCAACCGGCATTTTCAGACTTCGTTCCTTTTAAAACAACTCCGGCCACCACACCTTCACCCAACAAGATGAGCAGCATGGTTCCTAAAAATTCTCCGAGGTAAGGATTCATAATTAGAAGTAATTAGTGTGATGAAGAAAAGTTGATTTTATCAGAAGCCGGCTTCGCCCCATTGGAAATAAGTAAGGTTGCCAATGCTGCGAGAATCAGTAAGACACCTGCAAACATGACTGCATACCCGGAATTATTATCTAAAAACTCCCGCAGGATAAATCCAAACGTAACATTCTGCAAAATCATTGGGATTACAATCATCATGTTCACGATACCCATGTAAACACCATAACGTTCTTTAGGAATATTATTCACGACCATTAAATAAGGGATGCCCATCATGCTGGCCCAGCCTATACCAAAGCCTGTGATAGCCGGAAACAACAGATATTTATTCTCGATGAAGGGGAAAAACAAAAGACCGATTGCGGCCAATAACAAACACGTAAAGTGAACCCATTTTGCGGATGATTTTTTAACAAACCAAACCAACGCAAAGGCACTTAAGAAAGTAATAATATTGTACCAACCATTGACCAACCCGGTCCAACTTACAGCCTGTTCGTATAATTCGGGATTGGCGGGAGTTGTATTCCATACGGAAAGTGCAATACTCTTAGAGGCATTCTGCCAATAACAAAACAAAGCATACCATTGAAAAAGATAAACCAAGGCTAATTGCCACATTACCTTTGGCATACTACCGATCGCACCCGCAATTTCAATGAATGGTGAAAATACATTTAAGGGAGTTGCCTTCATTTCCCTAAGCTCCGAATCGGTAGGTGGAATTTCTGGTGTTGTGCGCATACTCCACCATATTGACCCGATCGAGCAGATGGCTCCTAAAAAGAAAGAAGCATACACCCAGTTGGGTAAAGCACCTGACCTTCCTATTATGATTAACGGAAAAACAAATAAAGAAACGTTGGCCAACGTCTGGCCAAAGCCGGTGAAAAAGCTTTGTGCCTGAAATCCCATGGGTCGTTGTTCTTCGTTGAGTTTATCTGCAACAAAAGCGCGGTAAGGTTCCATGGCTGTATTATTACCCACATCCAGAATCCATAATAATCCCACAGCCATCCATAACGCACTACTGAATGGGTATAGAAACAACGCAAGGCTGCACAACATGGCGCCAATAAAAAAGTAAGGTTTTCTGCGTCCAAACTTTGGATGCCAGGTCTTGTCGCTCAAGGCACCAATGATAGGCTGAACGATTAAACCCGTAACCGGACCTGCGAGGTTAAGCAGTGGAATTTCATCGGGGCTTGCACCCAGCATATCATAGATGGGATTTACCGCACTTTGCTGCAATCCGAAACTATATTGGATTCCAAAGAATCCAACATTCATGTTGATGATTTGGGAGAAGGTAAGATGAGGTTTAGTTGCGATCATCCGGCAGTAGTTACAAAAAAGAAAATTAGGCAAATAAAATCAATGTGCAAGACAGGTGAATGTTGCTCGTTGATGGATCCTTAGCGCAGTTGCTCACGTGCAACACCTAAAGGCAACACAGTTATTGAACAGACCCTGAACTGCCCCGGAGCTGTAATTAAAGGCTTGAAAATCACTACGTGCACGCAGCAACCGAACTTGTTGACCTTACAGGCTGGGGAGTGCGAGACTAAACGCAGGGAGTACAAGACTAAACCCGGGGAGTGCAAGACTAAACCCAGGGAGTGCAAGACTAAACGTGGGGAATATGAGACTAAACCCGGGGCGTGCAAGACTAAAGCTGGAGTGTGCAAGACTAAACCCGGAGAGTGCACGACTAAACTTGGGGAGTACGAGACTAAACCCGGGGCGTGCGATATTAAACATGGGGAGCCCGATATTAAGCCCGGGGAGTGCGAGACCGGGGATTGCACTTACTAAATATCCGATTGGATCGACTCCTATTTTTTCTGAACATGCCGGGCTATGCAAACTAAGCCTATAAGGCACAGCCCAAGAATGGTCCGTTGGATAATTTGTTGCATACCCCTACCTTAGATTACGATAAGGAAATATAGGCAATGCCTATATACAGTTGTTGGGCGTCATGCCGTTGGACAAATTAGAGCACGAATGAAACGAACACTTGGACTGCTAATATTAATTGGACTGGCGGGTTGCGCTCCTCAGGTAACAAAAGTGTGGACAAAAAATTCCACAATAATTTACTCGGACAAAAAAACGAAATTCGACTACGTTCAAATCAAGAAAGTAACAGATCCTAATCTTGGCCAATCTGACATCATTGCGGAGAAGTATGTAGATAAGAAAATAGTTTACCGACTTTATTATGGGTGTTCGCTTTACGAGACAAAAAAAGAAACTTACACTTATTGCTCTCGTGGATACCAACGTTGGGCGCAAGACGGCCGGACAATAAAGTGACACCAAAATTTATTAAATTTGGGGACTATGAAAACAGGGATATATAATATAGACTTAGAATTCAACCAAATATTGGAATTGGTCAGACAGCTATCAAAAAGGGAGAAAATTAAACTCTCAAAGGAGCTTGAAAAAGAGATAATTGACGGAAAACTGACCTCTTTATTAAAAGCCTTCAAAACGGACGAGCTTGACCAAGCAACAATTGACCAAGAAGTTGAAATTGTAAGAGCTGAATTATATGCCAAGTCAAAAGCCAAGTAAAATAATTCTAGACACCAATGTGTGGATTAGTTTTTTAATTGGCAAAGAACTTCAAAATCTTAAAGACTTGATTGTTAGTGAAAAGGTTAAAGTCATCACGACAGACCAATTAATAAATGAAATCAGGCTAGTTACTTCAAGAGATAAACTAAAGAAGTACTTCAATCAAGAAAAAGTATCTGACCTAATTTCACTGCTCGACATCCTGGCCGACAAAGTAAAAATTAAAAAGATTGACAAAATATGTCGTGACCCAAAGGACGACTTCTTATTAGCACTTTCAAAAGAAAGCAGAGCAAATTATTTAATCACAGGAGACAAAGACTTACTTGATATTAAAGTAATAAGTTTTGATTGTCTGGCCACTCTTCACATATAGGGTATCCACTACATTCGTAATCTCACGGGGAGATCCTTCTTCATAACGATTAATGGTAGCCTTACCATACGATGAAAAAATGGGAATTCTAAGTCCAGCCTCTACAAATAACCGCTCATTGACTGACCATTCATCTGTTATATAGAGAGCGTTCTCAATAGAATTTTGTTTCTCCATAGAGACCGGCTTTGCATTAGACTGTGGTGATTCGGGCTTAAGTGTCCCCGGATTAAATCTGTAATACACGAGTTGCCACCCATAATTAAGTTGGTGTTTACCTGCATTATAATGAAAGCCTGCCTTTAATGTGGTGGACGTAATTCTATACGAAAGCGAGGATGCTGTTAGGGGATTTTGGTTTCTCACATTATAATCATAGGAACTCACCCCCATCAAAAATACCGAACCTAACTTGGGAGAAAACTGATGATCCAGTCGGGCAGAACCTTGAAGGTTGTTCCATTGATAGGTGGTATCCCCGGTTAAGTTAAAGCTGTCCTTACTGGAATATCCCGTAAAGGAAAGCTTGGAACGATTCTTTAGAATATGAGTAAGTTTTAACGTGCCATCATAAAAGAAAACTGAACTATTGCGCAAATCGATGTAGTCAGTTCGAATCGACCGGATCAGGTAATTGGAGTAGGTAGTTCGGAAGGATGCTGCAATGGAAGTTTTTTCCTTGCTCAGTGGACCGTTGATCATGAAGTTACTGGTGATCAAACCAATTCCGGCTTTGCCGTTCCATTTTTCTAAATCACCATCTTTTGATTGAATATCAAGAACTGAAGAAACCCGGCCCCCGTATTCAGCCGGAATGCCGCCCCTATAAAAAGAGACATCACGGATGGCTTCCGGATTAAATGCTGTAAGAAAACCAAATACATGCGAGCTGTTAAATGCAGGTACGCCATCATACAGAATCAGGTTTTGATCCACACTGCCTCCGCGTACATTGAAACCCATAGCAGCCTCTCCTACCGATGTAACACCCGGTAGATTCTGCACTTGTTTTACCAGATCAACTTCACCCAAAAATGAAGGCGCACGTTTTAGTTCGCGCATAGAAAACTGTGTTTGGCCGATTCTACTGGTTGTTATCTCTTGTATAGCCTGACTTTGAACTACTACTTCATCCAGTAAAAATGGAACCTTCTCCATATCAAGATTTATTACTCCACTTTTATAGGCCAACAGATCAATCACGATGGTTTCATAGTCAATGAAACTAAAACTAAGCACATGAGCACCGGGTGTCATTGACAATTCAAACTTACCTGATTCATCTGTGGTGGTACCATCCTGTGTATCACTGATCTGTATATTGGTTCGTGGCAGCGGATCTCCGGTCTTCAAGTCTTTCACAAGTCCAGAAACAATAATTTTCTGGCCAACTTCGGCTTCGCCAATTTCACCAAAAATATATCGCCCTATTTTATTTTGTTGGCGCACGGCTGTTTCAATAGCATTTTTACGGAGGAAAACCTGGGTTGGATCTTTGATAAATACCAAAGCATCCGGATACATCATTAGGTAGTCGAGGTCGGTGCCCAGCAAAAGTTCGTCCAACACCTGTGCCAAAGTTCGCCCTTCATAGTTCTGTTGGATTGTGATTGTATTAATCCATTCGGGGAGAAAGTAAAATCTAGTTTTATTCTTTTGAGATATTTCCGTGAGAACCGTTGGCAGTGGCTTTCCTTGTTCCGTACCATCCAGTCTGTAGTCAAGAATCTGTGCACTTGACCAGAGCGGGAATAAAATCAATATTAAAAGCAATCTTCTTTTAAACATACCCACTGGAAATATGGCTGCAGAGATCATGATGGCTTAAATACGGAGGCTGCAAGCCTAAAGCCAATGCATGAATTACAAAGTTGAAAGTGAAAGATAATACCTATTAAAATGTCAATCAACTATTTAGGCATGATTGGCACTATGTTGTGATTAAGTAGTATTAAAATCCTATAAACCACGTTCAGATAAGGTTTTCACTTTTTTTAAAGAATGAAAAATTACTATCCTAATTACTTTGGTAAGTAATTATCTATTCCTTTTTACGTGTTCTTATTTTACTTAGGACAAACTCACCGATCTCTGTTCCTTGCGTAATACCTACCTCAACAGCTGGTTTATAGTGGATACCACCAAAAACCCGACTTATGGCCGCCTCATTAGAGGCTTCTTTGAAGGAAGAGAAACTTCTTATGGTAAGTCCAAATTCAACTTCCGTTGAATCTGTGAAAGCAAAATTATCACCAAGCAAATTTGTCAATACAGTTGCTGCTGAACTGGAAATTACGCTATGGCCACTCGTATATTCCGGAAATGGTGGAGTTTGTAGCAAAGGCACCCAATTCTCATCCATGTATTGATTGATATAGGACTCCGGGCGAATTAACACACTTCTATATTTCTCATCCCAACAACTAATAAAGCCATCTGCTAATGCTAACGAAACCCACACATAAGCTTCAGCAGATTTTATAAAATCAAGGTTTGCTGATTGAGCGGCTACACGGGTAATATTTATCCAATGTCCGCCTGGCGAAATCTTTTTGGTAGCAAACATAACATGGCCTTTTACATTCATCATAAAAGGATTGCAATCCCAGAAGAATGCTATATCCTTTTCTTCTTCCGTGAGATTTTTAGTAATCTCTAAAACCTCAAAAGCCTCTTTATAAAACTGACTCCCTTTATCAGAAGAAAATGGAGTGGCCTTTCTGGGGATAAATTGAGCTGCAGAATCTATTACAAACGTTCTGATCTTATTCCAATGTGGCTCTACAGCGTCCATATAGGCTGGGGGTGTTGGCTTCCAGGTTGCAGGATCATTGGAGATCGAATATTTAGGAAATGAACGTGATTGCTTATAGTTGTCTTTTGATGACCAGGCCAGAATATGATCTGCCACGGTATTTCCGTATTCAACCGAGCGCTCATACACGTCATCTGGAATTCCTGTGTTTCGAAATTCCTGCATAAGCTGGTTGTAGAACACATCCATCTTATCTTCTGAAAATACCAAGGTGCGTCCAACTTTTAGCATGGCCTGAACAGAAGCCAGTGGATAGCAATACTCCTCACCTTCGGCAGGCTTTGGCACTTCCGTTAATCCATTAACCTGGCCTGCTAAAGAAATAAAGGATGGGTCTTGATGAATGGCTGCTTCATAGGCTGCAATGCTGGCATAGGCATAAATTCGGCTAGCTACGGGTGGTGAGAATATATCATGAACAATAACATCGGTTATTTGCTTTAACGAACGATGAAGAAATTCCGTGTTTTGAACCTTTGTTTTGTATTCACCTGTATTGGATGTACAGGAAATCATTATGCTAATAATGAACACGAACCGGAATAGTTTCATACAAAGAAATATTTTGGTCAAAAATATAGGTCAATACAAAATTACTATATGACTTTAGTCACTTTATTGATAAAATCACTTGACTTTCTTATTCTTAATAAAGGTTAAAAGTCTATCATTATTTCGGGCCACAAGATAAAGAAGTTCATTGGAATTCGTCTGTTTTAAGATAGCAATATCCCGCCCTTCGCCCAGGGTAACAAAACCAGATTGATCTGGCTTCATGGCCGTAAAATTTCCACTTCCATCGCCTAAAAGAACGAGCCCGACTCCCGCATCATAGGAACCAAAATCAGGCTGGGTTGCACTCTGGTTCCCTGTCAATAGTACATCGAGGTTTCCATCCAGATTCAGATCATTGACTTCAATTCCATAGATCGGAAAATATTGAGCGTCTACAGGCAGTGCTGCCATGTGAAACTTACCGGAATCATTTCTAATAAATACAGATCGAAGCTCCTCTACTTTCATCACGGCAGAATTCCCTTTCTGATCCGGTGTAATAATATCCTCTAATTTCACATCGCGATAATCCTTGTATCGAAGAAACTTCTTCTTAAAGGCTGGAATCTGCTTAACCAATTGATCTCGCGATGCAAAAGGATAACTGGAATCACCATTGAAATAAACCATGATGTGATCAGAGCCACCATTGGAATCAAAATCTCCAAGATACATCGATAACGGTTTGTCGGGCGAAGCTTTCACCCGTGAATTCAATCCCAAGTTACCCACTATGAGATCCGCATCACCATCGTTATCGAAGTCACCCATCTCAATAGTATTCCACCAGCCCTTTGTATTCGCTAAACCGTAAGCGTTTGTTTGATTCAAGAACCTGTGGTTCTGTTGTTGAATCAAAATCGTAATGGGCATCCACTCGCCTACTAAAATCAAATCTTGTAAGCCATCTTTGTTTACATCTATCCAGGTGGCATCTTTCACCATACCGGGCCGAACTTTTGTCGGATTATCAAACGTGCTGCCACCCAGCCATGCAGGATCATAGGTGAAATTTCCCTTACCATCATTCTGAAGCAAGAAACTAACCGGACTCATTCCATAAAGATACGGCATGACGGATGCACCGATAAATAAATCGATATCACCATCATTATCATAATCGTGAGGCTTTATACACGATGCATGCAGATAGATATTAGAAAATGACTTCGGTGAATAGGTGAAATTACCGCTTCCATTATTTAAATAAAGACGGGGATTGAGCAAGTCAAATTCATTCATTGCTTCCTGGCCACCGGAAACAACAATAAGATCCTGATCTCCATCTTTATCCACATCGAGAAATATCGCATCTGTATCTTCCGACAATGCATGTGCTTCCAGCGCTTTAGATGTTAGAGGGAGAAATTCTCCATTGGATTTTTGAATAAACAATGAACCCGATTGTCCTTTTGCCCCACCCACAAAAAAATCATCGTATCCATCACCATTTACATCAGCCACAGCCAAAGGAGGGCCTTCTGTTGTTAGCATATGGGGAATTAAGGATTCCCGATTAAACGCATTGAAGTCGTCTTCTCTATGCGTAAAGTTAATCTTATCAAGTTGCCTTAGAATAGGCGTCTGTTCAATTGTTAAAGAATCTCTTTTGGAGTTGGCAGGATCATATTCGATCGTGACCTGATTAGTTGTGATAGGACCTGTAGTAACCTTTCCATCGGGCCACACTACTCTAATCTCTGAGGCAGCATCTGAAACCGGTACACCAAACATCATCACATAATCGGATGATGAACACCATCCACGAGAAGGAAATAATTCCTGCGTTTGAATATGACTTCCGGTCTTTACTGTAACTTTTGCTCCAACACCATAGCGATTACCTTCAAGCAAATCAGCCTTAAGCTTTACTTTAAAAAATCTACTTTCCTGCGATTCATTTCTATACAACAAAGCTTCTCCATTAATCTGGTTAACCACTAAATCCGGATCACCATCATTATCCAAATCACCATACGCAGCACCGTTAGAAAATCCAGGTAAATACAAGCCCCAATCTTTGGTTTTATCACTAAACGTCAAGTCTCCATTATTCCTGAATATAAAATTACTCACCTTCCCCTCGGGCATCATTTCGGCAAGCGGTAAATTGACTTTCTTGTTTACTTCCTGAATGGAGTCGTTGTTAATAAAATTTATATAATCAAGATCATTGGGCCGTCTTACAATTCCATTAGAGATAAAAATATCTTTATATCCATCCCCATCAAAGTCCACAGCTAATGGACACCAACTCCAATCTGTGGCCTCGATACCTGCAACTTGCGCGATATCTGAAAAAACAACCCGGCCTGAGTCAATAGTGCCTCTATTAATTTGTAGCGCATTTCTTGAAACCTGTTTTCCGTAACCAAAATTTAGTTTGAACTTATACACTTCATACGAATCTTCTCCTGCCGATGTCTTTATGACCGCTTCATCGCGTGGTAACATATCCAAGGTAATGATATCGGGCCAGTGATCATTGTTCAGGTCAGCAATTTCATTGCCCATGCTGAAACGACTTGTATGGGCGAAACTTATATTCGCCTGCTGGATAAACGTTCCATTCTTTTGATTGATATAGAGGTAGTCATTTTCATGAAAATCATTGGACACATAAATATCCGGATAGCCGTCACGATTTATATCTGAAATACCGAGTCCTAAGCCATATCCCAGTTGACTGGATAAAATTCCAGCCTCCTCTGTTACATTTTTGAAAAAGGTTTTTCCAGTTTCCGCAAACTGATTTTGATACAATCGATCTCCTGCCAATGAATCAACCTGACTTCGTAACGAAACCCTGCCGTAAGAGCGTTGTGAATGAACAGAATGATTTAGCAGGTACATATCGAGATCACCATCCAGATCATAATCAAAGAAAGCGGCATGTGTGGAGAACCCCTGAAAATTTAGCCCATACTCAGTTGCACTTTCGGTAAACGTAAGATCACCATTATTTATAAACAATTGGTTATAGCCGGTAAACCCTTTGTATTGTCCTACACCACACAAATAAATATCCAAAAGTCCATCGGCATTTACATCGGCCATCGTAATTCCGGTTTTCCAATTTCCCGATCCGCCTACCCCTGCGGGTGTAGTTATATCCTCAAATTTAAAATCACCTTTGTTTAAATAGAGTTTATTAGATCCCTGATTACTGGAAAAATATATATCGGGTAAGCCATCGTTATTGATATCTCCAACCGCAACGCCACCACCATTGTAAAAGTAGAGATATTCGATAATGTTAAATTCCTCATTCTCTACCAACTGGTTTGAAAAGTCTATTGATGAAGATGAAGACGGTACTAGCCGAAACAAGGTGCCCGGATTTTGTTTGGTCTCCGTTGCACAAGAGGAAAGAGCAAGTCCGACTATCAGACTTACCCTCCAACCAATCAAAGATTTAAGCGTCTTATTCAATTTATTTTGTCTTATAGAACAAGACAGAATCGTTATTTCGTGCCACCATTAAGAGGTTAGTTCCTGCTGACTTTATAATAGTGAAATCGCGAACTTCGCCATTCATCGAAAGCCCGGATTTTAATGGCGAAACAGATTTAAACCCACCTCTTCCATCTCCTTTTAGAAAAACCCCATAGCTGGCATCATACCGACCTGCTTCAGGTTTAACCCGATATAGGTTCCCTCCTAAAAGTATATCAACATTTCCATCGCTGTCAAAATCAGAAATTTCAATGGCATACATAGTTGAAAATTGAGCTTCCATTGGAAGTCTCTTAAAAGTAAAAGTCCCATTTCCCTCATTCATAAGCACACCTGTTGCAAATTCATAAGCCTCAAGCTTTATAGTACCCTCCAATTCTTCTTTAGTAAAAATATCATCGATTGTCTGATCTTTATAATCTTCGTATTTAAGGTACTTCTTTTTAAGATTTGGTATTTGTGTCGTCAGGTCGTGCCGCAGAACCATCGGATAACTTGTGTCGCCATTGAAGGTGCAAATGATTTGCTCAATGGCACCATTCTTATCAAAGTCATTCACATACATGGAAACCGGCTTCTGTGCTGATGCCCTAAACCTTGAATTAAGTCCATGATTCGCAACTACAAAATCAATGTCACCATCCTTATCAAGATCTGCAGCCACGATCCTATTCCACCAACCATTCGTTAAACCCAGACCAGCAGATTCTGTATTGTCTATTAAACGACCACCTTCATTTATAAAAACCTTTATAGGCATATACTCACCAACCACGATTAAGTCAGGATCCGAATCTCCATCAATATCCGCCCATGAGGCATCAGTGATCAATCCTACTTTAGTTAACTCAGGAGCTACCGTTGATGTAACATCCGAAAAGACACCTTTTCCATCGTTGTTTAGGATATACCCATTCATGGGCAATCCATAAGAGAATGCCTCTCCCCTTACACCCACAAACAAATCAAGGTCTCCATCATTATCATAATCCGCAGCTTTAACAGTTGATGTACTCTCGAGTGCGGCAGTAGGCAGCAGTTGATTTGATTTTGTAAACACCCCATTCCCATCATTCAAATAGAGCCTATCCAGAAGAACATTTGAGATGTTAGAAAATTCGCTTCCACCACTACATACATATAAATCAAGATCGTTGTCGTTATCAGCATCAAAGAATAAACTTCCCTGATCCTCAGATACCCTGTCTAATTCAAAAAGCTTCTGATTAGAAGCCTTAAAACTACCATCGGAACTTTGAATAAACAGCGCACCCGCACTGTCTCTGGCTCCTCCTATATAAATATCCTCAAGTCCATCTCCATTAACATCCCCTTTCGAGACTCTGGGTCCTTCGGTGCTAAGCATGTGATATAATAATTTATCACGATCAAAATCAACAAACTCATTCTCCTTATGCGTATAATCTATGGGTTTGCTTTTTAAGTTAACAAAGGTCAAATCAGTAGCCGATGGAGGATTTGATACTGTTGTAGCTTCTCGCTGATCTAACGTAACGATTTGATTAGTCGCCAGATTTCTTAGCATGGTTTCTCGCCCATCAGGCCAACGCACTCGCACCAGGTCAACTGTATCGATTTTTCCTAATCCTATGTTGGGTCGTGGATCAACGGAAGATTCAAAGCCGCGATTTGGAACTTGCTCAAGATAAAAGCGGCTGTCTCCATTTATGATTTCAATAGTCGTTCCGATTGCTTGTGTATTTTTTCCAATCCCCTTAAGAACAAACTTTAGGTATTTATTTTCTGGAAATAACCTATTTGTCTCATTCCTAATAACGGATGCTGACTCATTAACACCATTAATTACGAGGTCCAAATCACCATCATTATCGAGATCACCATAGGCCGAACCATTTGAAAAATTAGGTTCCCCAATACCCCACTCCTCAGCTTTATTTATAAATGTGAGATTGCCCTGATTATGAAATGCATAATCAGGAACTGGATTAGATGGAATCAGCTCAACTAACTTTTTGTAATTAACACTATTATTTGAAACAATTGATTTTACAACTTCTTCATTCGATACATATTGCAAATAATCCTGATTGGTTAAATCCTGATAAATACCATTCGCCACGAATACATCTTTCCACCCATCATTATCCATATCAAACATAAGTGCACCCCAACTCCAGTCAGTAGCCTCCATTGTGGTTAACCGACCTATTTCGCTAAATGAATTACCACCATTATTTAACTGAAGCATGTTACGCGTAAATTGGTGATGGTAATCATTGCTAACACTATATTGGTATCGATCCCAACTTTCAAATGTGGTAACCGTCTTGATACGTTCATTACTTTCAGGCAACATTTCGGTAACGAAAATATCTGGCCAGCCATCATTGTTAATATCGGCTAGATCGGCACCCATGGAGGCGCCACTGATGGACTTCATCTGTTCCGTGAGCCTCTCTGTAAACGTTCCATCTTGGTTATTCAGATAAAGATAATCTCGTTCAAAAAAATCATTGGAAACATAAATATCCGGCCATCCGTCTTTATTTATATCCCCTATCGTGGCCCCTAAACCAAAACCAATCACACTTCCATAAATTCCTGCTTCTTCACTTACGTCTGTAAAATGATCGCCATCATTGCGCATTAACTTATCACCCCCTAAAGCATCTCGCTTGGGACGCTCATTTTTCATGAGATTAAAACTGCCAATGGCCTGATAAGAATTATTGAGGATATACAGATCGAGGTCATTATCCCGATCATAATCGAAGAACACAGCATGAGTGGTAAAACCTTTATCAGCAATACCATATTCCCGGGCACGTTCAGTAAACGTAAGGTCACCATTGTTTATAAATAATTCATTCTCCTTATCATCACCTTTAACATCTCCAGAATTACAGACATAAATATCCAGCCAACCATCACCATTCACATCCGCCATACTTACTCCGGTTGACCAGGATTTTGTTCCTGCTACTCCAGCCCTTTCAGTAATGTCTTCAAACTTAAAATTTCCTTTATTGAGGAAAAGCTTATTGGGAAGTTGGTTGCCATTGAAATAAATATCAATAAGCCCATCGTTATTGATATCTCCTAATCCAACTCCACCACCATTATAAAAGTTACGGTAAGTATAAATATTAAATTCCTGACTAAACTCAAGCTTATTGGTAAAACTTACACCCGTTGAGTCACTGGAAATTTTTTGAAAAAGTGTAGGCTTTTTCAATTCCTGCTGGGTGCAGGAAAAATTAAATGCCGAAATAATAATGATGGCAGCGGAGCTAACGAACTTAAAATTCATTTCAACTAATATCAATCCCTTCTTATTCACCAGCGCTAATTGAATGTCGATACTTGGGATGTAAAATATCCTGTATTTTTACTACGACATTCTGGGTGTCTTTCAGATAAACTAACATTCTCCTGTTCCCATCTAACTTAATAGGAACATTGTTGTCGTCAATTTCAACGGTTATAAATTCGTTTCCCTTATACCAGAGTTGAAGTAGTTTCAATACTTTTTCCTTTAACTTGTCTGATTGGTAAGGTTCATTCCAGGGTGCCCAGGCCAGATAACTAAATTCCAGGTTCATTTCAATAAGAATATCACTCTGATCAAAAACCGGAATAAAAAGTAGTCTTAGATCTATTGGTGCCTCATGCACCAGAGAGTCCTTAAATAAATATTGAACAGTCGCCCCACCAGGCCCTTGTGTGATTAACTGCTGCTTATTGAGATCGAAACACTTACCATAGAATTCATCGCGCGTGTCGCCAAAGTTAATCCCTAATAAAAGAGAATCCACTCTTATTCCCTTGTCCAATTCCGCTTTCACCAATTTAGTGTAGTCTGATTGAATGCATCCGCTTAGGCCTAAACCAAACAGAATTAAGCTAATCGCGTATTTTATAAATCTCAAGTTCATCATCATGTTTTGCAAATAAAATAAATTTATCACCATTAAATTCAATTAATTCAATATCTCTTATCTGACCTTTTACATTGAGGTCCTGACCTGGGTTAAAATGGAATTTGCCAGCCTTCAAAATGCCTTTAAAAAACCATGCATGGGAAGCATCCTGCCGCCCGAATTGTGGTTTTATTTGGTACTGGTTTCCTCCGGCCACTAAATCGATTATCCCATCTTTATCTAAATCATTTAATAACAAGCTGTAAATGGGTGAGTATTGTGCTTCTAATGGCAAATCTACCTGCTGATAGCCATCTGGGCCAGAAAGCAAGATAATCGAAGGGAGAAGATTTACCTGAAGCACTTTGGAACTTTGTACAATAGTGTTATTGAATAATTCATCGATCGATTTATCACCATAGTCTTTGTAATAAAGAATCGTCTTTTTGAGCGAAGGTAGTTGCGATATCAACTCATCCTTTTCAACAATTGGATAATATTTACCGGATTCGCGAGTCGTATAAATTTGTTCAGTGGATCCATTTGCATCAAAGTCATTAACATACATTCGATCGCCCGATTTGAAAAATGAATTGCGTCCCTGATTACCAAGCACAAAATCTGGTTTGCCATCTTTATTCAAATCTGCCTCCTCAATAGTATGCCACCAGCCCTCTGTGCCTGATAAGCTCATTTCTTTTGAGGTATTAAAGAAACGTCCTTTATCGTTTTTAAGCGTTATGATGGGCATCCAGTCGCCCACTAATACGATATCGGTCCAGCCATCATTATCAATATCCACTACCGAAGCATCGGTAATCATTCCAATATCAATAAGATCGGGTGCATACTCAACCGTTACATCTCTAAATAATCCCTTTCCGTCATTCTGAAACAAAAAACCCCGGCCACCCTTTCCATAAATAAATGGATCAAATCTTTCACCAATCAGGAGATCAATATCTCCATCGTTATCAAAGTCGATTGGCTTAACGACACTGGTTGAAGTAAAACTTACAAAGGGCAATGGATAAGGTGATTCGTAAAAGTCACCCTTTCCGTTATTGAGGAAAATTCTATCTTGTTGTGCCTCCGAAATAGCAGGAAAAAATCTACCCCCTGTTGCCTGGTAGAAGTCCAAATCGCCATCGTTATCCACATCAAAAAATGCCCCTTTAGTTTCTTCGCTCAAAGAAAATTTCAAAAAATTGGTTGGTGTATATAACTTTAATTTTTCCGTTTGGTTAAACACCACAAAAGAGCCAACCTGATCCTTTCCACCGCCAATATAAATTTCATCAACACCGTCTTTATCAATATCACCTTTGAGCAATGATGGAGTCTCATTACTATACATCATCGGCAATAGCCTATCTCGGTCAAAGTCAGTGAGACCACTCCCCTTATGCCTGTAAAGATTATTTGAGATCAGTTCCCAATTAATCGCATTCCTCCGACCAGATTGGCTATTTTCCCGGTCTCTGAGTATCTTACTTTTCTCCCTGCTGATACGAAGCTTCTGGTTTACTTTCAGGTCATGAAGTATTGTAGATCCTTTTTCAGGCCACCAGATTATAAGGGAATCAACCTGGGAAATTCCCTCGCCAAGCCCAATTACAACCTCAGTTGAAACGGAGCTTTGATAACCTCGCGTTACAAAATTATCAGCAAAAAATGACTTGCCACCACTGTAGGCCATTACTTGTGATCCAACTTCAAAAGTATTTTTAGTTCCCGAAGAAAGCGTCAAACTAATACTTTTATAGGTTGATGAATCAGAGTTATTTCTGTAAAGTTTAGAAGGGGAATTAATGTTATTTACTACCAAATCCAGGTCGCCATCATTATCCAGATCTCCGTAAGCGCTACCACTTGAAAACATGGGTTCGTCTAATCCCCATTCCGCGGCCTTGTTTCTGAAACTTAAATTACCTTCATTTAAATAGGCATAATTGGGCATGGGTGATGAAGGCATCAGATCAATTAATGTAACAATTGGATTTTTTTCCTCCCGAATGATTCGCTTCACATTTTCTTCAGCCCCGGAATAGGTCAGGTAATCGCGGTCCAGTAAGTCTTTCACTATACCGTTGGCAATAAATATATCTCGTTGGCCATCATTGTTCATATCAAAAAGCAAGGCACCCCAACTCCACTCCGATGCAGCAATTCCAGCCAGTCTACCAAGTTCAACATAGTTGTGTTCACTGGTTTTCTTTTGAAGTACATTACGGGGAACCTGAAAGTGATATCCATTTTCGATATTCAACTGATATTTATCCCATTTTTCATAGACTGTTTTAGTCTTCTTCCGATGCAATGAATCCGGTAACATTTCTGTTACGAATAACTCGGGGCTACCATCTCCATCTAAATCGGCAAAATCCGCTCCCATCGACCCCATGCTAATCGACTGGAAGTAATCGGGTAGCGACTCTTTGAAAGAACCTTGCTTATCATTTATATATAGATAGTCACGTTCAAAGAAGTCATTGGAAATGTAGATATCTGTCCATGTATCATCATTAAAATCTCCTAAGGTAATTCCAAGGCCAAAACCAATATTGCTGCGATAGATATTAGCTTGCTTTGAATAGTCAACAAACTTACCATTGTCATTTAAAAAGAATTTGTTGCCACCACCCAATGAATCCGGAATCAAACGCTGATCCTTAATCAAATCAAAGTTGCCCACTGATTTCAGTGAATTTGTGAGTAGGTAACAGTCGAGGTCGCCATCTTTATCATAGTCAAAGAATGCCGCCTGCACCGATAAACCAACAACATCTAAACCGTATTCCCTGGATTTTTCTGTGAACGTTAGGTCACCGTTGTTAATGAACAGTTCGTTGTGGCGGTTGGGTACCTCAGGGTTTCCGGATTTGCAAACATAGATATCAAGTAATCCATCTGCATTGATATCGACAAACGTTACACCGGTTGACCATACCCCGGTACAGGTCACACCGGCTGACTCCGTAATATCCTTAAACTTAAGGTTGCCTTGGTTGAGGTACAATTTATTTCCTACCTGATTTCCTGCAAAATAAATATCAAGCAGGCCATCGTTATTAATATCGCCAATGGCTACGCCAGCCCCGTTGTAAAAATTCCGGTAGGTGTATGGATTAAGTTCTTCTGTGTATGCCAGGTTGTTACTAAAATCGATACCACTGCTTTCAGAGATATCTGTGAACAACTTCTCCGTTGCACTATCATTCGGTGAACATGCCCATAAAAAAATGCCAAAAAGAAAGAAGTATAACCTCATAAAAAAATAGCGCCCGACAAAGTCAGGCGCTATTTTACTCATTATTATTAAATACTTGATCAACTATTAATACCCAGGGTTTTGTGTTAACGGATTAGCAGTACCCGCTGTAGCATTAATTTGTTCAATAGGAATTGGCATCAAAATTTGGTGAGGTTTGCCACTTGTATTTGGCTTTTCCCACCACGCATTCGACCACGCTCCGAAACGAATCAGATCAGTTCTGCGTAACGCTTCCTGGAAAAGTTCGCGACCACGCTCTGCCAATATCACTCCTTCAGTGAGTGAAGGTAAAGCCGCAACGCCTGCCCGTGCACGTAATTGATTAATGGTAGCTAACCCTGAACCATCTTTTCTAAACTGAGCCTCTGCCTTATTAAGCAGAACCTCTCCCAGGCGAAGCAATGGGAAGTCATTATCCTGTTCAGGAATCTGACCAATTTTAAAACTAAATTTTCCAAGACGAGCACCTGCCTGACGTGAACCGCTTGGTGCTAATTGATTAATCTTAGGAGTATAATTGATAGGAGCTCCATCCTCATCATCTGGATCAAAAGCAAGATCAAGAATCGGAGTTCCGTTTAAGTCTAACTGCGGTCCAACGATAAAATTTTGAGCCCTTCTTTTATCAGTGGCTTCATAAGAATTATAAAACTCTTCCAAAGTAGAATACCCATTCCAAGGCTGATCTCTTAAGTCATAGGTTAACTGACTTGGATAGTGCAGGGTCATTTGAGCAAAATTCATCCCACCACCTGTATTCTCATCAAAAGGGGCTACGAAAATGTGCTCTGCTGCCTCCACATTATCCGGGTCAAATACATCCTTATACTCAGCGTCTAACGAATACAGACCAGAATTTATAACTTCATCAGCTGCTGCAATGGCGGCATCCAAATCTGCGGGATCATGATCTGCCAAACCTTTGTACACTTTTGCATTGAGATATACACGGGAAAGTAGTGCATAAGCTCCTGATTTATTTGCCCGACCATAATCTTGTTTACCGGCCGGTAAGTCAGGTATGGCAGCAAGTAATTCAGCCACAACAAAATTATAAACCTGAACACGTGTTGATTGAGGAACATCTACCAGTGGCTGAGTTGTAATCTTAACTCTTCCAAAGACGTCCATTAATCGCCAATAGAAATAAGCTCTCAGGAAACGCAATTGTGCCTTGGCTCCAGGTGTTGAAACCTGAGGGTCTGTGCTGGCAAGCAATTGGTTACACTGAGTAATTCCACCGTAGCTATCGCCCCATGCTCCGTTAATTCCACCTACTTGAGGGTCAAACTCATGTCTGTGCATACGCAGCCAGATACCACCATCGAACCAGTCACCACCCTTTTGAGTAATTACTGCTTCATCAGTTGATACTTCTTGAACTGAAAAATAGCTACCATGATTTGCTGTGCCATTTAACACACGGGCAAAAGCACCACCTAATCCATCATTGGGGGTAGGCTTATTAACATTTGTACTACCAAATTGAGTAGTAGGAAATGTTGAAGTAAAATCTCCTTTGAGTTCTTCCTCGAGGTCGGTACATGCCACCACGGTCAGTGTTGCGGTGATGATACTAACTAACTTCCATATTTTTTTCATAAACTCTTTTTTAACGGTTAAAATCCAACATTAACACCCAAGGTAAACGTACGGGCAAAGAAATACGTATTTCTTCTATCAACACCGGTAACCAATGGATTGTTATTATCCTCAGTATCTCCGAAAACGGGCTCAGGATCAATTCCAGTATACTTGGTAAGAACGAAGGCGTTTTGTACGGTGGTGTAAAACCGAAGATTTCTAAAGCTACTAGATGTGGGAAGGTTAATCTTATAACCCAAGGTAATGTTATCTAATTTAAGGAAATCAGCCTTTTCTACATAAAGTGAACTAAACTTTGCCTCTGTCAATCCTTCAACAGCCTTATCAGTCTTAATACGGTTATAGGAATTGATAGCTCCCGGGTCGATTGGTTCGTAAAAACCACGGAACTGGTTAATCAGACTATGACCAAGGGCTCCTCTGAAGAACACGTTCATATCCCAATTCTTGAAGCTTAACTGGTTAGTCCATCCAATTTCCACCGTGGGGAAAGCTTTGCCTAATTCAGCAAAGTCTGCATCAGGTAACAAGGCCTGACCAGCATCACCTTTAATCACACCATCACCATTTATATCTTTGAAAACAACCTTGCCGTTTACACCATCAGGTTGTACACGATCAAACACAGGACCCCAAATGGTGCCAAGGTTTTTTCCCACTTCGACTAAGTTGAGTGGTGTACCGTTTTGTCCAGGAGATCCAAATTCCCCCGTTACAAATCGGGTATTAAAGAACTCTGTCAATTCAGTTTGATTGTTACTTAACACTAACCCTGGATTCCATCTCACTTGCCCGATATTTACCGAATTGTAATTTAAAGCAAGTTCTATACCTTTAGTTCTTAAGGCACCAATGTTCTCAGTTCGTCTTCCTGAAACAAAGACTGCAGGATCAACATCTCGTTCAAGGATAAAATCCTTTATGTTTCTAATGAAATAGTCCACCGAGCCGGTTAATTTACTTCCGATTCCAAAATCAATACCGAAATTGGTTTCTTCCTTCTGCTCCCATCGTAAATCCGGGTTGGCATTCCTGGTAAAAGCGACTGAGTAGTTATTACGATTGAAAGTGTACCCGTCCTGAGCTAAACCTGCAGCCGAAGGAAGAGAACCTGTAACTCCAAAACCTGCCCGAAGTTTCAAAACGTCAACATTAGGGATTTCAACATATTTGGCAAGATCAACGCCTACGCCAAATGCAGGGAAAACACCCCATTGATTGTTAACACCAAGCTTACTTGAGCCTTCGCGTCTTACCGAAGCATTAAAATAGATTCCTTTATCAAAAGTAAAATTGGCTCTACCAAAGAAAGCTATAATTCGATTATCAGGGCTTTGACTACTACTTACATTGGGACGTGAACCACCAAGGGAAAAATCAGCGGCTTGCTCCAGTTGATTATAACCTAAAAGGTCATTTTGAAATCCACCGGCCTCAATGAAAATGTCTTCATAATTCTCCTGCTGGAAAGAATATCCTCCCGTTATATCCATATCAACTTTTCCAAAAGATTTTTGGTAAGTAGCCCATGCTTCAAACAGTGAAAAATCTGACTCAGACACAAATCTTCTGGCAAGGCCCTTCCGGTTAAGTCCCGTAAAAAACGAAGTCCGAGAGAAATAAGTGCCGTTAAAGTTATTCTCAAACTGGCGCGCGTAGTTAACAGTGAACGTTAAATTTTCTAGCACACTATAATCAACCCTCGCACTATAATTAATGGTTTTACGCTTGCCATCATTAATATTCTGTTCAATAATTGCGACCGGGTTAAAGTTATCGAACAAAATAGCCTGGTAAAAATCACCGTTAGGAAATCTTACTGGAGCCGTTGGGTTAAACAGAACCGCATACCGTAATCCTTCATTGAATGAAAAATCACTGCGTCTGTCTGTAGAGGAGAAGCCAAAATCAAATTTAAGTTTGTTATCAAAAGCTGAGTGACTTAAGTTAGCACGAACGTTTACCTGGTCAAATCCAGATTTTTTTAAGATACCATTAACATCCCTGAAGTTAACGGATGTCCGGAATGAGGTATTTTGTGAACCTGCTGAAATAGCAATGTTGTGAACATTAGAAATGCCTGTCTGAGTAACCTCATCTTGCCAATCCGTAACTGAACCTAGATCATTTCCACCAGCAGCCACAAATTCGCTAGCAGTCATTACCGGTTGCCTTCTGGCTACGTTATCAGCTGCCACATAACCGTTGTAATCAACCGTTGCTTTTCCTTTGGTACCTTTCTTAGTGGTAACCAAAATAACACCAGCAGAGCCGCGGCTACCATAAATCGCTGCTGCAGATCCATCTTTCAAAACGCTCATTGATTCAATATCATTTGGATCAACGTTATCAAGAGACGCACCCAATACGCCATCAATTACAATCAGAGGTTGCGAATTTGAACCAATGGTTGAAATACCTCTAAGACGAAAGGTCGCAGAGGCATTAGGGTTTCCACCTCTATTATAAATACTGAGTCCGGGGACTTTACCTTGCAAGAGTTGTCTTGGGTCATTGACGTTACCACGGTTAAATTGCTCAGTATTTAATGAAACTACAGAACCTGTAATCTCCTTTTTATCCTGACTGCCGTATCCAGTAACTACAACTTCACTTAACGCGGTAACATCAGCTAGAAGAGATACATTTACTGTGCCCTGAGATCCCACACTTACTTCTTGTGAAGCATAGCCTACGAAAGAGAAGACTAGTGTGGCATTGGATGCAACAGAAATTCGATAATTTCCATCGGAATCAGTTACCGTTCCATTAGTGGTTCCTTTCTCCAGAATGTTTACTCCTGGAATGCCGGAGCCATCATCGGCAGCGGTTACCTTACCTGATACAGTTTGCTGGGCGAAACTCACAAGAGTTCCAAAAACCAGTAACACCGTCAGATACCTGCGAACAAACAGATACAATTTGGTCATACGTAATTGTTTAGGGTTTTAATTGTTGTTTATAAAGTACATTCAAAATCAAATTTGTTAATTGCATTAATTAAAAACTGATTTCGCAGCGTAATAATACCGTGTTTTCCGCAGTCGACAAGCATATCACCCCAATTTCTTCCGATAAATTTGCGAAAACGGTTTCGCAACCGTTTTCGGAAATAGTAAATCTTCGAAATTATTAAAATTTAAGCTCCCCCTATGAAATTTAATCAGGTAACGATCAAAGACATTGCACGCGAACTTGGGATCTCACCATCTACTGTTTCAAGGGCCCTGAAAGATCACCCCGATATCAGCGTGCAAACAAAAAAAGCGGTAAATGAACTGGCTGAAAAACTCAACTATCAGCCTAACATTGTTGCTTTGAATCTGCGACAGAAGAAAACCAATACGATCGGTGTCATTATTCCAGAAATTGTTCACTTCTTCTTCTCTACGGTAATCAGCGGTATAGAAGATGTTGCGTATACAGCAGGATACAATGTGATTCTCGCACAATCCAATGAGTCCTATCAACGCGAGATGACAGATATGAAAGCTTTATTCAATAGCCGCGTGGATGGCATGTTGCTTTCTGTCTCGCGCGAAACAACGAATTTCGATCATATCGAATCGATTATATCAAAGGGTGTACCCATTGTATTTTACGACCGGATGTATAATAGCCCCACCAGCAGTAAAGTAATTGTGGACGATTATGCGGGGGCAAAAGAAGCTGTCAATCATTTGATTGATCAGGGCTGTAAGCGGATTGCCCATCTTAATGGTGCTCCCAACCTGATCATTAGTGTTGAAAGGTTTAAAGGATATACGGATGCCCTCAAAGAACATAAAATGGAAATAAAGGACAGTCTTATTGTGAATTGTCCTTCCGGAACATTTGAAGAAGGCAAGCGGGCTACCAACAAACTCCTTTCTCAATCTCCACTTCCTGATGCTATATTTGCCAATAACGATCCCATGGCCATGGGCGCTATGATGGCCATCAAGGAAAAGGGTTTAAAAATACCTCAGGATATAGCCATTGTTGGTTTCAGTAACTGGTTTTTTGGTGAACTCATGGAGCCATCTCTCACTACGGTGGATCAACCTGGATTTGAAATGGGTCAGGAAGCCGCACGACTTCTTATCCGACAGATTGAAGTAAAAGAAAAAGACGATTTTGAAATACAACCTGAAACGAAAATCCTGAAAACCAGACTCGTAATCCGAAATTCATCTCTGAAGTCACAGTCGAAGAAAAAATAGCATAACCTTTTTCGGTGTTTTTGAAATCATATTGGTAGGTAATATACGGCTATTAAGTTTACTTTAGCCGTTGAACCTTTCAATTTATTCATTTGATGTCAGCCTCATTACACTCCACAACCAGTAAAAGTCTGGGTACGCTTGTTTCATTTTCAAAGCATGCATTTGGCATGGAGGGCAAAACCTCCTTTGGGAATTTTAGAATTAGTATTTATTCAAATTCAATTATCCGGGTTACTATCTCAAATGCAAATAAATTTGAAGACTTCTCTTATTCGGTCATTGCAAAACCTGCAGAGATTGCCTTCGAGTTATTGGACGAGGGCGAATACATCAAGGTAAAAACACCGACCTGCATTTTATCAATCTCTAAAAGTCCGGTACGATTTTCTTTTCAGAATCATCAAGGCAAGGTTATAAATGAAGATGATTCATTTGGAACCGCGTGGATCGGAGAACAGGTTACAACCTATAAAAAACTTCAGGCGGGCGAACGATTTGTCGGACTCGGAGAAAAAACCGGACCCCTTGATCGCAGAGGCGCAGCCTACCAAAACTGGAATACAGATGCGTATGCATACAATACTGGTACGGATCCTCTTTACTCTTCTATGCCATTTTACATCGGTATTCGCGATCCGTTCATCTATGGAATTTTTCTCGACAATACACATAAATCATTTTTCAACTTCGGAGCTTCGAATAATCGATTCGCCAGCTTTTCAGCCGATGCCGGTGAAATGAATTATTATTTCATGCTTGGAGATTCCGTGCGCGATGTTATAAATCATTATACCGAACTGACTGGCAGGATGGAGTTGCCTCCACTATGGAGTATTGGGTATCAGCAATGTCGTTATAGTTATTATCCCGATAAGGAAGTATTTGCGGTTGCTCAAACCTTCCGTGAAAAAGATATTCCTGCTGATGCCATTGTTTTCGATATCCACTACATGGAGAAGTATAAAATCTTTACATGGGATAAAAAACATTTCCCAGACCCAAAAGGATTGCTGGCCACCATCAAAAAGCAAGGTTTCCATGTGGTAATCATGTGCGACCCCGGAATAAAAGTAGAGCCGGGCTATGAGGCCTACGATGATGGTGTGAAGCAAGATATATTTTTAAAATATCCCGATGGAGAAAATTATCAAGGCCAGGTGTGGCCTGGGTGGTGTCACTTTCCGGACTTTACAAAACCTGCCGCGCGCGCATGGTGGGCAT
>JALHRJ010000055.1 GCA_022841475.1 Cyclobacteriaceae bacterium | reverse complement strand
TTTACCGTGATTGATACCGGAGGTTACGTAACTGGCTCTGACGATAAGTTCGAATCCCAAATCAGAAAACAGGTTGAATTAGCACTTGACGAATGCTCGGCTGTAATCTTTATGGTGGATTGCAAAGATGGCCTTACGGGTTATGATAAAGAGTTCGCAAACATTATTCGCAGGTCGAAAAAACCCGTATTTATTGCCGCCAACAAAGCCGATACACCAAGTAAAGCAGCCCAGGCCACAGAATTTTATGAACTGGGCATGGGTGAGGTCTTTCCTGTGTCGGCAGAAAATGGTTCTGGCACCGGAGAATTACTGGATGCACTGGTGCAAGTTTTTCCTTCAGAAGGTGTGGAAGATCCGGATGCAGGCATTCCAAAAATTTCTATACTTGGAAGACCCAATGTGGGCAAGTCTTCCTTCTTAAATGTGCTGCTCGGAAAAGAGCGTAGCATCGTTACCGATGAAGCCGGCACCACCCGCGATGCTATTCACTCTCGATATAAAATGTATGGCAACGATTTTATTCTTATTGACACTGCGGGAATCAGAAAGAAAACCAAAGTAACAGAAGACGTTGAGTTTTACTCTGTGCTGCGTTCGCTGCGGGCTTTGGAAGAAAGCGATGTTTGTATTGTTGTGATTGATGCCGAGCGCGGATTGGAGTCGCAGGATGTAAATATTATTGTATTAGCTCATAAGCAGAACAAGGGTATTGTAATTATGGTTAACAAGTGGGATCTGATCGAAAAAGATACCAAGACAGCGGATACCTTTAAGAAAGACATTTTGGATAAGCTTGCGCCTATCGATTATATCCCCATGATCTTTGCCTCGGTGCTCACCAAGCAACGCATCTTTCAGGTGATTGAAAAAGCGGTGGAAGTATTTAATAACAAAACGAAACGCGTGCCTACCTCCGAACTAAATGATGGCATGCTACCGGAAATTGTACATTATCCGCCACCGGCTATCAAGGGCAAGCATATTCAGATCAAATACATAACTCAGGTGCCCGGTCGATCACCGGCATTCGCATTCTTTTGTAATCATCCCCAGTATATTCAGACCTCTTACCAGCGATTTCTGGAGAATAAACTCAGGGATAAATTCGATTTTGAAGGCGTGCCCGTGAGGCTTTTTTTCCGGAAGAAATAATTCAGCAAACGGTTGCTGAAACCCATTGACCGAAATATTGGTCAATTTCTCTAATATATTTCTAATATCTTTTCGATTGATGAGGCAGAAACCGCTTAAATAATGTATTTTTGCACTTTAATCAAATCCTGTAAACTATGAAAAAAATTGTTGCATCATTAATCGTTTGTGGCTTTGCAGTAGCAATGGTCGCTTGCGGTGCTAAAAAAGAAGAAGCTGCTGCTGCAGTAGATTCAGTGGCTACTGCCGTTATGGACTCTACTGTTGAAGCAGTTGTTGACTCAGTAAGCGCCGTTGTTGATTCAGCTGCCGCTGTAGTTAATTAATCAATCTAAAAAGATTGTTCCCGGAAAGGCTTTAGACATCTAAAGCCTTTTTTATTTTGCATCATTTTGACAAACACATTAATAAGAAGTCATTTGCAGGCGCATGTTCCCGGTATCGCGCTGGACTATTGCGTTACGCTTTGGGAACAGAAACCCTTTCACTTTCATCTTAGTAAAAAAAGAATTTCAAAGTCGGGCGACTTTACCTGCCGGCATGGACAAACTCCCCGAATAACAGTCAACAAAGATTTACATCCACTTGAATTCCTGATCACCTATGTGCATGAAGTAGCACACCTGCATGTTCATCAGGCACATGGCTTTAGGGCCGAAGCCCATGGTCAGGAATGGAAAAGT
This sequence comes from Cyclobacteriaceae bacterium, assembly GCA_022841475.1. Lineage (GTDB taxonomy): Bacteria > Bacteroidota > Bacteroidia > Cytophagales > Cyclobacteriaceae > ELB16-189. Next base: position 28,182 of record JALHRJ010000055.1, on the reverse strand, counting down.
AAATTTCAGGAGTTATTGGCGCCATTGCTTACGCAGGAAATTTTTCCAACCAAGATTCTGGAGTGCCTTCAAAAGCATATGCTCAATCCTAAAGCGTCCACTTATTCCGATTCAGAACTTACCAAACTGCTGCGGGGGCAAGATCCACGCACGGCTCAATCTACACTGCTATCCGATCTGCCTGAAGGGAGCGTGTTTGATCTACATGGTCGCTGGTTTAAAAAGGGGAAACTTCGCAGAACGCGTGTGCTTTGCCTGGAAGTAAAATCGAAAAGACAATTTCTTGTACCGGCTGACGTGCCCGTAGGCAGCGCGCAGCTTTCATTTCTTTAAGGAATCAAATTTCTAATTCATGTCAGATTGAGCTTGTCGAAATCTCATAATTTCATTTAGATGCACTCCTAATTTAACCTTCGTTGAATAAGTTGCTTCACCAACTCATAAAACTTGAGCGGATGCAGTGTGCGCCAATGCTCTATTTGCAACGTGCCACCCATATTGACGTAACAATCTATTCTGTATTTCTTAAATTCTTCCTGAATAAAATCCGGAAAACTTACGGCAGCGATCCAGCCGTCTTCTACCTCCTCAAACCACTCTTCGTAATACAGGTCATCCGAACCATGGAAATTGAAAATGTTTTCACCGATAAGAATAAACTTGTTGATTCCTTTGATCATCAGCATTTCCAGAAAATCCCGCTTCAACGTCATGATGTCGTTGTAAAGAGTATCGTTCCATTCACCAATAAACTCAAGAATCACAAATCCTTCATCGTAATCCGCATAAAGCGTTTTCAGGTATAAGGTTTCAGAACCAATCGAATCCCAGGCCGGATCTATATAATAGCCATACACGGTTTCAGAATACAAATCATAGTTATATTCTTTACCAAAAAAAGGTGAGTCTTCATCGGTGGATGAATCGTAATACTTAAGCCAGTTGGAGAAAGGCTCAATCAGGTGCATAAAAATAAATTAACCATTGACAATGAAACGCAGTTAATTTTGAATTTGTTCATTGTCGCTGAGGCATCTCTAAAAAACTTTGGCCTGGGCACAATCATATGCACAAATCAATTGACAATGAGCTATTGAAAATGAATTATGCGAACATTGGCAATTGTCCACTGTTCATTGTCAATTTGCATTAAAGATCTTTTTGATGATATAGCGTAAGACCTGCAATCGGGCCCTCGAGAATATTTTTTACGGTAATCCCCTTATCATTGGCCACCTGCCGCAACACATCACTAAAATAAAATGCAATTGAGCCGGTGAAATGAACTTTCGTGGTTTGATAGTTTTCGTACTTCATCACGTTGTTCTGATAAAAATCAGCGAAGCTGTCGTAAACCAGTTTGTAGCAATAAGGTTCTTTCAGGTGTTGAAATATAAATTTTGCAAAGCTTGCCAGAAAGGCACCCGGCTTTTCGCCCTGATAAACTTTTTCCAAAACCTCTTCCCTACTCCACGGATAACGTGCCTGAAACTGCTTGGCTAACGTCTCAGGCATCTCATGCCGGAAATAATCAAAGATAAATTTCTTACCGATATAGGTCCCCGATCCTTCATCGGCCAGTATCCAACCGAGATTGGCAACATTATCAATAATGTTTTCGCCATCATACAAACATGAGTTAGAACCGGTACCTAAAATGCAGGCAATGCCACGTTCTCTTCCACACAATGCCCGCGCTGCGGCTAAAAGATCCCAGCCAATTTCGATGTAGGCTTTAGGCCAATACTTTGCGAATGCATCCCGGATAACGATTTGATTCTTTTCAGAAGAAACGCCCGTGCCGTAATAAAATATTTTATCTACGGGCTCATGGACTTGCGGAACGAGATGCTCTTCAACAATTTTATTCAAATGATCCAACGGCTGGTAGTAAGGATTAAATCCAGGACTATGTGCCTGCCCGATGGTTCCATCTTTTTTCAGAAACCGCCAATCAATTTTTGATCCTCCACTATCTGCGATTAGTACCATAGCTTGTTGTTACGCTTTATTAATAATGTAAGTTAGACAAGGTCTTTAAGTTATTGTGTGTAAAGTTCCAATTATCTTAAATTTTTCAAATACTTTTTCCGTATGAGGCGCGTCCTTCAACTCATCGGTTAGGTCCTGCCCCGCCCAATGTTCATAGTGTTTGCCTTTTAGCCACAATCGCGAACTCGTTACATCATACACCCGGCCCTGATAGGCAATCCAGATTTCAGGTTTATCCTGACCATTGCGTAACGCCAACTGGGCAGGTGTGATTTCAGCAGGCTCCTTCATCGGGAAGTAAGATGATTAAAATCTTTGATGAGCGTATAAAGAAATTTAACGGGTGGCAAATCCGTTTGAATGCCAAGCTGGGTTTTTAATTTTTCGGTGATAACCAACATGGGTTGAACGTTGCCCAAATCGCGGTTTACTTCCAACGCACGCTGAATCAAATCAATATCACTTTCATTTAATTGAATAGCTTGCGTAAAGACAGGTTGATAGGCAGAGTCGGCTACAACAAATACTTCTTTAGCTGTAATTTCTGCCTGCTCCACCTGCTTGATTACTGAAGTGCCCGCCACTATATCACCAAGACGCTGTCCTTTTCCACCTGCTGCCACCAAAATCACAGCAATGGCACCACCCAGAATCCCAATATCAACAAAAGCAAAAATCCATCGGAGCACGTAATCCCCTACGGTAGCAGGAGTTCCATTAAGTCGTATGACTTTAATATTCAGAACCCGCTTGCCCGGTGTTTGACCATTCATAAAAATCTCAAACAACAACGTATACAAAAGAAAGGGTAACCCCAACACCACAATGGCCACCCATTCCTCGTCAATATCCAGACTATAGAGTAAGGCCCACAGCGCCAGTATCAATACAATCAAAATTACCCGATCCAGCAAATGCGCGAGAATTCGATCGCCAACACTGGCAACCGGATAATGAATAAAAACATTTTGTGTAGTGCGTACCTGAATCGTCTGCATTTTACTTTACCGTTTTTCCTACCTATTTACCAATGCTCAAAGCAAAAGTAAATGATTCTGTTTAATGCGTAACTTTCGTTCTTCTAAACCTAACCTTTTTATCAATGAAAATAAAAGTTGCACTCTTCCTCTTTTTTGCTGGCGTAATCTTCGGATGTTCTGAAAAGAAACCTGTTGACAAAATGAACGATGAACAACTGCGTGTTTACGCGGATGAACTGGCTCACAAATACATCATCACAGACGGTCACGTAGATTTACCCTATCGCCTGAAAGTAAAAAACTTCAGGCTCGACCGCGAATACATGGGCATTCCTGTTTCCACTACGGAAGGAGATTTTGATTATGAGCGTGCTAAGAAAGGGGGGTTGGATGCACCCTTTATGTCGATCTATATTCCTTCGTCCTATCAGCTACAGCCCGACAAAGGCAAAGCGCTCGCAGATTCTCTTATTAATATGATCAGCGCCATTGCTACACAAATACCCGATAAGTTTGCGTTGGCCAATTCACCTGCCGAAGTAGATGCCAACTTCAAAGCCGGTAAGATTTCACTTCCCATGGGAATGGAAAATGGAGCACCTATTGGAGATGACCTTGCTAACGTAAAGTATTTTCATGAACGAGGCATCCGATACATTACACTAACTCACGGCAAAGACAATCAAATCTGCGACTCCAGTTATGATACTACCCGCACCTGGAATGGATTGAGCCCGTTTGGAGAAGAAGTAGTTAAAGAAATGAACCGCGTTGGCATCATGGTAGATATTTCACACGTTTCAGACAGCACGTTTTATGATGTGATTAAACTCACTAAGATTCCGGTTATCGCATCCCATTCTTCCTGCCGTGCTTTTACACCTGACTTTCAGCGTAACATGAATGACGACATGATCAAAAAGTTGGGTGAAAACGGTGGCGTTATTCAAATCAATTTCGGCTCTGCATTTCTTGACTCGGCTGTGCGAGCAGGCAATGATCTTAATCGCAAAAAACTGCAGGCCTTGCTCGATGAAAAAGGATTAAAGTCTTCGGATTCGTTGGCCAAACCAATTGTTGAACAATTCAGGAAGGACAATCCATCGTTATTTGCCGATGTTGACATTGTTGCGGATCATATTGATCACGTTGTAAAACTTGCCGGCATTGATCATGTGGGCATAGGCTCAGACTACGATGGTGTGGGCGATAGTTTACCCACCGGGTTGAAGGACGTATCGCAATACCCCAATCTTATTTATGTTCTTTTAAAGCGAGGCTACACCGAAGAAGACATTGCCAAAGTCTGTTATAAGAATGTGTGGCGGGTGTGGAACCAGGTGGAGCAAGCCGCCAAAGGAAGTTAAACGAGATTCAGAATTCTATCTTTCGAAGTTGGAGGAAAAAGGTACAAGCCCTATCTTCCAACTTCTTTTATTATGAGAGAATCTGCCTTCGTAAAGCGTAATAAAACCCGATGGGAAGAGTTTGAGACTGTGGTTAATAACCAGCATCAAGCCCCACCCGATAAACTGGCCGAATTATTTATTCAGATCACGGACGATCTCTCTTTTTCTCGCACCCAGTATCCCACTAGTCGCACCACCCAATATCTCAACTCGTTGGCGAGTAAAATTCATGGTGAGATTTATAAAAATAAGAAGGAAGATAAAAATCGCTTTATCCTTTTCTGGAAAGAAGAATTGCCGGCAGTGATGTATGCCGTTCGTAAACAGTTACTGTATGCTTTTATCATTTTTGTGATTGCAGGTATAATTGGTGCGGTTTCAACTGCTCATGACGATACGTTCGTACGACTCATTCTGGGTGATGGTTACGTAAACATGACTTTAGAGAATATCAAAAATGGAAACCCAACCCAGGTTTATTCATCCAGCAGCGAAATGGATATGTTTGTAGGTATTACCCTGAATAATATCATGGTGTCGCTTCGGGTATTTGTATTTGGAATCTTTTTTTCGTTAGGTACCGGACTCTTTTTGTTTTACAATGCCTTGATGGTGGGTACCTTCATGATGTTCTTTTACAATGAAAATCAGCTCGCACAAAGTTTGCCGGTTATCATGCTCCATGGCACCATTGAGCTTACTTCGATTGTGATTGCTGCTGCCGCAGGATTTGCGATGGGCAATAGTATTTTATTTCCGGGTACCTATTCGCGGTTGGCATCCTTTAAAATGGGTGCGATGAAGGGATTAAAAATTGTGATCGGATTGCTTCCATTCTTTATCGCGGCTGGTTTTATTGAATCGTTTATTACCCGTTATGCATTTATGCATTGGAGTTTTAAAACACTTATAATTAGCCTCTCTGCCTTTCTGATGATTTATTATTTTATTCTATACCCTATTCAGTTAAAACGAAATGGAAGAATTTAGAGCAATTGAATTACAGCGTGCCCGCGATTTCAGTAAAAAGATGAACGCCACCTTTGAGTTCATTCGTCAGAATTTTAAGTCGCTGGGGAAAAGCATACTCTATATAGCCGGCCCTTCCGTGCTGGTGGGTAGTTTGCTCATCGGCTCGTTCATGGGTGAATTTATGACCATCACCCAATCCATGCAATCAAACGCAGGAAGCCCTGAAGCGTTTAACGATTACTTTTTATCTGTTAGCTTTTGGGTGCAGCTGCTGCTCATGTTTGTATTCTTTATCATCAGTTTTGTGGTGACCATTGCTACAATCAATTGTTATCTGATTCTTTATGACGAAAAGAAAACCAATAACATTGAGGTGCAGGAGGTGTGGGATCGGGTGCGCGCCATATTCTGGACCTACATGGGCACAAGTGTCTTGTTTTTCCTGGCCTTAATAATTGTTTACATCATCTTATTAATCCCAGTATTTGTATTAGCGTCCATGTCAGGATTCCTGGTGTTCTTTGGTGTCCTGTTTGTGGTAGGCGGGTTATTCTTTTTGATCTTCAGCTCTTCTCTCACCTACTTTATTCAATCATACGAAAAAAAGAATTTTTTTGATTCCGTTACCCGATCATTCCGCTTGGTGAATAATGGCAAATGGTGGAGTACGTTCGGATTAATTTTTATCCTTCAATTGATCATGGGGGTTTCATCTTATATTTTTATGATCCCTTATTACGTTATCCTTTTTACCTCCTCGTTCCACTCCGCCTCCACGGGAAACCCGTTTGAATTTACGGATTCGATGAAGATCTGGTCGATGGTTTTCATCACACTTTATTACATGGCGCAAATGCTGCTATACTCCTTACCTAATGTGGGTATAGCCTTTCAGTATTTTAATCTGGTAGAGCTGAAGGAAGCCCGCGGCCTGATGAGTAAGATTGATACAATTGGCCAAGCTCCTGCTGAAACCAATAGGCCTGAAGAACATTATTAATCTCAAGAGTTTTGATTAAATACTGGTCACTAGTCGCTCTTTTGTTTTTGTCATTTGTTTGCCTTGCGCAACCCAGTGACGAAAGCGATGATGTTGTTCCGCAAATTGACAGTACCTATTTTGAATCAGAAGATGACGATCCGGATTTTGCCGGACCAGCTGATACAACCAGCATTGAGATCCGAAAATTTTCAGCATCAGAGGTTGAAAATCTAAAAGCCGACCCTGATCTTAACTATACACAACCGCCTACCGTGGCCGAAACCTTGTGGGATAGATTTTTGCGCTGGCTAGGTTGGATTCTGAACTCACTCTTTGGCAAGGCTACCACGACAGATCTTGGACGAGTACTGATGTACACGATTGCCATCATACTCACCATCGTAGTGATTATGATGCTATTAAAAGTTAATGCCTTTAAAGTTTTCTATTCCGGAGCCGATCAGGGCAAGCAAGGATACCAGGTATTTCATGAAAATATTCATGAAATGAACTTTGATACGCTTATTCAAGAAGCCACGGAAAAGAAGGAATACCGACTGGCTACCCGATTGGTATTTCTGTATGCACTTAAAATTTTGTCAGATAAACACCTGATAGATTTTAGTCCGGGCAAAACCAACCATGATTATGTGGAGGAATTGCAAAAAGGAGAAATCAAAACCGGGTTAAACGATTTGAGCTTCTATTTTGATTATGCGTGGTATGGAAATTTCGCCATCAATGAAAATCAGTTTCAAAAGATAAAAAGCACATTTTCATTCTGGAGGGAAAAGGTGAAATGAAAAAAGACTGGAAATACATGCTGTATATTGGACTGCTGGCAGGCTTGCTGGTCGTCCTCATGCTTTCCAAATCCAAACAATATGATTGGCGCGTTACGTTCTCGCATCTTGATAAAAATCCCTATGGAGCTTATGCGCTTAATCAGTTATTAAAAAGTCAGTTCACAAGCCCTGTAAAAAATTCCTTCAAAACTGTGTACGAGCTAAAAGACTCGTTAAGTTCAACAGAAAATCTGTTGATTATCAGTAGTAATTTTTCTCCCGGCAAAGCAGATACCGACAAACTGCTAGACTATGTAGAACATGGAGGCACGGTATTTATTTCAGCCAATTACTTTTATGGGATTTTTGCTGATACCCTGGGTATTCAAACACGCGATTCATTTTTTCAAAACGAAAACACGTTTGTGCTTAATGATTCTTCCTTTCTTCATTTTGTGAGTCCGGTGATGGACTCTTCACGACAGTTTAAATATAGAAAAGGTAATATTCACAATTACATTAGTGATGTTGATTCGCTGCCAGCAACCGTGCTGGCCAAGAATGACTTTCATCAACCTGTAACCGTGCGAATCGAAAAAGGTAAAGGTGTGTTAATCATTAACTGTACGCCAATGGCTTTTACCAACATCCACCTGCTCGATGAACAAAATCATGAATTTGCAGCGGCATCTCTTTCCTATCTACCCAACAAGAATACATACTGGACTGAGTTTTATCATCTCGGAAGAATGGAAGCAGCTACCCCTTTGCGATTCATATTACAAAACGAACCGTTGCGATGGGCCTATTACATTGCCATTATCTCGCTTTTACTTTTTATGTTTTTTGAAGCCAAGCGTAAACAGCGGATTATACCCATTATCAAACCATTAGAAAATACCACGCTTGAGTTTGTTGCCACCATTGGTAATCTGTATTATCAACGGGGGGATCATAAAAATATAGCCTTAAAGAAAATCCAATTCTTCTTTGATCACATTCATTCCCATTATGCGTTGAATACCCAACATCGCGATGAGGGGTTTATTACCATCCTGGCAAGGAAATCAGGAGTTTCAGAATCAACCGTGCGTGGCCTTATCAATACAATCAATCAAGTTGTAGCAAAAGAAAAAATAACAACAGCCGAATTAAGCCAGCTAAACCTGGAAATGGAAAATTTTCAACAAAAGAAATAAACTTACTTATGGAAGATAACGTTTTTCAAAACCGTGTCGATCTTACGGCACTTAATGAGCAGGTAAAAAAAATTAAAGACGAAATCGGAAAAGTTATCGTGGGTCAGGAGACGATGATTGACCTGTTGATTACTGCCATTCTTGCCGATGGTCATGTCTTGATTGAAGGGGTACCCGGAGTAGCCAAAACGCTCACTGCCAAACTACTCGCTCGAATTATTTCAGTCGATTTTTCAAGAATTCAATTTACACCAGACCTTATGCCATCTGATGTTCTTGGCACCTCTGTATATAATCTAAAAACCTCAGAGTTTGAATTTAAGGCCGGCCCTATTTTCTCAAACCTTGTTTTGATTGATGAGATCAATCGCGCTCCTGCCAAAACCCAGGCTGCTTTGTTTGAAGTGATGGAAGAACGTCAGGTTACTGTGGACGGGCACACGCACAAAATGAAAAGTCCATACATGGTACTTGCCACACAAAATCCAATAGAACAGGAAGGAACGTATCGCCTGCCCGAAGCACAATTGGATCGTTTTCTTTTTAAGATTTTAGTAAACTATCCTACTCAAGACGATGAAGTTGAAATCTTATCGCGGCATCACGAGCGCAAAGGTTTTTTACCCATCACAGAAGTAACGGCCATGCTTTCTGCCGATCAGATACATGGGTTCCGGCAATTTGTACAACAAGTTCACATCGAGAAAAATCTGCTGCACTACATAGCCGCAATTATTCAGGAGACAAGGAATAACCCTATGGTATTTTTGGGAGCCTCGCCCCGCGCTTCAATTGCGATTTTAATGGGTGCTAAATCCTATGCCATGATTAACGGTCGTGATTTTGTGAGTCCAGAGGACATAAAATTTGCTGCGCTGCCAGTCCTTCGTCACCGTATCATTTTAAGCCCTGAAAAAGAAATGGAAGGAGTGAGTGCGGATGAAGTTGTGAAACAAATCGTAGATAAAATAGAAGTGCCCCGCTAATGAAGCTGGTTCGCAACTTATATTTACAAAATCGTTTATTTCTACTAATTGGAATAGTGGTGATGGTATTCATCATCACATTTATTTTGGGTGGAGGATATATCATACCCAAAATTTTATTTTTTCTTTTGGTAGCGGCTATTGCTACCGACCTTATTTTGTTGTTCCGTGTTAAACGAGGAATGCGTGGCGAGCGCCTCCTTGCCGACAAGCTTTCGAATGGGGATGAAAATGAAATCTCCATTTACCTGGAAAGCTTTTATACTTTCCCAATCACGCTGAGAGTGTTCGATGAGATCCCACATCAGTTTCAGCGTAGGGATTTGGAGTTCAATTTAGTACTGGCTCCCGGAGATCAGAAAGTAATCAAGTATACATTACGACCCGTAAAGCGGGGCGAATATTCTTTTGGTGGTGTAAATGTATTAGCAAGTTCTTCCCTGAAACTTATCGCCCGCAGGTTTCGCTTTTCAGCAGATAAACTGGTTCCCGTCTATCCTTCCTACATTCAAATGCGCAAGTACGAACTGCTGGCAATTAGTCAACGGTTAACCAACACGGGAATAAAAAAGATAAGGCGTATCGGGCATAATCAGGAATTTGAATTAATCAAAGAATATGTAACAGGCGATGATTTTCGTACTGTGAACTGGAAAGCCACAGCGCGTAAAAACCGGTTGATGGTAAACCAATACCAGGACGAACGATCACAACAAGTTTACTCCCTGATCGATAAAGGAAGGGTGATGCAAATGCCCTTTCAGGGAATGAGTTTGCTCGACTATGCGATCAACGCAACCTTGGTTATTTCCAACATCGCCATAAAAAAATCTGACAAGGCGGGTCTCATAACATTTCAGGATAAAATTGGAAATCTGTTAGCAGCAGCCCGACTTAACAATCAAATGGCAACTATTCAGGAGGTTTTGTACAATCAAAAAACAGCGTACCTCGAAACGGATTTTTCCGTTTTATATTCAACCATTCGCAGATCAATTTCGCAACGGAGTTTATTACTGCTATTTACAAACTTCGAAAGCATTCACAGTTTGCATCGGCAATTGCCCTATCTACTGAACTTGAGCAAAACACATTTATTGGTTGTTATATTTTTTGAAAACACAGAATTGCGTCAAGTCACCGATAACCCAGCAGAAAGTCTGAAAGAAATTTATTACAAGGCCATTGCTGAGCGCTTTGCTTTTGAGAAGAAAATGATCACTAAAGAATTACAGAAACATGGTATTCAATCCATTTTAACCAGTCCCGAAAAACTGACAATAAACACAATCAACAAATACCTTGAATTAAAAGCCCGCAATTTGATTTAGAACCTTGAATTTACTTTTTCTTGGTTTTTAGAATCCAGTAGGTAGGCAACGTTCTGAATTCTTTCTACTTTTATATTCTTAATAATTTTTACAATGGGCAAGAATATTTGTGTGCTGATTGGTTTTCTTTTTTCTATTGCTGCAACCGCTCAACTCAAGGACCAAGTGCCTGCTATGAGGAGTCTTAAATCAAGAGCAACTACAATTTGTTTTAGTCGTCCGGACGACCAGGGGCTGGTAATTCCCGCACCACAGGCCTATCAAAATTGGAAGCTTAACAAAAGTGCTAAAACAAATTCAACAACCTTTGAAGTTGAATATGTAGGGTTTCCACCAGAAGCGGAAGCGGCCTTTCAAAAGGCAGTCGATATCTGGTCATCTATCATTGAAACAGATGTGCCCATAAGAATTCTCGCAAATTGGCAAGTGATTTCTTCTGGTGGCTCTACAAGCAACGTTTTAGGTGGAGCCAACCCTGGTACTTATATCCGGGATTTTGATGGAGCGCAGCGGAGTTTAACCTGGTATCCTGTAGCCCTCGCAGAAAAGATGGCTAACCGTGAATTTAATGACATTGATGACCCTGATATTTTTGCGCAGTTTAATAGCGCTTTTCCTAATTGGTACTTTGGTACCGATGGAATTGCTCAAACCGGAAAAACCGATCTAGTAACTGTTGTTTTACACGAAATTGGCCATGGACTTGGAATTACAAAAGGCTACAATGTGAATGGAGACGTTGGTGAAATCTCAAATTTCTTTTCGCCTCTGCATGTGATTTATGATCTCTTTATTGAAAATAATTCTGATAAAAACCTGGTACAAAATTTTGTCCCACCCTCTACTGCTTTGAAATCAGAATTAACCAGTGGCTCGTTGTGGTTCAGTACTCCCCAACTTCAAAAGATTTCTGGTGGAGTAGATAATCGCGCACTGCTATTTGCGCCTAATCCATTTCAAGGCGGATCGAGTATTGCGCATTTAGATGAAAGCTTTTATAATGGTTCAGCTAATGCGCTAATGACACCCCAGATTGGGAATTTTGAGGTGATCCATGATCCCGGAACTATTGTAAAGAAAATGATGGCTGATATGGGCTGGGTGCATACCCGGGTTGAACACACCCGATTATCCAATACCGAAGATGTATCAACACCGTATGTTGTAAAGGCTACATTTATTTCTGATCAGAAAGATTTACTGGGAACAGCCTATGGATATAATTCGAATGAAGTGAAACTAAACTACACAACGGATGGCACATCCTTTGAAACAGTAGCGATGACCCCCACCGGTACTGCCAATGAGTTTTCGGCCGCAATTCCAAATACCGGGACTGCTGTTATCTATGGCTATTATATAACTGTAAAAGATAACTTAAACAGAACGATCACAAAGCCCGGCACATACACAGAAGATGGAGAAGCACCCGTTCAACGGTATTATGTTTTTGAAGCCGGGCCTGATACCCGCAAACCTTTTATTAATCACACTCCAAAACCCTTTATTCTTGCCGATGATACGGAACTTACCATAGAAGCTATCATTTCCGATAACATTGGTGTAGCCAATGCAACACTTGACTATCAAATTAATGGGGTAGATCAGACATCTGTTGCTTTTTCAATAAAATCAGGAACCGATTCTACCTATACAGTTACAATTCCACTTCCGGCATTGGAAAATAGTGATCAGGTGAAGTATCGAATAAGAGCAACCGATAGTTCGGTAGCTCAAAACGAAGCAGTCAAACCTTCGGCATCAGAATTTTATACGCTGAATGTTGTAAGTCTTGCCGCAACACAAGACTCTTACATCAATGACTTTAATACAGCCTCGTCCGATTTTTTTGGTGACAATCTTTACAGCATTACCACACCGACTGGTTTTGCTAATGGTGCCATTCACACAACGCATCCTTATCCCGTAGGAACCGGCACTGGATTTATCAGCGACTTCATTTATCAATTGCGAATACCTATTCGCATAAAGGAAATCGATGCCACACTTAAATTTGATGAAATTGTTTTGGTTGAGCCGGGGGAAGACGGTTCTGTATTTGGTGACGATGATTTTTGGGATTATGTGATTGTTGAAGGTTCAAAAGATGGTGGCATAACCTGGAAACCATTACTAGATGGCTATGATTCGCGCACTCAAAGCGTCTGGCTTACCAAGTTCAACAGCAGCACAGACACGAGCAATCCGCCCAACTCAAATGCCGCTGGTGATCCAACGTTATACAGAACCCGAACCATCAATATGCTGGCCACTGGTGATTTTGTTGCCGATGATGAAGTGGTTATTCGGTTCCGGCTCAACACAGACCAATTAGTAGTGGGTTGGGGCTGGGCCATTGACAATGTTAAAATTCAAATTGATGATGTACCTCCTACACTTTTGCACGATCATATTGATTTCCTGCTGCCATCATCACCAACACTTCCTATCTCTATAAATGTCTTTGACGGCTCGGGTGTCGAAAAGTTATTTGTGGATTACAAGGTGAATAATGGCGATCTAATCACAGAAGAGTTGCCGGTAACAGAGGAAATAAGCCAATACACACTTAACATAACGTTTAGTGGATTAACTGCGAACGACCTGATTGAATACCGCATCCGAACCAGCGATAAGGCTGGCAATGAAGGAACTCTTCCTGCCACTACATTTTTCCAGGTGCCTGTAATCACCATTGCAGCACCGGTAGCTCAATACGTTGCTGATTTCAACTCTGCGAATACAGATTTTGTTGGAAATTTCTTTTCAGTGGCTCAACCTTCGGGTTTTATCAACGGAGCTATTCATAGCACCCATCCGTATCCTAATGGTTTTGGTTTAACCAGCAGTGCCTCAAGTTATTCTTATACGCTTAAGAAACCAATAACAATAAGCTCAACCAATCCTTACATGTTGTTTGATGAAGTTGCACTTGTTGAATATATGGGAAACTCGGTGAAAGATTATGTGGTTGTTGAAGGCTCCAAAGACAATGGAGCTACATGGCAAAATTTTGTTGCTCCCTATTCTGCACTGGCTAACGCTGCCTGGCGAAGTACGTATGATGCAGGAAACAATGGCAACTCGGGATTATTCAGATCACGCCTTATTAACCTTACCTCTTCCGGTCAATTCTCTGCGGGTGATAATGTTATCTTTCGATTCAGATTATTTGCTGATAGTGAAAAAAATGGTTGGGGTTGGGCAGTTGATAATCTCAGTATTCAAGGGCCTGTTACCGGTATTGAGCCCGAACTACGAGGAATCTCCCTTTCCATTTATCCTAATCCATCAACTAGCGGAAAAATAAATGTTGAACTTTATGGAAACGAGGCGATTGAGAATGTAGGTATTCAAATCATCAATGCCCAGGGGCGCACGATAACAAACGATCAAATTAGTGTGAGCCAGGAAATTACCAGAGTTGAATATTTCATAGGCGATTGGGCTGATGGAATATATTATCTCCGCTTGATACTTAATGACGGCACTTCCTTAACAAGAAAGTTTATTAAGTCAGCACAATAAAAATTTCCAGAAAGCTCTATCGCAGGAGTTCTCTGGATATCACCATCTTTTGAATTTCCGTAGTGCCTTCATAGATCTGCGTGATTTTGGCGTCACGCATCAGGCGCTCAACATGATACTCTTTTACATATCCATATCCGCCATGAATCTGAACCGCTTCCGTTGTAACATCTTGTGCAATCTGCGAAGCATATAACTTTGCCATGGCAGCAGCCTTTACAAAATCTTTCTTTTGATCTTTCAGGTAAGCGGCTTGCCAAATCAGTAAGCGGGCCGCATCAATTTTAGTTGCCATATCGGCCAGCTTAAACTGGATAGCCTGATGTTCTGCCAGGTGTTTACCAAAGGCTTTTCTTTCTTTGGAATATTTAAGAGCCAATTCATAAGCACCCGCTGCTATGCCGAGAGCCTGTGAGGCAATGCCAATGCGGCCTCCGTTTAAGGTTGTCATCGCGAACGTAAAGCCAAAACCATCTTCACCGATTCTATTCTTTTTGGGAACTTTGACATCCGAAAACATGAGTGAGTGTGTATCCGATCCCCGAATTCCCATCTTGTCCTCTTTCTTGCCCACAACAAAACCTTCCATGCCACGCTCAACAATTAAACCATTGATTCCCTTGTGACGTTTGGCAGCATCGGTTTGAGCAATTACTAAATAGATGCTGGCACTCTTGCCATTCGTTATCCAGTTTTTGGTACCATTGAGTAAGTAATAATCTCCTTTATCTTCGGCCGTGGTGCGTTGACTGGTAGCATCCGATCCCGCTTCGGGCTCCGATAAACAGAATGCTCCAATGGCTTCACCGGTCGCTAATCTTTTTAGATATTTCTCTTTCTGCTCTTCTGTACCAAACCTTTCAAGACCCCAACATACCAACGAGTTGTTTACTGACATGCACACGGAAGCGGACGCATCAACCTTAGAAATTTCCTCCATCGCAAGCGCATACGAGATAGTATCCATACCTCCACCATTGTATTTGGGGTCAACCATCATACCCATAAATCCTAGTTCACCCATCTTACGAACTTGCTCTGTGGGGAATTTTTGTTCGGAATCACGCTCAATCACACCGGGTAATAATTCGGTTTGGGCGAAATCGCGGGCAGCCGCCTGCACCGCTAATTGTTCTTCAGATAATTCAAAATTCATAGGTCATCAAGATAGCTTCAATTTGAAAACAAAAAAAGAGGCCTGAGGTTAACTCAGGCCTGCAAATTATAATTTATTCAAAATTCGTCTTAATCTCTGCGGCCTAAAAAGATCATGACATAATAAAGCAACATGGTGATGGCACCAATGGCAGCCACTACATAGGTCATGGCGGCAGAGTTTAAAGCGTCTTTAGCCATGTCATGTTCCTGACGGGTAACAATGCTGCGAGCTTCAATCCAGGCCAAGGCTCTTTTACTGGCGTCAAATTCTACAGGCAATGTAACCAGTGCGAATAAGGCAAATACACCATAACATGCAATGATGATCATCAAAGCGAAATCATAAGTGAAAATGCCGCCCAATGCATACGCACCAAACATCATTGCAATAAAAATGAAGTTAATCACTTTTGCACTAATGTTTTGAATAGGCACCATAGCCGAACGAAATTGTAACATGCTATAAGCTTTTGCATGTTGCACGGCATGACCACACTCGTGCGCAGCCACGGCTGTAGCAGCCGCATTGCGGCCATGGTATACATCATGACTAAGGTTAACGGTTTTGTTAGCTGGATTGTAATGATCTGTTAACTGACCTTCCACCGAAATTACCTGAACATCCGGTATGCCATTGTCGGCCAACATCAATCGTGCAATTTCCGCACCTGTTAAATCCTTGGTCAGGCGTATCTCAGAATACTTTTTGAACTTACTCTTTAATCGTGAACTTACGATCCATCCCACCAGCATAAAAAATCCCGTGACAAACAATGCTCCAAATCCCATAGTTTTATTTGTTTATGATTTCTTAATTTTTTCAACAATCCGTGTAGTAGAATAACCCGGCACAAAGTCAATGGTTTTCACAACACCTCCAGCTTTTTTAACAACATCTGCGCCAACTATATTCTCTGTCAAATAGTCACTTCCTTTCACCAAAATATCAGGAATTAAGGCAGAAATCAAGGCTAAAGGTGTGTCTTCATTAAATATAACCACCCCATCAACAAATTGCATGGCCGCCAAGACCCGGGCACGGGAATTCTGGTCTTGCAAAGGCCGTTCGGGGCCTTTAAACCGACTAACCGAGTCATCCGAGTTAAGGCCAATTACAAGTTTATCTCCTAGTAGTCTGGCCTTTTCCAGGTAGTCAACATGGCCCAGGTGAATCAGATCAAAACATCCATTAGTAAACACCACCTTAAGACCAGCGGCTTGCCATTCTTTAACCTGAGCTTTTGCTGAAGTTAACTCAATTATTTTATGGGCGCTTTTTTCCATCGGATGAGAAGATAGCTGATAATCAAAGATACTACACCTCCCACAATCATGATAACAGTTTGCCAACCATGAAAAATAAAAACAAACGCAATCGCATCGGCTTTTGGAAGATTATACAACATCACCAAACCCAAGGGCACCAGGGTGTGATAAGATCCGGCTCCGCCCGGAAGCGGAGCGGCCATGGCAATGGAACCAATTGCAAAAAGAGTTACTACTGCACTAAATCCAAGATCGCTTGTTTCTGGAAATGCAATGACAACAAAATAGCTCATCAGGAAATAAAGTGACCATATAGCTATAGAATAAAAAATAAACAAGGCTTTGTTCTGAAGCCGAAATACCGCCATCAACCCTTCTTTAAAACCAAGCAGGATTTTTTTCAGCTTTTCATTTTTCCGCAACAAATAAACTCCAACGGCTAATCCCGTGATTAAGGCGATCGCTATGAAAATCCAAATTGGAAAGGTGGAGCCACCTGCAGATGAAAAGTCAATTGTATCAATAAATGCTTTTAACTTCTTCCACTCCACAAAAAAGGAAAGTCCAATCAGCAAAACTAAGCACACCAGATCAACTATTCGTTCAACGACTACGGTACCAAATGAAACTTCCACCGGAGTTTTTTCAAGCTTGTATAAATTATAACACCGCGAAACTTCTCCGCCCCGTGGCACCGCCATGTTAACCAGGTAACCAATCATTAACGACAAAAAGCTACTGCCAAGAGTAATTTTGTTTCCGGTCGGCACGAGGAGCATCTTCCATCGCACCGCACGAAGCAAATGACTGAGCATAGCAATTACTGCCATCAACAATAAATATCCTTTGTCTGATTTCTTCCATGCATTCCAGATGAACGCTGATTTGTCTTCGCCTTCTACGTTGAGGCCCCTTAACGAAAGCCACAGTAAGGCTGCCGTTATTGCAATAAGAACAAGATATTGGAAAATGGATTTTAGGTTAGCGACCACGTTGACACAAATTAATTTAATCGATTTTCAGGATCTGGAAAAATCAAAGATGGCTTAAATTTTTTCGCTTCTTCAAAATCCATGGAGGCATATGATATAACAATGACCACATCTCCAACCTGTGCTTTGCGGGCAGCCGGGCCATTGAGACAAACAATACCAGAATTTCGAGCGCCCTTGATCACATAGGTTTCAAGCCGTTCGCCATTATTGATGTTCACCACCTGCACTTTCTCTCCTTCAATTAAGTTAGCAGCCTCCAGCAATGCCTCATCTATTGTTATACTGCCCACATAATGCAATTCTGCTTCTGTGATCTTTACGCGATGAATTTTTGATTTTAAAACCTCTATCCTCATGCTTCCAATAATAAGTTATCAATCAAACGAACCTCACCAACATATCCTGCCACCAGTAGTATGGCTTTGTCCGAAACACTTTCTAACGAGTTTAAGTTTGAAGTATCTGCCAGTTCAAAGTATTCGAGTCGGATTTCATCCATCGATTCAAACGTTGCCTTTATCTCGCTTTGGATTACACTCCAGGATATTCCATTTCTAAGCATTTGTGCCGCCTGTTTCATTGACTCATAAAATATCGTTGCCTTCTTTCTTTGACTCAATGAAAGGCGTGCATTGCGTGAAGACATGGCTAATCCATCTGGCTCTCTTTCAATAGGAATACATCTAAGAGACACATTGAATTTCAGATCTTCTACCAGTTTTTCAATAACCTTATACTGTTGAAAGTCTTTTTGGCCGAAATATGCATTGTCTGGGTTGACGATATGAAAAAGCTTGGAAACCACCAGCGCCACTCCACTGAAATGTCCAGGACGAAATCGACCTTCCAGCATTGTATCCAAGGAACCAAAATCAAACTTGATATGACTACCTGACTCATACATTACATCATTGCCGGGGCAGAAAAGAACATCACAATTTACCTCGTTCAACATGGCAATGTCCCGGTCAATTGTTCTTGGGTATTTGGCAAGGTCATCAGCGTTATTAAACTGTGTGGGGTTTACATAAATACTGCAAACCGTAGTGGAATTTTCGCTTTGTGAGGCTTTTACCAGAGACAGGTGACCCGGATGCAGAGCCCCCATGGTAGGCACAAATCCAATAGTGCCAGTATCTCGTTTCAACTTTCCTAAAAAGGCCCTCATTGGCTCAATTTCACTGAAAATCTGCATTTCTGGCGCTTTTTAAAGGGTCGCAAATATAGGCCTTATATCCGAAGATTAGTTGAAGAAGGGGTTAATATTCCGTACTTTTGTGGCTCTGTTTTCACTTCTGAATTAAATAATCTTAATATGTCCAAAATCCGTATTCTTTATGTTGCCAGTGAGATCAACCCTTTTTTGCAAACTACTGAGGTTGCTGACTTTGTCAGGAAGTTGCCTCAGGCTATGCAGGAAAGAGGTATGGAGATCCGTATTCTGGTGCCGAGGTTTGGTTTGATCAATGAGAGAAAGAATCGGTTACACGAAGTTGTCAGACTTTCCGGAATCAATATCGCAGTGGGAGATGAAGAAAAGCCATTGATTATAAAGGTGGCTTCTATTCCAAATGCCAAGCTTCAGGTTTATTTTATTGATAATGAAGATTACTTCCATCGCAAGTCCATGTTTCATGACAAAGAGAACAAGTTCTATGAAGACAATGACGAGCGTGCTATCTTCTTTTGTAAAGGTGTAATTGAAACGGTGCGAAAGCTAGGCTGGGCTCCGGATGTAGTTCATTGCAATGATTGGATCACAAGTTTTATCCCCTTGTACCTTAAGACCACCTACAAGAACGATCCCTTATTTAAAAACACCAAGACGGTTTTCACCATCTACAATAACAGCTTTACTCATAAATTTAAGGGAGACCTGATGGGTAAGGTTCGCATGATGGATATAGAAGATAACATGTTAGGTCACTTAAAAACTGCCGATTACGAAGGCTTTATTAAATTAGGGGCCCAATTCTCAGATGTTGTTTCAACTGGTGGAGACAATAAAAAGTTGGAAGGATTAGTTAAGAAGCTTAAAGAGACAAAAATTGAAACCATCGAAAAAGACGACAACTATACCGAATCGTTTTATAACCTATACACGGAGTTGGTGGGCTAAACAGGCCTGCCTTTTCTCTTTATTTGTTCTATTTTTTTCGTGCGAAGAAGAACTGAATACGCTGGGTTTTAAAAGTAATCAGCAGAGATTCAAGGTCTATTATGCCGAAATCCCAGTCGGGAGCAGCGTGCTCTTGATGGACTCGTTACAAACGATGAATTTAGGATTTACAGGAGAAACCAATCGCATACTGGTTGGCGCTTATAATGATCCAGCGTTGGGCACGCTAACTGCTGAAGCCTATGCTCAGTTCAGGTCTACGAGTGTAACCACGGCCATACCACCAGGCGCTGTTTTTGATTCGCTGGTGCTAGAACTTAATTATGATTATTATTTTTATGGGAGTTCAGGAGCATCCGATCTCACCTTTGCAGTGCATGAGATAACCAAAGAACTTAACAATGACAGTCTTTACTTTTCAACTTCTACTATTCCATATAATCCAATTCCCTTAGGAAACAAAACGACAATTATTGATGGCGATTTTTTTACTAAAGAGGCAGAAGACACCGATAAGGATTCCGTTTTAATCGTAAAAATCAAATTAGATCAGTTGTATGGGCAAACTCTTTTCGATGCAATTGATCCGGAAGATGAAAACTACACTAACTTCAATCTCTTTAAAACCAAGTTCAAAGGACTCGCTATTCTACCTCAACAAGCAGATAAGATTGTAGGAATTTCAACTAATAACATAAACACTTCACTTTCTCTTTATTACCATACTGGCGATATAAATTCAATACTAAAGTTTGCCTTATCGCAAGGTGTTAATTTTTCTAAGATATCAGCCGACAGAACTATAACTGAACTCTCGGGATTAAATCAGTTTCATACAGATTTTAGTCCTCCTGATAATCGATATTTGCAATCGGGAGCTTCCCTTATCACTAAGTTGGATTTGTCACAATATTATGAGTACATAGATACTCTTGAAAATATTATTATCAACTCAGCAGAGTTAATTATTGATAATGTTAATGTTGATGATGGATTTGCCCCACCTGGCAACCTGGCGCTGAGCTTGTTAACCAATGATAACCGGTATAAGTTCTTTAAAACTAGTCAAGACACGATAGAGTATGTAGCGTTTGGCGGTACCGTTGTGGCTGGTCCGGTTGCAAACATTAATCTTCCCACCGCACTTTTTGCTGGCACAGATCAAGGAGATTTACTTTCATTATCTTATTCTAAAACAAATAACAACTATATTGGTGCGTATCCAACTGTATTATTTCAAAAGTTATTCGATCAGAAAGAAAATCAATACCCTTATTGGGCGCTGGTTCCTATAAATCCAACATTTTCAAAATCTTTGAATCGTGTCGTCTTTCCAAAAGACAACATCAAATTGAAAATCTATTATACTCTGCCCTTTATTGAACCAACTGAATAAAATTTTATGTGCGGAATTGTTGCCTACGTAGGCCATCGTCAGGCCCATGAAGTGATTATAAAAGGTCTGAAACGACTGGAGTACCGCGGCTACGATAGCACCGGTATTGCCTTACTCAATGGCGGCCTGAATATCTATAAGAAGAAAGGCAAGGTTTCAGAACTGGAAGCCTTCATCAAAGGACAAAATTTAGATAGTCATATAGGTATGGGTCATACCCGTTGGGCCACACATGGCGAACCCAATGATGAGAACGCGCACCCCCATTATTCAGCCACAAAAAATCTCGCCATCATTCACAACGGAATTATCGAGAACTATTCTTCACTCAAGCAAGAGTTGTTACGCAAGGGCCATACCTTTCTAAGCGAAACGGATACGGAAGTCTTCATTCATTTTATTGAAGATATTAAAGAAAATGAAAATTGTTCATTGGATGAAGCGGTGCGTTTGGCGTTGACCAAAGTAGTGGGTGCTTATGCAATTGTTGTCATGTCTTTGAGTGACCCTAACCTATTAATCGCAGCTCGCAAAGGGAGTCCGCTTGTACTCGGTGTTGGACGGGGGGAATTTTTTATGGCCTCTGATGCAACACCCATTATCGAATACACCAATGAAGTGGTGTACCTGAACGATCAGGAGATCGCAATTATTAATAATGGTAAGTTGACTATTAAGGATACATCCAACCTACCGCTGACACCGTATATTCAGACCATAGATTTGGAGTTGGAAGCTATTGAGAAGGGGGGCTATGAACACTTCATGCTTAAAGAAATCTTTGAGCAGCCACGTTCCATCAGAGATTGCATGCGCGGTAGATTGGACTCAGCTTCTGGTCGTTTGATCTTAGGAGGTCTCCGCGAATACCTGAATAAATTAGTACAAGCTGATCGCATCATCATTATTGCTTGTGGAACTTCGTGGCATGCCGGCCTGGTAGCCGAATATTTCTTTGAAGAATTTTGTCGCATTCCTGTTGAAGTAGAATATGCCTCTGAATTCCGGTACCGGAATCCAATCATTCGCGAAGGGGATGTGGTAATTGCAATCTCCCAATCCGGTGAAACGGCTGATACGCTGGCCGCCATAGATTTGGCTAAATCAAAAGGTGCTATCATTTTTGGAGTCTGTAACGTGGTGGGCTCTTCAATCCCACGCGCCACACATGCCGGTGCATACACGCATGCTGGCCCCGAAATTGGAGTGGCCAGTACCAAAGCATTCACTGCGCAGTTAACGGTTCTTAATATGATTGCGCTGATCGTTGCCCAAAAGAAAGGTACGATTACGGAACAAAAGTTTAACGAGATGCTGGTGGAGATGGAAAATCTGCCAGCCAAAGTAGAAAAAGTATTAGCACTTAACGAACGTATTAAAATTATTGCAGAGGAATTTAAAGACTCCACTAACTTCCTTTACTTAGGAAGAGGTTATAATTTCCCTGTGGCTTTAGAAGGCGCGTTGAAATTAAAAGAGATCTCCTACATCCATGCAGAAGGATATCCGGCAGCAGAAATGAAGCACGGACCGATTGCCCTTATCGATGCTGATATGCCCGTAGCATTTATAGCCACTAAAGATAGCTCTTACGAAAAAGTGGTTTCCAATATTCAGGAGGTGAAGGCGCGCAAAGGGAGAGTTATTTCCATCGTAACTGAAGGCGACACGTTAATCCCGAAGATGTCAGAGTTCGTGATTGAAGTGCCACACGTTGCCGAACCGCTGACGCCATTAATTTCGGTGGTGCCACTTCAACTGCTCTCTTATCATATTGCAGTGATGCGTGGTTGCAACGTAGATCAGCCCCGGAACCTGGCAAAATCAGTTACTGTGGAGTAGTGGTATAAACATTTTGTTTCGGGCTGTCAATAAGTCCAGCCTTTTTCAAATAAGTCTTCGCCCAAGCTGTCCTGTTATAAAATACTGGCGCAGCTCCGCTTGGTAATAGTTCTTTTCTCTCTTCTTCAGTCACTCCCAATTGTTCAGCAAGTCGGTCGGTAACGTCACGCATTTTATGTTCCTTACTGTCCGAAATGTGTCGGAGTAATGGCAACATAATTGATTGGTAGTCTGGTATCATTTATTTGTTAGTCTAATCTGTCCAAAAGCGGCTGACCCACAACGTTTGTGTTTGCGCAGTGGTGGCTTATCGAAGCCGCGTCCTGTCCACGTGCACAAAACTTTATAAAATAAATATACTTCAATAATACTCGTCACGCCACCATTGCGCAAACATTGTGTTGTGGCGCGTTTTCACTCTCCGTCCTTTTTCTTTTTTCTCCAGTCAATGTAGTCCGTGAGCTCGGTTAATTTCATATAGCCTTCTTCTTCTGGATTGTCCGGCAGTTGGTCAACTTCGATGTATTGAATATCTAGGACTGCTCTTTTCTCACCGAGTCCATTGTCGATTACCAAATATGTCCCGCTTAAAAAGTCCTTTTTTCGTTCCTCATCAAAGTCGGGAAGTCCCACTCTTATCCCCAAGTCGTTTGGGTGAGATTTAGATTCAAGTGGAAGGAACCAGATATTGTCAGGGTCAAATTTTAGTCCTAGGTATTCGATTCTAAATTCAAAACCCATCGGTGGTTTGAATGCTATAAATTTCCAGTCCTTAATTTCTGGAGCTTGATTGATTAGCTCCTCGACTTTGTCAAAGTTCTCGATATTGCCTTCGGCTGTAATTATTAATTCTTGGTCTTTGTCGGGATGTCCCCCGATTTCGAAAAATAACTTGTCACAGTAGCCGTGTAGCTTTTCTAGAAACTCGTCTAACAGTCTTTCTTTTTCTTGTTCGTCAACCGTATTTACAAATAGAAACTTGGTGTTATTTTTCTCAAACCAAGTCCAAAGTTCTTTTGCTGTCATTCTTTAATATATGTCGTCCGGGTTGTCCAGAAAATGCGCCACAACGTAAGTATATAAGAAGTGGCGCTGGACAAAAATAAAAAATAATCCTCCTTGCCAGCGCCATTTCTTATATACAATGTTACCGCCAGTGCCCTTCCTTCTTGTCAGCCGTTGTTTGAAGTCCACCATGTAAAGTTGTCTGAAACAATAATTTCATTTTTTTCTAAATGATGGGTCGTCTTCATTGGAATTGTCCTGAAGTCCAAATTGTATTTGTAGGCGAGATGTCTTATTTCAGAAGTGTCGTCATATGTCAACATATACTTACCCTTCAGCTTTGACGTCAAGTAAAATAGTTTTTCGTGGTCAATGTCAAAGTGAGTGTAAAGACGTTTTCCTGCAACTGTGTAAGGAGGGTCAATGAAGAAATAAGCGCTTGGGTTGTCTCTGCTATCTTCTAAGACTTCAAAGGCGTCTCCATTAATAAAATCTATTTTACTCTTCACATAGTCAATTGCAATTATTCTGTCGTGTAGTGTCTTAGGATACCAACGAGAAGAAATTCCTTTTCCGTTTTCTCCGTTTTTTATCATTCCTGAACCTTTGGCAAGAATGCCTCCATGAAAGATTCTGTTTTTCAGGATTGTACAAAACGCAACGTCATGAATTTTCTTATTGGGCTTGTCGAATTCTATCTTAACGTTTTCATGATTAAGGTCAAATTTCAAGATCTTCTCCGCAAGCCACTTATTTTTTCCGTTTAATATTACTTCCCATACGGCAGCGATTTCTTCGTCCATCTCGACCATTATTATGTGGTCAGCCAATTTCTCAAATGCTGCAGTCAAACTAACAATGCCACCGCCAGCAAATGGTTCAATTAAAATGCTTGCAGATTTATGATTTTGTTTTAACCATTGTCTAACCGTTGGAATTAACCATGTCTTTCCACCTGGATATCTGAATGGACTTCGCTGTGGAACTGAGGCGACATTTATTACTGCACTTCCTGTCGGAGTGTCCGGAATGTCAAAAATATTTAGTTGACTTCTCATTCCGCAACAATGTTTTCAAGATTGCCAGGGTCAGTCTTTCCAGCTCGCTTTGCATCAAGTTTCTTCTGAAGTATTTTAGTAAACTCTTTTATTGAACCCGCTTCAAATTTTGCGATCTGTTCTAAGGCTTTTGCAAACTTGGTATAAACTACTCTTTGTAGTTTTAGCTCTAGGGTTTTGCTCTTCTTTACTGGAACAAGATCATAGAGGAAAAAAGCAAAATCAGATTCAGCTTTGTCAAACTCTGGTAATTCTGGTAGAGTGTTGTAAAAACTAGTTTGCAGAGCAACAACTTGCTTTTTCTTCCACTGTTTTAAGATAGAACCTTTCGCAATTATTTGAGGAATGAGTCTTTTTCTGGATGATGAAAGATAGTCCGGCTTTGGAAACTTAAACGCTTGAGTCCAAGTAAAACCGGGCGAAGGATTTTCTAAATAAGCTGTAAAAGGTCCTGTTAAATTTCCCGAAATATAAACTGCTTGAACCTCTAATGAACCAAAATCAACAACACGACCTTTGTCGTCATATGAAACGAGAACGTAGTCAATATTACCTGCTGACTTACCATGTTTATCTTTTAGGCGAACTTCACCCACATGTGTCCATGTTGCCTTTTTATCAAAAATGAAACCAGCGGCATCGCTAATAATACTCCAGTCTTCCCTAAATCTTATTGGGCAAATGATTACAGGTTTTCCTTTATGATTTAAGCTGCAAACTCCTAAAGGGAACTCTATACTATTTTTAGTGCAGTTGGAAACTATGTTATTGAATGGACAAAGCTTATTGTCTCTATACCGCTTTGCTCTTTCCGACTCGTTATCTACAGGAAACCCAAAGACCTCTGCCAAAGGTTGTTGGGTAGGTGCTTTTTCATTAATCATTCCTCAAATTTAATCAAATCTCGCAGTTTTTGGACCCGAATTTTATCCTGTACTAGAGTCTTTAGTGTCTGACTGTCAATCAATTAATTTCCTGTATGCGGAACAAGAATTTTTAAATTTGGTCGTCACTGTCTGCGGACTCGGGGCATTGGCGGTAACGTTGGTACATATGACGTGCAGGGTTTTTGAAACACGTCACTGTCCCACGTTGATACACTAAATTAGTTGATTGCACGTAAATGGCAACACTAAACCCCTGCATGGCATATGTATTTTGTTAGCACCTGTACGCGTCCACCTCACTTTTACTTTGGGAGATTTTTAAGCATAAATTGTTCATACATATGAATTGGCATCATCCCAACTTCCATTCTTCGTCTGTCTAAATTTTCAACGTCCTCTGTGTCCGCCAACTCCACTTTTCTATTTACTGGGTCAACATTTTTAAATTGAGTCCCGTACAGTTGCTTTTCACCGCTATTAATTTTTATCCTATCGTACAAGTACGCATAACTTTGTCCGTCCATGTCACCTTGCTTGACTGCTCTCTCGATACTTGTAAGCTGCTCTTTTTGCCATTCTGTATCCATGTCTGAATGCTGAATTATCAGGAAAATACCTTGCATAGCATCCTTTCCAACTAACTGTCTTGTAGGAAATCCAAACTCTCTAATAATCTCTTTAAGTCTATCTCTATTCATTTTGTCGACACTAACCGCGTCCGCCTTAGTTAATTCGTATTCATCTAACTTATACTTACTGATTATTTCACTCAATATATTATCTCTTACTGATTGGTCATTGATATACATTTTAATAAGTTCGATTTGCAGTGCTTTATTTCCAACATTTTCGTCCTTCGCTATTGATTTGCATATCTGGATGTCTGTGAGCTTTTTGGTGAATAGTTCTTTGCTGCAAATTTCCTCTAGTGTCCGTTGGTCTTGTTTACTTAGAATACTTATAATTTTTTCCTTCTTGTCAAGTTCCGACAATATATCTAGTCCAGTCACAAGAAACTTCGTTTCAATAAATCCATTTATTCTCAATAGAGAATCAAATTGCTGTTCCCCTAATTGATAATTCTTGTCCCAAGAAGAGCCAATTAATCTCCATCCAAGTTTCCATTTCTCTATTTCAGAAGAGTCATTGGTTTCACTACTATTTCTCCAACTGCACGAAACTATTGATGTGCTTATCACTAATGAAGTAAAAAGAAGTCTAAGTTTATAATTCATAGGTTTCACTTGTCTGATTAGTTGGGGTACACTTTCTTGAGCGTATTGGTGCTAACGCTGGGCTATAAGACGTGTGCGTATAAACACCTTCGTCATGTCCCACGTTACTAACGTAATTTAATAGCACGCACTTTAAGAACCTACAAAAAAGCACATGTTTTATAGCTATTGTTGTAGGTAGGGCGGTTTCGTCAGATCGTTATATAATAGAGTTGTGTCGTTAGTAGGATTTAACTTTGTCCCACGGGTCGAAGTCTACCGTTGAAATTCAGGTCATGACGGAGCGGTCCAACGAAACAGTTCTTAATCGTTATTGTCTGCAGACTAATGAAATTCAAAAGGCTATTGGATTCTCAGTTATCTTTTCTGACTTGGGTCAAATGTAATAGGTAAGATAAATTTTGACTTTGTCGGTTTACCATTGATCACTGCTGGACTGAATGGATAATTTAGAGTATTAATTACCCGGATAGCTTCATTGTCCATTTGTGAATTAAGTCCTTTGATTATTTTAGTTTCTTTTAGGTGAGTCGATGGTAAGTTCTAAATAAACTTTTCCTTTCAAACTAAGTCCATCAGGATATTTCAAGTGTTTACTAATTGCTTTATAATAATTTATTATGCCGCCAATAGGTAGAGCAATGTCAAGTGAATCAAAAGTCTTTTCTTCTGGCTTGATATAATAATGTTCATTTTTGCTTAATAGGGTATCTTCTTTAATCCTTTTTTGTCCAGATACACTGAGAGTCATTATAAGCATAAAGATCGTTGTCAGTAATTTTATCCTTGATTGTATTTTGCGGAATTTACTCATCTACATCAATTTGTCCGACCGCCTTACCTACAACGTTGGTACATATGACGTGCAGGGTTTTTGAAACACGTCACTGTCCCACGTTGATACACTAAATTAGTTGATTACACGTAAATGGCAACGTTAAACCCCTGCATGGCATATGTATTTTGTGTATGTTGCACAACTACTTTATAAATATAAGAATGAAATTTATCTTTGGTCATGCAAGGACGAAAATCATTCGAAGAGAAACTGTTCACC
>JALHRJ010000054.1 GCA_022841475.1 Cyclobacteriaceae bacterium | reverse complement strand
GCAGCTCATAAATCAGAAAAGTTTAAAGAAGAGCTGGTTTCAGTTACTGTTCAGAAGGGAAAAGATATTATCGACTTCAAATTTGACGAATATCCTCGGGAAACCTCACTGGAAAAGTTGGCTCAATTAAAACCGGCATTTAAAGTAAATGGAACCGTGACGGCAGGCAACTCATCAGGCATTAATGATGGTGCGGCTGCCAGTTTAATGGTGAGTGAGGAGATGCTAAAGAAAACTTCGCTGAAGCCATTGGCCCGTGTGGTTTCTATGGCCGTGGCTGGCGTTGAACCTGCTTATATGGGAGTTGGTCCGGTGCCGGCTGTACAAAAAGCATTGCAGCGTGCGGGGTTAAAAATTTCCGACCTTGGATTAGTTGAACTAAACGAAGCTTTTGCAGCGCAAAGCATCGCGTGCATTCGCGATCTTGACCTGAATCCCGAAATCGTCAATGTAAATGGTGGGGCTATTGCCATTGGTCATCCGTTGGGGTGCAGTGGAGTTCGCATCAGTGCAACCCTTATTCATGAAATGCAAAAGCGAAAAGTAAAGTATGGCCTCGCTACGATGTGCATAGGGGTTGGGCAGGGAGCTGCAATAGTCTACGAGTTAATTTAAGGTTTTAGTTTATGAAATTTAAAACTTCATTTTGGATAAGTAGGCAGTTGGCGGTAAGCAGTTGGCAGGCTTTAAGGGGAACAAGCTTTCATGTCTTAAGTAAAAAGGTTGTCAACTTTTACTGCTTACTGGATACTGCCTACTGCCAACTTTTTTAATATGAGATACTTCTTCGAAATCACCTACAACGGCACTCCCTATCATGGTTGGCAAAATCAGCCGAATGCAGTGAGCGTGCAGCAGGTTGTTGAGGATTGCCTGACAAAAGTCTTTCGAAAAAAAATTAGCATTGTCGCAAGTGGCCGCACCGACACCGGAGTGCATTGTGTAAAGCAATATTTTCATGCCGATGTGGATCAGGTGTTGGACGAAGAGAACTGGTTACCCAAATTAAATTCTATACTTCCCAGGTTTATTGCGATCCGATCCATTCGTTTGGTGAAGCCCGATGCCAACGCCCGGTATGATGCCCTCGATAGAACCTATGAATATCACATTACCCGCATTAAAGACCCGATTCTGGTAGGTCGGGCTTATTATTTTTTTCGCGATCTGGATATGTCAACCATGGAGCGGGCAACCGCGTTATTGTTAGGTGAACACGACTTCGAATGTTTCAGTAAAGTCCATACCGATGTAAATCACTTTATTTGCAACATTAAACAGGCAAAGTGGAATCAAAAGGGAAACATGTTGGTTTTTACGATCACGGCTAACCGATTTCTGCGTGGCATGGTACGATCTGTGGTAGGCACGTTAATCGATGTGGGTTCCAAAAAAATTACGTTAAAGCAGTTTCAGGAAATATTGAAAAGTAAAGACCGAAAACAAGCCGGCATGAACGTTCCTGCCGATGCCTTGTATCTAACAAATGTTAAATACCCAAAATCAATTTTTGTTTAAATCTTGAGACTGGCCAAAAAGTCAAATTATGAATCGTAGTGTCATTCCGGGCTTGACCCGGAATCCCGAATTGTGTTTACTCAACTGGATCGCGGCTCTAGGGCCGCGATGACAGATTGACTTTTTGGTCAGCCCTTAGGAGTGAGGTGTATGGAAAAAGAAAAAGTAAGTAGTGGAAATATTATTGATTGGAAAGTACTGAGACGTATCCTCCAGTTTATCCGGCCTTATCGAGGCAGGTTTTATTTTCTTGTGTTGCTTACCGTGTTGCTGGGGGTGCTCACACCACTTCGTCCGTTACTGATTCAGTACACGTTGGATGCGCATGTAGCAGCTGGTAAATATTGGGAGATGGTGAACGTGATGATCCTCATCCTTGGATTATTAGTGATCCAGTCGTTGGTGCAATATGTTCATACCTATATCTCAGGCCGTATAGGCCAATATGTAATCCGGGATATCCGGATAAAACTGTATGAACATATCGTTAGTTTGCGCTTAAAGTTCTTTGATAAAACTCCGATAGGCCGATTGGTTACGCGCACCATCAGCGATGTTGAAACATTAGCGGATGTTTTTAGCGAAGGCCTGGCTGCCATGGCGGGTGATCTGCTTCAGATTGTCTTCATTCTTGTATTTATGTTTTTAACGGATTGGCGGATGGCGCTAATCAGTTTGTCTACTATCCCATTGATGTTGATTTCAACGTACGTATTCAAAGAGAAAATCAAGGTAGCGTTTAATGACGTTCGCAATGCGGTGGCAAATTTGAATTCGTTTGTTCAGGAACATCTCACCGGTATGAACATCGTGCAGATGTTTGGTAGTGAGAAACGGGAGTTTGAGAAATTCAAAGAAATTAACAAAGAGCATAAAGATGCCAACCTGAGATCAGTATTGTATTATTCTGTTTATTATCCGGTAGCAGAAATTATTGCGGCAATGGGTATCGGCCTACTAGTATGGTACGGTGCAAAAGGAGTTATCAACCAGGAGCAAACCGGTATCACGATAGGAACGCTCACTGCTTTTATCATGTACATCCAAATGTTTTTCCGGCCCATCCGAATGATTGCCGATCGCTACAACACCTTGCAGATGGGTATTGTAAGTTCTTCGCGCATTATCAATTTACTGGATGACCAAACCGATGTAATGAGTAACGGTACACACAAACCAGAAACCGTGAAAGGAGAAGTTTCTTTTAATCATGTATGGTTTGCCTATAATGATGCCGACTATGTTTTGAAAGATATAAACCTGGAGATTCAATCTGGTGAAACAGTTGCGCTGGTGGGTGCTACCGGAGCCGGTAAGTCTTCCATCATCAACCTGCTCAATCGGTTCTATGAAATCAACCGCGGGTCTATCCTTATTGATGGAGTTGATCTCAAAGAATTTGATTTAGGCGTGTTGCGTAAAAATATTGGAGTGGTTTTGCAGGATGTTTTTCTTTTTTCTGACTCTATTCGGTACAACATCACACTGGGTAATTCAGACGTTACGGACGAAATGATTTTGCATGCCGCAGATCTGGTAGGAGCACGCAAATTTATTGATCGGTTGCCCGGAGGCCTTGATTATAATGTGATGGAGCGCGGCTCTACGTTGTCTGTAGGACAAAGGCAATTGCTTTCCTTCATCCGGGCCATGGTGTATGATCCCAGAATTCTGGTTTTGGATGAAGCTACTTCTTCCGTTGATAGCGAAACGGAGGAGATGATTCAGGAGGCTATTTCCAAAATGATGACAAGCCGTACCTCCATCGTAATAGCGCACCGACTTTCTACCATCCAAAAAGCCAATAAAATTATCGTTCTCGATAAGGGCGAGATTAAAGAAACGGGCACCCATGAAACACTTTTAACCCAGGAAGGCCTATATGCCCAACTTCACAAAATGCAGTACAAAGAAGTAGTATGACGCTCAACCCCCGAAAACTACCGCTTACCACTAAGTGTCCGTAAAAGAGTTATATTTGCTCTAATGCGTCTCAAAAAAGAGGTTTTATTTTTATTCATAGCCTTTCTCGGAAGTGCAACACTGTGTTCGGCACAGGTGCGAAAGAGCGTTAAGAGCGCCACGTTCCGCCAGCCAAATGTTACGCGCAGCAAAGCCCGGATCATGTGTCCAATTTTTGAAACCAGCCAGTATCCTTATCAGGGAATTGGTTTTAAACTGGGCGATCCGTTTGCTTTAACTTATAAATTTTATCCAAACAAAAACTGGGCATTTGCAGTCGATGGTGGTAAAGCAGCCAGTGGGCTTTACAACAAATATTATAGAGGTGCCTTCAATACGTATTTACCCGATAGCCTGGAGGGAGGAGAGACCATGCAGTACCTCGCTCATAAAGCAACTGCCGATTGGTTTTTAGAGACAAAGTTTTTATATCAATGGGATGCCGAGAAATTATCAAAGGGTCTTCAACTCTATGCCGGGCTGGGTTGGCAGTGGCGTAATACAAAACTGACCTACGATTATCTCTACGAAGATGGAGCCTTTGATAGCCGATTCGGAAAATTTTCTGAAACCCGATTTACTTATGGCCCCGTGGCTGTTCTTGGATTTGAATATTCTTATTTCTCCTTACCTATTTCGGCATTCATCGAAATCGAGTGGTTTACTGATGTACTTCTCGACCCTGGTTATCAGCGATTTCAGGGTGGTGTAGGAATGCGTTACGTATTTTAACGACCTTTTCTTTTCTCTATTTATTTCTGGGATAACATTTGCATGCGCATATCGTTTTAGACGCAAAAAGGTTTTATATGAAGCAAATTCTCGCATTGATTTTTATTTTTATTTCTGGCGTTGGCTTTTCACAACGTCAAGGTATTGGCTTGCGACTTGGAGATCCCACCGGGGCCACGTATAAAAAATATCTCGGTAAATCGAATGCTATTGAGTTTGGTTTAGGATTTGCGCCAGCCCGGTGGCATAACAGCTATTACATCAACTCGTTTGATGAATATTCCGGGTATGATTCTTATCGATATCAAAACCATACGGTACAAAGTACTTTATACCTGCAAGCACGCTATCTGTTTCACTATCCTCTTCCTGTCGAAAATCTGGAAGGCAAACTGGATTGGTATTGGGGTGTTGGTGGGCTGTTGAAAGTGGCTAAAATAAAATATTCATTTCGCGACAATGACTCGCCCTTCGCACCCGGCACCGATGTTAAAAATGATTTTGATATTGGTCCCGAAGGTATTCTGGGAATGGAATACACATTTCAAGATGTTCCCCTTTCTGTTTTCAGCGAAGGAAGTCTGATGCTGGAATTTCTGGATCGCCCGCTTACGTTCAGGAGTTTTGGTTGCATAGGCGTTCGCTATAACTTCTGAGGCCGTTATTTTCAGAGTTGACTACTCAACCACTTCATCTATCTGCATTTGTTTGTCATATAATTCGCGGTAGGTTCCGTTGTGAGCAAGTAACCTTTCGTGAGTTCCTTCCTCCACAATTTTGCCTTCGTGTAGAACAATAATTTTATTGGCAAGTTTGGCAGAAGAGACTCTGTGCGAAATGATAATACTGGTGCGACCCTGCATGATTTTTTTCATGCTGTTCAAAATTGTGTTTTCTGTCTTGGTGTCAACAGCCGATAAGGCATCATCTAAAATAAGAATCTTAGGTTCGCGGGCTACAGCCCGTGCAATAGACACGCGCTGCTTTTGCCCACCGGAAAGTGTAATGCCACGTTCGCCAATACGGGTACCAAACCCTTGCGGAAAGGCCATGATGTTGGCGTACACATCGGCATCTTTAGCCGCTTGCATTACTTTCGATTCTTCAGGATTCAACAAACCAAAAGCTATGTTATTGTAAATAGTGTCGCTGAAAAGAAAAACGTCCTGCGGAACAATGCCAGTCTGACTTCGCAGACTCAGTAAATCAAAGTGTTTAATCGGAATATCATCAATGCGTACTTCACCCGAAGTAACATCGTATAAACGACTAATTAAACTTGAAACCGTACTCTTACCGGAACCAGTTGTACCTATAATTGCCAACGATTGCCCGGGCAAAATGCTAAACGAAACATCTTTCAACGCTTGAATTCCAGTGTCGGGATAAGTGAAAGAAACTTTGTCAAATTCAACTTTACCAGTTAACTCGTGGTTGAGATTCTTCTCTGAAATAATATCGGTTTTCGTTTTCAGAAATTCATTGATTCGCTTTTGCGAAGCCTCTGCCCGCTGAACAAGACTGGTTGTCCATCCCAACGAAGCAACAGGCCAGGTAAGCAAGTTGACATAAATAATAAACTCAGCGATGTTTCCGAAGGTTAACGAACCGTTAATCACTTCTACACTACCAGCATATACGGTTAGGATTGTGCTAAGGCCAATGAGTCCCATGATCAGCGGAAAGAAGAGTGATTGTACCCGGGTGAGCTTTAACGATTGGTGTTTATATTCATCTGTCTCGGTAGTAAAGTTTTGAACAGACTCTTTCTCGCGCGTGAAGGATTTCAATACCCGAATTCCCGAAAAGGCTTCCTGCACAAAGGTGCTTAACCGCGATTGACTTTTCTGAATTTGCTCGGAACGATATTCAATGATATTGTTAACGTAAAAAATACTAATGGATAACAACGGCAGTGGAATTAAGGCATACCACGTTAGCTTGGCGCTGATGGCAAACATCACGGGGATCAGCATAACGAAAAGAGTGATCAGTTGCATGCCATACATGATGGAAGGCCCCAGATACATGCGCACGCGACCCACATCTTCACTGATCCGGTTCATTAAATCACCGGTATTGTTTCTCCGATAAAAACTTAGGGGCAAAGTCTGATAGTGCTCAAACACCTCGTTTTTTAAATCATACTCCACCAGTCGGCTCATAACGATGAGCGTTTGCCGGACAAAGTATAGGAACACACCTCTTAAAAGGGCCATTACTAAAATAAGTATCGCATAGAGAAGAATGCCGCCTGCGAAAATTTTGAAGAAGTTTTCCTGTGCGGCACTGTTATCAAAAGCACGATACACTCTAATATTGTCGACCACCAGGTCAATAGAGTGACGAACCATTTGTGCCGGAATAATCTGAAAAACGTTAGAGATGATTACAAAGACCAACCCCAATATCAGGTGCCACTTATATTTAAGGAGATATTTATTGAGGTATTTGAGTTCCTTCATGCAGGGTAAGTAGTATCGCCAGATCTGGGTTAAGAAAATTAATCACAACTGGCTTTCATAAAACGAAATAACGTTGGTTTGGTTTTTAACAGGCAAGGCAAATGCAAAAGTAGTTAATCCACGTAAACAAGCATGACATTCTGTGGCTGTTTCTCAGAAATGAAGTGGGGAGATAAATTCCTAACAAGGTCTTCTTCCCTTTCATCTTTTAAAATGCTTACGTACTTTTACAACTTCAAAATCGTTCTTTACACATGCTTAACAGACGCACACTCCGCATCAAAATCATGCAAAGCCTTTTTGCATTTGGTCAATGCAAGGAAGCTAACCATACGCTGGCTCTTGATTTAATAGAAAATCGTTTTCAGCCCGACCTTAATTCCATGCAGGTGCAGGATAAAGAGTTACTTCGCAGCCAGAAAAAAGTTGCTCTCCAGCTTTTTGAAAAAAGATTTAAAGGAAAAGAGGCCACGGAGAGTCCTGATCCTAAAATCGAAAAGGCGGTAGCAGATGCATTGGATCTGTTTACCAACCAAGTGAAGAAAGACCAATCCTTCTTATCCAAGAATATTATCCTTGAAATAGAGAAACTGACCGGTTTGTATTACACCGTGCTGAACTTGCTTACAGAATTTGCGGATCTGGCTGCGGCCGAAAAAAAAGTGAATCATTCACATTTTGTTAACCACCCACTAATCAAAGCTCTTGCCGGAAGTCAGGAACTGACATCGCAAAGTTTAAAATCAGAAAGCGGCTGGCAAAAGCATAAGGATTCTGTGCGCGGCTGGTATCGCGATATCATCAAAGAGGATTCTCTTTATCAGGAATTTATTGCCGCGAAGAAACCTGACGAGGAAAGTCAGAAGGGTTTAATCAAACACCTTGTGCGGAAACTGATTTTAGGCAATGGCCCGATCAACGATTTTTTTGAAGATCAGGACATCCGGTGGGCCGAAGACAGAGATATTATCAAAAGTCTGGTCGATAAAACCTTAAAATCGTTTGCTGAAAATAAAATCACGCTGCAAAAGCTATCGCTGGATTGGGAAGATGACAAAGAGTTTGTAAATAAATTGTTTGCAAGTACAATTGGACTGGATGATAAGTACAAACAGCTGATTGCTCAGAATACTAAAAACTGGGAGGTTGACAGATTGCCTCAAACCGATCGGATCATATTAGAAATGGCGCTCACTGAAATGATTCATTTTCCAAACATCCCTATAAAGGTTACGATCAACGAATACATCGAACTCTCCAAAGAATATAGCACGCCCAAGAGCAGACAGTTTGTAAATGGTATTTTGGATGTAATGTCAAAGACAATGAAGGATTCGGGAGCGATAAAGAAGAGCGGCCGCGGCTTGCTCGATAATAAGTAAGCCGTCTTAAAAGTCAATGAAAATTGGAATAACATTCAAGGCGCGGAGCCGCTTCGGCACAGGCAGGCCCTCAGCTGGGAACGCCCCTATCGATGACTTGGCAATGACAGGAAGAGTTTTTGATACGGCTTCATTTACGGAAGCTATTTTCCCTTGAAAAAGGGGTATAATAATCGTATCTTTGCCCTCCCTAAATTTTTATAACTATGGGCAAGAAAGGAAGTAATGCATTAGTGGCTTTTTTGGCAGGGGCAACAGCGGGTGCAATTCTGGGCATTCTATATGCGCCTGATAAAGGTTCTAATACCCGCGAAAAACTGTCATTCCAGTTAGATAAGTATAAAAAAGTGTTGGAAGATTTTCTGTCTGACGTTGTTTCTGGCAAAGAGACCCCACTGACCTCTGAGGCAAAATCACAAGGCCAAAAAGTGGTTTCGGAAGCAAAAGACAAGGCTCAGCGGCTGCTGGATGATGTAGACGAACTTCTTGAACAAATTCGTGGGAACAAGAACAGTTAATGAATTGTTAAATGGCCAATTCCAGGCATATAAATAGGAAGGTCACCTCTACTTTTGAATCCATATATAAGAACCAATAATAAATACTGAATACTATGAAAATCACATTTAGATTGTTGACAGCTCTGGCGCTAGTGGTTGTGATGGCGAGTTGCAACGACCGTGCGGCAGAAAAAAGAATCGCAGAACTGGAAAGTCGCTTAGCACAGATTGAAGGCAATAAATCAAGTACAACGACACCCGTTGCTGCTACTGATGCTGCCCCAGTTGCAGACGAAAAACCAGAAGGCCCGTTGCCGGTTGCGCAATTTCAAAAAGTAGAGCATGATTTTGGAACGATCACTGAAGGTCAGAAGGTCACCTATACCTATAAACTTACAAACAACGGTGAAGCTCCTTTGATCATTCAAAGCGCTCAGCCCTCATGTGGCTGCACGGTTCCTACTTTCTCGCAAGAACCAATTCCTGTAGGGGGTAGCGGCTTTGTTACAGCAGAATTTGATAGCAGTGGCAAGCCAGGAATTAACAATAAAACAATCACGGTTACTTCTAACACCTGGCCAAAAGTGACAACCTTGCGTTTCAAAGCAATGGTTACACCCAAAGC
Organism: Cyclobacteriaceae bacterium; assembly: GCA_022841475.1. GTDB lineage: Bacteria > Bacteroidota > Bacteroidia > Cytophagales > Cyclobacteriaceae > ELB16-189. The sequence goes on along the minus strand of JALHRJ010000054.1, from coordinate 21,207 downwards.
AGATGCTGGTGCCAATGGCCCGGTAAAATAAGAGTTCAAAAAGAATTTTATGGAGCATCCCAGGCCTATCCGGTTTGGGATGTTTCTTTTATTAGGATAACTTTGTAGCCCAAAATTTTAATTATGATCTATTCGATTTTATTACAAGCAACAGGTGCTGGTAGCGGCATGACCACCCAATTACTTTTCATGGGGGCTATTATTGCTGTGTTTTACTTTTTTATGATTCGGCCACAACAAAAAAAGGCCAAGGATCAAAAAAAGTTTGTAGAAGAAATAAAGAAAGGAGATTATGTGATAACGATTGGAGGCATGCATGGACGAATTGCCGAAATTGAAGATGATACATTCGTTATCGAAGTGGAGCGTGGCGGAAGAATTAAGTTTTCTAAATCTTCTGTTTCTATGGATTCAACAAAAGCAATAGCGGGTAAAAAACCGACTACTGCGTAAGAGATAATTTTTTTAGCAGGCCCAGGCCGGGTTAAGCCGGTGCGACTATGAACTTCCCAAGAGTTTTTGTCAACCTTTTTCAATTCAACCGGACTAACTGGAAGGCGGTAGCGTTGTGTGTATTGGCAGCAGTCATCTTTTGGATCTTCAACGCCTTTAATAAAAACTATACAACCAACATCCGGTTTCCTCTCCGGTTTGATTATAATCAGGAGAGATATGTACCCGTTGGTAGTTTGCCGCAACAGATAAGCATCAACGTAAGCGGTAATGGATGGGATCTTTTCAGGAAAAGCCTGGGGGTGCGTCTCCCTGATCTAACGATACCATTGGACAGACCATTGGAGGTAAGGAAAATTGTTGGTAGCACTTTACCGCCCTTGTTTATTAATCAGGTGGACGGTTTGCAGATTAACTATATCCTTGCAGATACCCTTCGATTGCAAATTGATGAAAAGGATTCGCATCGATTCAGGTTGTACCCTGATCTCAGCAAGGTTTCCTTTCGTGAAGGATTCGGAAGGGTCAGTAAGATTTCACTTGTACCCGATACAATTACACTAGAGGGACCCAAGTCTTTGCTTCATCAATTTTCGGATTCGTTGATGATATCAGTGCCGCAGGTAAGTCTGGATAAATCGTTCCGCGAGGAGTTGGAGATTGTTATTCCTCATAGTGAATCGTTAAGCCGAAATCCACCGGTGGTCACGGTTATGTTTGAAGTAGGGGCGCTGGAGATAATTGAGACAAATGTTAAAGTTTCGTTAATTAACATACCAGCTTCCGTTAGGTCAAGTTTTGTAGACAGTGTAAAAATGACTGTGCGGATTCCCTCAGCGCAAAAGATAGATTTTATATCCAGTTTAGTAAATGTAAGTGCGCAGGTGGATTTAAGGTCTAAATCAAAGGGAACACAAAAAGTCTATCCTGAACTGTTTGGGGTGCCAACCTATGCGGAGGTGATATCGCTTGATTCCCTTACGGTTAAATTCTATTGAAAGATTTAACCGTTCCGTTTCACGTAAGGAATATTAGCTTCGTTCGGACTGTCAACTATTAAAGTAAAAAACTGCATGCCATTGGAATCACCCAATTCTCAACCCATCAATGCAAAGCCTATGCAAGTAGGCATTACCGGGGGTATTGGCTCGGGGAAAAGCCTGGTGTGTAAAATATTTGGAATACTGGGTGTACCCGCATACGATGCCGATAGCCGAGCGAAAATTTTAATGACCACTGACGGAATACTAGTAGAGCAGATCAAAAAAGAATTCGGATCATTGTCTTACGATGGGGCGGGTGGGCTTAACCGAGAGTTTTTAAGTGCCGCTGTTTTCACAAAAGAAGATAAGCTAAAAAAACTGAATGCATTGGTTCACCCAAGAGTAGCTATTGATTATGAACAATGGGTGCACGCTCATGCGGGCTGCAACTACGTATTAAAGGAAGCGGCTTTGTTGTTCGAGTCAGGATCGTACAAGATGTTGGATACAGTCATTCTGGTTTCAGCTTCCAAAGGCGTTAGAATAAGAAGAGTTTTAGCGAGAGATACTCATCGTACCAAAGCGGATGTTGAGAAGATTATCCAAAACCAACTACCGGAAGAAGAAAAGGAGGCGAAAGCAAATTTTATAATCCGAAATAATGAAAGTGAACTGATTGTGCCCCAAATCCTGAATTTACACGAACGGTTTAACTCAATGAACTAAAAAGACGTTTTCATACTTCCACTAATACATCCCGCGCTTAACAATGAAAAAGACTCTCATTACCGTTGCCATCGTTGCGGTCGTTATATTCCTGCTTGCATTACCGAAACTTAACTTATTTAAGGCTAACAAAGAGTTAGAACAAACGGCAAGGGCACAAGGCGGAGGCGGCAAACTCTCTGTGGACGCGCTGATTCTCCGTCCTGCCCCATTGGATAATAAACTCAATGTAACCGGATCGGTGTTGCCCAACGAATCGTTGGAATTAAGAAGCGAGGTGTCTGGTAAAATTACTTCCATTTCATTTCGTGAAGGTAAATCAGTGCGCAGAGGTGATTTGCTCATCCAAACCAATGATGATGAGATTGCGGCTCAATTGGAAAAACAGAAATACAATCGCAAACTGAATGAGGATAACGAATTTCGGCAACGCAAACTTTTAGAGAAAGATGCCATTAGCCAGGAAGAATATGACAATGCCTTGAATCGATTAAATACAACCGAAGCAGATATACGGTTGCTCGAATCCCAACTTGATAAAACGAGAATTCGCGCCCCCTTTGATGGCGTTATAGGATTGCGCTTTGTGAGTGAAGGAGCCTACATTTCTCCTAGCACAACCATCGCCACACTGTACAATATCTCTCCAGCAAAAATTGAATTTGCTGTACCGGGCCGCTATAGCACACAAGTTGCTCCCGGAAAGAAAATTAGGTTTACCATTGAAAGCGATCTGAAAATTTATGAAGGATCAGTGTATGCTATAGAACCAAGAATTGATCCGGACACCCGTACGTTAAAAATCAGGGCGCAGGCTGATAATAAGAGCGGAATTTTATTACCCGGTCAGTTTGTAAAGGTAGAGTTGATATTGGAGTCGATGAGCAACGCCATTTTGGTGCCTACAGAAGCGGTTATTCCCGAACAGGCAGGTAAGAAGGTTTTTATATTGGAAGGAGGAAAGGCAAAGGAAGTATTTATTGAAACGGGGATCAGAACGGCAAGTTCCCTCGAAGTGGTTTCGGGACTGAAAGCAAATGACACCCTGCTTACAACAGGAATCCTTCAGCTGAAACCAGGCATGGCAGTTCAGATTTCGAAATTAGATTGACCGATCGTTAACGACTAAAAACTACGTATGGCAAGTTTATCCATTACCAGCATCAACCGACCTGTACTGGCCATAGTAATGTCTTTAGTCATTATTCTGTTTGGTATTATTGGCTTTACTTTTTTAGGAGTTCGGGAGTTTCCAAGCGTGGATCCGCCAGTTGTTACAGTTTCTACCATCTATGTTGGAGCCAATTCAGATGTAATTGAATCACAAATTACAGAACCCATTGAGGAGGCCGTAAACGGTGTGCAGGGTGTACGCACCATCACTTCCGTAAGCCGGGAAGGAAGAAGTAACATTACTGTTGAGTTTGAATTAGGAGTTGACCTTGAAGCCGCTGCTAACGATGTGCGTGATAAAGTTTCGGGTGCACTTAACCGACTACCACCGGATGTGGACCCACCACGCGTTGAAAAAGCAGATGCCGACTCAAGTCCGATCATTTTCTTAACTATACGAAGCGACAAAAGAGATCTTCTTGAAGTATCACGCATTGCGGAATTATATTTTAAGGAAAGGCTTCAGACTATACCAGGAGTAAGTTCTGTTGGAATCTGGGGACAACGCAGGTATTCCATGCGCTTGTGGATGGACCCCATCAAATTAGCCTCGCTACAATTAGCGCCATCGGATGTACTGCAGGCGGTGAACCGCGAAAACGTGGAACTTCCTTCCGGACGGGTAGAAGGTCAAAACACAGAACTAACCGTGCGAACCATGGGCCGGCTGAATACGGAAGATGACTTTAACAACTTAATTATTAAAGAAGATGGCGACAACATTGTACGATTCAGTGATGTAGGCTACGCAGTACTGGGCCCTGAAAACGATCGTACCATTTTAAGAAGAGATGGTATTCCAGGATGTGCCATCGCCATAGTAGCTCAGCCCGGTGCCAATAACATTGATATCTCAGATCGTTTGAAAGTAAAACTCGCTCAAATTGAACGCGACCTTCCATCCGATGTGAGCTATCAAATGAGTTTTGATTCTACAGATTATATTCGCGCTTCTATACTTGAAGTTGAGGAGACCATCTTAATTGCATTCTGTCTTGTTCTTGCAATTATCTTTTTATTCCTGCGCGATTGGCGCACAACATTAATTCCGGTTGCCACAATTCCGATCTCACTTATAGGTGCATTTTTTGTGATGTACTTGCTCGGCTTCACCATCAATGTACTCACCTTGCTCGGTATTGTGCTTGCCATTGGTTTGGTGGTGGATGATGCCATTGTGGTGTTGGAAAATATCTATGTAAAAATTGAAGAAGGTGAAGATCCCGTTGAAGCCGCTAAGAAGGGATCTACGGAAATTTATTTTGCGGTTATCTCCACTACCATTTCTGTAGTAGCCGTTTTCTTACCAGTTATTTTCTTACAAGGTCTTACCGGTCGTCTGTTTCGCGAATTCGGTTTGGTGGTAGCAAGTTCCGTAGCGATCTCAGCCTTTGTGTCGCTCACGCTCACTCCTATGATGAGTGCAAAAATTTTGAAACGCAGGGCCACTCAACCGTGGTTCTACCGGGTCACTGAACCTTTCTTTGAGAAACTTACAAGTTTCTACGCAGCATCGTTACAAGGATTTATGAAACGCAGATGGTTAGCCTTTGTCATTATTGGTATTTCTGGTGGATTGATTTACTTTCTAGGTACTACCGTGCCATCCGAACTCGCACCGATGGAGGACCGTAGTGAATTTCGCTTGCAGGCGCAGGCTCAGGAAGGAGCTACGTTTGAGTATATGGATAAGTATGTGATGGAACTCACAGATTTTGTCACAGAACAAGTTCCCGAAAAGGCGGGCTTGGTGAGTGTAACTGCGCCAGGTTTTGGTGGCTCGGGTGTTAACTCCGGATTTATAAGGGTAATTCTCAAAGACCCCAAAGATCGAACGCGCACACAGCAACAAATTGTTGATGACGTAACATTGAAGGCGAGAAAATATACGGGCGTAAGAACATTCATTAACCAGGCACAGACAATTGGCGATCGCAGAGGAGGATTTCCCTTGCAGTTTGTCATTCAAGCCGGAGATATTGAAAAACTAAGACAAGTGTTGCCAGAATTTATGGCGAAAGCCAATGCCAGTCCAAAATTTGCTTTCGTAGATCTTGATTTGAAATTTAATAAGCCCGAAATCAACATTACGATCGACCGCGACAAAGCCCGCAATCTCGGAGTGAATGTTATTGATATTGCTCAAACTCTTCAACTTGGGTTGAGTGGTTCGCGATTTGGAAACTTCATCATGGACGGAAAGCAATACCAGATCATTGGACAAGTAGAAAGAGGCGATCGCAATGAACCTTTGGATTTAAAAACCTTGTATGTAAAGAACCGAAGAGGTGAAATAATTCAAATGGATAATCTGGTAACATTTGAAGAATTAAGCAGCCCGCCACAGTTGTTTCGATTCAATCGATACTCCTCTGCAAAAGTTAGCGCACAACTCGCTAATGGTGTTGCCTTGGGCGAAGGCATAAAAGAAATGGAGCGGATAGCAGGTGAAGTTTTGGATGAATCGTACACAACAAGTTTGGATGGAGCCTCGCGTGAGTTTTCGGAAAGTGCGTCCAGTATTTATGTTGCTTTCTTAATTGCTTTAGCGATCATCTACTTGATACTTGCAGGTCAGTTTGAAAGTTTTAAAGATCCGCTGATTATTATGTTTACGGTTCCGTTGGCTTTGGCCGGTGCATTGATCTCCTTATGGTACTTCAATCAAACGTTAAATATCTTTAGTCAGATTGGTATCATCATGCTAATCGGACTAGTTACCAAAAATGGAATTCTGATTGTTGAATTTGCTAACCAACGAAAAGAACAGGGTAAGAAATTATTAGATGCCGTTACGGACGCAGCAGCATCGCGCTTTCGCCCGATCCTGATGACAAGCCTTTCAACTATTCTCGGAATCTTACCCATTGCATTAGCATTAGGGGCAGGCTCAGAGAGTCGTGTATCCATGGGTATTGCCGTCATTGGCGGTATGGCATTTGCCACCGTGCTTACTCTTTATGTTATTCCGGCCATTTATTCTTATGTCAGCAGCAAAGATGCAAACGTATCAACTCAATAAGTACAACCTCATTTTATCTATGAATCGATTTTTTGTTGTTCTCTTTTTTGTTGTTGGCTGCATAACAATACAAGCTCAGGATACCTTAAGCCTGGCAAGGGCCATTCAGATTGGATTGCAAAATAACTTTGATGTTCAAATTGGCAGATTAAATGTTGACATCGCCAAAAATAACAATAACTGGGGCCAGGCCGGCTTGTTGCCTGCCATCAATCTTATTGCCAACCAACCAAACAATGTCGTACAACGCAAACCGGCCAACCCATTTGCGGTTCCGGGTAAAAATATTTCGGACAATCTCAACGGAACGCTGGAGGCTCAATTTACTTTGTTTGATGGGTTCTTTGTGCGAATATCCAAAGCTCGACTTGAAAAGCTGGAAGAATTGAGTTATGGGAATGCGCGCTTTTTAATGGAGAACACCATACAAGGTATCATATTGGCTTATTACGGTGTATTACTTCAGCGCGAACAATTGCAGGTGCTGATTAAAAATAAAGAGTTTTCGAAAGAGCGCTATAATTATGTGAAACTGCGCAAAGAGTTGGGCGGGGCAATCACCTTTGATGTATTGCAAGAACAAAATAATGTTCTCACCGACTCTGCCAGTGTGCTGCAGCAGGAGATTCTTCTTAAGAATGCTGTGCGTAATCTCAATTTATTGATCAGTGAAAACATCAATAAGACCTATTTTTTTGCTGATCAGATTCCGTTGGTTATTGAAGAGTATCGGTATGAAGATTTGCGCGACAAAATGATGAACTCAAATACCAACTTACGCAATCAATACATCAGCCAGGAGCTATTCCGCAACGCTAGCCGGGCAGCCGAGTCAAGCTATTCACCTACCGTGTTACTAAATATCGGTGCCAATGGAAGTCTGGATCGATTAACGGCAAACTTTCGATCGCCTACAGGGAACATACTTGAAAATACCGTGGGATATGTAAATCGCGATCAGAATTTTCCTGTTTTTAACGAGGTTAATGAAACCGCATTTACGAAACAAACATTAACCGGTAACAGTTATGGTGCCTTTGCCAATTTTGGTGTGCGATTCACGCTCTTTAATGGTGGCCAGATAAGGCGTGCAGTTCAGAATGCACACATACAGGAACGTATAGCCGAAATTGGAACAGACCAACTCAAATTATCTTTGGAGAATGATTTATTAGCCAATTACGATTTATATAACTTACGGAGACAGCTCGTGCAAATTGCGGGTGTACGATTGCAATCGGCCGAATTAAATCTTGAATTGGGAAATGAGCGGTATAAAAACGGAGCCCTCAGCGCAATTGATCTTCGCATCGTACAAGACAATTACCAGCAGGCAGCACTGGAAAATTATCGTGCTATTTTTGCAAGCATCACCAGCCAAGTAGACCTGATACGATTAACGGGTGGGTTAGTCGATGATCAGAAGTAATAACATTAAGCAGCCTGAGGTGCGGTTTACCCACTCACAAACTGTCTTTTCTTTCCTGGTTTAATACTTGTAAGGTCAGCTATTTTTATGGGTTGACCCGTCTCGCAACTTTTTCTTGCCGCAATTCCTACCAGAATAGACAAAGCACCATCACGCACGCTGGCAGCCTGATGCAAGGGATCTGAAGAGGTTACGCCAAATACACTGTCTTTTAATAAACGATCGCCACCCCCATGGCCACTTTGGCCGTGTGGCACACGAATAAACTCACGCGTACCGAAATTGTGAGTAACCATAATTTCATCGTAATTTTTTTCTTCAATGGGATTGCTTTCTTCGATCCAAACATCCATGCGCCCTTTGGTGCCGTTGAATGCAATTCGATAACCTTCATAGGGAGAATACGCAGTTAGTGAATAACTCACATGAACCCCATTTTCATATTTGAGTGTAGCCGCCATTTTATCATAGATGTTAATGTCTTCTTTAAACACACATCCATCGCGCAGATACCCATCATAACTTTCCTGACTTGTATACAATTCTGTAAGCAATCTGTTTTTGGTAATGTCCCAATAAAAGGAACAATTGCTTTTATGCGGACAAGGCCGGCAATTTGTATGACGTATAGTACCATTCTTGCCATAAAAATCTAATGAGCCGGTAGCATAAACTTCCGCGGGGTCCGATTCAATCCACCAGTTTAACAAATCGAAATGATGCGTTGCTTTGTGCACCCACAACGAGCCACTCTTTTCCTTCAGCCGATGCCATCGCCTGAAGTAATCGGCTCCATGACGGATATCAAGATACCAATGAAAGTCTACGGAAGTGAGTTCGCCAATGGTGTCATCGCGCAAAAGCTCATAAATTTTTGCACGGTGCGGTGAATAGCGATAGTTAAATGTAACCAACACCTTTTTGCCGGTACGTTTTTCGGCTTGCAGAATGTCTTCGCATTTTTGTTCATCGGTTGTTAACGGTTTTTCAGTGATGATGTCGGCACCCAATTCCATGCCCCGGATGATAAACTCATGATGCGTGGAATCAACGGTTGTCACAATAAGCGTATCGGGTTTTATCTCCTGCATCATTTTTCCAAAATCTGTAAAAGTGGGGCACGTAAAACCAGTTGCGCGTTTAAAGTAGGCCACCCGCCCCGGATTGATATCGCACAAGCCAACAAACTCAACCAGATCTGGGTAGGTTTTTAATACATCGGTGGACCACATATCCAATGCGCGGATGCCTGTTCCTACAATGGCAATCCGTTTCTTTTTCTGGTGTGTACCCAGCGAGGCCAGGGGTGATAGCAAGGCTGTAGTTGTAGCGAAACCCGCGGTGGAAATAAATTTTCTGCGTGTAAACGATGAACTCATGGCAGGATACTGTTTAGAGTCTTAATTTAGTAAAATAGAAATTGAAACAATGAAGCATTTAGAAGACCTACTGTTGCTCGGTAATCCGGTACTTTACCAGGTTTCGAAGCCAGTACTGGAAACAGACCGTGATTTAGTATCGGGGTGGGTAGCCGATTTACACAATGTGATGGAGGAGATTCGGGCTAAATATCATTTTGGTCGGGCCATTGCCGCGCCACAACTCGGCATTATGAAGCGGCTGATTTATATGAACATTGATAAGCCGGTAGTATTCATTAATCCGGAGTTTACTTTTTTAAGTGCGGAGACTTTTGAAGTTTGGGATGACTGCATGTGTTTTCCTAACCTGCTCGTAAAAGTGAAACGGCACAAAGAATTAACGATTAAGTATTTGGATGAACACTGGCAACCTCAGCAATGGAAAATGAAAGATGATCTTTCAGAGTTGCTTCAACACGAGTATGATCACCTCGATGGAATTCTTTGCACGATGCGAGCGATTGATGATAAGTCTTTTAAATGGCGGGGTTAAAAAGGTCAGTTTATTCAAACATTGAACAGACTCTTCGGCAACTAAGTGGATTAGGATAATAATTAACCATCTATATAAATGAGATTAGGTCAAAAGCCCTACATGAAAAGCGAAAGCCACAAGTTCATCTGTATTTCTGGTTCCAGTGGACTTCAATAAATTTTGGCGATAGCTATTTACCGTATTTTCACTAAGGTACATTATTTCAGCTATTTCTTTGATTGAATTGCCAGCGGCAATCAACTTAATAATGTGGCGCTCATTATATTTTAAAGGAAGTTTAACCGATCCCATTAACAAATTTTTTTGTTATGATTTCCTTTATCTCATTCAATGGTCTTTTGCAGATGTGATGATAAGGACGCAAGTGTATCCAGACTGGGGAAAAAATAGACCACTTCTGACTTCGTAACGATTTACCCTAAAAGATTCGATGATTTATTCAGATTCGCTAAGAAAAATTCAATTGAAGTAGGGCCTGTTGTAAGTGAGTTTGAAAAATTATTTTTGGAGTAATTTTATTTCGTTAAGCCAGGTGTTCTCTTAATTGAGAGACATCTGGTTTAAATAACCAAAGACATGAAAATTTTAGCCTTTTCACTGCTTTTATTTACTCTTAGCCAAAGCTTAAGTTTTGCACAGTTGACTTTAATTGGCAAGATACAACCTTCAGAAAAATGGGAACCCAAACTATATGTTTTAAGAATCGATCGATTTGGCTACAAACCAGCGCTTGTTGATAGTATCTTAATTAAGAAAGATGGTTCTTTTAGATATACTTTTGAGAATGATCCGCAAGGAATTCTCTACGAGCTAAGGCAACCAATAAAAGGGCAAGGCTATATGTCTACCCGATCTGGTTTTGAAGATCATTGGTTCTACATAACAACCGAAGAGAAAGGCACGATCCGTTTAATGGCTCACGCAGATTCTCTTTATTATTCCTTAAAAATTTCGGGAGGGCAGCTTAATAGAAAATTGTTGGTGTATCGTGATTTTAACCGACCTCTCGAGAAAATTGCAAGAGTTGTAAATGACTCTGTATCCAGCTATCCGGACAAAGCTCAGTACTTTAAAGAAAAGTATATTGTTAAGGCCATTGAAGAAATGGATAAGTCCAAATCCAAAATCACCTCTGTGTTAGATACCGCAAGTAACACCTCGATCATTTTGCTAGGATTGAAAAACTTATTTGAGGTGAATTTTGGGAAAATATCGAAACCTGAAATTGAAAAATACACAGCTAATTTACATACTGACGAAATTCTTCTGGTAAAAAATTGCAAAGAGAATACAGTTGGTGAAAAGGATCGCGTTGGGATTATTCTGCCAGATGTGTCCTTACGGGATATTCAAGGTGTAAGAAAGAATTTAAACGACTTTGACAGTAAGTTTAAAGTAATTGATTTTTGGGCTTCCTGGTGTGGCCCTTGCAGACAAGCCAATAAAACATCCTTGCCTTCACTTAATTCTTACCTGACTAAAAAGGAAATACCCTTGATAGCGATAAGCATTGATCGAGATGAAGTAAAATGGAAGGAGGCAGTTAGAAAGGATAAAACAAACTGGTATCAAGGTGTTGAGCCGGGTCGTACCTTGAATAAAATACTGGATGTGCAGGGAATACCCTTTTATATTGTCGTTGATCAGAATAACAAAGTGATCTATGAGAGTAATGTCCCAATTATGCTAGAGAGATTTCTTAAAGAGAAATTGGGTGAATAATCTCCTGTCGCCAGCTATCAGATTTTAAATAATAGACTAGATGATTAATTTTCAGCAGGCACAACCTCTGGCCTCATCACCCAAAAATTATTAAATCCTTCTCCCACCTGAATGCTCAATAAACCATTGGCGAGCATTTCAAGAATGGCAAGAAAATTAAAGATAAGAGAGATACGTGTGGGCACTTTTTCAAATAATTCCGTAAAGGCAACGCGCGGCTTAATCGTTATTTCGTTCAGGATGTATTCTTTTTGGCCTTCAATGGTGTAGGGATATTGGATAACCTGGTGCACAGGCCTGTTCTTTTCTTCTTCCTGCCGCTTTAGCACTTTTTCGAATACCGTTAGCAATTTGAAAAGGTCAACATCCTGAAGCTCAGCTTCCACATTGGTACTTTCGGCAAGGGCTCTTAATTCCTTCATGATGTTGCCCCGCTTTTCTTTCATCAGCTCCGTTTCCTCCATCTTATGGAACTGTTCTACTACAGATTTGTACTTTTTGTACTCAAGTAAGTGTTTTACCAATTCTTCACGGGGATCTATCTCATTTCCCTGTTCGTCAATCTGAGGCCGGGGCAACAACATTTTAGATTTGATCCTCATAAGCGTTGCCGCCACCAGAATGAACTCACTGGCTACCTCCACGTTCAGGGTTTCAAGGCTGCGGATATACTCCAGAAAGTCGTTTGTGATTTTGGAAATGGGAATGTCGTTGATTTCTAATTCATCGCGCTCGATAAAAAAAAGTAGCAAGTCAAAAGGACCTTCAAACAAGGGTAATCGTATTTCGAATGATTCCTGCTCCATATCAAATCTTAAGGAGGGCAAAAATACTCACGATTCAATGATTTTCATGGGATATGTATTGGGAAAGTGATAGAAATGTTCAACCCCGCAGTAATTCCTTATTTTTACGTTTTAAATCTTTAGATACCAGGAGTTAAACAGTTACCTTTTGACTGTGTTTAAGGATTATCGGTCACTAAATTGTAACGCATGCTAATTACACCCGGGAAATTGCTGGCAGAGATAAATAGTCCGCAAGACCTGAAAAAGTTGGATCAGGTGCAACTGGTACAACTCTGTGATGAATTGAGGCATTTCATTATTGATAATGTTTCTGTTTATGGTGGGCATTTTGGCGCCAGTTTAGGAGTTGTAGAACTTACGGTAGCACTTCATTATGTATTCAATACTCCCACCGACCAATTGGTTTGGGATGTCGGCCATCAGGCGTATGGCCATAAAATTCTTACCGGTCGCAGAGAATCTTTTCATACAAACCGTATGTACAAGGGCATCTCTGGGTTCCCCAAAAGAAGCGAAAGTGAATATGACACGTTCGGGGTAGGTCATTCTTCAACATCGGTTTCAGCAGCACTCGGGATGGCCGCAGCCTCAAAGTATCTGGGGCTGGAAGATAAACAACATGTGGCTATAATTGGTGATGGTGCTCTTACAGGCGGCATGGCCTTCGAAGGGTTGAATCATGCCGGTGTTTCTGACACCAATCTGTTGATTATCCTGAACGACAATTGCATGTCTATCGATCCTAATGTGGGTGCACTTAAGGATTATCTCACGGACATTACAACCTCCAAAACATATAATCGACTTAAGGATGATGTTTGGAACTTGTTAGGAAAGTTATCGCACTTTGGGAAAAATGCACAGGAGATTGTATCAAAATTAGAGAACGGTATAAAGTCTACTTTGCTAAGTCAGAGTAATTTATTTGAATCATTAAACCTGCGATATTTTGGCCCTGTAGACGGCCATGATGTGGACCATCTGGTGGCAGTATTGCGTGATTTGAAGGACATAAAAGGGCCCAAAATTCTGCATTGCGTTACGGTAAAGGGTAAGGGATATGGTCCTGCTGAGAATGGAAACGCTACCACCTGGCATGCTCCGGGTACATTTGATAAAATCTCAGGTGAGATTCATAAAAAGGTTCATGAGACTCCACAGGCCCCCAAGTATCAGGATGTGTTTGGCAATACCCTTGTAGAACTTGCCAAGCAGAATGATAAAATCATTGGCATTACGCCAGCTATGCCATCAGGATCTTCCATGAACATTATGATGAAGGAAATGCCGAATCGTGCTTTCGATGTGGGCATTGCCGAACAACATGCGGTAACTTTTTCTGCAGGGCTAGCAACGCAAGGACTTATTCCGTTTTGCAATATTTATAGTTCATTCATGCAACGGGCATACGATCAGGTAATTCACGATGTGTGTATTCAAAACCTGCCTGTTATTTTTTGTCTGGACCGGGCTGGGTTTGCTGGCGCAGATGGGCCTACTCACCACGGAGCTTATGACATAGCTTTCTTTCGATGTATCCCTAATATGGTTGTATCTGCTCCTATGAATGAACAGGAGTTACGCAACTTGATGTTTACCGCACAATTGCCCCGAAGTGAAGGAGCTTTTTCGATCCGTTATCCGCGGGGCCAGGGAGTAATGCCTAACTGGCGAACACCCTTTGAAAAAATTGAAATTGGTAAAGGGCGGAAAATTAAAGAGGGTGAGGATTTAGCGATCTTAACCTTTGGCCATATTGGTAACTATGTAGTTGAGGCATGTCAGAGATTATCTAAACAAGGAATCAATCCGGCTCACTACGACTTACGATTTGCAAAACCTTTGGATGCAGAACTTCTCCACGAAGTTTTTTCATCCTTTAAAAAGGTAATTACTGTTGAGGATGGTTGCATTCAGGGCGGGGTAGGAAGTGCGGTTTTAGAATTTATGGCCGAACATAATTATCAAGCCGAAGTGAGGATTCTTGGAATCCCCGATGAGATAATTGAACATGGCGAACAATTGGATCTGCACCGCGAGTGTGGCTTCGATCCAGACGGAATCATTACAGCGGTAAAAACCATGTACGCGCAAACAGTCAATGTCAAATCCTGACACCATAAAATACTAACATCTGTTTGTCAAGAGATTCCGATCAATATCTTTCAAAGAATATTGAAAATCAGACAAATACACGGAAATTCTAAGTCTGTGGATTCCGTATGTATAAAAAAGTAAATTCTAATGACAGTGTAGTTTTCCGGAATTTGGAAAATTCGCGCATTAGGTTCTAAATTGTACTTTATTGCATATATTTGAAAACTAGGGCATAATTTTATCTTAAGTGAGTTTACTTATTTTCAATACACTGAATAAACCCCAAAATATATAAGCACATGGAAGAACTAGACCCGCATAAATATGACGCATGGAACAATCTGGCGCTAAACCTCGCATTGGGTTTCTGGGCCGTTGGCATTTTGGTAATCCTGGGTTATATCGTGAAATTGAATTCCACAGGAGGCAGCAAAAACAAGTACGATTTCATCAACCGGCATGAAATCAAGGTACTTTGGATAGCTTCCATCATTTTAGTGATTGGTGGATGTTTCTTTGTGAATGCCAATGTTGTTGAACTTACAACCTTATTGATTTTTGTACGAGTATTCGTGACTACCTGTATGGGTATTCTGGTAGCCTTGATTATTCAAAACCTGCTCAAGTTTTATTATCCTTTCTTTATAGAAAGACGCCTTAAAGTATTGCGCTACAGACCTCGCATTTCCCCCAAAAGTGGCAAGCCGATGAAGCTTCTGAGTGAAGAAGAAGAAGATGCTCACCTGGATGAAGGTATGATTGCTGAAGAGAATGTTTATTCTGTGGACTATGATGTTTGGCTTGACGAAGAGACAGGCTTTAAGCAAATAGAAAAATATGCAGGACACTTACATGCAATACAATGCCCTGAGTGCAATTACCAAACATTTAAGGTTACACGGGAAGAAATCATCAGACAACCTACGGCTATTGAAGAAGGTGAATTAATGAAGCATTATTTGTGTGGCTATTGTGGCTACAAAGCAAGGAAAACAGTTAGCCTGAAACAGCAGACTAAAATGGAGGAAACCTCTACAACGGCTACAGCTTAAAATATTTCTACGGAAAAGTAAAAGCCCCGAACCGGGGCTTTTTTTATGGATGTCAAAGTCAATTAATTGATGGGAGTTTGATTTGGTCGGAGTAGAATTTCATGCGGGAATGTTGCGTATCCAACAAGGCAATTCGATCGATGGAAGCATGCTTATGGTTGATAAATACTTCAACATATTCATTTCCCAGAAGGTATAAGTTTACCTTATAATTATAATATCTGATTCCCATAACAAAAACGGCATGCTCATAGAGTAGTGATATTCTCTGCTCAAGAGGTAAGTTCTTCAGTCTGTTCCAACGAATCATCAAATAAACTTATTGAAAAATTAAGTTTAATGGTAACTGATTTTCCAGATTTAATTGAAAGATAACTTAAACAAGATACTTCTTAAAAAAGTCAACCGTGCGACTCCACGCCAGCTTGGCCGCGGCCTCGTTATAACGGGTAGGGGCAGCATCATTAAAAAATGCATGTTGGGCGCCTTCATAAATAAATACTTCATATTTCACGCCCGATTTTTTTAGCGCCTCTTCATACGATGCAATGCCAGCATTTACTCGTTCATCTAAACCACCATAGTGAAGTTGAAGTGCAGCTTTTATTTTTGGTACGTCTGCAGCGTCTGCTTGTCTTCCATAAAAGGGAGCGGAGGCTTTGAGGTCAGGAACATGCACAGCCAATTGATTGGCCATGGCACCGCCCCAGCAAAATCCAACACACCCAAACTTCTTATTGCTATCCTTACGCGTTTTTAAATAATCAAATCCTTTAATAAAGTTGTTGAGATTCTTAGGTGCTTCCAATTTACTAAAGAGTTCACGGGCTTTGTCTACATCTGCCGGAGTTCCGCCTTGTGGTCCAAGAGCATCAGGGGCAATTGCCAGAAATCCTTCAAGCGCAAACCTGCGGGCCACATCTTCTGTATGCGGATTTAACCCTCTGTTTTCATGAATCACCATGACAGAGGGATATTTTTTCTTTTTCTTAGGGCGTGCTAGATATGCTTTCATTTCTCCGCCATCTCCAGCATAAGTGATCCGCTCTGTAAATATTCGATCATCTTCCTGCTGGATAGTTTGAGCGTGGGCATAGTTAACTTCCAGCAGTGGTAAAACGGCCAACGCAGCGGCAGTACTTCCGGTGAGTTTAGCCAATTTTTTTAGAAATTCTTCCCGGCTAAGGGGCTTGTGGGTGAACTCGTCAAACAGATTAATTATTTTTTGATCCATGAATTTTCTTTTTAATAGAACTAGTTACCATAATCAAACGGGATAATAAAGCTGTTTTATTCTATTGGAGTGTTAACAGTTTTCAGGGTCCCTGTAAAGCCGAATTAAATCATTTTTTGCATTTTCATCAGGCTCGTCTAACTTTGCGTTCCCAAAACGGTGGATGTAGTTCAGTTGGTTAGAATGCTAGATTGTGATTCTGGAGGTCGCGGGTTCGAGCCCCGTCATTCACCCTTAAAATTAAGCCCCTACGGGGCTTTTTTCTTTTTCCTTAACGGGCAAAAGTGAGCCTTGCTCCCTTCTTGCTTTCGTCAAACTCCCCCAATTTGTAAACCAGATGGCCCGAAACCCAGGTGTGTGTAACGCTGGATTTGAATGTAGTTCCTTCAAAGGGAGACCAGCCACACTTGGCTAGAATATTTGTCTTTTGTACCTGCCAGGGTTGATTGGGATTCACTAAAACAAGGTCTGCAAAGTATCCTTCTCTTATATAGCCACGGTTTTCGATTTGAAAAAGAATGGCCGGGTTGTGGGCCATCTTCTGAACTATTTTTTCCAGTGAGATCTTTTTCTGGTGATAAAACTCTAACATGGCCACCAGGCTATGTTGTACTAAAGGTCCACCGGCAGGTGCCTGAAAGTAGTTGTTCTTCTTTTCTTCAAGTGTATGTGGTGCATGATCGGTTGCAATAACATCAATGCGATCATCCAGAACGGCTCGTAAAATCTCCTGCTGATCAGCCGCTGTTTTAATTGCTGGGTTCCATTTGATCAACATCCCCAATCTTTCATAATCAGCATCATTAAACCAAAGATGGTGTATACACGCTTCGGAGGTAATCTTCTTTTGAGCGAGTGGAATGGAGTTATCAAAAAGATTTGTTTCGTGAGCTGTAGATATGTGGAGAATATGCAAACGCGTGCCATGCTTTTTTGCCAACTCAACGGCAAACGAAGATGACTTTAAACAAGATTCGGCACTACGTATCTGTGGATGATACTTTACAGACATCGTTTCGCCATACCGTTCTTTAAAGTCGGCAGTATTTTTTCTGATGGTGGGTTCGTCTTCGCAGTGAGTTGCTATAATGGCAGGGAAACGCGAGAAGAAACCCTCAAGGATTTTAGGATCGTCTACTAGTAAATTTCCCGTTGAGGACCCCATAAAAATTTTTAGCCCACAAACCTTTTTGATATTTGTCTTCATCACCTCTTCAAGGTTATCGTGGGCGGCACCCATAAAGAAGGAGTAATTGGCGAGTGAAGATTGCGATGCAATCTGGTATTTATCTTCCAGCAAAGATTGAGTAAACACAGGTGGAACCGTATTGGGCATTTCCATAAAACTGGTAATCCCTCCGGCCACAGCCGCCCTCGATTCGGTATAAATAGTTGCTTTATGGGTGAGCCCGGGTTCGCGGAAGTGAACCTGATCATCAATTACTCCAGGCAATAAAAGATTTCCTTTTGCATCAACAACGGTAGCATTGGGGGCAGATAGACCATTCCCGATTTTTTCTATCCTGTTTCCCCGAATCAAAACATCACCTTCGATGACTTTGCCTTCGTTTACCAGTTGGGCGTTCGTGATTAGCGTAGAGTTCATTACCTTGTGAAGTACGTAAATATAATTAATCTTGAGTAGCCCGGTTTCTTGGAATGAATTTAAGTTAAATAAGCAATTGCTTGATGCGGTTGCTGATGCTGGTTTTGAGAACCCAACCGAAATTCAGCAGAAGTCAATTCCACTCGTGATGGGTGGCCAGCATGTCATTGGTATCGCGCAAACAGGAACGGGCAAAACAGCAGCGTATCTTTTGCCTTTATTAATGAAAATCCGATATGCGCAAGGTGACGATGCCCGGGCGCTTATACTGGTGCCTACCAAGGAGCTTGTGGTGCAAGTCTTTTCACAAGCAAGTGTTTTGGCGAAGTATACGGATTTACGCATTATAGAAATCTATGGGGGAGTGGGAACCAAGAGCCAAATAGAAAAGATAAAAGCAGGCATTGATCTGATCATTGCTACTCCGGGTCGTTTTCTTGAATTATATCAGCGTAATGAATTAATTCTGAAACAAATCAAAACGCTGGTGCTGGATGAAGCCGACCGAATGATGGATATGGGATTTATGCCACAACTCCGTAGAATTTTTGAAGTCATTCCATCTAAGCGACAAAATATATTATTCTCCGCAACATTTCCTGAAAAGGTGGATCGGCTAGCCAATGAATTTATCGATTTTCAGGTTCGAGTGGAGGTGACTCCTCCGGCAACCGTAGCCACGAAAGTGGTTCAGGAACTCTACTTCATTCCCAACAGTCTTACAAAGATTCATTTTCTCGAGTACTTGCTGCAGGATGAAAGTGACTTGAATCGGGTTATGATTTTTTCACGTACCAAAGAAGTTGCCAATAATATTTACAAATACCTGGATCGAAAAAAATTAGGGCCGGTAAAGGTGATTCATTCAAACAAAGGACAGAACAGTCGTATGAATGCAATGAATGAGTTTAAAGAAGGGAAACTTAGGATTCTTGTTTCTACGGATGTTGCCTCAAGGGGAATTGATGTCACCAACGTTTCGCACGTGATCAACTTTGATGTGCCCATTGTTTACGAAGACTATGTGCATCGTACCGGAAGAACGGGACGTGCATTTCAAGAGGGTAAGGCGATCACGTTTGCAACGGATACGGAAAAATACCACATCGATAATATTGAAAAAATCATCCGCGAGAAAATCACTGTAAAAACACTTCCAAAAGAAATCGAAGTTGCAGAGACAAACTACGATGAATCACAATCCATGGCCCGCGAAACAGACCGCCAGAAACGTTATGTAGACCCTGAATTTAAGGGTGCATTCCATGAAAAGAAAAAGAAATAATTTGAGAGTGAAGTGACCTGTCAACGTCAGGCAGGTTTGAGAATTTGAAAATGATTTTTAAACCATTTTCAAATTCTCAAATTATTTATCCGTTCATCGAGCTTAAGAATTCTTCATTGTTACGGGTTCCTTTCATTTTGCTTTGCAGGAACTCCATCGCTTCAATCGAATTCATATCAGCCATAAACTTGCGTAGAATCCAAACGCGTTGAAGTTCATCTTCCTTCATCAAAAGATCTTCGCGCCTTGTGCCAGAGGCAGGAACATCGATAGCAGGATAAACACGTCTGTTGGAAAGTTTGCGATCCAATTGTAATTCCATGTTACCGGTACCTTTAAATTCTTCGAAGATCACTTCGTCCATTTTTGAACCGGTATCAATCAGAGCCGTAGCAATAATGGTCAGTGAACCGCCATTTTCAATTTTGCGGGCTGCACCAAAGAACCGTTTTGGTTTATGAAGTGCGTTGGCATCCACACCACCGGAAAGAATTTTGCCGGAAGAAGGAACCACTGTATTATAAGCACGCGCCAGACGTGTGATTGAATCCAACAGGATAACAACATCATGGCCGCACTCGGTCATGCGTTTTGCTTTTTCGAGTACAATGCTAGCCACCTTAACGTGACGATCAGCCTGCTCATCAAACGTAGAAGCAATTACCTCGGCCTTTACACTGCGGGCCATGTCGGTAACTTCTTCAGGGCGTTCATCGATCAGCAATACAATCAGATAGACTTCCGGATGGTTTTCGGCAATGGCATTGGCGATGTTTTTCAACAACACGGTTTTACCGGTCTTGGGTTGAGCCACAATCATACCGCGCTGACCTTTTCCAATAGGGGAGAAAAGATCGAGTATGCGGGTTGACATGTTGTCGTGTGTGGTGCTGAGCTTTAATTTTTGCTCAGGGAAAAGTGGAGTCAGGTATTCGAAGGCCACGCGGTCGCGGATTTCTTCAGTTGTTTTTCCATTAATACTATCCACTTTAAGGAGTGCAAAATATTTTTCGCCCTCTTTCGGTGGCCGGATTTGTCCTTTTACGGTATCTCCTGTTTTTAAACCAAACAACTTGATCTGAGACGGAGATACATAAATATCATCGGGGCTGGCCAGGTAGTTGTAATCGGATGAACGAAGAAACCCATACCCATCCTGCATGATTTCCAAAACACCTTCATTCGATACCACTCCGTCAAAATCACGGATGAGGTTTTCTTTACGCGGTTGTTGAGATTGATTTGGATTGGGCCGCTCTTCACGGGGTTCTCTGCGCTGCACTTCCGTTACAATAGGGGGTGCTTGCTCTGAAGAATTATCAAAACTCACTGCGTTTTGATCTATTTCAATTGAATCGATGCTTTGCAGAATTTCATCACTGGTAAGCTCTTTCTCTTGTTCCTCTTCTTGTGGTTTAGGGGTTGCTTCCGGAGCAACGTTTTCACGTCTGCGGGGTCGCATTTTGCGATCATTCTCTCCAGTAAGAACTTGTTTGGGGGCGGTGGTAGGATCTTCGGCAATTGCCTGTTGATCAAGGATTTTGTAAACCAGGTCTTGCTTCGCAAGTTTCTTAGCGTTCTTTACGCCCATACCTTCTGCAATTTCCTTTAATTCGGAAAGTAGCCTGACGTTCAGGTCATCAATTGTGTACATGTGAGTTTAAAAAAGGATTAATTAATAGAATAGATTTTATTGAGT
>JALHRJ010000053.1 GCA_022841475.1 Cyclobacteriaceae bacterium | reverse complement strand
TTTCCTGTTACTTGACAAACACGTGCCATAAAAAGTATTGATTTAAGCCCTTTCTAAAAAGGGACTGCAAATATCGGGAATTGCCGTCCAATAAACCAAGCCCATCTAAAAATATTGACCAACCACTTAAAAGTCATACATCCAAGTGTGCAAAACATGCCCAAGAGAGGCTAAAAATTGCTTTTTTGCTCTAATCAATGATTCAGAGAGTGGTCTAAACAAGGCTTTCAAAGGCTCTTAAAAACCTGAGCGTACAAATTCGCGGGTTCCAGGCTGGAAAAGTTTGCAATAACTAAATCGGTATGAGCTAATTCTTCGGGACTGTGCGTTGTTGTTACACCCACCACTTTAGCTCCGGCCCGTTGAGCGGATTCAACACCCGAAAGAGAGTCTTCAAAAACAACACACTGCTGAGGCGCAAACCCCAACCGGGCGGCTACTTTCAAATATATTTCAGGGTGGGGCTTGCCATGTTCAACATCCGATTGATCGAGAATGGTTGTGAAATATTTTTGTAGCCGGGTATGTTTCAGTACAAAATCAACATTGCTACGCGGGGCTGAGGTGCCAATCGCAACAGGAATATTTTGGGAGGTAAGTTTTTTGAGAAAATCCTCTAAGCCATTCAGCGGCTCAATCACATCTTTATAGATTTCCCTGAACATGGCTTCTTTCTCTTCTCCGAGTTCCAGAATTCTTTCTTTCGGCAAGTCGCCAAAGATGTTTCGGATCCATTCATTATTGGTGCGGCCGTATACTTTATTGATGAGGTCTTCATCGTTGAAGCTATAGCCATATTTTGTACAAAACTGGTTGAGGGAAATTTTGTGGTAGGGGTTGGTGTCAACAATGACACCATCCATATCAAAGATGACAGCAAAAGAATTCATAAAGCGAAGGGACAAATAAATGAACTAATGAATGACGAAACGTTTTCCAAGGGTCTTTCCATTGTAGGTAAAGTGTGCAAGATAGACTCCGGAAGGTAATCCTGAAACCCGGATCGGATACTCCTGATTGGCCGGAATAAAATAGGATTCAGAAAGACGTTGACCCAATGAAGTGTAGAACTGAACAATCATGTTGCGATCTGTTTTGATTTTCAGAACTTCATTTTCTTCTACCGGGTTTGGAAAAATTTCGACTACAGGTTCCTCGGAGAGGGCTTTGCTTTCTTCGTTCTTTAAAATGTAAATGCCACCCATGGTATTTCCGAAAACAATCGAAGGTCTGTCGCTATTAAATAAGTTGACTACTGTAGGCCAGCCTCTGCCGCCCAAATTTTTAGAATAGTATTCTTCAGTTAGATCGTTGTAAATAATTTTTTCAACACCTTCAATGTCTGGATTCTGAGCTCTGAAATCACCGTAAATGGTAAGGTTGCCGCGTTGGTTAGCCAGGATCAGATCGGCACGGCCATCGGCATCGAGATCGCCTGCTGCCAAAGCCGGGCTTTGCCGATCGGTGCTTGTACCCAATCCAAGAAAACTTCCATTCTCAAGTGTGAAATTATATTGTCCGGCCGGACCCTGGTTTCGCCAGTATTGAACCGCACCCGTTGCCTTCCCCAATAGAATATCATTCAATCCATCCTGATTAACATCCACCAATAAAATGTTTTCGGTTTGTCCGATTTGAAAACCTGTTGTTAACAGCGATTGTCCTGAGAAATCGAGACCATTGGCAGATCGATTGGGAACATAATACAATGTAGTCACTCCATTTCTGGGATTTGTTCCCGTAAAGGCGAAGTCAAGCGTTGCGTCTCCGTTTACATCGGCAAACTGAAGTTTCACGTTATAATAATCCGCAAAGGAGAGATTGATAAAGTCGGTGGTAATTAATTTGAATTTGGCTTCCTCTGCGGAGCCTGTATTTTCATAGAAGTAAACTGAACTGGCAAAACCCGGGCCCGCATAATTACTAATGTACATGTCCTGATCGCCATCACCATCTGAGTCAATGAATGCGGGCGCAGCATAGTCACCCACATCAATCATTTCTTCTTGTAGAAAGTTAGTCTTTTGAAAAGTAAATTGAGGCAATTGATTGGTGCCGGTATTTTTATAAAACCACATTGATTCCTGGAAGTTTGTATTCTGAAAGGTGCGTGCATAAATATTGGGCGAAGCAATCAAATCCACCTTACCATCAAAGTCCAGATCTTCTAAAAAAGGTGCAGGAAAAATTAAAAAGTTAATAGGATTGCTGGTTGGGAAGATTTCTGCGGTTGTCATCAAAGCGTTTTCGGCATCTCCTTTATTTTCGAGCATATATACACGGGCGCACGATTCCTCAGAAAATAGAATTTCACGGTCACCATCATTATCCATATCAAGAGTTAACAAGGCTTTGCCACCGGCATGTTGTGTTCGCCCACCCGGTAGAGAAGCGCAGGTTTGGCCAAAGGCAAACTTTCCACATTCGCATTCTTCAAATCCACCATAGTTTTGAGTTATTCTTTCTAATTGCAACGAGTCGCAGCGGCCCGTTCGTTCAACACTTAAATTTTTATGCCATTCGATGGTGCCGATGCCAACAAAACGCACATTCAAAATATCCAGATCGCCATCACCATCAATATCATCGATGGCCGGAATGTCGGATTCATTGATTTTCAGGTTGACGTTACCGGTAAATCCTTTGGTCAGTAGTGGAAAGCCCGGGTTAAATGGTCGCCACGATAATTGTTCTCCGGGTTTGGTAGTATTCACGAAAACAACAATACCAAACGGATCGCTGGTGAAAATATCTTTTTTACCATCGCAATTAAAATCGCGTAATAAGATCCACTGAGTTACTTCTGTGGGGAATAGTTCTTCATACTCAGGTGCGTAAACGTATTGGTTCGATTCATTCAAAAAAGTCAGGATCTTATTGGTTGTGCGATCAAATAATACCAGATCTTGATTATTATCACCATTAAGATCCATGGTATTTACCTGTACCGAATTAAGTCCCCCGGCCCACGGGAGCGTAAGCGTTTTTCCATCCGCTTCCGCTACTATGCTTTGGTCTAGTTTAAAGGTAAACTGGGCCTGGGCAAAAAGGGAAAGCGTTAAAAAAAGTGTAAGCCAAACGGTCTTCATTCAAAAATATTCACCTTGTTATAACGATGGCGCAAAGCCACCTGTTATCTTGCCTGCAAGATACTTTACCAAGCCGGATATACCTGTATGGAAACCGAGAAGCTCTACGAGAAATTCCTTGAAGCAGAAAAAATTTCTACTGACACCCGCCAGATAGCCGAGGGCTCGATTTTTTTTGCCTTGCGGGGCGATAAATTCAATGCCAATGAGTTTGCTCAGCAAGCACTGGAAAAGGGAGCCCGGTATGCCGTTATTGATGATGCCCAATATGCGAAGGATCCACGATGTATTTTGGTTGATGATGTTTTAAAAACTCTTCAGGAGCTAGCCAGGTATCACCGATCTAAACTAACTATTCCGGTAATTGGCCTCACGGGATCGAATGGTAAGACCACGAGCAAAGAATTATTGAATGCTGTGCTCAGCAAAAAATTTAAAACTTTTGCCACCAAGGGTAACCTGAATAATCACATTGGTGTTCCGCTCTCGGTATTAAGGATTGATAATTCAGTGGAGATAGCCGTGATTGAAATGGGTGCCAATCACCTCGGAGAAATTGCTTTGTTATGTTCCATTGCCAATCCCACCCATGGGTTTATTACAAACATTGGCATGGCACATATTGGCACCTTCGGAGGATTTGAAAATATTATTCGGGGAAAATCAGAATTGTATCAACACCTGATTGTAAACAAAGGAACCGTGTTCATCAATTCTCAGAATGAGATTCTGGCCAACATGGCAAAGCGATTCAGCAAACCCTATTTTTATCCGGCATCAGGCGATTATATCCACATTAGCTTATTAGATGCGGACCCTTTCATTCGGTACAAGGCGGAAGAAAATGACATCGTACAAACGCAACTAATGGGTGCGTATAATTTTGAAAATATAGCTGCGGCACTTTGCATCGGAAAGTTTTTTGGAGTGGATGCTAGAGATGCAAACAGGGCCATTGCCGATTATGTACCGGGAAACATGCGTTCTCAAATTCTCACGAAAGGCACAAACACGATTATTCTTGATGCTTACAATGCCAATCCCAGCTCGATGGAGGCAGCTATTAATAATCTTGCGGGGATGAATACAAAAAGGAAAGTTGCCATTCTCGGTGATATGTTTGAATTAGAGGAAGAGGCAGAGAAAGAACATCGGAAAATTGGGGAGTTACTCAACGAAAAAAAATTTGACCAGGTGTATTTCTGTGGCAAGCTGATGAAAGCGGCTAAAGCTGCACATGGGGCAGGAAAATTGTTTGAGGAGAAAGAATTGTTAATTACTGAGCTAAAGAATCATCCCATAAAGGACTCCACCATTCTTATAAAAGCATCGCGCGGTATTGGCCTTGAATCGATCGTTGAGTATCTTTCATAATCACTTAAACTTATTTTTCCATGAATACATCTGGAAAAATTGTCAACTCATTTTGAAATAAATCAGCTATTAGCTAACTTAGCTAAATGGAGACAGTTAATATACATAAGGCTAAATCCACTTTGTCATCGTTGATTGAAAGGGCTTTAAAGGGCGAAAAAATTATTATAGCGAAAAATGGCAAGCCCGTGGTTACTCTCACTAAAATAAAGAAGGAAACAGGTAAGCGAAAGGGTGGGCAGTACAAAGGGAAAATCAAAATTGCCAAAGACTTCGATCACTTGCCAGAGGAATTTATCAGCTATTTCAAATGAGTTTTTTGCTTGATACCCACGTTGTGTTGTGGTGGTATGAAAATCCCAAATTATTAGGTGAGCCGGTACGAAAGATAATTGAAAACAGAAGCAACGAGATTTTTGTGAGTTCGGTATTCTTTTGGGAATTATCGATTAAGAGAAGATTAGGTAAATTAATTATACCTGAGGCTATTCTCGATCAGGCGTTACTTGATTTTCTTGAATTGCCTATCACCGCTATCCACGCCCGCGAGATTTTTCATTTGCCCTCCATTCATCAGGATCCGTTTGATCGCTTATTAATAGCACAGGCGAGAATAGAAAACCTAACATTAGCTACGCGGGACAATAACATTCAAAAGTATCCTGATTTAAAAATTATACAAGCATAGCAAATATGGAATCCATTCTTAAGTTTCTAAAGAGTATCACGAAAAACAACAACCGCGAGTGGTTTGAGAAGAACAAACCTAAATATCTTGCGGCAAAACTTCACTTTGAGGATTTTTTAGAATCACTCCATAAGGAGTTATTAACTTTTGATGATGGCCTGGCAGGACTCAATCCACGGAAGCAAGGGTTTAGAATTTATCGCGATGTGCGTTTTAGTAAAGATAAACGACCCTATAAAGTGAATATGGGAGCTGGTTTTTCAGCTCATGGCAAAATGGATCAGGAGCCTGGATATTATATTCATATAGAACCCGGAAAAAGTTTTGTGGCCGGTGGAATTTATATGCCCGATGCAGAGCGGCTATCCAAGATCAGGCAGGAGATTGATTACAATGCAGGCAACTTTGTGAAAATTCTGAAGGACAAAAAATTCAAAAAACTTTTTCCTGCATTGGATGATTTCGATAAACTGAAGACTGCTCCAAAAGGATATCCGAAAGACCATCCGCATCTTGATCTTCTCAAAAATAAAAGTTTTGTTGTATCGCACCGGTTTACCGATGCCGATGTAACCAGTAAATCGTTTGTAAAGAAAGTAGCGAATACGTGTAAAACCCTGAAACCACTTAATGATTTTCTGGGGGAGGCGATTGCTTAAGTTTAAGTATCCATTTCATCAGTGGCCCGCTGCTCATACTTGTAACGAGGGCCATGATTACCAGGGAGACAAAAACCTTTTCATTAATCAATCCGTTTTCGAGCGCAACTAAGCCGAGAATTATTTCCATCGCTCCCCGTGCATTCATGCCAAAAGCTGCCGCAAGCGATTCGCGCCAGGTAAAACCGCCCAATCGAGTGCCCCACCCACTGCCAATAATTTTCCCGGCAAAGGCAATAGCAATGATGGCTAGGGTAAGAGTAAGATCGAAATTGGTAATAAAATTTACTTTCAAGCCTATCCCCACAAAAAAGAGAGGCGCAAAAATGTTGTTGATAAACTGATGTACAATTTCTTTAGCCCGTTCACTTAAATGTTCCGAATCCCCGAGTGCAACACCCACTATAAAAGCTCCAAACACAGCATGAATACCGATGTATTCGGTAAAGGCTGCTGCGAGAAAACAAAGAGCTAAGGCAAGGGAAAGTAAACCTCCCGGCCACGCAAGTTTGCGGTTTACCCAAGGTAGTACCCTGTTTATTAATCCCCGGCCTAACGTTAGCATCGCTGCGGTAAACCCAACAGTAAGCAAGACCGTATTCCAGATGGACATGCTTTGTTCCTTGCCGATCATACCTAAGACCACCGAAAAAATTAACCACCCGATAAGATCGTTAATCATCGCGGAAGAGATTACCAGCATGCCCATGCGCGATTTAAAAATTCCTAAATCCATGAGAATGCGGGCGATGACCGGCAAGGCAGTAATAGCCATTGAGGTGCCCATAAAAAGTGAGTAGGCGAGGTGTCGGGTTCCATCCATACTTTCAAAAAACACCGGGAAGAAGTACGGGAACATAAAACCAAACGCAAAGGGAATAATTAATCCTAAGGTGCTGGTGTAGATTGCTTGCCGGCCTTGTTGCAAAACGATGTGAAGATCTACCTCCAAGCCGGCAATGAATAAGAGAAGAACCACGGCTACCTGTACGAACCCATCTAATACCAATGAGGAAGATCCTGCCGGAAACAATCCCTGAAACCAATCGGGGTTTATCATACCCAGAATGGTGGGGCCCAGTATTATACCTGCTAAAATTTCGCCCACAACTGCCGGCTGTTTTATTTTTCTGGCTGCTTCTGCAAGGAGCCTTCCCAGCATCAGCATGATACTGAGCTGAATCAGTAAACTCATCACTTCGTGCTGACTGAGTTTATTCATGCGTTGGCTCGTGGTTGAATAACTAAAATATTACAAGGTAAATCATTGAAAATATATTCCTGGTCATGCGGGAATACACGCGTAAAGAATGAAAACCTTCTTCGCGGAGCGCCTATGACCAACAAGCCTGCTTCCTTTCGTTCAGCAAACCGCACAAGTTCAAATCCAGATTTGCCGGAAAGGATCTTGATATTAATTTTTAATTTGTCGTGTGGAATGCGATGCAATATTTTTTCAACCTCTGCCGTTTCTTCGCGCAACATATTTTGTTTGCTTTGTGCGTATTCTTCTTCGTTACACTGTTCGTTGGCAGCAAGCGCAAGACCCAATAACTTAAGCTCACGGATAATGTGAATCCAGGTGCCCGATACAGTATGGCCCCAATGGCAAGCTGCATAAATAGCTTGTTCTACATATGGGCTATCTTCGGCATTGACGACAATATTTTTTAACGATTTTCCTTCTACAGAGGGATTGGTAATCATCAGTACCGAACAATCGGCTTTATGCATAATTTTTCTCGCAACCGTGCCGAGGTAATGATTGACCAGGTTTTCTTTTTTGAGCGCACCGGCAATCAGGAGATCAATTTTTTCTTCTTTGCAAGATTTCAGAATCTCTTTTACAGGATCACCCTTTTTCCATAAGATTTTAACTTCAACAGAGTTTAAGCCAGCCTTTGTAAGCATTTCGTTAATCTTGTGTTCCTCTTCCTGGCCGTGGTTGCCAACATGAATCAGAATTAATTTTGATTTAAAATGATTGACTAAGCGGCTTGTTTCAGCAAGCATCGCACGGGCCGTAGGGGAGAAGGCAAGCGCTAAACCGATGACATGGAACTGAATCATGAACTTGAAAAATAATAAACCCGTGGTTCAATTTGACAGAAATTTGGGTTTATCTTAAATTTTTTGTGATCATTGACTCAAGTTTCGCATGCTGACAAAGAAATTCAGGGATTTTATCATCGGAAAAGACACCTACATCGTGTCGTGGGTGGATTATAAAAATGCCATTTTAAGTGGCCACCTGATTGTTGTTACTATTCTGGTTGGCATCATTTACCTCATCAACGACAGGCTATATGGAATTTATGGGAACGAGCCTTATTACATAGCGGTTATCATCATTGCCATTGTTTCGTTGATTCTTAATCGAAAGAGAAAATACCTGTTGGCGAAGATTTTATTTATGCTGAATATAAATGTTATCATTTTCCTTTTTGCATCGAATGATGCCTACAGAACAGGTATTTATATGTTCTTTGTTATTGCAGGGATTAGCGGCTTTGCTTTGTTTGGTCACAAGGACCGGAAGTTGGCTATTGCGTTTGCCTCACTCTCAGCAGTTTTATTTTTTATTTCTTATTGGGGCGGCTTCTCGATTCAACCCAAACGGGTTTTTACAGAAGAATATATTCAGATAAGTTTTGCAACAAATTTTATGATTGCCCTTATTACCGGAATCGCCTTACTTTTCTTTTTAGTGGATGTAAATCATACTACCGAAAAGGAGATCCTGACAAAGAATGACTTGTTGGCGAAAACAAATAAGGAATTGGATCGATTTGTTTACAGTGCTTCGCATGATCTTCGGGCTCCCCTGCGTTCTTTACTCGGATTAATAGAAGTAACACAGAAAACAAATGATCCGGAGGAAGTGCATCAATGCCTTGATCTGATGAAACAACGGGTGCATAACATGGATGGATTTATTAAAGAGATTATTGATTTCTCAAGAAATGCCCGCCAGGAAGTAAGGAGAGAACGAATCTTA
Organism: Cyclobacteriaceae bacterium; assembly: GCA_022841475.1. Classification (GTDB taxonomy): domain Bacteria; phylum Bacteroidota; class Bacteroidia; order Cytophagales; family Cyclobacteriaceae; genus ELB16-189. The sequence continues at coordinate 21,643 of JALHRJ010000053.1, read as the reverse complement.
CTCTTACCTATGATTCAAGAGACTATTGAAGATCTGAAGTTTGCTGAAGGGACTGAACAAATTTATGTGCGGCTGGACGTTTCTCCTGCTCTCGAGATAGTTTCAGATACCACCCGCGTGAAAGTGATTCTTCATAATCTCATTGGAAATGCATTCAAGTACCACGATGCCCAAAAGCCACAACAAGAAGTGTTTATCAAAGCCATTCAGGATGAAGGTCGAGTGCGAATTGATATTGAGGATAATGGCATAGGCATACCGAAAGAACATCAGGAAAAAATTTTTGAGATGTTTTATCGGGCGTCAGAAAAATCGCAGGGCTCCGGGTTGGGTCTTTATATCGTTCAGGAAACCTTGACAAGACTAAAAGGCTCCATTCAAATGAAATCAACACCGGGTCAAGGATCTCAATTCAGACTTTTTTTACCAGATCAAAACTATTGAATGCCTGTTCATACGTAACGATCCTGTTCATAGCAACGCCAGTTGATATCCGCCTGCCATTGGGCCACGCATAAATCTTGTAATTTATTGAATTTGATTTTGCCGACCGGTGTTTGCGCTTATCTTTGACTAGCACTTCAAAATTTAATTCAACGTAGTGATTCGCAATCTGCTTATTGGTAGTAAGAATTTTGTACCGAATTGGGCCGATTATAAAGTAGCCATGTTGCGTGGTCAACTGAGTTTACTTTGCTTTGCTGTTGTCTTTGTCTATATACTCTTTGATTCTTTTAGCGGTGTAACCGTGCTGATACCAAGTTACCTGGGCGTGATGGTGGTATCCGTAGTTACAATTCTTTTAAACCGCTGGAAAAAATACTTTGAAGCAAGCCTCACTTTTCTGAGCCTCATTAATGTGATGACCTATGTGTTTGCTGCCAATGACTCATCGCACACTGGGGTTTTTATTTTTTTCCTGATGTCGGCTCTTACTTCCATGGTATTTTTTGGATATGATCAACGACACTATGTGTTTATTTTCAGTGGCCTTTCTGTTTTCTTATTTCTGTCCGCTTATTTATTCCCATTGAAGTTTTTAGTCTTCACCGGAGCCGATATGGAGTTGATCAATTCGCCTGACTATAGAGAGGTTAGTTTTGTCATAAATTTTCTCGGTGGCTTTTTTCTATGTGTGTCAATTGTTTATTTTTTAATTGATTTGAATTTTCATTCACAAAAGGAAATTTTAACAAAAAATGAATTGCTGGCAAAGACAAATAAAGAGTTAGATCGGTTTGTTTACAGTGCCTCCCATGATTTACGGGCACCTCTTACTTCGCTGCTCGGATTGATTGAAATTACCAATAAGACAGATAATCCAGAAGAGATTCGATTGTGTCATGCCATGATGAAGGACCGCATTCATAATCTCGATGATTTTATTAAGGAGATCATAGACTTTTCAAGAAACGCCAGGCAAGAGGTAAAGCAAGAAAGGATTACGTTGTTGCCTGTTCTAAAAGAAATTATTGCCGATTTTAAATTCTTGAATGGTGTGGAGAAGATTAATGTTCGATTGACCGTGGCTGATGATTTTGTTGTTGTTACGGATCTTGCGCGGTTGAAAGTGGTTCTTAACAACCTTATTGGCAATGCCTTTAAATACCATGATCAAGACAAAAAACATCAGGAGGTTTCTATTCATGCGCAGCAAGAGGAAAATAATATACGAATAGACATAGAGGATAATGGGGTGGGCATTGCGCCAGAACATCATGCTAAAATATTTGATATGTTTTTCCGGGCCTCAGAAAGATCTCAGGGATCAGGTTTGGGATTATATATTGTGAAAGAGACAGTAACCAGATTGCAGGGTAGCATACACATGCAGTCAATAGAAGGAGCTGGTTCCCGATTTACTGTGCTGTTGCCGATAGAAGTGAATCCATGAGTATTCAACAATTTATATTACAAGATCGGGTACTGGAAACCGAAAGTGAGAAACGAAAAATTATTCTCGGGGCCTATCTCATTGTAATGTACATAGGTATCGATTTCTTTTTCTTTATTGTTAACTTGTTTAATAGCGAAGGAGACCCCACTTCTTTATTTATCGGGTTTCTTATTTCCATTTTTTGTTTACTTCTGCTACGGTGGCAGAAAATAAATCTGGCGATTATCATTCATTTGATTCGTTGTAATTTTTTTGCCTTTTATTTCTCCTATGTAGACACCGATCCACTGCAAACAGGATCCTATTTGTACTTTATACCAAGTAGTCTTGGTGCTTTGGCGGTTTTTGGATACCGCGAGCGGCATTATGGAGTTAGCTTCACGATAGTAAGTTTTGTTCTTTTCATGATTGCCATTTTTGAGCCTGCGAGGTTTAATCCCAACGATGCTCACTTTTATGTAATTATCAGCTTCTTAATTGTGCTCGTTTTAGGACTTCTGATTTTGATTTTTTTGGACCGTCTGGTGAATGAATCGGAGAAAAATATTCTTGCCAAGAACAAGGAGTTGATTAAAACGAATCAGGAATTAGATCGCTTTGTTTACAGCGCCTCTCATGATTTACGGGCCCCGCTGACCTCCATGGCAGGGCTCATTCATTTGGCTCAACGCGATATGACGGAAGCCTCCAACTACCTGTTGATGATGCACGAACGCGTGGTTGTCATGGACAATTATATAAAGGAGATTGTAGAGTATTCGCGAAACGCAAGACTGGGCGTTCTGCTTACCGAGGTGCCGCTTAAACAGCTCGTTCATGAATCGGTAAATACGTTGAAGTATGCTACGGATACCAAAAAGGTACATATTGAGATTCATATAGATGATAATCTTAAAGTAAAAACAGACGAATCGCGGTTGCGCGTTATATTGAATAACCTGATCGGGAATGCCTTTAAATATCAGGATTTTACCAAACCCCAGCCCTTTTTAAAAATTCATACTGCAAAGAAAGAAAACACCCTTCTGTTGCAAATTGAAGATAACGGTATTGGCATTCGAAAGGAGCATCAGGAAAGGATTTTTGATATGTTCTACCGGGCCAATGATTTATCGGCAGGTTCAGGGTTAGGTTTATACATCGCCAAAGAAACGGCCGAGAAACTGGAAAGCACAATTACCTTTGAATCGGAATATGGCAAAGGTTCTGTCTTTACCGTTTCGATGCCGTTAGGCTAAAATTTTATAACTGACTCTCTTACATTCCGCTATCGACTAATTTCTATCTTTGCGGCTTATGGCAAACCAGGAAGACAATCTTTTTAAAAATGTGATCTCCCACGCAAAGGAGTATGGGTTTATTTTTCCATCCAGTGAAATTTATGATGGCCTCAGTGCCGTTTATGATTATGGACAGAACGGGGTGGAGTTAAAAAATAACATCAAGGAATATTGGTGGAAGTTCATGACGCTGCTTCATGAAAATATTGTAGGCATTGATGCAGCAATCTTTATGCACCCTACCACCTGGAAAGCCTCCGGCCATGTAGATGCTTTTAACGATCCTATGATCGATAACAAAGATTCCAAAAAGCGATATCGTGCTGATCAATTGATTGAAGGCGTGATCGAGAAGTTGGAAGAAAAAATTGAAAAGGAAGTGGAGAAGGCGGCTAAGCGATTCGAAAATTTCGATCGCACAATGTTCTTAACTACCAACGCCCGCGTAGTAGAGTATCAAAAGAAAATTGATGAGATAAACGAGCGCATGAAGGGGGCCTTGGGTCGGGGCGATATGGCCGACCTGAAGCAACTGATTGTTGATCTTGAAATTGCTGATCCGATCTCCGGTACCAAAAACTGGACGGAGGTGCGACAGTTTAACCTGATGTTTTCGACCGAGATGGGCTCGGTGGCGGATGATGCCAATAAAATTTACCTGCGCCCCGAAACTGCCCAGGGTATTTTTGTAAACTTCCTGAACGTGCAAAAAACCGGTCGAATGAAAATTCCTTTCGGGATCGCCCAGATCGGCAAAGCGTTTCGTAATGAAATTGTTGCCCGGCAGTTTATTTTCCGTATGCGGGAATTTGAACAAATGGAGATGCAGTTTTTCGTGAAGCCGGGAGAGGAAATGCAATGGTATGAATTCTGGAAAGCCAAACGTCTGAAGTGGCACCAGACGCTCGGATTGGGTACAGAGAACTATCGGTATCATGACCATCTGAACCTTGCCCACTATGCCAACGCTGCGTGCGATATTCAGTTTAATTTCCCGATGGGCTTTCGCGAATTGGAAGGAATTCATTCACGTACTGATTTCGATTTGAAAAGTCATGAGAAGTTTTCGGGTAAGAAGTTGCAATACTTTGATTCAGAGGATAATCAAAACTTTGTTCCGTATGTAGTAGAAACATCGGTAGGTCTCGATCGCATGTTTTTATCGGTGTTGGCTTCGGCCTACAAGGAAGAGAAACTGGAAGATGGTAGCGATCGTGTCGTATTAAAAATACCGGCTCCGTTGGCTCCTAATAAAGTGGCTATCCTTCCTCTAATGAAAAAAGATGGTCTGCCTGAGAAAGCAATGGAAATTATGAATCTTTTGAAATTTGATTTCCGTTGTTTCTATGAAGAAAAAGATGCGATCGGCAAACGCTACCGCAGACAGGACGCCCTCGGAACTCCGTATTGCGTTACGGTAGATCATCAAACCTTACAAGACAACACCGTAACCATTCGCGATCGCGACACGATGAAACAACAACGTGTTGCCATGGATGCGGTTAGATCAATTATACAAGAATCTGTTTCGATGGCCGAACTGTTAAAGAAAATCTAACATGAGGTTTGCCTTATTGGCGGTGTTGGCGCGACTCCTATATGCAGCCTATCAGGAGTTGCGTTTCCGTCTTTATTATGGCCCTATCTTTCATCGGTTTCTTAATCACAGGTATGTATTTTACACAACTTTATCGTGGTCTGTAAAGCTGAAATTTCTGCGCCTGGCGCGCGATCAATATGAATATTTTGAATTCGTTCCCCGGGAGAGATTAAAGCTTACCCGGGCGATGAAAGCAATTATTTCCTGCGCAGCTGCTCAATTATTATTGTATCTCCCATCCAAGGGGTTGTCGTTTTATAAAAGGATTCTGGTTTATCCGGATTATTACAACTCGCGAATTACCAATCGCAGACACAAAGGAGAAGTTAACCCTGCTCTGAGAATCATCGTATTTAGCTGGCGAGGTATTGCGGAAGGATTGAAAAAACAAGATGATGGCATTAACCTACTACTCCATGAATTTGCGCATGCGTTGTGGCTGGAACAAAAATTTGTTACCCATTATGATGTCTTCGATCCGGAAATTGTTGAGAAGTTTGAGCAGTATGCAACCAACGAAATGGCCAACCTCGCTGCCAATGAAAAACATTTCTTCAGACCGTATGCATTTGATAATATGGAGGAGTTTTTTGCCGTGGCAGTAGAGAACTTTTTTGAACGGCCTGCTTCCTTCCAACAAGCGCAACCTGAACTTTATCTTATTTTAGTGCAGCTTTTTAAACAAGACCCGGTAAAACTTTATGCATTCCGCCCTCAACAGAAACCTTTATTTCGTTAAAGAACATGTAAAAATCTTTAAAGCTGCTAATAGCTTTGATGTGTTTGATCCTGAAACAAAGGAACAACTGCTTCAATGCCGTGAAGACAATCTTGGATTCTTTACCAAGATGTTCCGGTTTACTGATTACAAGCGCATGACTCCTTTCGAGATGGAAATAAGAACGCCTGCTGGCGAACCTATACTTACGGTAAGGCGCGGAGTTTCATTCTGGCTTTCGACCGTGGAGGTATTGGATGAAAAGAAGCAATTGATTGGAAAATTCAAACAACATTTTTTTAGCATTGGTGGCAAGTTTGAGGTGCTTGATGCCAGCGAGCGGCCACTATGTATGTTGAAGGGAAAATGGACAAGCTGGGAGTTTAAGTTTGTAAGCAACGATGGTAAAGAGTTTGCTTCAGTATCGAAAAAATGGAGTGGCATTGGCAAAGAACTTTTTACATCGGCTGATAATTATATTTTGCAGATAAGTCCGCAAGTGCCGGCCGATAATCCTTTGCGGATGCTGATTATGGCTGCGGTGATGTGTATTGATATGGTATTGAAGGAGTAATGATGAACTGGATCCAACTTCTTTCTTCACAGCGACTCAATCAAAAGTCAGATTCACCGGAATCTACCCGCAGCGCCTTTGAGCAGGACTACGATCGCATCGTTTTCTCGCATCCTTTCCGCAGGCTGCAAGATAAAACACAAGTTCACCCTCTGCCCGAACATGATTTTGTGCACACCCGATTGACGCACAGCATTGAGGTTTCAAGCGTGGGGAGGTCGTTAGGCAGGCGGGTAGGCGAAGTACTTATTCAACGGCATGCTGATCTTGCTTCAAAATTTTCATCGCATGACTTTGGAACGGTAGTCGCTTCAGCATCACTGGCACACGACTTAGGTAACCCGCCTTTTGGTCATTCGGGCGAAGACGGTCTGAGCGATTTTTTTCTTCATCATGAAGGACAGAAGTACAAACCTCATTTCTCTGAGCTGCAGTGGGCAGACCTTACCCACTTTGAAGGCAACGCCCAGGGGTTCAGGATCTTAAACAAAAGTCAATATCAGGGGCTGCGACTCACGGTGGCTACATTAGGTTCTTTTACTAAATATCCTTGCCCTTCTTTATTTCAAGAGCGCAATAAGTCGAAGAAGAGTCAGAAAAAATTTGGGTTCTTTCAAACAGAACAAAACTTGTTTGATGAAACAGCAACCCGATTAGGACTAATAAAAAATGCGCAGCATGTGTGGTCAAGACATCCGCTGGCATTTTTAGTTGAAGCAGCTGATGATATCTGTTATAACATAATTGACCTCGAGGACGGATGTCGCCTGGGTTTGGTCTCGGTACCTGATACCATCGAATTGCTGGCAGGAATCTTACGCACTGATTTTGATCCCGACAAGGCAGCACGAATAAAAAGTGTGGATGAAAAAATTGGTGTGCTACGCGCCATGGCCATTGGCAAATTGATTTCCGATGCAGTGGAAGTTTTTCTTCATCATGAACCATCGATATTATCCGGCACCTTTGATGAGGCCTTGACTGATCTGGGTTCTTACAAAGCAGAGTTGAGACAAATCATTGACATCTCCATCGAAAAAATTTATCGCGCAAGGCATGTTGTAGAGATTGAATCTGCCGGGTTTGAAGTATTACCCGGTTTGTTAAATGAATTTATTAAGGCAGCTGAGCATCTTGTAAAGAAAAACCACGCGCGTAAATACGCGAATCTGGCTCGCTTATTACCACAGGAAACTGTTCAGGTTATTCTTACCAATCCTGAGAATACCTATTTACATTTTAGGGAAGTGATTGATTTTGTATCCGGGCTCACCGACCGGCACGCGCTGTCTTTATATCGAAAGATCAAAGGATTTGAGCTTTAGGAATTGACGTAGAGAGCCCATGCTTAGATGAACTCATAAACCTTGGTGGAGGTCTTGATTTTACACGAGAAAAGCCCTTCCATATTCAAAATTTCTTAGTTTTACCGGTCTAAATAGAGAAAGCCATTCTCCTTATATGTGGACTAACATAGCCCAATTTATTATCCGGTATCGTCTGCCTTTGATTATTGTCATCGGGTTGATCACCGTGTTTATGGGTTATAAAGCCACTAAAGTGGAAATGAGCTACGACTTTGCGCGTACGGTACCACTGGATGATCCGGATATGATCTTCCTCACTCAATTCAAGGCACAGTTTGGTGAAGATGGTAATGTGATGGCCGTTGGGTTGAGAGACAGCGCTATTTATCAGGCTGATAATTTTGATAAATTCAGAATACTCAGTGAAAAGCTTAAGTCTATTGATGGGGTAAGCAGTGTTTTGTGTGTTCCTACGGTTAAAATTATTCGCAAAGACACCGCCAACGCTAAATTCTTTTTGGATGATTTATTTCCCAAACGGAAATTATCACAACCCGAACTCGACAGCCTCTTAGGCATTCTTCGCAATCAGAAATTTTATATGGGCCAGATTGTAAATGAAGACAATGGGGCCACGATGATGATTGTGTCAATCAATAAAGAGGTGATGAACTCAAGCCGGAGGTTGGATGTAACTCAAGCCCTCGTGGAGGCAGGAACAGAATTCAATGAAGACACCTCGATAGAACTTCGGTATGCAGGCTTGCCGTTTGTACGGTCGGTGGTGGCAGTGCAGGTGAAGAATGAATTACAACTGTTCTTGTACCTATCGGCCCTGGTTACCGGTCTGATCATGTTTCTATTCTTTCGCTCGTTTCGTGCCGTATTGTTTTCAATGATCATCATTGCGATTGTAGTAGTGTGGGTGTTGGGCACGCTAGCGTTGTTTAAGTATAAGATTTCGCTGCTGACTGGAATTATCCCACCTGTCATCGTTACCATCGGTATCACCAATGCAATTTATTTGCTCAACAAGTATCACCTCGAATACATAAAACTTAAGAACAAAGAAGCTGCAATTGCATCGGTGGTTAAGAAAATGGGGTTAGCTACTTTTCTCACCAACCTCACGGTAGCCATTGGATTTCTTACCCTGTTGTCGACCGACATTTTAGTATTGCGCGAATTTGGTATTGTTGCCGGCATCAACATCATGGTTCTTTTTGTTGTGAGCTTGATTATGATTCCGGGAATTTTTTCATGGATGCCGGAACCCAAGCCAAAGCATTTGAAACATCTTGACTTTAAAATTCTGGGCAAGTTTGTTCAATCCATTGACCTCGCGGTGCATCGGCATCGCATGATTATTTATTCGGTTTCCATAGCGCTGGCTGTAATTTCCGCATATGGAATTTCGAGGCTCGAGTCTATATCTTTCATTGTTGATGACATTCCTGAAGAAAGTCAGGTGAAGAAAGACCTTCATTTTTTTGAGGCCAACTTCAGTGGCATCATGCCGCTCGAAATTATGGTCGATACCGGTAAGAGACGTGGAATTTTTGAAGTTAAAAATTTAAGAAAGATTGATGAATTCGAAAGTTTTTTGGACTCAATCAGCGGGGTGTCAAGACCTATCTCGTTGATAAGTCTGGTGAAGGCTTCGAAACAAGCTTTTTATAATGGCAACCCCGATCGGTATGAACTGCCCACCAATCAGGAGCGCGGTTTTATCTTGCGATACATGAAAGGGCAAACGGACAACAGTGGTTTGTTAAAATCATTTGCCGATAGCACCTTTCAAAAAATGCGTATTTCCTTGCAGATTGCAGACATCGGATCTAAAAAATTGGACTCCCTTGTCAGTGGCGTTATTGAGCCCCGCATGCATCAAATATTTGATGAATCCGGAATAAGTGGAGCGGTGACAGGCTCATCTAAAATATTTATTAAAGGAAATAATTTTCTCATTGCCAACCTGCAGGAAAGTTTGTTGCTGGCGTTTATCCTGATTACGCTTTCGATGGCAATTTTATTTGCCAATGTGCGCATGATTATCATTTCGCTGATCCCCAATTTACTCGCCTTGATGATCACGGCTGGATTGATGGGTTACTTCGATATTCCGCTTAAGGCAAGCACCGCCCTGATCTTCAGTATTACCTTTGGTATTTCGGTTGATAACTCTATCCGCTTTTTAGCGAAATACAGACAGGAGCAATTTTCCAATAACTTCTTTGTGCCGGTCTCAGTAAGTGAAAGCATTCTGGAAACCGGGAAGAGCATTATTTATACATCCATCGTGCTCTTTGCAGGATTCATCATCTTTGCATTCTCGTCTTTCGGTGGAACCATTGCTTTGGGCATACTGACTTCTACAACTTTGGTGATCTCTATGTTTACCAATCTCATTTTATTGCCAGCACTTATCATGACTTTCGACAAACCCCGGAAGGTAAAGGATCGATTACCCATTGATGATTTCGATCCTAATTTTTATGGTGAGCAGGAGGATGAAGAGATTGATCTGAGCAAGATCAAGATTCACGACCGCAAGGGTTCTGCGGAGTAATCATCTTTTAAAATTTAATCTAATAATAGTGTGGGGTTTCAAAAATCTCGGTCAGATCAATGAGTAAGTCGGGTAATGTTTGAGGCGATACTTTGTCAGTGCGAACATAGGGCTTCAGCAAGCCTTCGTATTTTCCATTATTATTTAATGTATAAACCAGGATAGTTTGATCCATGGGGTGAACAACCCAATATTCCTTAACTCCAGCTTCCTCATAAGCCTCAAATTTTTCGCGCAAATCTTTTGATGACGAGTTCTTCGAAAGAATTTCAATAACCCAATCCGGTGCACCGAGGCAGCCACGTTCGTCAATTTTTGAGGGATTGCAAATCACACAGATATCGGGTTGCACAACCGTATTGATATCTTTATCTGATTTGCCTTTTTTACCGGGCAGTCGAACATCGAATGGAGCCGAAAAAATCTTACACTTCTTTCCTTTTAGGAATAATCCTATCGACAAAAAAAGTTGACCCGATACTGATTGATGATTTGACGTAGGCGCGGGTGACATTTTATAAACCTTACCCTGAATCAATTCTACCATTTCCGGCAAGTTCCAGGTCAGGTAATCTGCGTAGGTATATGACAGGCTTAAATCAGGCTCTTCAACTTTCATCATGATAAAGATACTAGTCACCAGACATTCAGACAAAACGAACTCATCCCCCACACCTTAATGCCTATTTCCTAATGTCTAAAGCACAAAATGTCCTAAATTGCGGCCTTTATTTTTCAGCGAAGTGACCAAATACAGAGAATTTAAGGATTTGAACCTGGCCCAGGTGGCCTCAGAAATACTTGCTTTTTGGAAGCAAGAAAAGATTTTTGAGAAATCGGTAAGCAACCGCGAAGGTAGCCCCACATTTACCTTCTACGAAGGACCGCCTTCGGCCAACGGAACTCCCGGCATTCACCATGTAATGGCGCGAACCGTAAAAGATATTTTCTGCCGGTTTAAAACTTTGCAAGGATTTCAGGTTAATCGCAAGGGTGGTTGGGATACCCATGGCCTGCCGGTTGAACTGCAGGTAGAGAAAGAGTTAGGGATCACCAAAGATGATATTGGCAAGAAAATATCCGTAGAGGAATACAATACGAAGTGCCGTGAAACGGTGATGAAATATAAGGACCAGTGGGACGACCTTACTGTGAAGATGGGCTATTGGGTAGACCTGGAAAAACCATACATCACATACGAAAAGGAATACATTGAATCCCTGTGGTGGATTTTGAAGCAACTGTACGATAAGAAGTTGTTGTATAAAGGATACACTATTCAACCTTACTCACCAGCGGCAGGTACTGGTTTAAGTTCGCATGAGTTAAACTTGCCCGGGTGTTATAAAGATGTGAAAGACACTTCCATTGTAGCCCAGTTTACGGTGACAAAAGATGCGAAGTCGGAGTTTTTATTTAAGCAACGCAAGGGAGATGTATTCATTCTTGCCTGGACTACAACACCCTGGACATTGCCATCGAACACAGCGTTAGCGGTAGGGGAAAAAATAAAATATGTTCAGGTAAATTCATTTAATCAATACACTTACAAGCCGATCAGTGTTGTATTGGCAAAGGATCTTGTTTCAAAATATTTTTCTGATAAGAACAAAGATCTGAAACTGGAAGATTATAAAGCAGGCTACAAGAATATTCCCTTTCAGATCGTTCAGGAATTTACAGGTAAAGACCTGGTAGGCATTCGCTACGAACAACTAATGCCCTACTTGCAACCTTTCTATGATGCCGACAAAGCATTTCAGGTTGTGGCCGGAGACTTTGTAACTACAGAAGATGGAACTGGCGTTGTGCACATCTCGCCAACATTCGGAGCCGATGACTTTAAAGTAGCTAAGCAAAATGGAATTCCTGCGTTAACAGTCAAAGATGAATTAGACAATGAAGTTCCAACCGTTGATAAGAAAGGAAAATTTATTTCTTCAATTGGAAAGCACCTTGCAGAAGGAGTGAAGAAGTTTGGAATCAAAACGCATAAGCTTCTGGGTGCCGATGATTTTTATGTAAAGAATTATACCAATGAAGATGAGAGCCATCCGGATTATAAAAACACCGATGTAATCATCTCCATTATTTTAAAAGAAGAGAACAAAGCTTTTAAAGTAGAAAAATACGAGCACACCTACCCGCATTGCTGGCGCACGGATAAACCCATTTTGTATTATCCGCTAGATAGCTGGTTTATCAAGACTACCGCATTAAAGGATAGAATGGTGGAGTTGAACAAGACGATCAACTGGAAACCAGAATCGACCGGCACCGGTAGGTTTGGTAACTGGTTGGAAAACCTTGTTGACTGGAACTTATCTCGTTCGCGTTATTGGGGCACACCTTTGCCGATCTGGAGATCTAAAGATGGGAAAGAAGAAATTTGTATTGGTTCGATTGCACAATTAGCAAGTGAAGTTGAAAAAGCCAATAAAGCTGGGATCAAGAACAAATTGACAATCGACAATGGACAATTGTCAATTGACTTGCATCGACCGTATGTAGATGAAATTGTATTGGTGAGTGCCAGCGGTCAGCCAATGTATCGCGAATTGGATTTGATTGACGTTTGGTTTGATTCAGGAGCGATGCCGTATGCACAATGGCATTATCCTTTTGAGAATAAAGAGATTTTCGAAAAGAATTACCCGGCCGATTTTATTGCAGAAGGTGTAGATCAAACCCGCGGTTGGTTTTTTACCCTGCATGCGATTGCCGTAATGCTTAGCGAAAGCAGTGACGACATTAAAGCCGTCAATAAGAAAGTTGGAAATGGAGGCGTGTCATTCAAGAATGTAATCTCTAACGGACTTGTTCTCGATAAGAATGGCAACAAAATGTCGAAGAGCAAAGGCAATGTGGTAAACCCGTTTGAAACATTGGCCAAATACGGTCCTGATGCTGTGCGCTGGTACATGATGGAAAATGCACCGCCCTGGGATAACCTGAAATTTGACGTGGAGGGTATCGCGGAAACACAACGTAGATTTTTTGGAACGCTGATTAATACCTATTCTTTCTTTGTATTATATGCCAATATCGATGGCTTCGTAAAGGATGAAATGAATAATGTGCCTTTCGAAAAACTTGCGCCACTCGACAAGTGGATTATTACCAAGGAGCAATCGTTAATTGAAGAAGTTACCGCAGCCTATAACGACTATGAGCCTACTAAAGCAGCTCGTGCCATCCAGGAGTTTGTGAATGATCATGTATCGAACTGGTATGTACGCTTAAATAGAAAACGTTTCTGGCAACCATCCTACGCTAAAGCTTCGGATGGCACGCCTACCAACGCTGAAGCTTCGGTAGGCAGGGCTTCCAACGCTGAAGCTTCGGTGGGCACGCCTACATCCGTTGATTCAGTAGGCACGCCCACGTCTGCTAAACCTTCTGGAGAAAAAGCTTCTGACTTCAACTCAGGGTTATCTGAAGACAAACGCGCTGCCTACGAAACGTTGTATGAGGTTTTAATGGTAAGTGCTCAATTGATGGCGCCCATAGCCCCGTTCTTTAGTGAGTGGTTATATAAAAACCTCACCGATAATATTCGCGATCGCGCGAAGCAGTTTAATACCCCGCTTCAAGTTGAATCGATACATCATTCCTTGTTGATTAAGGCACAGCAATCCCGAAAGGATGTAGAGTTAGAAAAGTCCATGGAGTATGCGCAGCGAATTTGTTCGCTTGTACATTCTATTCGTAAAAACAGCAAGATCAAGGTACGTACGCCACTCCAAAAAGTATTGTTGCCGGTACTGGACGAAAAATTTGCTCAGCGTGTAAAAAGTGTGGAGGCGATTATCAAGGCCGAAGTAAATGTAAAAGAGATTCAGTATATCGATGATACTTCAGGCCTGCTGGTGAAAAAGGTAAAACCAAATTTTGCTAAACTGGGTAAGCAGTATGGACCGAAGATGAAAGAAGTTTCGGCAGTTATCACTTCGTTTACGAAAGAGGATATCCAACGCATTGAAAAGCAAGGCACATTAAACAAAGATGGTTTTGATCTTGTATTGGAAGATGTGTTGATTTCCTCAGAAGATATCCCTGGTTGGGCGGTAGCCTCAGAAAATGGATTAACTGTTGCGCTTGACATTACGTTAACAGATGAGTTAAAACGTGAAGGCATAGCCCGCGATTTTGTAAACCGTGTGCAAAATCTGCGCAAGGATATGGGCCTCGAGGTTCTTGATAAAATTACAATTGAAGTAGAAAAGGGAGAGACTGCACTAACTGCATTATCCGAGCATAAAGATTATATCCGCACCGAAACCCAGGCTCTTTCCCTTGAGTTAAAGGAATTGTTGATCGGATACACGGAGGTAGATATGGATGAGTTTGTATTAAAGGTGAAGATAACGGTGAATTAACCCGTTTAGAAAAAGAAGAAAATGGATTATAAGAAATATTTTTTTATTGCACTGATTATTATCCTGGCCGACCAGACAAGCAAACTGTTGGTATATAATTATATGTACATCCACCAGGAGGTAAACGTATTGGGATCCTGGTTCAGGTTGCATTACCTCCTTAACCCGGGCATGGCCTTTGGCATTCGATGGGAGAGTGAATTTGGAAAACTTGCCCTTACCATTTTTCGCATTTTTGCGATGATTGGTATAGCGTATTACCTGGTAAAGATGGTGCAGAAGCAAGCCCACAATGGGTTTCTTATTTGCCTTGCGCTTATTTTAGGTGGTGCCATCGGCAATGTTATCGACAGTACTTTTTATGGTGTGTTTTTAAACAATGCTCCGGTGGATTCGCCAACGCCATGGTTTCATGGGCAGGTAATTGACATGTTATATTTCCCTTTGTTTCACTTTTATTGGCCCGAGTGGGTTCCTTTTAAAGGGGGTCAGTATTTTGAATTCTTTAGCCCTGTGTTCAACATTGCTGACTCTTCCATTTTCATTGGCGTGGTGATCATTCTTTTTTCACAAAAGAAATTCTTTAAGGAAGAATCAATGGAAGTTTCAGAAACCATCGTTGTTCAGGAGTCTATAATAGATATTTCCCTTACTCCAGGAATTGACTTAAATGAATCAAATCCTAAGGAATCAACATTCCTGAACGACAATGAAAATACTCCTAAGGCTGCCGGAGAGTAATATATTATACCATAACAATGGTAATTATGCCAATGGGTTGCGAATCTCAGCAGATACAGCGATCTTTTGTCATTCATGAAGAAAGCATCAGCCAAGCGAATCCCAAAAGAAATTCTCGATCTCATTCGTGAACAGCTTGCCCGCACGGGTCATCACGAGTCGGTAGGCACCGGCCGTTGGAGTTTTATTCATGGCCTTCAAAAGGCGGTCAAGGATTTTATCAAGAATACACCTTCGCTGGATCCTCAGCTTTCCCTTAGCTATCCACAAGGACCTTCTGAAGATTTGTTGCGCAGAGCCTTTAACCTAAAGAGCCCACCGGGTGGTACACAGTCACTTCGTAATTTGCTCAGCTTGTTTGCAACTCAAAATCAACTCGACTGGAATGCATTGATTAACGCACGGTTTGCAACGAAGTATAAAAACCTGCTGGACGAGGAAGAGGATGAGACTGCCGATCAGGATCCCGTAAAGGCCATTGATCCTGTGCACATGGAATCATTTGCGACTAAAATTGCGAATGTGTTGCTGGAAAAACTCAGCAAGAAGGAGATTGATCTGATAAAGGAGCAGATGGATGATGAGAAAGCGCAAAGCAACACAACAGAAGAAATAACAGGGCTGTATGTGCCGTCATTAAACGATCCTTCACAGCCGGAATTTCCACCGCGTCCATTTTATGAGCCAAAATTTCCGGCATCGAATACAGTTAAGATAGAAGTGCCGGGCTTTACCAATGTGTGGTTAAAGGATGAGAGCACGAACCCAACCGGCACGCACAAAGCCCGTATGGCGTGGGAGGTTTTGATCAAAGCCAAACGATATAATATAAAAGAGGTCTCTATAATTTCTTCCGGTAGTGCTGCTGCGGCCATTCAACATTTTTTTAATTTGTATAAAGTCAATACGAAACTAAAAGTGTTGATGGATTATCGAATCAGCCCTGCGATTAAAGAGTCGCTGAGAAAAATGGGCTGTGAAGTATTTGAAACGGACCTGAGCAAAGAGTCACTCACGGGAAAGGAAATTAAAGAACTCACTCATAATAAAGAAGGTATAGATATTACGTATCGGGAGATTCTCGATCGCTTTAATGATAATTATTACGATTGGCTTTCTTATGAAGTGCTGAACGAAAATCCGGCTTACTGCTTTGTGCCTTTTGGTACAGGTGATTTGTTTGTAAATATTTTAATTATTGTTGAACGGGAATTCAACAATCGAATCTACAAACACGATCCCCGCTTTTTAGGAGATATTCAAAAGATTAGTAAGTGTAATTTTATGGGAGCCACCACCCGCGATGCTAATTCGCGCATGGATAAATTGTTTTCGTACTATTTGCCTTCGCTGGATGACTACCAATTTTATATCAACTCACTTATTCAGAATCAACGGATTGGAAATCTGTCCGGCATTCTGGATATCGATGAGAATTTAATTGAGGAAGCATTGGACATTGCTCGTAAACATTCCATTCGGTGCGAGCCTTCGGGTATAGCGGGCCTGGCGTTATTACTTCAGATGAGAGACGAACTGCCAGCTGATGACAAAATGCTCATTATTAATACCGGTTCCACCATTTATCCCGACAAGGGTAATTAAGCCAACAGTTTCTTTGGCAGAAGTTCCAGAGTTAATTTCTGGAAATTCCTCCTATGAGATCGCGCGGTATTATTCAGATTATCGGGATTTTGATTGCCATAATCATCGTTCTCCTCTTTTATCAGTCATAAACGACTGATTCCCCACTCCCTTTTTCTATTTTTGCCTGCTCATCTTAATACGCATGGCAGAAAATCTGATCCTATCTCATTCTACAGACAAGACTTCGCGATACCAGGCACTCATTCCGCAGATTGAGGCGCTTACTACGGGTGAGCCTGATGTGATTGCTAATTTATCGAACATAGCGGCAGCACTTAAACAAACTATGAATTTTTTTTGGGTTGGGTTCTACCTAGTAAAAAATAATGAATTAGTACTTGGCCCTTTTCAGGGACCTATTGCCTGCACCCGCATTGCTTATGGAAAGGGTGTATGTGGTGCCAGTTGGAAGGAAAAGAAAACGATACTGGTTGCTAACGTTGATGAATTTCCGGGTCATATCGCGTGTAGTTCAGATTCCAAATCTGAAATCGTATTACCGGCACTCAAGAATAATGAAGTTGCACTCGTGTTAGATGTTGATAGTGATAAATTGAATGATTTCGATGAAGCCGATGCAAAGTATTTAGGCAAGCTTATGACAATCATTGAAAAAATGATTTGATAGCGCAGCGCCTTATGCCCACTACTGAATTTTATAATAATCGCGCACAACAATTTCAACAAGACCGGGTAAAGATTGAGAAAATAATCAGCCGATATGCCTGGAGTAGGGTAGTGCTTGTTTTACTGAGTGGTCTATTGATCTATTTGGGATTTTCAGAATCCATTCTTTTCTGGTTGCTTCCTTTTCCGATTATTGTTTTTATTTTTCTTGTCAGACGCCAATCGGTGTTGCAGGAAAAAAAGCAGTTGGCCAGCTACCTGGAAATCCTAAATAGAAATGAAGCAAAGGCTTTTGTCTATGAGGCCGTTGATTTTTCTGATGGCAATCGCTTTGCGGATCAACATCATCCCTATGGGTATGACCTTGATTTGTTTGGGCCAGGTTCCGTATTTCAATTCCTGAATAGGTGTGGAACACAATTGGGAGAAGAACGACTTGCGTTTGAACTAAAAAACTTACCCTTTTCAAAAGAAGAATTGTTACTTCGGCAAGAAGCGGTGCGTGAGGCAGGCGGGATGCTGGAGTTCAGACAACATGCGTGGGCCCTTGGCCGGCAGATCAATGATTTTGGTTTTGACCGATCAGGATTGTTGGCTTGGCTAAAGGAGAAGCCATTTATTTATGAAAAGAACATCTGCACGATATTGCGCTGGGCACTTCCTGTTATTACGTTAACATTTTTAGGCTTTACAATTTATAGCTGGAGTTATTTTCCGTTGTTGTTTGTGATGATGGTGATCCAACTTACTATAGCGGGATTTCAAGCAAAACGAATTGGTGAGTTTCAGCGTGTGTTAAGTTCAGGTAGAAAGGTATTGAGCAACTACGCGCTTATTTTTGAACAACTTGCACAACAAAAGGTAGCGTCAGTTTGGATGCAAAAACATCATGCAATAGCAACACAAGCATTTGAGAAAGTAAAAGAGTTTTCTGCTTTGGTGAATGCCCTGGAGTCGCGAATGAATCCTATTGCAATGCAGTTCGGAAATGGATTATTTCTTTATGATTTTCATGCTGTAGCCAGATTGGAAAAATGGCGCGAAGAGAATGCGAATGAGTTACCCCATTGGTTAGAATCGTTGGGTGACTGGGATGCACTTCTTTCTTTAGCGACACTTCATTTCAATTTTCCGACTTACGCTTTTGCAGAAGTAAATCAAGCATTGGCTCTGGAGACCCGTGATGCCGGTCATCTGCTCATTCCGGATACCATTCGAATCACAAATGATTTTAATCTTGGAAAACCCGCAACGATCTGGTTAATCACGGGCGCCAACATGGCGGGTAAGAGTACCTTTCTACGATCGCTGGGGGTTAATTTTGTTTTAGGTAGTATTGGTTCGCCCGTCTGCGCAAGTTATTGGAACATGCCGTTAGTAGCTCTCCGTTCGGGCATGAGAACTACTGATTCATTGCAAGATCATCAATCGTATTTTTTTGCGGAACTCAATCGGCTTCAATCTATCATTCGCGAACTTCATGAAGGCAAACCCATGCTTATTTTGTTGGATGAAATCCTGAAAGGCACCAATTCTACGGATAAACAATTAGGTTCGCGTGAATTACTGAAGCAAGTAAAAGATATGCATGCCCTGGTCGTGTTGGCTACGCATGATATTGCCTTGGGAGATCTTGCTGTTCAATATAAAGATCAGGTTGCAAATGCCTGTTTTGAGGGGAAAATTGAAAATGACAATTTAACCTTCGATTATAAACTTCATCCGGGTGTAGCACAAAAGGCCAACGCTACTTTTCTGATGCGGAAAATGGGCATAATTCCTCCTGAAGTTCCTTAGTTTATTTCCTGATTTTAGTAAATTCGTTGGATCATTCACCCCAATGAAAATCACCTTTTTACTTATCATCTTTTCGCCACTAGCACTATCAGCTCAGATTGGTGCAAAGGTTCAGCAGCAAAGTAAAATTTATGGTCTTTGGCAAAATTCTCAATTTGGCTATCAAATGACCCTGATACTAAATGAAAATGGCACGGGTGAGTTTGATGGTGAGAGTATAAAATTTACGACCACAGATAACAAACTTTCTATCTCTCAAGCAGGGCAGACTACCACATATACGTATTCGCAGCAAGCGAATTCTTTAACATTATCTGGTGGTGATCTGGATGCCGCAATAACTTTC
Organism: Cyclobacteriaceae bacterium; assembly: GCA_022841475.1. Lineage (GTDB taxonomy): Bacteria > Bacteroidota > Bacteroidia > Cytophagales > Cyclobacteriaceae > ELB16-189. Next base: position 2,161 of record JALHRJ010000053.1, on the reverse strand, counting down.
TCCAGAGCAGGCGGAGTAGAACAAGCACCAGCAGCGGGCTCTACCCAATCCACACAACAATCAGGTGGGGGAGATGCCAAAGTAAATTTAGTTGGAATTTGGTCGGGCAATGGTGAGACTATTGAGTTTAAATCCAATGGTCAATGTGTTTACATTGGTAATACATTTCTCTATGAAGAATCACAAGGACATATTACGCTTACCACTTCACAGGGAAAAGTCATGTTTGCCTATGCGATCAATGGCGATCAGCTAAAGCTTACGGCCAACGGGCAGCAGGTTTTATATAATCGGGGTACTGGCAATTCAATATCGACTTCCGCAAATAATATTGGCGAAGGATATGTTGCCCCAGAGTTGGTCGGTCAATGGTGTTACATGAGCAATTCGTTGAATAGTAGTACTAATAATTGCATTACCTTAAATGCGGATGGAACTTATATCTATAGAGGGGAAAGTTCGCGCACAGTCAGTACCCCAGATTTGTATGGCGGCACGTCTTCTCAAGGATCTGATCGAGGCACCTGGTATTTAAAAGGCGATCGTATTTATTACAACTCTCAAACGAAGGGGCCTGGTTCTTACCGACTTGAAAAAAGAAACCATCCAAAGAATGTAGGCGACCCCATGATTGTGTTGGATGGAGAAGCTTATGTTACCGCCACCTATAAGCAGCCCTGGCGGTAATTACGATGAACAAAGAAAGTTTTGAAGGAAAATTTAAGGAGGATTGGCAACTTGAAGATTGAATTAATTATAAAAAGATAACCATGAAAAAACCCATTAGTCGTAGAGATTGGTTTAAGTCCACCTTAGCACTGACAGCAGGGCTTACAGTTACACCGGCCCTTGTTAGTAGTTTAATGGCAGCTCCGGTAAGTGAGGCCGAAAGAGCATTTTTCGAGATGCCTAAACTCAATGGTGCGAAGGTAAGGCTCAACTCAAATGAGAATCCTTATGGCCCTTCCGATAAAGCAAGAAAGGCAGTGATGCAGAGCTTAAATCAAGGCAACCGTTATGCCTTTGATGAAATGGAGCAATTCCGGAAAATGCTAGCAGAGAAAGAAGGCGTAGACCCTTCCTTTATTTTACTAGGCGCTGGTTCTGGTGAATTACTTTGTCAGACAGGGATAGCCTACGGTCTTGAAGGGGGTCGGGTGCTTTCAGCATATCCAACTTTTTCATTGCTGATGAACTATGCGCAGCAGATGAACGCTACCTGGGATAAGGTTGATCTCAATGATAAGCTTGAGTTTGATTATGAAAAACTTTTATCGGCTATTAAGACTGATACCCGCCTCGTGTTTGCCTGCAATCCCAACAACCCAACAGGCACTGTAGTAAATACAGATGTGGTGAAATCTTTTTGTGAGGAGGCCTCAAAAAAAACGTTGGTGTATGCCGATGAAGCATACATAGAGTTCCTCGAACCCGCTCAGCAGAAGTCTGTGGTTCCCCTATTACAGAACACACCCAATCTGATTGTGTCAAAAACATTTTCAAAGATTTACGGATTAGCCGGTTTGCGGATCGGTTATATTGTTGCACATCCTGATGTCTTGAAAAAAGTAGGCAAGTATGGCGATACCATTTCTCCGAGCCAAACTGCACTGGCGGCAGCAAAAGCCAGCTTGGGCGATGAGGACTTTATGAAAATGACGCGTGAAAAGAATGCGATCGCACGCAAAGTGCTTACCGATTACCTGGCTAAGAAAAAATTATTTTGTGGCAACCCGCAAACCAACGTGGTGCTGTTTCCTGCACCCAAAGATGGGAAGACCATTTTAGCGAAGTTAGATGAACGCGGATTTTTGATTCGCGTGTGGGACTACCAGCAACGAGAGTGGTGTAGGGTTAGTATTGGAACTGTGGACGAGATGAAGGAGTTTGTAAGGGTGTTTGATGAGGTGGTGGCCTGATTATTTTAGAAACGAAAGATTTGCAGGTTAACCGTATAGGATGCTTGCAGTTGCGCGAAGTATGAGCTAAAATCCAAAAGAGGTACAACTGATTTCACCTCATACAACAATTTCATAAACATGTTGTGTATGTTGCACAACTACTTTATAAATATAAGAATGAAATTTATCTTTGGTCATGCAAGGACGAAAATCATTCGAAGAGAAACTGTTCACCAATTTCCAGCTATCGGATCGTGTTC
>JALHRJ010000052.1 GCA_022841475.1 Cyclobacteriaceae bacterium | reverse complement strand
GTCTTTGCCGGTTTACCCAAACTGGTATCGAGCATCACCTTTACCCTGGCTGCTTCGGGCGCCAGCGAACAAACCATGAAGGATGCGCGTGTGCTCCTTCGACAAATGACAAGCCGAAGAAAAAGCCGGGACCCGATTCCATCCGGGGAAGGTGTAGGCCAGTCAGAAAAAGGCAGACCGTTTTCGCAACGAGGGTTTGAGAGCATGACCAACCATTTTGCCCAGCTTGTACAATTGGTGAGCATGGAACCCTTGTACCAACCTACTGAATATCACTTGTCCGTGGTGGGTCTTCTTAAACATGTGTCAAAACTTCGTAGCCACAACGTTACCGTAAAAGAAACCCGGGTCAGGTTAAGCCATGCACGACTCCATCTTTATCAAATTTATTATGGAGACGTAAACTCTGTAGTTGTTGCTGCCCGCTCTGCCAAGAAGTACATCCGGGCCATCTTTGGATTGAACAGCAATGAGTATCATCAGGTGAAGAAATTCATTTTTTCTAAAACAAAAATACGATGAGCATCCAAAAAGAATGAAAGCCTCTGACCACATCTGGCAGAGGTTTTTTTATTTTATGAGTGTTATGATTTGCATGACCATCGATCATGCTCGTTCCTCCAGCAATTCTTTATGATGCTCAATATGGTACCCCGAAAAGAACAGCATCTCCCGCAAGGTAAGTTTACCCAGCAGCGGGTGGGGCAGTAGGTATTGATCTAACTGATCTTCTCGCCACGAGTTTAATCTCCTGATCATCGTTTCGGTTTCGTTTTTAAAAGCAACGATCTTTTTATCTTTCTCCAACCACGTGATAGTCGCGGGCACAAACCTACCGGTGGCTGTGCCTCCGGCTGCAAGCTTTTGTCTATAGCGATCAACCAGTTCAGCATAACTTCGTGGGGTGCGATTAGGTTTACCAAAAAGTAATCGCAACATAAAGCCCGGCAACATCAAAGCTTGATTCACGGGTGCCAGACTTTTGATTAAATGCTCAAGGTTTTGGCCTACCGACCATTTACTATTGGGAGTTTCTAAAAATTTTGCTTCCGGTTGCTGTGATACGAAATCAACAAATGCAGCAGCATTTTGTGAGAGGAGTTGCTGAATGAATTTTTTGTCTTCCATTTGTTTCTATATTTAACCGCAGAGCACGCAAAGGGCGCAAAGAAAAACGAAACGTTGGCATAAAGTGCCTTTGCGGAACTCCGCGTTCTCTGCGGTTAAACAATATAACTAAAGACTCCAACCAGGTCTGTATTCGCTCTTCACAAACTGATTGGCCGCATCGAAGTTGGTGATCTTCATGTTCTTGGCATCCCACAGTAATTTCTTTCTACCAGGGAATCCTTTTTCAGCGTCCATGCCATAACTACGGATTGCAAGATTGCCCATCAGCACCGCCTCAGTAAACGGTCCGGCATATTCAAAGGGTGAGCTTAACTGTACTTTTCCATAACCCGCAATGCAGGCATCAACCCATTGGGTATAATGACCGGCCTCGCCACCCGCTACACGTGCAAGGGTTGGCTTTGGCAAGGCTTCCTCCTTCATTCTTTTAGATGGTAGCAGAATAGGAGGGCGCTCGTAGTTGCCAATCAGTTTTCCTTTCGTGCCTTCAAAGATGTAGCCATTGCCACCATCACCCATCAATTCGTCTGGTAACAATTCATCAGGTCTTTTCGGAATAAGTCCGCCATCCATCCACGTAAAATTAATGTTGCCTTTGCCATCGGTGCGCGGAAACTTCAAGTGAATAATCGAAGAAGCTGGACAGCTATCTTTATAATCGGCCATCACAAAGAAGTCGGACCAGGCTGTGGTCGTACTGCATTCAACTTCCGAAGGGAAATCGATAGGAAGAATTCGGAATGCTGCATCCATAATATGACAGGCCATGTCACCTAATGCGCCCGTTCCAAAATTCCACCAGCCGCGCCAGTTAAAAGGATGATAGGCAGGATTGTAATCAACATGCTTAACAGGGCCCAGCCATAAATCCCAATCTACTTCTTTAGGAATTTCATGCTTGCCAGTAGGAGTAGGAATGCCTTGTGGCCACACAGGCCGGTTCGACCAGCAGGAAACCGTATGCACATCGCCAGTCAAACCTGCGTCTACATATTCTTTTGCTGTTCTTACAAAATCTGCGGAAGCATATTGATTACCCATTTGCGTAACAACTTTGTATTTCTTGGCTGCTTCAGTAAGCATACGGGCTTCATAGATGTCGTGCGTAAGAGGCTTTTGCACATAGACATGTTTGCCCCGTTGCATGGCGGCCATAGCGGCTACTGCATGTGTATGGTCGGCCGTAGAGACTGAAACTGCATCGATGTTTTTGGCTTCCTTATCCAACATCACGCGAAAGTCTTTGTAGGACTTAGCGGCTGGAAAATTTGTTTTGGATTCCTGCGCCTGACGATCGTCAATATCGCACAGGAAAGAAATTTTTGCTTTTGGATTTCTTGCAAACCCGGTCAGGTCGCTGGTACCTTTTCCGCCCACCCCAATGCCGGCAATATAAAGTGTATCGCTGGGCGCGAGAAATCCCGGGCCGCCTAACACAAAACGTGGTACAATAGAAAAGGCTGCTGCTGCAAGGCCGGCACTTTTAATAAAACCTCTTCGGGAAAGATTATTTGTTTTGGTAATTGGAAGTTTTTGAAACGGCATAATAATTCGGGTTGTAAATGTTTTTTTTGAGGTCTTGTCATTAAATTTTCAAAAAGGGCAATAAACAAATCTTACAATAACATAGGCTGGTGACGACTGCCCATTGCCAACTGCATACTGCCTACTTTTGAATTACTACACACGACCTACCATCCAGTACGGTATTCACGTTTCACGAATTGATTGGCATCATCAAAGTTCGTGATCTTCATATTGGGTCCATCCCACAGTAGTTTAATAAAGCGGCCCGGATAATCGAACTGGCCTTCTCTTCCGCCTACGCGCGGCTTGCGAATATCATAGCTGCGAATGGCGAGGTTACCCATTAAAAGTCCTTCCGTTAATGGTCCCGCTAAATCAAATGGCGATGATAAATCTGCTTTTCCATACCCAGCAATACAACCTTCTACCCATTGCGCATAATGACCTTCAGCACCACCGGTCACACGCTTGTGAAGCTGCGGAACAGTCACTTCTTTTGTTCTTGATGTAGGCAACAACTGTGGGTTGAGTCCGTAGGTACTACACATCATCTTACCTTTTGTGCCTACCATGATTACACCGTTTCCGCCATCGCCCATCATTTCATTAGGGCCTAATTCTTCCGGTCTCTCCGGTTGAATGCCACCATCCATCCAATGGAATTTAACATTTGGCTTGCCGGCTTGTCCGGGGAATGTCATGATTACATTGGAAGAAGGAGGACAGCTATCTGGAAAATATCCGCGTCTGAATTCATCTACATAAACGCTGCCTACGCTGCATTCCACTTCTGTGGGATAGCCGAGGCCCAATACACGAAAGGGTGGCTCAATAAGATGACAAGCCATATCGCCCAACGCACCGGTGCCATAATCCCACCATCCTCGCCAATTAAACGGAACAATCTTTTCTACATAATCTTTGAAGGGTGCCGTTCCTAACCATAGATTCCAATCTAACTCTTTTGGAATTTCAACTTTATTAGTCGACCACGGAATTCCTTGCGGCCACACCGGGCGGTTCGTCCAACAGTATACGGTATGCACGTCACCAATGATTCCGGCATCGTACCAGTCGCGCATTTGACGAACACCATCTCCGGAGGCACCTTGGTTACCCATTTGAGTAACCACTTTATATTTCTTCGCTGCTTCGGTGAGCATGCGGGCTTCGTGGATATCGTGTGTCAATGGCTTTTGCACATACACGTGCTTGCCCAATTCCATGGCGGCCAGGGCTTGTATAGCATGCATGTGGTCAGGAGTAGAAACAGAAACTGCATCGATGCTCTTGTGATTTTCATCGAGCATTTTGCGATAGTCTTTATAATATTTTGCTTTGGGAAAATTCTTTACTGTATTGGCTGCCCTGCGATCATCTACATCACAAAGAAATCCAATATCGGCTTTCCCGCTTTTAGCAAAACTGGCGATATCACTTTCGCCTTTACCACCAACACCAATGCCGGCTACAACAATTTTATCGCTGGGTGCGATGAAGCCACTGCCTCCAATTACATGACGTGGCACAATGGTTACGGCTGCAGCAGCAAGGCCGGCTTGTTTAATAAAACTTCTTCGGGTAGTCATATTTTTATAGTTACTTGTTTCTTGTTGCTTAGTGAATAGACATTTTATTTGTACTGCATACCGATTACTGCCTACCGATTACTGCCTACCGATTACCGCTATACTAACTGTCAAACTTTACACTTTCAGCCAGTGTGCGCTCATCGTACTTTACTCCATATTGATCAAGAACATCTTGTGGAACACCATCCCATTGGTTGGGTTTATTGCCAACATAACCCAGATCTTTAATTCCAATTTCACTGGTAAAAAATCCGCAGGCAGTTAAATCACGCATCAGGTTGAAGAAAGCCACGCCTTGTTGCAACTCCGGTTTTGCCTTTTCAGGATAAGCAATTTCGTCAACCATTTCTATCTGTTGTGTTGGCGTGCAGGATGCAAAATCAGCATTGAATCGTTTCATGCATTGGATATCTAGCCATTTCAAACCACCGCGCATGGGAGTTTGATGGCGCGGCATATCTTTTACGATGAACGCAATAAACTCGGGCACCTTTGCCTCTGACGCAGAACCAGAAACTTCGTCTTTAGGAATGATGATATCGGAGAGAATCCGAATCGTTTTCATTTCGTGCTCGTCAAAGAAAGTCTCACTTAGCAACTTTTGTTCGCGTGCCAATTCTTCTGGCGTGCGATCAATGGTGAAGGTTGGACCTTCCGGAGTTTTTTCCGTGGCAGGTTCACATGATTGTTGAAGTAAGGCAGTTGCCCCGAGAGAACTAACCGCAAGTGTTTTTAAATATTTTCTTCTATCCATAAACCTCACCCCTTTTGTTTTAATTGTTTACTTATTCTTTTGTTGACTGCTCCTAAGTCCCTCTACTTTGGAGAGGGACTTAGGGTGCGGTCAAATATTCTGTTTCTTTAATTCATCAATAATGTATTCACTGGCCCGCATCGATAAAGCTAAGATTGTCCAGGTTGGATTTTTATCAGCTTGCGATACAAACGGACCCCCATCAACTATGAACAGGTTATCTACATCGTGCGCCTGGTTGTGTTTGTTAACCACTGATTTTTTTGGATCGTTGCCCATGCGGGTTGTTCCCACTTCGTGAATGATTCGCCCCGGAGCCTGAAGACCATAATCATTTTCAGCGCTGGCTTTGCCCCACGTTACAACTCCACCCATCGTTTCTATAATTTCAGCAAACGTTTCTTTCATGTGTTTCGCCTGCTTCACTTCGTGGTCAGTCCATTTGTAATGGAAACGCAGCACCGGGATTCCATATTTATCAACGGTAGTAGGGTCGATCTCGCAATAGTTACTTTCCATAGCAATAGATTCACCACGTCCTGACATACCAAAAGTTGCGCCATAAAAATAGCGGTAATCATCTTTGAGGGAAGCGCCATAGCCTCCACCACGTTTTTGACCATCCCGACCAGCATATTGACTGTTGGTATTGTGCATACCAAAACCATATCCATACCCGGGCATACCCATGCCACCATAATATTCAATGTGATAGCCGCGTGGAAAATCCAGCTTTTTATTTTCCAGCCACCACGGTGAATAAACGTGCATGCCGCCCACACCATCTTCATTGTATCTTTTGCGGCCCACTAACTTAGGCAGAATGCCACCCATATCGGCACCTGTTGAGTCATGGAGATATTTACCAACCACTCCACTTGAGTTAGCGAGGCCATTGGGGAACTGTGTTGATTTGGAGTTGAGTAACAAGCGTGCTGATTCGCAGGCACTGGCAGCCAACACAACTACTTTGGCATTCACCGTATATTCTTGCTTATCGTCTTTGTTGACAAATGAAACTCCGGTTGCTTTTCCTTCTGAATTTGTATTGACTTCGCGAACCATGGCGTTCGGAATCACATCTACGTTGCCAGTCTTTAACGCTGGGTTAACCAGAACAGAGGAAGATGAAAAATCTCCGTACACCGTGCAGCCGCGATTACATTGCGCACAAAAGAAACAAGCTCCACGTTCTTTGTTGATGGGTTTTGTAAGTATGGAAAGCCGGGAAGGTATTACGGGAATACTTAGTTTATTACCAGCTTCCTTAATAAAGAGTTCGTGCAATCGAGGCTTGGGTGGTGGAAGGAAAATACTGTCGGGATCATTGGGTAAGTTTTCCTTTGATCCGAAGATACCAATGAGTTGGTCAATCTTATCATAATAAGGCGCAACATCTTCATACCCGATCGGCCAATCGTCACCTAAGCCATCAATGCTTCTGCGTTTAAAATCTTTCGGACCAAAACGAAGCGAAATCCTACCCCAGTGATTTGTACGTCCACCCAGCATGCGCGAACGAAACCAATCGAACTTAGTACCATCCTTGTGCGTATACGGTTCGCCATCCAATTCCCAACCACCATAAGCTGCATCAAAGTCTCCAAAATGCCGGAGCGGAGTACTGGCACCTCTGCGAGGAGATTCCCAGGGCCACTTCATTTGAGTTACATTTTTGGCAGGATCGTAGAGAGGACCTGCTTCCAGTAAGACTACTTTAATTCCTGCATTGGCCAGTACATAGGCAGCCATGCCACCACCCGCACCGGAACCAACTATACAAACATCATAATCTTTTGGTGTTTTCTTAATTTGAAAATCAGGCATACAAAAGGAAGAATAACTTTTCTAAATGTAGATTTTATTTTCACAATTCAGAAGAAAGAATTCCTGATCAGCAGTAGGGCAGGAGGAGTGGTATTATTTCTTTTTGGGAACGGGATCGAAGCCACTGGTGCCCCAGGGATGGCATCGGCCAATTCGCTTCATACCCAGCCAGGTGCCTTTTAGTACTCCCCATTCCAGGATTGCCTCAATGGTGTATTGCGAACATGATGGAGAATGGCGGCAGTGAGCTCCCAACAAGGGAGAAATAGTAGCCTGGTAAACTTTAATGGGTAAAATGAAAATCTTTTTGAGAATCATGGAGTTGCAATCTCAGATTTAACTAACGGGTAGTCAAGAAAGTTCTGGTTTATTAATTAATATTGAACACTCTTCAGAGGCGCCATCACTTAATTCAAATCTATGAAAACACTTGTTGGAATTTTATGGTGTTGTTTTATCTTCCCGGCCATGTCGCAAACACCGGTAGGCATCTTTGAAAATCACACAGATATTGGAAAACCGAAAAACCAAGGCACTACAGTTTATGATGCTGAAAGGCAGGAGTACCAATTAAGAGGAAGCGGCTATAACATATGGTTCGGTCGCGATGAGTTCCATTATACCTACAAGCCAATAATCGGAGACTTTATCGCCACGGCCAATTTTGCATTTGTTGGAAAAGGAACTGATCCGCACCGTAAAATAGGATGGATGGCTCGCAACTCGGTTGAGGAAGACGCACCTCACATTATTGCTACCGTTCATGGGGATGGTCTCACAACGATGCAATGGCGACAATTACGGGGTGCCCATATGCGCGATCCCGAAGATGAAATCCGATTTTCAAAAAAAGGCATTCAGATAATTCAACTTGAGCGCGTTGGAAAAGTTTACATTATGAGAGTGGCTCATGTAGGAGAGCCACTGCAGGAAGTAGGTCGTTATGTGCACCCGGCCTTACAAGATCAGGTTTTGATTGGGCTATTTATTTCAGCGCATAATGAATCCGTGATTGAAGAAGCAAAGGCCTGGAATGTAAGGATTGATAAACCGGTGGATGAAAGATATAATCCTAACCGGGAAGGATTTATTGGAAGCCGGTTGGAAACGATGAATGTATTTGATGGAACACGAAAAGTCATTCATGAATCCACCGGAAGATTTGAAGCTCCTAACTGGATGCCGGACGGAAAGAAATTATTGTTTAATGAAGATGGATCGTTGTTTACCATACCGATTGAAGGTGGAGCCAAGGTGAAATTGAATACCGATTTTGCCAACCGAAACAATAACGACCATGTGATTTCATTCGATGGAAAAATGCTGGCCATCAGTCATCATCGCGATGGATTGCCAGGTGGAGGATCAACCATATATACATTACCGCTGAGTGGTGGAACTCCCAAATTAATAACAGAGAAAACACCTTCCTATTTGCACGGATGGTCGCCCAATGGTAAAGAGCTCGTCTTTGTTGGCCAACGCGATGGCGTGCATTATGATATCTATAAAATTAATGTCAACGGAGGCGAAGAAATAAAACTCACCAACAACAACGGGTTTCATGTAGATGGTTGTGAGTATTCCCCCGATGGAAAATACATTTACTATAATTCCAGCGAGAGCGGCACCATGCAACTCTGGCGCATGAAACCGGATGGCTCTGCCCGTGAGCAAATTACTTTTGATGAGTACAACGATTGGTTTCCGCATCTCTCACCCGATGGGAAGTGGATTGTATTTATTTCTTTTCCAACAACGGTCAGTCCTAACGATCATCCTTCCTACAAGCAGGTTATGCTGCGTTTAATGCCAGCGGCAGGCGGAGCGCCTAAAGTAATTGCTTATCTCTATGGCGGCCAGGGTACAATTAATGTGCCTTCGTGGTCACCCGATAGTAAGCGGATAGCTTTTGTAAGTAACTCCGAGAAGACTGAAAAAAAATAATAGACTAAGATGACCTATTCAAATGAGTAGGTCATCTCACTATCTTTTCCATCTTTAATTTGAATACCCAGTTTCTTTAAATCATCTCTTATCTTATCGGAGAGTACAAAGTTTTTATCTGTACGGGCTTTTTTGCGTAATTCAATCAATAGGTTGATGGTGCCTTTAAGCACTTCATCATTTTGTTCTTTCTCTTCTTCCAAACCCAATACATTTTCCATAAACCCAATGTAGGTTTTCCTGAAAGTGGTAAAAGCTTCCGAGTCCAGTTTTTCGATAGGCAGGTTGCCTGATTTCATGTCGTTTATGCGTGCGGACATTTCAAATAATACCGCCAGGGTTTTAGCTGTATTAAAGTCATCACTCATGTTCAAGAAACACTCGTGGGCCAGTCTCGAGAGGTCTTTGCTTGCCCCATCAATCTCTGATACAGAACCGCCAGCATGCTCCATTTTTTTTATTAACCCGAGTGCATTAATCAACTTTTTGAACCCTTTTTCGGCAGCTTGTAGGGCATCATTAGAAAAATCGAGTGTGCTGGAGTAGTGAGATTGTAACATAAAAAAGCGCACGGCCATAGGGCCATAACCCCGGTCGAGAAGGGCATGTGTGCCGGCAAAAAGTTCGCGGGGTAGAAAGGAGTTGCCGAGCGACTTGCTCATCTTCTGACCATTTACCGTTAACATATTGGAATGCAACCAATAGTTGACAGGTGATTTTCCAGTAGCCCCGGTGCCTTGCGCGATCTCACATTCATGATGCGGAAATTTCAAATCCATGCCACCGCCATGAATGTCAAATGTCTCGCCCAGATATTTTGTGCTCATTACCGTGCACTCAATATGCCATCCGGGAAAACCATCGCCCCAGGGAGAAGGCCACCGCATAATATGATAGGGCGAAGCTTTTTTCCATAAAGCAAAATCAATCTTCTCCCGTTTCTCATCCTGATTGTCGAGCTCGCGACCGCTTTCCATTAACTCTTCAATATTGCGGCCCGATAGAATTCCATAGTGATGATCCTGATTATACTTGCGTACATTAAAATAAACCGATCCATTGGATTCGTAGGCTAATCCTTTGGCGATGAGGTTTTGCGTAATCTGAATTTGTTCAACAATGTGGCCGGTAGCACTGGGTTCAATGCTGGGTGGCAGGATGTTAAACTGACGCATTACTTCATGAAACCCCTCCGTATAATGCTTCACTACTTCCATGGGTTCCAGTTGTTCGAGCCGGGCTTTCTTCGCAATTTTATCTTCACCCTCATCAGCGTCATTCTCCAGGTGCCCTACATCGGTAATATTGCGCACATAACGAACCTTGTATCCCAGAAATCTTAAATAGCGGGCAACAATATCAAAGGTTAGAAAGGTTCTTACGTTTCCCAGATGAACATCATTATACACGGTTGGCCCACACACATACATCCCCACAAAGCCCGGGTTGATAGATTTAAAAAGTTCTTTCTTTCCCGTTAAGGAATTGGTTAATGATACTGGATATTTTTCAGACTCTTTCATACTAGAAGTGAGTCGCGAAAATACAACTAAAAGGTCAAACGGTTATACCCGTCAGGTTGCCTTCGTGTGATAAATACGTAGAGACATTTTGTGGTGTGATAATTTCCAGGGGGAAGAGGTGAAGGGAAGGAATTCTCTTTTTAAAGAGCAGATGGTTTGCTAATGCCTGAATGCCCAACTTGGCTTGTCGCATCGGGTTTTGGTTGATGAGAAAATGAATCGAGCCTTGATTAAGACAATCCATATTTTCTTTGATCAGATCGTACCCAACAATACGTATGGTGGGATTTATTTTCTTTACGATGGGTGCAATCAGATATGCCTTGGAAGTTGTAATAAATATCCCGGCAAGGAAAGTATCGTTGAAAATCTTCGTAACACTTTCCTGAAATGATTCGATGTCGGTATTGTTTAAAACATACGTTTTGATTGTGTGACTATTTCCCGGGCTCACAAAGTAGTCTCTGAACCCTTTCTCTTTTTCCACCAGGTGCACGGAGTTAGGGAGATCTTCATTGATGTGAACGACAGCAAAAGTACTATTTGCCGGTTGACCTATGGATACAAGTTCAGCGGCAAGATTTCCGCTCTTAAACAAATCTTGTCCTATAAAGCTAAGCGCTTTTGCCTCCAGTATGTGTGTGTTAAACAATATGAATGGGATCTTAGCTTCTGCCAGTTCTTTGAAAAAGGGAATAGAAGCATAATAGAATAGGGGAGCCACCAACACCCCATCCGGGTGTGAGTGGAATATTTCAAGGGCTGCTTTTTGAAAAGTTTCCTTTTTAGTTGGATCATAAAAGGAGTATTCAACATTAAAATGAATCCCGAATTGAACCAGTTGAGCTTCTCCGGCTTTTATGCCTTCAAACGATTGCTGCCAGAAGGGGTCCAGGTTTGGATCAGGTGTTAAAGCAACTAGCCTGTAATTCCTGTTTACTCCTAAGGTTCGAGCAATCAGGTTGGGTGTATAGTTGATTTCCTTCAGTACTCTCCTAACCTTTTCAGTTGATTTCACAGAAACCTTGCCTCGATTGTGAAGCACACGGTCGACCGTTCCCTCAGAAACACCTGCCTTTTTAGCAATGTCCTTTATCCGAATATTCTTTGGATCTATACTGTCAATCACATTCGTAATTTGAGTTTGAACACATATCCCTTCTTTTTCAAGATAACAAATTGTTCTCAGTTTCAGAATGTGTGCGCACACAATTCATCTGATCATCATAGTTTATTAACGGCCTGCTAATAGTCGTTAGGACTATAAGTTGCCCATCAAACGTCATTGCTACCGTTACCGGAATCGATTGCGGCAACGTTTGCAAAATTATTTTTAGCTAATTTTGATGTAAACCGACTTATTACTTTTATTTTGTTGGAAGTTTTTATTCAATATGAACTATTGTAAAGAACTTATTAACCCTTATTAAATTTTTTCCCTAAACAATTAACCCAATCAAATGACCATGAAAAAACTGTACAGCAAAGCGAAGCGCATGTTGCTTCTCTTCTTGTGGTTGGCCGGTTCGCATGCCGTGCTCGCGCAAGACAGGGTAGTGTCCGGAACCGTTCGAGATGAAAGCGGTTCAACAATGCCAGGTGTAAACGTAATCGTTAGTGGAACCTCCAACGGAACCGTAACCGACACATCTGGAAAATTCACCTTAACGGTAGGTTCTGGCGCCAAACTGTTATTCTCCTTTATTGGCTATACCTCTCAGGAGGTTGAAGTAGGAGCTAATACGGTGATTGATGTAAACATGAAGGTTGATGTTACTGAACTTTCGGAAATCGTTGTTACGGGTTATGCTTCTCAGGAAAAGAAGGATTTAACAGGGGCCGTAGGAACAGTGAAGATGAAAGATCTGGTAGCTATTCCCAGTAGTAACGTAACCAACCAATTACAAGGCCGGGTTGCCGGTGTTACGGTAACTGGCGATGGCCGCCCGGGTGAGCCTGCAAAGGTGCGGATTCGGGGTTTTAACTCATTTGGAAATAATGATCCTATTTATATTGTAGATGGCGTGCCCACGTTTGATATCTCTACAATCAACCCCAATGATGTAGAATCAATGTCGGTGTTAAAGGACGCAGGTGCAGCTTCTATTTATGGTTCTCGTGCTGCCAACGGTGTTATTATGATCACCACCAAAAAAGGTACAAAGAGTGGTGTAAAAGTTAACTACGACATGTATTATGGTACACAAGATCCTGGTAAAAAGCCTGATTTTCTATTGAACACGCAGGAAATGGCAGATTTACAATGGCTTGTGTATGATAATGATGGAACAAGTGAGACTCATCCATTCTATGGACCATCTTCCAATGCAAACCCTACACTTCCAAGTTGGGCTGCCGATACGGATTGGTTTGATCTTCTCACACGCAAAGCTTTGATTACCAATCATGACCTTTCTTTACAAGGGGGTAACGAAAACGCAAGCTTCTATGCTGGTTTAAACTACTTCAAGCAGGATGGTATAGTTATCACAAACTTTTCTGAACGGGTTTCTGCCCGCATAAACTCGGAATTTAAAATTAAGGACCGGGTAACGATTGGAGAAAATCTAACCGTTACCGGTCGCACAGGCTTAGGTCTGGCGGGTAACAGAAACGAAGGCAGTCCGTTTGCTGGTATTTATAATACTCAACCGATTATTCCGGCTGTAATTACTCAAACCACTCCCGGAATTTCAAGGACTTTTCAGCCTGGCGATTATGGTGGAAACGGAATTGCGCCCAGACTTGGTAATACCCGAAACAGGTTTGCTGAGTTAAACCGGAATGCAGATGATCGGAATCAGGATGTCCGGATTCTGGGAAGCATGTTCGCGGATGTGAAAATACTGGAATCGTTGAGTTTCCGGTCAACCTTTGGGGGTAGTTTTCAGAATGGTTATAATACTGATTGGACCGGAGCTACCTATGAGAATGCTGAAAATATTGCCACACCTACCTATAGTGAAAATGCTTATTTCGGAAGCGAATGGGTTTGGACTAACGCGCTGACTTTTAATAAGTCTTTCGGAAGTCATAAGCTTCTTGCTGTTGCCGGTTATGAGGCAGCCAAATACCAGATTGGTCGCAACCTTAATGCAACAAGGGCTGGTTATTTCTCTGATGCTGTAAATTTTAGAACTTTGAACAATGGAGCTACAATTCAAGGGGCAAGTTCCGGTTTCGGTCCATTTCCATTTAGCAACGTTACGCCAAGTAGCTTAGTATCTCAATTCTTAAGGGCTGATTATGGATTCAACGATAAGTATTTATTGAGTGCAACCATACGCAGAGACGGTTCTTCAAGATTTGGACAAAATAACCGGTATGGTGTGTTTCCTTCGGTTACAGCAGGGTGGAGAATCAGCGAGGAAAGTTTTATGGCAGGTCTTGACTTTGTATCTGACTTAAAAATTCGTGGTGGTTACGGAACCATGGGTAACCAGATTGCAATTCTAGGAACAAATAACTTCTTTCTGTATGGTGGCTCTGCCTCTGATGCAAACTATGATTTGAACGGAGCAGGTACATCCTCATTGCAGGGTTTTAGACCTACTCAAAAGGGAAATCCGGATGGTAAATGGGAAACTACGATAAATACCAATATTGGTCTTGATGGTGGTTTTTTTGACAATAAACTCCAGGTAACTATCGATTGGTATAGCAAACAAAGTAAGGATTTATTATTTCAACGGCCTTTGCAGGGAACAGAGGGTGGATTGATACCGCCATTTGTAAACATTGCCGAAATGAAAAACACAGGTGTTGATATCCAGATAGGATATAAAAAGGTAGTAACCTCCGATTTAACGATCGATGGAACATTTACCTTCACTACGTATAACAACCAAATCGTTTCATTAACCGAGGGGATTCAGTACTTCGATGATGGCGGATCACGCATTGGTTCTTTCAACAGAAATCAGGTGGGTGGAGCAGTTTCTCAATTCTTTGGTTATAATGTGGTTGGTCTATGGCAAACGCAGTCCGAAATTGATGCAGCTAATGGCGATGATGGAGATGCTACTACTGACTTTCAGGATGGTGCTGAACCCGGTTTCTTCCGCTACCAGGATGTTGATGGCGATGGTACCATTACCGCAGACGACCGCACCGTAATCGGTGACCCAAATCCTGATTTCACGTACGGTATAAACCTTGCTGTTACCTACAAGAATTTTGATATTTCTGCATTCTTCTATGGCTCACAGGGTAATGATATCTTCAATTATAACAAATGGTGGATTGATTTCTGGCCTTCATTCCAAAATCAAAAGAGCCCGGATTTGTTGTACAGAAGCTGGACACCTACCAACACAGGGGCTACCACACCTAAAGCTTCTAACACATCTAATTTTTCCACTAATACACAGTCCACAAGTTATTATGTGGAGGATGGTTCATTCCTGAGATTAAGAAATCTACAAATCGGGTATAGTCTTCCAAACAGTGTAATTTCTAAAATTGGAATGACCCGCGCACGGATTTATGTTCAAGGTGTCAACCTGTTTACGGTTACAAAGTATAGTGGTTTAGATCCTGATGTAAACAATAGCGGTGATACTCTTTTTGGAGTAGACGAGGGTAACTACCCGCTGGTGAAACAGTACACGGTTGGGGTTAATATTGGATTTTAATTGAGGAATTTTAAAGAATAAAATGATGAAAAAAATAAATCTTAAAGTCGGATTAGTACTTGCAATCCTTGTGGGATTCACTAATTCCTGTAAGGAAGATTTCTTGAATATTACGCCTAAAGGCGCTTTGGATGCTCAGGTGTTAGGTACGGCCAGCGGTGTGGATGCGCTTTTGATCAGTGCTTATTCCATGTTGGACGGAGTGGCCAGCAATGGTTTTGGTTGGGAAGCTGCCTCTTCCAATTGGGTGTATGGCAGTATCCGGGGTTTGGAAGCCAATAAGGGAACTGATTCTGGTGACCAGCCAGATATCAACCCAATCCAAACATATTCCGAAGCCGCTACCAATCCTTATCTAAATGTAAAGTGGCGATCTGTCTATGATGGCGTAGCGCGGGCCAATTCAGCTTTGCTGGTATTAGCTACGGCTGTAGCCAATGGTACTGTAACCGCAGCGCAGGCTGATTCTTTTTCAAAGCAAGCGCGCACACTTCGTGGCTTTTACCATTTTGAATGTTTTAGAATTTTTGGAAAAGCGGATGGTTCGGGTATTCCTTACGTTGATGAAAATACCGATCAGGCAACCCTTACCAATGATGCTGATGTGCGGGACCTTATTTTGGCTGACCTGGAAGCAGGTACAACCTTACCTGACGACATGGGGCAAATTGGCCGTTTCAACGGAACCGTTGCGAAGGTTTTGTATGCCAAAGCATTAATGCAATTGAAAAAGGATTATGCTACTGCCAAGCCACTTTTGGAATCAGTTAAGACTTCTGGAAAAAAACCAAATGGTGGAGCCATAGGTCTGGAGCCTGAATATGGTGATATCTTTGATATTGCTAACCGTAATGGACTTGAAGCGATTTATACAGTTCAATATTCGGTAAATGATGGTTCAGGTGGTTGGAATGCAGGCTGGGGTGAGGTACTAAATTTCCCTTACAAAAGTGGAGCTTCTCCCGGTGGATGCTGCGGATTTTTCCAGCCTTCACATGATTTTGTGAATTCATTCCGTACTTCAGGAGGTCTTCCTCTATTAGATGATTCTTACAATACACTCCCCGTATTGAACGACCAGGGCTTAACTCCAGCTCAACCCTTCGTTGAAGATGCCGGTCCGCTTGACCCACGTTTGGATTGGTCAGTAGGAAGACGCGGTATTCCGTATTTGGATTGGGGTGTTCACACCGGTTCAGATTGGGTTCGCGACCAGTCTTATGCAGGTCCTTTTTCGCCTAAAAAGCAAGTGTATAGAAAGGCTCAGGAAGGCACACAAACAGAAGTTGGAAACTGGACTTCCGGATATACCGCTAACGGTTATCGCTTGATTCGCTATGCTGATGTCTTACTACTATTAGCAGAGGCACAGATTGAAACGAATGATCTGGTTAATGCACAACTTAATATTAATTTGGTGCGTAACCGTGCTGCCAATCCTGCTGGTTTTGTAAAAGAGGCGGATGGAACCACTAATGCTGCGAATTATGTGATCAGTCCTTATGCAGTTCCTTTCGCTAGTCAAGACGAAGCCCGCAGAGCGTTACGTTTCGAACGCAAACTTGAACTTGGTTTGGAAGGACATCGCTTTTTTGATTTGCAACGCTGGGGTAATGTGGTAACTGAGCTCAACCGTGTTTTAACGTATGAAAAAACACAAAGAGCAACCCTTTACGGTTCGGCTGTGGTAGGTCCTGAGGATGTTAACTTCCCGATTCCACAGAACCAGATCGATATTTCTAACGGAAAACTGAAGCAAAACAGATAATTTGAAAATTTAATGTTAATGAGAAGCCGCTATAATTTATAGCGGCTTCTTTTATTAACAGGCTGTTATTTATAACATTGCAATTCACGTACACGACACTCATGCGCACCCGCACATTTCTGCTTAATGGTCTATTTATTCTTTTGATTGGCAGTGTTACATCCTGCTTTCAACAAGGTCCACGTTTTGAATTATTGAGCAGTGAAACAACAGGTATAGATTTCAATAATGCTGTTCTCGAAGAAGACACTTTTAACATCATGAAGCTTGAATACATGTATAATGGTGGAGGTGTGGGTATCGGTGATTTAAATAATGACAGCCTGCCTGATATTATTTTTTCGGGGAATAAAGTTTCTTCACGGATATATTTGAATAAGGGAGATTTTAAGTTTGTTGACATAACCAAAAACTTTGAAGGTCTTTCCAACGAGCAGTGGCTGAGTGGGGTATGTGTAGTGGATATTAATGCCGATGGATGGAATGATGTTTACTTTACATCAACCATGAATACCGACAGTGTGAAGCGGAAGAATAGATTGTGGGTAAATCAAGGACTGCACAATGGAGAACCGCACTTTAAGGAAATGGCGGAGCAATATGGAATCGATGATATGGGTTATTCCATGCATGCGGCTTTCTTTGATTATGATCTTGACGGAGACCTCGATTTATATGTGCTAAACAATGTTATCACGAAAGAGGTGCCGACTAACTATCACACAAAGATTGTGGATGGTAGTTCAGTAAATAATGACCGTCTCTACGAAAATCTCGGCAATGGCACATTTAAAGATGTTACTATTCAAGCCGGAATTTTGTATGAAGGCTATGGATTAGGTATAGCGATAGGGGATGTTAATAAAGACGGCTATCCTGATATTTATATTTCCAATGATTATATCTCCAATGATCTATTGTATCTCAACCAACGAAACGGAACGTTTCGCAACGAATCTAAAAATTATATTTCCTATCAATCCCGATTTTCGATGGGTAATGATATGGCGGACATGAATAATGATGGTAACCTCGATATCATTACGTTGGATATGATGCCGGAACAATATTTTAGAAAAAAGCAAACCATCAATGGCAATAGCTATTATGTGTATATCAACAATGAAAAATACGGATACGAACCACAGAGTGTACGAAATATGCTGCAGGTCCATAATGGTTTTCAGGATAGTGTGATGCTCCCCTTTAGTGAATTAGCACAGATGCATGGGGTGTTTCAGACCGAGTGGAGTTGGTCACCTCTATTTGCTGATTTTGATAACGATGGTGACAAGGACTTGTTTATCACCAATGGGTTTCCTAAAGATTTAACGGATAAAGATTTCACCAATTACAAAGCTCAGGTATACGGTTCCGTTGCTGATGATGCGCACATGCTTACTCAAATACCGATTGTAAAAGTTTCGAACTATGCCTATGAAAATGTAGGCGAGTATAAATTCAACGATCAGACTGAAAACTGGGGAATGAAAATACCATCATTCTCAAACGGGGCTTCTTTTGTGGATCTTGATGGAGATGGAGATCTGGATTACGTGGTTAATAATATTAATGACATTGCTTTTGTGTACCGAAATAATTCTTCAGAAAAATTAAAGGAGAAAAATAATTATTTGCAAATAGAGTTAAAAGGTGAGAATCAAAACACACACGCTATTGGAGCTAAAGTGGAAGTTTGGAGTGGAGGAAATTATCAATATACAGAAAAACATCTTTCGCGAGGATACATCTCATCGGTGGATCCCATGATTCATATAGGATTAGGGAAAAATCTTCAAGTCGATTCCGTGCGGGTTACCTGGCCCAACGGAAAGAAAGTTACAGTTCTTAAAAATGTTCCGACAAATCAGGTACTTAGACTTCACGAAAAGGATGGAGCCCCAGCGCTTCGTAAAGTAATGAATACCTACGATCCGATCTTCACTCATGTGAAGGAGTTGGTTGATTACATGCATCAGGAAAAAGATTTCATTGATTTTTTTCAAGGTCAGATTATTATTCCGCATAAGTTTTCACAAATCGGTCCCATTATGGTACAAGGTGATTTGGATGGTGACGGTAAAAATGATCTATTGGTTGGAGCTTCGTCTACAGAGCCTACTCAAGTATTCCTACAAAAACGGGATGGATTTATGCGCACCGAAATTGACGGATTGACAGGACTTAAATCTGCACAGGAATCGGACTTACAAATTGTGGATATAGATAATGATGGGGATTTGGATGTGTTGGCACTTTCGGGTGACTATCTACAGGAAAAGGAGGAGGGCCGTAAACATTTTTTATACAGGAATGAGAATGGAACTTTTGTTAGAGAAGAACTTCCTGTGCCCGCTTTTCAAGCAGAAGTGATAAGAGCTTTTGATTTTGATCATGACGGAGATCAGGATGTATTCATCGGAAGCCGTGTGAAACAGTTTGGATTTCCACTGGCAGATAAATCGTATGTGCTAACTAATGAAAGCGGAAAGTTGACCTTGAACACCAAGTTAAGTTTTGATTTGGGTATGATCACAGACGCTATCTGGTCTGATTATGATAATGACGGCTGGGAAGACTTGTTAATAGCCCGGGAGTGGAATTCATTAGTCATTTTGAAGAATGAAGGCGGAAAAAATTTAAAAATGGTGTCTGACAAGAGAATGGAAGAGAAGCATGGACTATGGTCCAGTATTACGGCCGGGGATTTTGACAAGGATGGTGATCAGGACTACATTGTTGGCAATCTGGGTCAAAACCATCGCTTCACGATCTCTGATCAATATCCTATGCGGGTTTATGCAATTGATCTTGATAAAAATGGAATTATAGATCCGGTATCAACCTCTTACTGGAAGGATGAAAAGGGAGTTATGCAGGAGTATCCTATTAATTACCTGGATGAACTAGCCGCCCAGTCACCGTTTTTTAGAAAGTTATTTACGAGCTATACTACCTTTAGCTACACAACAACAAAAGATATCCTTAATCCGGATACCATTTCTGCAGCGAGTACATTTTATGTAAATACAACGGCCAGTTATGTTTTATGGAATGAAAAGGGAAAATTTACATGGCAGGAATTGCCCGCTGCAGCGCAGGTATCACCAGTTAAAAAAACATTGGTTTATGATTATAACTCAGATGGTATAGTGGATGTTCTGATAGCAGGAAATGATTGGAGTTATGACGTATCAACCGGGTATTATGATGCCAATAAAGGAGTGATACTGCTGGGAACGGGAGAAAAATCGTTTAAAATTTTGCCCCCCTCACAAAGCGGACTTTTACTAAATGGTCAGGTGGAGTCCCTTTTGTATCTTGAGGGAGATACATCTTATCTCGTAGCAGGTGCAAACCGAAGAAAACTAGCTGTCTTTAAGCATAATAAACAAAAGTGAGTTGATTGACTTTACGTGCTACCGCGATTTGTTTTGGAGTACAAGAATTGCAGTTTTCTCATATTCCCACTTGTCAGATAATGATGTGGGAACTTTTGTATTAAAATCAAGAGCACCCAATAAAATATCCTTGTCCCCATCCTGATCTACATCGGAAATGTCCATTACTATCCAACGTCCCGATGAGGCAGCAGGTAAAGTGAGTGGGTTAAATTTTCCGTTTTGGTTTTCGAAGTAGATGAAACTTTCTTCTGGAGCTTTTTCAAAATCCGGAAAGAAAGAAAACGAGGCAATATCTAAATCACCATCACCATCGAAATCATGGGCTATCGCTTTGGATGCACCGTGCATCGGGTAGAACATAGATTCAGTAAATGTTAAATCATTTTCTTGAAGGAATACCCGCACTCCATGATAAGGCTTGAGAATCTGCGAGTAATCAGAATTGTCACCGTTTGTGTAGAGGATATCAAATTTTCCATCTTTATTAAAGTCCACGATGTCAATGAATGTGGATCCGTAAACTGGGGGAAACCTCAACAAGATTTTTTGTTTAAACTTAAAATTTCCTTCATTGATAAAAAGAGTTATCTGCTCATCACCTTGTGTAAAGAGAGCCAGGATATCCAGTAAACCATCATTGTTAAAATCGCGCAGCACGGTCACTCTCGATCCGGGCAAGGTTGAAACGACATGTTTTCTAAAGTTCTTTCCGTGCTGATTTTCATAGACAAGTAACGCACCGGTATAATTACCAAATGCACAGATCACAACATCCTCATAGCCATCTGCATTTAAATCTTTTTGCTCGAAATGAACAGGACGTTTAAGTGAATCAATGAAAGTCATCGATTCTAATTTGTCTGAATTAATAGTTATCAGCTCACCTTTTTCCCGGTCATTAGGATCCATAATTCCCATGAGCGAAAGTGTATAAGTATTATTTTCGACACTGAGGTGGGAGGCTGGGCTGGACAATTGAATTGTTTTTTCAATCTTAAATTGTGAGTTCAAGTGATGTAGTTTTCCAGAACGCGTACCGACCCATATTTTTTGGTTCAGGGTATCCACCTTTACCAGCGTTACCATTGGAAGTTCACCTTTCGGATCAACGATTTTCTGAACATCGAATAATTTAAGTATGCCCGGGATTTCTTTTGTTTCATTCGTCAGCGAATCCGGAGCGTTTTTCTCAAAGTAGTTTTGTATTGATTTCCACTCTTCTTCAGAAACCAGAGGCTGTGCGGGTAAGGTGCTTGCTACTGTTATAAGATCCTCCAGTGGGAGATTTTGTGCTCCCTCCATCAAATCCACGAGCCCCATTCTAAAGGCCATGTTGGGCAGCACTTCTTCGGTCCAGATTTTTTTTGGTAGTAGGTTGGGTTCGGGAAATACATGACAGCTACTACAATGCTGCTTGGCTAAGCGTTCATCCTTTTTTTCAGAACTTTCGCAGGAGAATAAAAGGACTACCAGTAGTAAGCCTGACAAGAAGTAACCACTCATCAAAATTTGGGTAGGTGACGGTAAAGATATGGGGTGAGATAAGGTTTTCTTAGCCTGCAAAATCATATCTTTAAGTGTGTTCTTAAGTGCTTTGTGTATTCCAAACTTACCATTAAACCTTTAATTAGACATGACTAATTTAAAATCATCGCGCAGAAGTTTTATAAAGAAAGTGGCCGGCACGGCTTTAGTTACCTCCGTAACTCCTTCAGTTTTATTAGCAGGTCAGCAAAAGGGATCTTATTTTCTCGAAGCCCCTCAACGCGAAAAGAAATCATATGGACCCAACGATCAGGTGAATATTGCGATCATTGGTATGGGTATCATGGGCTTTAATAATGCGCTCTGTAGTTTGCAGGTGCCAGGCGTAAAATTGGTTGCTGTGTGTGATCTTTATACCGGCCGGCTGGATCGGGCCAAAGAAATGTATGGTAAAGATCTGTTTGTAACTAAAAACTATAAAGAAATTCTTGATCGCAAAGATGTTGATGCGGTGATTATCGCAACTTCTGATCATTGGCATGATCGTATCTCCATTGAAGCAATGAACAAGGGTAAACACGTTTATTGTGAAAAGCCGATGGTTCATAAATTGGAAGAAGGTGCCGAAGTAATTGCAACGCAGAAAAAAACAGGCAAAGTATTTCAGGTGGGCAGTCAGCGGGTGAGTTCTATTGTAACTGAAAAGACCCGGGAGATTTTCGAATCCAAGACCATCGGAGATATAGTAATGGTGGAAACCTGGATGGATCGACATAGTGCTAATGGAGCGTGGCAATACTCGATTCCCACGGATGCTCAAGGTGGTACTGTTGACTGGGAAAATTTTATAGGCGATGCACCCAAGCGGCCTTACGACCCAGTTCGATTCTTTCGTTGGAGAAACTATCAGGATTATGGAACGGGTGTAGCAGGTGATTTATTTGTTCATTTGTTTTCAGCGCTCCATGCTGTAACGAGTTCAAAAGGTCCTAACCGGGTGCTTGCTACCGGTGGATTGCGCTATTGGAAGGACGGACGTGATGTGCCCGATGTGATTTTAGGAATCTATGATTATCCGCAAGCTGATAAACATGCTGCGTTTAATTTACAAATGCGTGTAAACTTTGTCGATGGGAGCGAGAGTGGAGAAGGATTGAGATTAATAGGCACTGATGGAGTTATCGAAATGGGCTGGGATGCGGTGAAAGTTATCCATCACAAAATCCGAAATGAACCCGGTTATGGCGGTTGGGATTCGTATGATACATTCTCAGAAAGTCAGCGTAAGGAATATGAAAAATGGTACAAGGCTAAATATCCCAAGACCAAACCCGTTATTTCTGATTCAGATCTGGAGTTTAAAGCTCCGCGCGGATACAGTGCCAACCTCGATCACCATGCTAATTTTTATAAAGGAATTCGTGAAAAGGCAGTTATCGTAGAGGATGCATTATTTGGCATGCGTGCGGCTGGTCCTGCTTTAGCAACCAACAAGAGCTACTTTGACAAGACGATAATTAATTGGGATCCTGAACAGGCTAAGCTAGTTTAGTCTCGCTTGAGACTTCAAATAAAAATGAGGTCGGCTCAAAAGTTATCCAGTCATCGCGGGCATAGACCCGCGATCCCGTTTTTGTTCACGCATGACGAGATTCCGGCTCAAGGCCGGAATGACAGTTCAATATTATTAGACTTTTGAGATAGCCTCATCAATTTTTTAACGCTCTATTTTTATTTGGATTGAATTTACAGCTTCACCAGATTCATCGACATGAAGGGAAACCATTGCGTGCCATCCGAGGAGAATTGACCTTCTTCTATCCAGGTTTTATCTTTTGTCGAAAGCGTTATCAGATATTTTATTTTGCCACGGTTACTGGGTAGATCAAAACCCCACTCAAAATTATTTTCTGCAAGTACTTTAAAGTAGGCATCTGTTTGACGACCCTCCATGGTGAAGGATTTCATTCCCACTTGTTGAGTAGCGGGATTATAGAAAAGGAGTGCATAGGCATGGAAGTTTTTTTTGTTGGTTATCGGATCCCTGCCAATGCCTTCAATATGAATGAGTGTGCTGTCTAGTTGCCAGCTAATCTTTTCTTCCTGGTTTACTTTAATGGCTGCTCCACCTTGCTGCTGAATGGTGGCTGTGCCTTTCCAGTTACCGATCATATAACTAAAGGGTTTTAATTGTTCGAGATTTATTTTTGCGGGATTTTGTGCCTGCAGAAAGTAGTATGAAGCGAAGAGTACGAAAAGTGTTAGGATGGTTTTCATAGGATTTAATTTTAATGGTTAGATATTTTTTATGGATTGGTGAGGAGAAAATTGAGTTGCCCATTTTGTGGATAAAGAGCGGAAGAGGTAAATTGCTGTCATCATGACGAGGGCAGTGGCGATTCCTACTGCTGGCCCGAACGAGATGCCCGGAATACGAACAATTATTTCTGATGCAAACGCTGCATATAAGCCGATGACAGAATAATACATGAAGGATAAATGTAAACTCAACCAGGATTTAGTTCTGAAAAGAATCGGCATCATTCCTGCTACCAGTGTGGCTGCACTAATCAAGGCCGCAAAATGGAAGGGGCCAAATCTTCCAAACAAATGGTAAAGGCTAAAGGCAGTTCCGTTTACGATTACCATGGAAAGGCAATACACATAACCAATGCGTTTATGCATGACGGAACCTTTTGTGAGGATCAAGATACTCGTGCCCGCCACAAGTGCGAGCAAGCAGGAGAGGAGATGGATAAGTCCTGTTGTACTATGAGTGAGGGAGTTCATCATGAATTTATTTATATGAAAACTAGTGTAGTGTAAAACCGATTATCAGACTGAGTTGAAATCCACTGAAAGAATCGGATACTGAACTAGTCAATCCCGATGCAGTCCATTCATTTTTTGAAGAGAACCCCTGGTTGTATGTTCCTTTTATAGCTAAATATTGTTTGCCTGGCAAATCGCGTTCAATGGTGACCGCGGTGTGCAGAAAGGTGCCTCCTATAGAAATAAGACTTGCGTTTGGTTGATTGTTTATTAAATCATTTAGAGAAGAGCTACTTGTTCGGATTGCACTGACATTGCTGCCACCCCAGCCTAATCCTAAACCGGGTATCAACCGCCACGAATTACTTCCGTATACATATCCAGCATAAAAGTATCCCCAACCACCTTGTATTTCCGTAGTAGTACTTTCTCTGTTTGCTGAACCAGAGAAGTAATAGCCTTCGCCACCAACACGCAGATGCTTATGTTGACCATAACCACCCGTTCCCAATCCAATGGCGAGAGGTACTTTATGAAATCCTGCTTGAGTTAAAATACTATTCAGATTGGAGAAGGAGAATTGCTGAACTCCCGGAGCCAGGTAAATAGAACCTGTAGTGTGTTGACTTTGAGCAAGGGCAATGTTTGATGCCAAGAAAAGAAGAAGGATAATTGGTTTCATAATAAACAAGTTTATAATGTAAACTAAACGGTCAAAAAAAATTATGTTTTGATATAGTCCTTGAGTGAGTTCACATACTCTTCAAATGCCTTAAGACCTTTCTTGGATATCCGGCAAGTTGTTAAAGGTTTTTTTCCCTTGAATGATTTTTCAATACTAATGTATCCGGCTTCTGAAAGTTTATCCAATTGCACACTCAGGTTACCTGCGGTTGAATTTGTCTTCTCTTTAAGCCACGTGAACTCAGCAGAATCTACACTGATCAAAAGCGACATAACACCAAGCCGGAGTTGAGAATGCAGTAATGGATCTAACTCTTTCAACATTACTAATTGGATTTCTTAAGCATATAGCCTGGAATAAGATAACCTAAAGTTACCGCAATAGCGGCCAGTAAAAACTGATTCTCAAAACTGGTTAAAAAAATGAGGGCTCCCGAAATCCAGAATGCAACACCCCCAAACATCAGTGGCTTAAATTTGAGTAAGGATCCGGAAATAAAGGTAGGTACCGCACACATGGTAATAATCACCGGGGTGATCTGCCAGCCAATTTGCTTTCCGAAAAACCAGAAGATAAAACAGGTGATGCCAAATCCAATCCACACCCATTTGTAAATGCCATCCAGGTGTGTGGGAGCTGCGATTCGGTTTCCCTGACGGATGCCATATACTATTGAAATAATTGCCGCAACAATGGTAATCAAAAACATCAGGAAAGGATTTTCCACAGTTGTAAACTTGATGAGTACATATACACCAAGGTTTGCGACAACGATCGTCCAGCCCCATAACAGGAAGTAGAAGCTGCCTTGTTGCATGTTGCCTTTTGCCTGACGAATCATGGAAGTAATTACATCCAGGCTTTGTTCGGGGGTGAGGGTTTCTTTGTCGATACTCATGGGAATTGGATTTTATGAGGTTTTACCGTGCTACTGCTTTCTACGACACAAACATAAAATAGTTTATATTATAAACCAAAATTATCTAAAAACCTTGTTTTTGCCCGCTTATACAAGCTCTTTATCTCCTGTAAAAGAGGATTGGACCAAATTACTTAATGTCTAACTTGCATGAATCCTAATCCTGAACCCATGAAGAAATCTTTCATCACTGTTTTGTTAGTTAGTTTATACGTGTCTGTTTTTGCTCAAACCGAAGTTCAAAAGGTTGAAAAGATGAAGGCTGAGGCGGCTGTAGAAGTAGAGAAGTTGGCTTCGCTTGGTCAACAAATCAACGATATGTTGTTCAGCTTTTCAGAGTTAGGATTTCAGGAGTATGAAACCTTTACCTATCTAACCAATCTTTTAGAGAAGCAAGGTTTTAAAGTTCAAAAAGGAGTAGCGGGTGTACCTACCGCGTGGATCGCAACGTGGGGAAGTGGGAAGCCTGTGATCGCGTTAGGGTCCGATGTTGATTGTATTCCCAAGGCATCTCAGAAACCGGGTGTTGCCTATGCAGACCCCATTGTAATGGGTGCGCCCGGGCATGGCGAAGGTCATAACTCCGGACAAGCACTTAATATCATTTCTGCGCTTGCACTCAAGAAAATAATGGAGCGTGAAAAAATCCAAGGCACCATCATGTTGTGGCCAGGTATTGCAGAAGAGTTGGTGGGAACAAAAGCATATTATGTGCGGGCTGGATATTTTAAAGATGTTGACGCTTGCATTTTTACGCACGTGTCTAATAACTTGAGTGTAGGTTATGGCGATGCAGGCAACAATGGACTAGTCTCGGTTAGATTTAATTTTGAAGGAGCTGCAGCGCATGCAGCTGGTGCACCGTGGCGAGGCCGGAGTGCACTGGATGCAGTTGAACTTATGAACATAGGCTGGAACTTTAGACGCGAGCATCTGGAACTCACACAAAGATCTCACTATGTTATTTCGGATGGGGGAGATCAACCAAATGTCGTTCCCTCCAAAGCATCCGTATGGTATTATTTCAGAGAGCGCACCTATCCAAACATCAAAAAGTTATTTGATATTGGAGTTAAAGTAGCAGAAGGGGCTGCGTTGATGACGGATACAAAATTCACCTACGAAGTTCTTGGTTCCGCCTGGCCGGGTCACTTTAATAAGCCGCTTGCAGAGGCCATGTATTCAAACATTAAAACAGTTGGATTACCGAAGTGGTCGGAAGAAGATCAACTGCTTGCCAGGGCAACACAATTAGAATTGAAAGCACCCAAAATTGAAGGACTTGCTGAAAAGCTTGATACGATTGGTTTGCCAACACCCACGGGGCCTGTGAATGTAATGGGCCGTCAGTTAATGGCGATGGGAGGTGGATCAGATGATATTGCTGATATCAGTTGGTCACTGCCTACCATTGTACTTCGTTATCCCTCTAATATCCCCGGCTTACCGGGTCATCATTGGAGTAATGCAATTTCTATGGCAACCCCCATAGCACACAAAGGAATTGTATACGGAGCGAAAGCTGAAGTAATGACGTTAGTGGATTTACTAATGAAGCCAGAAATTCTTAAAAATGCCTGGGAGTATTATCGCACTGAACAGACTAAAGATTTGCAATACACTCCGCTAATAGGCGAGAAGGATCTGCCAGCTATTACATTAAATCAAAAAATCATGTCGGAGTATGCTCCCAAGCTGAAGCCATTCTATTACAACCCATCTAAATACAAAACCTATTTGGAGCAGTTGGGGATTGCGTATCCGACAGTACGGCCAGATCAAAAGGCTGAGATTCAGAAATTATCAGAGAAGAAGTAACTTACGTTTAGTAATTAAAAAATCATGTTTACCGGAATTATTGAAGCCCTGGGTCAAGTAAGAGAAATAAAACAAGACCGCAGCAATAAAAGCTTTTGTATCGAAAGTAGTATTAGTCATGAGTTAAAAGTGGATCAAAGCGTTTCTCACGATGGAGTATGCCTTACCGTTACCCGTGTTGAAGGCAACACGCATTGGGTAACAGCCATTGATGAAACATTAACCAAATCTACCCTTGGATTATTAAAACTGGGTGATGAAATAAACCTTGAGCGCTGCATGATTGCGAATGGCAGATTTGATGGCCACGTAGTGCAAGGCCATGTTGATCAAGCTGGTACGTGTGTTTCGGTTGAGGATATGAATGGTAGCTGGCTATACGCTTTTGAATATGATCCGACTCAGGGAAATATTACAGTTGAGAAGGGATCTATTTCAATCAATGGCGTTAGCCTCACTTGTTTTAACAGTAAAGACAATGGCTTTTCGGTAGCCATTATTCCCTATACCTACGAGCATACCAATTTCCACCAGATTAAGTCCGGTGCCCTTGTAAATCTGGAGTTTGACATAATCGGTAAGTATGTAAAGAGATTATTAAATCGGTGAGGACCCATTTTTTTAATCGATGCACCACTACCTTTAGTAAATAATCAAAACCCTAAATTTTATGCTTGATCAACTTGTAAAACTTGTAGAACAAAACGCAGGAGATGCTATTGTGAAAAACCAGGCCATCCCCAACCAATTCAACAATGCAGCTATTCAGGAAGTTGCTGGTTCAATCTTTAATACTTTGAAAGGTCAGGCCGCTCAAGGTAACCTGCAACAGGTAGCCTCCATGTTTCAAGGCGGTGCCAGCCAGAGCAACCTGGCAAGCAATCCGATGGTAAAGCAGATGATCGCATCGGTAGCAGGTAATTTTGCTGCTAAGTTTGGAGTGTCATCGGCTCAGGCACAGAGTATTGTAGCTGGATTGTTACCTACAGTAATGAATCAGTTAGTTAAAAAGACGAATGATCCGAAAGACAATTCGTTTGATCTTACCAATATTATGAAAAGTGTAAGTGGTAACAATAATTTGGATGTTGCCAGTATCCTCGGTCAGGTGGCCGGAGGGAACGCAAAGTCGAATCCGTTAGGTGCATTAGGCGGACTTGCCGGAAAGTTCTTTGGAAAGAAATAAGAAGTACTATTTATCAAAATTAAACTCCATCAGGAAATTGATGGAGTTTTTTATCAATATATCTCTTCCTTAGTCGTTGTGATATTTTGTAACCAAGATATCCACACAACAACCCTATGCTGCCGCCAACTAAAATATCACCTGGAAAGTGAACGCCTAAATATATGCGGGTGTAAGTCATAAGTATTGCCCATACGAAGATTAGGGCTATCCATTTATAAACGGAGCGTAACGTAAGCCAAACAAACATAGCAATGCCAAAGGTGTTTGCTGCATGCCCAGATGCAAAGCCATAAAGCCCGCCTTTGTAACCATTTACATGATGTAGAAGGCCCACCAAAGAAGGGTCGTGCGAAGGACGAAGCCTTGCAAAATAGGGCTTCATAAATGTGGATGTGATTTGATCGCACAGCAGAAGAGTAATTAAAGCGCCAATCAGTATGAACCAGGCTTCCTTTTTAAAGATTTTGAAGAACAGAAATGCCAGGAAAGCATAGAGGGGCAACCAAAAGAAAGTTTTAGTGATCAATAGCATCACTGGATCCAGCCAGGGCGTATGGAAACTATTTAAAAAGAACAAAACTTCTTTATCCCACTCGATTAATTGATCAAGCATAGATTCTGTTTAGGGTTTGGGCACTTTAGGGTAATAGGGTTATTCTAAATTGCGAAAGCTTAAAATTAGTCAGAATTGATGAGTGTCCCTCACATTGATTCCTGATAAAGAAATTGCATAGAAGCTCAGGATGTTGGAAATTGTACCCTTTAAAATCCCCTGGCTTCAACCTCTATGGAAAAATTTGATCTCGTTATTATTGGTGCTGGCCCTTCCGGATATGCTGCAGCTATGCGTGCCATTGACTTCAAAAAGAAAACGTTGCTGATTGAAAAGAACATGGTTGGCGGAGCGGGTGTTACCAATGGTGCTTTATCATCTAAAACCTGGTGGGAGTTATCGCGTGAAGCCTCAGCTTTTCGGAAAAATTTGAAACGGTATAATATTCAAGAGCCTTCCATCAGTTTTAAGGAGATTCAAAACGAAGTACGGAAAGCGGTGCAGGAGCGAAAAGGACTTCTTACGGAACATATACAGAAGCTGAATGAAACTTCGTATGCAAATCTTCTTTCTTTCAAGACAGGTCAAGCCAAACTACTAAGTCAACATGAGGTTGAAATCTCTGTGGGAGCTAAACGAGAAATTGTATATGCCGAGCACATCATTTTGGCTACTGGAAGCCGGCCTCGTTATTTGCCAGAACTTCCAATAGATGAAAAAATTGTATTGACGAGTGAAGGTATTGAAGACCTGGAAGATTTTCCGGAGAGTATGGTAATTGTGGGGGCTGGGGTGATTGGTTGTGAGTATGCAACGATATTCAGTGGCTTTGGTCGTACCAAAGTTCATTTGATTGACAAAGGTGACCGCATACTTCCTTTTGAAGATGAAGATGTGGTGCGGATTGTCGAGCGAAACATGGAAAACAATGGTGTGTTAATTCATCGCAATTCCCGTTTAGTCGATATGAAAATTATCAACGGCAGGGTAGAGTATGAATTGGAATATACTGATGGAAGCAGAGGAACTTTCAATGTTGAAAAAGCTTTGGTTTCGGTGGGCCGGGTTGCAAATATTGAAGATTTGTGGGATGATAAAGTAGGTATTAATATTACCAAACGTGGCATTGATAACAACGATACACAAACGAATGTATCAAATATTTATGCAATTGGCGATCTGACCGCAGACATCTCGCTTGTAAATGTAGGTGAACTGGAGGGCCGCTACGCGGTTGAGAAAATATTTGGCAAACCTGATCGCAAACTTGTTTATGAGAACATCAGTACAATCATGTTTCTTAGTCCGGAGGTGGCCGGAGTGGGCATGAACGAAACGCATGCGCGAGAGATGGGAATAAATTACAAGGTAGTAACGCTTGAGTATAGTACCATTTCAAGGGCGATAGCCAAACGCAATACACAAGGGTTTATTAAGTTGCTGGTTACAGGCGATGATCATATGAAGATTTTGGGTATGAAGGTGGTAGGTCTACACGCCAGCAGTGCTATTCAGGCTGTGGCCGTACTTATTTCCATGGACAAAGGCATTGAAGAGTTAGCAGAGTGTGTTCATCCTCACCCCAGCATTACCGAAGGTATTCAGGAGTGTGTGCGCATGTTGATGGGTAAATCCTTATTTAAGCCAACAGCATTGAAAGGTAGACTTTCCTGCCGGTCGAGTTTGAATAAAGTTTATGCCGATATTGTATTTTGAACTAATTACAAACTGGCTTGTTAAAATATTCTGAAATCCATTTAGATGTAAGGTTCATTGGTACCAATTGAATTCAAAGACTAAAAGATCATAATGAAATCAACACTAGTGATTGTTTTGCTGGCTATTCTATCTACAGCTTGTTCAATGGAGAAACTTTACACCATGAAGCAAAGCAGAAAGGTATATCCGTTTGAGCAGGTAAATTTTCACGAGCTCGTACAGCGGTATATGAGTAAAGAGAATTCCAGTATTGGTACCATTGAAGGTATCTATTCAGTTTCAATTGTGGTGACAAAGAAAGGAAAGGTATTTATGTCGTCTGTGGAGAAGGAAAGGATTATTGAAAGAAAAGAGAACTATTCTAAGGTGGCCATCATACGTGATGCCGGAGATTCCAATAGAGAATACTTTGAAGTTTCCTTAGACAATGAATCTCTCCCTTCTTATTCCGTGCGTGGTGAATTCACCAGGATGACAGAGGCAAATATCTTAATATATAACCGTCTTGAGCCACGTGGAAAAACTTCTACCTACACATTTACTTATGACTATTCCCGCGATATACTGGAAGGTGTAAGAAAGGAAAATTCAGGCCAGGCAGAATATACCTACAACCTCACTTACATCAAGCTTCATCCCAAGAAGACAGAGATAACAGAAAATAATTAATTGGATTTGTGAATTCCATAGGAAGCTTTCAGTAGATCGTCATTACTTCATCAAGAGATTTCCTTTCTAACTTAGGCACATACGTTTCCGGGTGGGGATACCCCACAGGTATTACCAGAAAAGGACGTTCATTATCGGGTCGCTTCAAAATAGTAGTTAGAAAGTTCATCGGACTGGGGGTATGAGTAAGCGCCACCAATCCTGCATGATGAATAGCTGCCAATAAAAAACCGCACGCAAGACCGACTGATTCTGTAACGTAATAATTGTTACGTTTACTACCATCTGGATTTAATTCATAAGCTTTCTTAAAAACAACAATCAGGTAGGGAGCTACTTCTATGAAAGGCTTTTGCCAATCGGTTTGCAATGCTTTAATGTCGTCAAGCCATTCTTCGCTCATTCTGCTTTCATAACTTTCTCTTTCTTCTTTTTCTGCAGCTATTCTGATTTCCTTCTTTAATACAGGATCGGAGATCACACAAAAAGACCAGGGTTGTTTATGGGCACCCGAGGGAGAAGTGGATGCAGCTTTAATAATATTCTCAATGACTGTGAAGGGAATTGGTTTATCAGAAAAATCGCGTACGGTTCTCCGTTTATCAAGCCATTGATAGAAATCAGTACTGCGTCTGATCATTTCTTCGGGTGGGTAAAACTCCCGGGTATAGGCAA
>JALHRJ010000051.1 GCA_022841475.1 Cyclobacteriaceae bacterium | reverse complement strand
CCCAACCTGAAGAGTGATCTTAAATATTTAAAATTGAAGGTTGACATGGGTGCAGAGTACATCGTAACTCAGATGTTTTTTGATAACAAAAAATACTTTGATTTTGTAGATAAGTGTCGCGAGGTCGGTATTACAGTACCTATCATTCCGGGTATTAAGCCACTGACAGGTAAGGGACAACTGACAATTTTACCAAAAACATTTCATATCGATATTCCGGAAGAACTTTCGGAAGAAGCGGAGAAGTGTAAAGACACGGCTTCATTAAAGGAGCTCGGAATTCAGTGGGCGGTGCAGCAATCAAAAGAGTTGATTAAAGCAGGTGTGCCAACACTTCATTTTTATTCTATGGGAAAATCGGATCCCATTTATCGTATTGCAAAGGAATTGTTCTAAAAATAAAAAAAAGGGCCGAAGCCCTTTTTTTATTGTCTCTGAAAGTCGTTAAGGAATCGGTAAGGCGGTAGCACTGTATTTACTGATATCAGTAAGAGGAACAGTTGCTCCGAACTTTGTGTTGATAGCTTGAATAAACACTCTTGATAAGAATGCATAACCACGACTATTGGGGTGTACACCATCTTCCGAATAGATTCCAGTCGGTGGATTGATATTTGGCGTAATGGTTACCCCGTTATACACAGCCGCCTGATTAGTTACCAATGTGGTCAAGGCAGCGTTTACATCCGCCAAAGCCAATCGTGTTGAATTGGCATCTACAGTTGTTTGTATAGCTGCATTGAACGCAATTCTCGCATCATTAATTGCTGTTATTTCACTTGGAATCAAAACGTATTGATCAGCTAATGGAACGGTCACTCCGTTTATAAGACTAGGATTTCCGCCCACTAAAGTTCCAAGTACAGATCCTGCAGCAAGCGGTAGTTTATCGGCTACCGTAGTTTGACGTGCGCGGGCATAAGGCACCAATGCGCCTGCACCATTCGCGTTCATAGCAGCGGTAAGGTCAGTAAGTGTTTCATCCACAATCAACGCCTTGTTCTGACCTGCTACAAAGGAAATTAATCTTTTGTCACGTTCATCTGCGGTGATCGCTCCTGCGGTAGCCATCGCATTAAGAAACCCGTTATAATTGTTGGCCAAATTAGTAGTTAAATTGGTAGCCGTAGCGGCATCAAGTGGAATTGGATTATAGGTAACTGATGTAAAATGTGGCATCACAAAAATATCAGGAAAATTTCCAACAACTCCTTTTAGGTTTGCATTGGAATTTAGTAACGCACCAATGGCAGCTCCGTATTGTCCGGCAAAAGCGGGTCCAGAAGTTAACGGTGCTCTTGCAGGATCACCACCAAATGCCGCGTGCAAAAAGAAGTCATCCAATCCTAACCAGAACAGGAAGAAAGATCCACCTGCCGCAGCGGCATCTCCAATAATCGTTGATGTTCCACCAGGAGGGGGTACAAATCTTCCATAGAATGGACTGAATCTTGGATCAACACCCGCGCCAGCCCATGCCCCTGTTTCAGGAATAAGAGCCTGACCCAATACGATGGCAGGCACCCCAAAATTATTTAGAGTTGCTTTACCACCGGTATAGATAAATCCAGGATTAGCTGCTGGGTTTGGAAGTGCTTCAAGATTACCCGGTGCATATGCCTGCGGGGTGGGTCTTGGAGACGCGCCCTGCAACAATAATCTTCCTAGAATGGGTTTTGTGTTATCAGCTAAAAATGGTTGCGTGAGAAACAAATTCCAACCTAACGTTGCGTTGATATTTGGTTGTACAAATGCACCACCACCCACTCCGGTAACTGCAAATTGTTTCGCCATAATAGCCGGAAGCGAATTATTTTGTCCATCGGTGAAAAGTGCGCCCGCCTGAACACCTGCCACAAATGAATTACCAATGGCTACGAACTTGCTAAAATCAGCACTGCCTTTGGTTCCTGTTTCAGGTACAGGTTCCACAACAACCGGAGGTTCCAACGTAATCACCTCCTGTTCGCATGAGATGCTGATCAGCAAGGCGAGGGGAAGTATATAGAGAAACTTAAATTTTTTCATATCAATTGCTTTAGGATTCAATTATTTAAAAAATTCATCAAAGGTTAGCGAGATGTAATACATCTGGCCTACGAAAGGAGCCCCCAGGTTGGTGCGATAATCGCCACCGCCTAAGTTGGTAGCACCTACTTTCAACATCGAGCGCAAAGCGGAGAGTTTGTAGTTGATTTGTGCATCCAGTACACCAAACTCAGGCACATTCCATTCTCCATACGAAGATTGCCACAAATACCCTTCCTGCCATCTGAAGTTGATGTTGAAACCAAAGTTGTCAAACAACTTACGGTTACCAATGCCGACATTAAATTTGTTTTCAGGTGTATTAAATCCAGCGCGGAAGTCTGCACTTTCATTGGCATCGAAAGTCGCATAGCTATAGCTTCCATTCAATGAGAAGTTGCGCGGCAGCGAGTAAGTAAGTCCTATACCCGCTCCGGTAGATGTAACATTCTCTAAAGAGTTGTTGTACAAACTATATAAGCTACCAGCGGCAACTGTATTTCCCTGATGTGTTGTTGGTGCTTTAACAGCTACGATTTGTCCTCCGATAAAATCCTGATAGGTTGTGTAGTAAACATTCATGTCGACTAATAATTTTTTGGAGAATACACCCTTGTAACCTATCTCGAATGATTTAAGTTTTTCGGGTTGCACATAGGGAATATCAGCGGTTACAAGCAAGCTGGAGTTTCCACCGGTAGGCGTTCCATCCGCGGCTAATGTTCCACCTGATCCTCTGAACGCATTATAAGATTCATCTGTCCAGGCGCCACCATTATGAACACCATAACGGGCAGCATTAGCTTCTGTACTTCCCAGCAATGTTCCGCTGGAGGAAGGGAAGTAAATAAACTGTGCTTGTGTGTCAGGATTTCTGAAACCAGTCTGGAATGAGGCCCTAAAATTATGACTTTCAGAAACACTATAAACAGCAGAAACACGAGGAGTAAATTGTCCTTCAAAGTTTTCGTTTTTATCGTAACGAATGGAACCGGTTAACTTAAGTTTATCAGCAACTGTTTTTGCGATTTGAGCATAAGCACCAAATTCATCAATTTTAATCCTGTTAAAGCTAGAACCATCATCCGGCCCTTCATTAAACACTGTACCATCCGAAAACAGATCGTATCTGCGTACGTTTCCACCAATCTGAATTTCAGCAAATTCAATCTGATTCATGAAATTATAATTGAATTCTGCGTGTAGTAATTTTGAATTATCTACAAAGCTGGCTCCCGGAGGATTTCGTTGAAATAAATTTCCACGTACCTGATTGATCAGGTCAGTAAAGGCTTGTGTGCCAACAGCTGGTCTGTCTCGATCGGCATGTGCACGGGCGGCTGCATGAGCGGCAGCAGGGTTACCTGCCGGAACACCTGGAATGTATCCTTGCATGGAAAGTACATAACGTTGAGCATATTCTGGAGCCCACTTGGCAGCCGTTGGACTATAATATTCATTGGCAAAGCCACCCAAAGCCGACATGTTCCATGAATCACCGTCTTTTGTTTCGGTGCGATAAGCACGTACAAAGAAGTTGTCAGCTTTCACTTCTAACTTATGGAACTGTTGGGTGAAGTCGCGCAAAGCATATTTTTCAGTTCCCTGGTAAACGGAACTACCGCCACCAAAACGATAGTTGTAAGATGCTTCTATTTTATCGGTGATACGATAGTGCAATGCACCGTCAGCCTTGATGCTCTTCGCATCCCGATTGTCTAAAATATCTTCTTCCTTGAAACCAGTTCTTCTTAAGTCGAGGGTGCCAAACGTTCCACCAATCGGAACGGGTATTCTTGTTTCGTCACCATACAAATTAAGTCCATCAAAGTTTGCATCACCACTAAGATCTGTGGTCGATTCAGGATTTACACGCGAGGTCTTATAGTCATTACTCAACCAATCGGTTGCTTGCAATAGCGAAAAATTAAGTTTGAATGCGAATTTGTTGTTGAAGGCTTTAGCGTAACGAATGCTGTATTGAGTAAAGGGATCGGAGCCAGCAGCATCAGAGCTGGTAACACCACCTTTGAATTGCGCACTCAAGCCCTGGTATTCAAAAGGACTTTTGCTTTTCATGATTAGGATACCATTAAACGCGTTGGGTCCATAAAGTGCAGAAGCAGCTCCGGGAACAAGTTCCACACTTTCCGTATCTAATTCTCCGATACCAATAATGTTACCGGTAGGGAAGTTAAGCAGGGGAGCCTGTGTATCCATACCATCTACTAACTGCACAAAGCGAACGTTGGCAATCGTTGCAAAACCTCGCGTATTTATGGAGGTTAAGTTTAGACTTCCAGAGTTTGTTTGTACACCTTTTACATTGGCAAGTGCGTCATAAAAATCTGGGGTGGCTGCCTGACGGATGGTGAGTAAATCCATCTTCTCTACAGTTACAGGCGATTTTAAAATGCTCTCTTCAACCCGCGATGCGGAGACCACAACTTCCTGACCTAGCAGTGTTTGTTCTTCCAGATTAACATCTAATGTTGTGTTTGCATCTTTAATTTCAATCTCTTGTGTTGAAAATCCAATGAAGGAAAATACTAAAGTAAAAGGCGGAGCCTGATTTACTTTTAAATTATACTCACCGTTTGTGTTTGAAATGGTTCCGATAACCCTTCCTTTCACCACGATGTTTACTCCGGCTAATGCATCACCGGTTCCTCCATCTTTTACCGTTCCGGAAACGGAGGTAGTTTGAGCCATGACCGCAGCAGACCCGCACAACCAAAAGAGGGCGAGGAGCAACGCCTTTCTGTAGAATTTGTTCATAGAATTATGGGTTTAATTCCTAAATCTACAAGAAAAAGCCAAATTACAAACGATTGATAAGGACCTTTTTTGCAAACGATTGCTGCAAAATAAGGACGGTTATTTTTCCTGCCGGACCATTTCTACGAGCCGGTCGCACAACGAGTTGATTTCGTTGGCCATACGTTCATCTCCGGTTGAACTGAGCACACTTTGTGCAATGCCGCCAACACACTCTATATAAAATCGCTTCATTTCATCCACGGGCATATCCTTGGTCCATAGGTCGATACGCATGGTGTTTTTTTGTTTGTCGTCCCATAGAGAAACCGAGATCGATTTCGTTTCTGAGGGGGTATCTTCGGGCTTATCGGTAGCATCCCAGCGGATTTTTTCCGGCACGTTATTGTTGTCGAGTTCTACTGAAAATTGTATGGTGGATTTTTTCATGAGCCAATCTAAATCATTGAATTTTTTTAATAATTTTTTTTAAAACCTCCAAATCGTATTGGTCAAGCAACGATTTTTCTCCCTTTCTTTTCAAAGCCTGCTTATTAAGGATTAAATCACGAATGTCAATCATGGACACTTTTAATCCAGAAAAGTCTACAATAATTGAATTAGAGTAAACCTGACTGAATTCAATTCCAGGGGTATAATTGAGTATATCCACTGCATCAGGCTCCAAACCAAAAGATAGAACCAGGGGAGATTCAAATTCTTTTGGTTCTATGTCGGGTATTTCAAGTGTTAAATATTTTAATGCATCAAGAAGTTTCAAACCATTTTCGGAGGTTGGCTCTATAAGAATATCAAGATCGCCTGTATTTCTATTCACTCCATAATAAATTGCTGCATGTCCGCCAATTAAAAGAAACTTTACTTCAAACTTTTGTAGCGCTTTTAAAAAAAGTATGTGATTATTACTGTGGAGACTCACTTTGAAAGTCTTGTTATCTTAACCATCATTCCAGTATAAGAGTAATTAACTCCTGATTTGCGCATAAGTTCTCGAACCCTTAATGCTTGTTCCCACCTTTCGAACGGGGAAAGTTTTAAGAATCTTTCATCTTTTTCCCGTTGCTCTTCTTCGAATGAGGTCTTTAGTACTTTGGTCATCGATACAAATTTATAAAATCATCTCAGGAATCTCGCCTTCGATAATCAGGTTTCCGGCTGTAGCTTTCTTTATTTCCTCTACACACACACCGGGTGCCCGTTCAATTAATTTAAATCCGCCTCCTTCCACTACATCCAGTACAGCCAGATCACTAACAATTCTTTTTACACACCGAATGCCGGTAATGGGCAACGAGCATTGGGTAAGAAGTTTTGACGCCCCTTCTTTACTGCAATGTTGCATAGCCACGATGATGTGTTTGGCTGAAGCCACCAGATCCATGGCTCCGCCCATACCTTTCACCATTTTACCGGGTACTTTCCAATTAGCAATGTCACCATTTTCAGAAACCTCCATCGCACCCAGAATAGTCAGGTCAACATGACCACCCCGTATCATCGCGAAACTTTCGGCTGAACTAAAAAGCGCAGAGCCCGGCATCATGGTTATAGTTTGTTTGCCGGCATTGATAAGATCGGCATCTACTTCATGTTCTTTTGGAAACGGCCCAATGCCCAGTAAACCATTTTCTGATTGAAGTACGACATTCAGATTGTTGGGAATATAATTTGCCACAAGGGTAGGAATGCCAATGCCCAGATTGATATACATGCCATCTTTTACTTCCTGGGCTATTCGTTTAGCTATTCCGATTTTATCTAGCATTATGATTTGAAAATTTGATGATTTGAGAATTTTAAGATTAAGCTTTGGCTGAACTAATTAGTTTAAGCATTCGAATAATAACCTCGATTTATATTTTCATTTCACATACTTTACATTTTCAAATCTTCAAATCGCTGCATTTTCAAATTTTTGAGATTGTCCGCTGCTCAATCCGCTTCTCATAATCAGATCCTTGAAAAATTCGTTGCACATAAATACCTGGGGTATGGATAGTATTGGGATCAAGTTCTCCGAGCGGAACAAGTTCTTCTACTTCTGCAATGGTAATTTTTCCGGCTGTTGCCATCATAGGATTAAAGTTTCTGGCAGTGCCTTTATAGACGAGATTGCCGGAGGTGTCCCCTCGCCAGGCTTTCACGATGGCAAAATCTGCCCGAAGCCATTGTTCAAGTAAGTGCGGTTTGCCATCAAACACTCTTACCTCTTTTCCTAAAGCTACTTCTGTGCCCACACCTGCCGGAGTAAAGAATGCGGGAATGCCTGCGCCACCCGCACGAACACGTTCGGCTAATGTTCCTTGCGGAATAAGTTCTACCTCCAGTTCACCGGAAAGTAACTGGCGTTCGAATTCTGCATTTTCACCCACGTAGGAAGAAATCATTTTTTTTACTTGTCTCGTTTTTAGCAATAAGCCAATACCAAAATCATCCACACCCGCATTGTTGGAAATACAAGTAAGTCCAGTTACACCTTTTTTAAGCAACGCCTGGATACAATTTTCCGGAATACCACAAAGACCAAAACCACCCAGCATAAGGGTTACATGATCAGGAATATCCCGCACTGCCTCATCAGCATCCGCTACCACTTTGTTGATCATAACGATTTTAGTTTAGAACAAATCTCAGTTTCCTGTCTTCAAAATCCAAATGAAGAATATCATAGATTTTTCAGTACCGCGAGAGCTGAGTCTTTATCGCGTTGCAGTTGATTCTTCAGGGATTCCAGATCGGAGAATTTAGAATCTCTGCGCAAGAGTTTAATGAAGTAAATATGCAGGGTCTCGCCATAAATGTCTTTATCAAACTCAAAGATATTGACTTCAATGGATCGCCTGGTTCCGTTCACGGTAGGACGTGTTCCGATGTAAAGCATGCCACCGTAAATCTTGTTTTCATGTCCCACTTTAACGGCATAGATTCCTTCTGCGGGTACCAATTTATCGTGCGAATCTAATTCGAGGTTAGCCGTAGGAAATCCCAAAATCCGACCTAATTTATCACCTTTAATAATTCTGCCTGAAAGCGAATAGGGGCGACCCAGAAAATGATTGGACGTATCAAGGTCACCTTCTTCTAATGCCTTGCGGATTCGCGTTGAGCTGACACCTACATGATCAACATCCTGTCTCGAGATTTCCTCCAAATCAAAACCATAGGTTGAAGCATTCAACTTTAGTTGCTCGAAACTCCCTTCACGATTTTTTCCAAAGCGATGATCATATCCGATAACAAGTTTCTTGGTGCCAATGGTCTCAACCAGAATTTTCGTAATAAATTCTTGGGAAGAGATTTGAGAAAACTCCTTAGTAAAAGGAATTCGAATCAAATGATTGACACCCTGCTCACGAAGCAATTCAGCTTTCTCTTCAAAGGTATTCAACAACTGCATAAAAGGTTCATCCGGACGAAGAATCAACCGTGGGTGAGGCCAAAAGGTAATGACTACTGTCTCGCCATTGTTTTTATCAGAGACCTCATTTAATCGTTGTAAAATTTTCTGATGCCCTACATGTACGCCATCAAATGTGCCACTGGTAACCACACCATAACGTAATGGAGTAAAATCCTCAAGGGTGTGATAGATTTTCATTAGGGTAAAGGATTGATCTGCTCAATGGTTAAGGCGTCTTCCAATTTAAATTCTCCGATTCTGGTTCGGCAAAGTTCGGCTAAGTATGCCCCAACTTCTAATTCGTTTCCGAAATCACGGGCCATACTCCGAATATAAGTTCCTTTGGAGCACACAATGCGGAACCACACTTCAGGTTTTTTGATGT
The DNA here is from genome assembly GCA_022841475.1 of Cyclobacteriaceae bacterium. Classification (GTDB taxonomy): domain Bacteria; phylum Bacteroidota; class Bacteroidia; order Cytophagales; family Cyclobacteriaceae; genus ELB16-189. Next base: position 24,003 of record JALHRJ010000051.1, on the reverse strand, counting down.
GTGTAATTTCAAATTGTGAAATCGTAACCTCACGAGGTTTTAATTCAATCTCTTTGCCCTTTCTTGCTAATGCATAGGCACGTTTACCATCCACCTTGATAGCTGAATGGAGTGGGGGTATCTGTTGTAAAACACCTGTAAATTTCTTTGCTGCTTGGTGCAAACGTTCGTCAGAGATAGACGAGATGTCAAGTGTCTCCGTCACTTTAGTCTCAAGATCGTGAGAAGGAGTAGTCTGGCCGATAATAAATTTACCCGTGTATTCCTTTTCCTGGGCCTGATATTCATCAATACGTTTCGTCATTTTTCCGGTGCATAGAATCAACAGTCCGGTAGCCAGTGGGTCAAGTGTACCCGCATGTCCAATTTTCTTAATCTTTAGCCTATATCTTAGTTTATTAACTACATCAAATGAAGTCCAGCCCAGTGGCTTATCGACTAATAATAATCGGTCAGGACTGGTTTCCATATCAGACGATGGACAGGTCAATGCCTAGCCAGTAAAGCGCAAGGAGAATTGCCCCTAAGGTAATTCTGTAATAGCCAAAAAGTTTAAATCCGTGACTGGTAAGAAATGAGATAAAGGATTTTATCGCCAAGATAGCTACGACAAATGCAGCTACGTTTCCAAACAATAAAATGGAAATTTCATGAGATCCGAACGCGTTTCCATCCTGATAGAATTTAAGAAGTTTATACAATGTGGCGGCTAACATGGTAGGCACTGCAAGGAAGAAGGAAAATTCGGCAGCAGTTTTTTTAGTAAGCTTTTGAGTTAACCCCCCAATAATAGTTGCTGCTGAACGGGAAACTCCTGGAATCATAGCAATGGTTTGAAATAAGCCAATCCGAAAAGCGGTCTTATATGAGACATCTCTAAATCCATTTTCTTCGGATTCATGAAAGAGTTTATCGATGAAAAGGAATATTATTCCACCTACAATCAGCATCAACGCCACAACTTCAACCCGTTCCAGTAGCTGATCTATGTAATCGCTAAGAAGAAACCCCAAAACCATGGCCGGTATAAACGCAACAAATAATTTGAGGTAGAAATCAATAGATTGAAAAAAGCGTTTCCAATACAACACTAAAACAGAAAGGATGGCGCCAAACTGAATCGCTACTGTAAATACTTTTGTGAATGGATCTGAAGCAATGCCGAGTACAGAAGAGGCAATAATCATATGCCCCGTGGACGAGACAGGCAAAAATTCCGTTAGGCCCTCTACGATGGCTAGTATTAAAGCATCCAGGAAAGACATGAATTAGGATTGCTTTTCTTTTGGCGTATGCAGGATGGCAAAAATTTCAGTTATAAACCCGCTAAGCACAATGATCGGGCTTAAGGTGATTCCCATAAATCCAAAACCATAAGGCTCTTTGTCCAGGGCCATTATCGTAAATCCGATAACCAACAAAATTACACCAACCGTCATCAGTTGGTAGTTTCTTTTTCCAAAGGGGAGTTTGTTCATTTTAATAAAGTTCGTCTAAAGAAAGTTTTAAATATTTATTTACCGCCCGGTAAGTGCTTGCAACAGCAACCAGTATCCCTAACCCTAACAGCGTTGAAAGTAATAGTAAAAGCCTATTGTTATTCTGGATCAAAACTAAATCCTCCACTTTTCGGGTAGCGAAACTGACAAGCAAAATCAAAAGTGCGGAAGCCAGCATGCCAGCCAGTAAACCATGAAGACCTGCTCGCAACAAAAAAGGTTGTTGGATAAACCAGCTACGGGCACCCACAAGTTGCATACTTCTAATTAAGAAACGTTGTGAAAATAGCGCAAGCCTTAGCGTGTTGTTAATCAGCAGTACCACCACAATCATAAGCAGGCTAACCAATCCCATCAAGATCAGCCCGATTTTGGTAATATTTTTATTTATTGAGTCAATTACATTTTCGATGTAGTGTACCTGGAAAATGCCAGTAATTTGTTCAATGTCAGCTTTAATTTTCTTCAAACTTTCAGTGTCGTGATATCCTTCCTGAATTCTCACCAGGTAAGCATCCCGCAGAGGGTTCTCTCCTAGAAACTTTTTGAAATCTTCCCCTGTCTCTTCAATGAATTGTTTGGCTGCATCCTCTTTGGAGATAAATTGAATTGATTCTTTGTTTTTAGCGACAAAGGACTTTGACGCTAGACTTTTTTCTATTTGGATTCGCTGATTATCCGAGACCTGACTTTTAAGATACACCTGAACTTTTACATTTTCCCGAACAACACGCTCAAGTTCCTTTGAATAGATTACCAGCGCACCAAACACCCCAATCACGAATAAAGCCAATGTAATGCTCAGCACTACACTGACGTAAGGGTAGGAGCCCAGTTTCTTCTTCCGGACTTTGAATTTCTTTTCTGGTATAGACATTATCCGTAAAGATAATGAGGATTTCTACGATTTTGGAAGAAAATAATCCCTTAAAATCACTGCATTAAAACAAGAAAGCCCACTGTTAAGGCAATGGGCTTTCTAGATATGTAATAGGATTTATTGTTTTCTATATTCCTTCAATTTCTGAAGAAGTGTCTTGTCCCGAATTGTTTCCAAAGGAGTGATTTCAATTTTTGAATCATCCAGTAGATAATAATTCTCTTTGTAAAAAAGGAACCTCGAATTAATATTTCCATTGATCTCAAGGATTTCATACAAGGCTTTATCAAAAGAGCCAAAGAGGATCAGTTTGTTGCTGACAAATTGGTAATGGAATGCATACTTCTTATTTGAAGAATCTATCTCAACTTCCATTTTTGAACTAGCCCGACCGGGCTTACTGATCTCGCCAGATCCCCGGGTAGCCGTGCTTTCTGTTAGTTCAGAAGAGGGATCCAGTACATCAAGAGCCGGTTTAGTAACACTCTTAGCGGCAGCCTTGGGTTCTATAGGAGGGACAGATTTTTGTTCTTTAGTAATTTCTTCTGTTTTATCTTCATTCGCTGGACTTTCTTTCTTCTCCTCTTCTATTGCTGTGATTTCTTCTATGGGCTCGTTTTGTTCACTGGAGTTTCCAAGGGTGGTTTTAACATTTGGAATCTCAGGGGACGTGTCTGGTTTAAAATAGAAATAGACAGAAGATACAAGTATTGCTGTGCCCACCACACCGGCAGCTATTTGAAGTGGTGTCATTGATGTTGTTCCGCCAACCGGAACCTTATTTAGCATAGCCTTTAATTCAGTAGCGCGTGCTTTCTTTAATCCATCAACAATTTGTGATTGAATTTCAACATCGGCCTTCAAGGTGGGATCAGATTTCATTTGCGCCTCAAAGGCGTTCCGATCTTGTTCACTAAGCCGGTTTGTCAAATAGTCATCTATTAATTCAACATTGCTCATAACTCTATACTTAGTCTAAAAAATCATGTTCAGAATACTGTGCTTTTACCATTTCATCTAACTTCTGTTTGCACTTATATTTTTTCGTCTTTGCAGTATCGGTGTTGGCGAACCCTAGTTTATCTGCTATTTCCTGCATCGACATTTCATCAAAGTAATAATACATCAAAACCTTCCTACAAGTTTCACCAAGCTGGTCTAAACACTTGGCGATAATCTTTTCCCGTTCCGGACTGTCCATGTCCATTGTCTGGGCTACATCCTTTTCTTCATGTGATAACCTTTTCTTTCTATCGAGTTCCTTGCGCCACAGATTTTGACAAATACTGTAGATGTAGGTACTGATTTTGGCCGTCATCACCAGGTTTCCCGACCGGGCTTTTTGCCAAAATACAACTAGGGCATCCTGGTAAACATCACGGGCTTCTTCCTCGGTTCCACTATTGGTGATGACTAACTTAGTCATCATCCGATAGTATTTTTTGTAAATGAACTCAAGAGCTTTCTCGTCACCTTTTTGGATCCGATCGAAAATCTCCTTTTCGTCCATTTGCAAGTTCAATTTGAATACCCTTAGAGCCACAATTGGTAACCTTTAGTTAATGTTCAGTGGAATAATTTCGGGTTTAAGGTCGCTATTTTTCCGATGAGATGATAATTATTGACCCGGTAGCCAGGTCTGTGTCCTGTAAAAGGGACCCCAATAGCCTCTCAGTTTTAGATTATCTCCTTCCCGCCAGATTTTGCAGCGGTAGATTTTGCCATTGTTCGGATCGAGGATAGTTCCTTCTGAATATTCACTTCCTGACTTCACCATTTCCTTTAATATCTCCATGCCGATTATCTTCTTTTTATAACGATCATCCTCCGGAGGACATTCTTCGCAAATAGGATCCTGATCTTCATCCGCTGTTCTGAATAGTTTCAGAATCTTACCATAATATTTTCCCTCCTTCTCAAAAATTTCAACAATAGACTTGGGTTTATTAGTTTCATCATCAATCGTTTTCCATTTGCCAGTTATCGAATCCTGAGCATTGACATTTACCAGACTACCTAATGACAGTAAAAGAATTAGTAAAAACTTCATAAGCACTTAATTTTGAACCCTAAATTAAACAAAAAGAGCGGTGTCTTAAACACCGCTCCTTAATAAACAGAAATGAAAGAAATCAGTTTTTCTGATGGTGGTTACTTACCGGAGTAACTACTATTTCGACTTTCTCTTTCGGCTTCTCAACTTTAACCGTTGCATTGTCAGTCTGTACCAACAAAGGAGCAATAACAAGTGCCACCACTGACATTAGTTTCAACAAGATGTTCAATGAAGGACCAGAGGTATCTTTAAATGGGTCGCCCACTGTATCACCCACAACCGCTGCTTTGTGCGGTTCAGATTTCTTGTAATATTTTTGACCATTTATTTCTACGCCTTCTTCAAAACTCTTTTTGGCGTTGTCCCACGCACCACCAGCATTCGATTGGAAGATAGCCATCAACACACCAGACACCGTTACACCCGCAAGCAAGCCACCCAATGATTCGGCCCCAAAGCCTGGCAAAAATGCAATTACTACGGGTACAACAACAGCCATCAATCCAGGAAGGACCATTTCTCTTAGAGCAGCCTTCGTGGAGATTTCAACACATTTCCCATACTCGGCTTTTCCATCGGCATCATGAAAAGTTTTTTGATCTTCTGATGTCCAATCCTTCATTTCCTTGTCACCATTGCGCTTCATTACCTCAAGGGCTGCTTTCAATGCGGGGATAGAAGAAAATTGTCTTCTCACTTCTTCAATCATCGACATGGCCGCACGACCTACCGCATTCATTGCAAGTGCGGAAAACACGAATGGTAGCATTCCACCAATAAATAAACCAGCCATTACGTTGGCTTTCGATACATCGATGGATCCAAGTTTTGCGGTTGTCATAAAGGCACCAAATAAAGCCAGTGCAGTTAATGCAGCGGAGGCAATAGCAAAGCCTTTACCAATGGCGGCAGTAGTGTTTCCAACGGCATCCAATTTATCTGTGCGTTGACGAACTTCTTTAGGAAGTTCAGACATTTCGGCAATGCCTCCCGCATTATCAGAAATAGGACCATAGGCATCTACGGCTAATTGAATACCCAGGTTAGAGAGCATCCCTACAGCGGCAATGGCAATACCATACAGGCCACCAAAATAAAAGGCACCCATGATGGATAGTGCAATAATTAAGATAGGTAATGCTGTTGACATCATACCCACACCTAAACCAGCAATAATATTAGTAGCTGCGCCTGTTGAAGACTGGCGTACAATGGAAAGAACCGGACCTTTGCCCATGCCGGTATAATGTTCAGTTATGAGCCCCACCAGTAAACCTCCAATAAGTCCTATGATTGTTGCCCAGAAAATTCCAATAGCAGTCATTGTTCTAACAATAGGCTCGCCTGCGGCATCTCTGTAAAGTAAGTCATGGTATGTCCAGGATTCTGGCAGCATCCAGGTAATGATGAAATAGGAGGCTGCAATCATAATCCCTGAGGAAACAAATTCTCCTGTGTTCAATGCCTTTTGCGGATCGCCACCTTCTTTAACACGAACGAAGAACGTTCCAATGAAAGACATTACAATACCTACTGCGGCCAATACCAGAGGTAAAAGAACGGCTGAAAGTCCGTTAAATTGATCAGCAAATCCATCTACCATAAAGGCTGCACCTAACACCATAGAACCAACGATAGAACCTACATAAGATTCGAATAAGTCAGCACCCATACCCGCCACATCGCCTACGTTATCACCCACGTTATCGGCAATTGTTGCCGGGTTAAGCGGATGATCTTCAGGAATACCAGCTTCTACTTTACCAACAAGGTCAGCACCCACATCGGCTGCTTTTGTATAGATACCACCACCAACACGTGCAAACAGGGCAATTGAAGAAGCTCCAAAAGAGAATCCGGTAACTATGGTTAGCACTTGATTTACCTGAGCTTGTGTATCGAAACCAAAAATATTTGAGTAAACAATCAATAGGAGACTAAGTCCTAACACGCCAAGTCCAACCACACCCATGCCCATTACAGAGCCGCCAGCAAAAGCCACTTCAAGGGCTCTACCTAAGCTTGTACGAGCTGCCTGGGTCGTGCGAACATTAGCTTTGGTTGCAACGCGCATACCAATAAAACCAGCTAAAGCCGAGGTAAAGGCTCCAATTACAAAGGAAACTGCTACCAAAGGGGAGGAGGTTTCGCTATTAGCGGTAACTCCTAAAAGAAGGGCCACACAAGCAACGAAAATTGCCAGAATCTTATACTCCGCTTTCAGAAAGGCCATAGCACCTTCGGCAATGTGACCGGCAATTTTTTTCATCTTGTCTGTTCCTGCGTCCTGCTTATTAACCCAGGCACTTTTCCAGACAACGAAGAGTAAACCGAGCACCCCAAAGGCGGGCATTAGATAGAGAATGTTTTCCATTTTGATTTAAGGTTTCAAGATTAAAATGTCAAAAAAACCGCCCGACCACAGCCGAACGGTTTTTAAGTGCCGCAAATATAGAACAAGTCCTATAACGTGCAAAATCCTTTGTTTTTAAGGTCTCAAAGGTTGAACATACCACGTAGTGCCGTCCACAGGATTTTCTTTTTTGGATCATCCAATTCATTCAGGGACTCAGAGATAATAATCGAAATTCCGTTCAGATTGTGGTTCTCATAGAAAGGCATTGCCGGTTTTAGCTTAGCGCCAAAGGCCAATACTTTTGTTGGCGCTAATGTTGAAAGTTCCTCTACGCTAAATTCATTTCTTTGAATGATTTGAACAGCTGCCAGGCTTAATTTTAATGCACTAAGCATACGCATAAGCGTGGCGTGTTCATCCTCGGTAAGTTCGTTCCATGGTTTAGCGATAACAATAACCAGGGGTGAAGGAATGGAATATATTTCTTCCTGAAAAAGGGTTTCAAATTCTTGACTCATGATTCTTTAATATCAAAGATCGATCGCAATTCGTTAGCCTCTTCAGGTTTCATGCGACCCGATAAGATCAATCTTAATTGTCTTCGTCTTAAAGCACCTTTATAGAGTTCAATTTCTTCTGGCGTTTCTGGCACCACTTCGGGTATTTCAATCGGGTGATTATTTTTATCGACAGCCACAAACGTAAAATAAGCCGTGTTACTTTCTATTTTTTTTCCTTCCGGAATATTTTCAGCATCAACATCAATTCTTATCTCAACAGAGGTATTGAATGCGCGTGTAGCCCGGGCCCGTAAGGTTACAACATCGCCTAATTGAATGGGTGAACGAAAGGAGATATTATCAACTGATGCGGTGACCACCGTACTGTTACAATGTTTTTGTCCGGCAATTGCGGAAACGATATCCATCCAATGCATCAGGCGTCCTCCCATCAGGTTGTTAAGCGTATTGGTATCATTGGGTAAAACCAGTTCAGTCATGCTAACGGATGATTCTCTGGGATGCTTTTTTTTTCGTGTCATGGGTGGCAGAAAGAGTTTGACTACTAACTGTTAGTTCGTATTTTCTGTTTACAAAAATCATAAAAAAACTTTGCAATACCCGTAGTCTCTTTGCTTATTGCATGAAATAATAAGGCACGTGTTAAGTATCAACACATTTACTTTTCTCTCTGGCTCATTTTCTTTTGAGACCACAACCATTATTACGGGGTAGCTCCCGACATACCTGCCTTTCTCCGACATATTTCACTTAATAAATTATTACCTCTGAAAGTATTCCTTTTAGAGACCTGTTTACTTCTCAATTATTATGAACGTATTAAAGTTTGGCGGATCATCTGTTGCTACTCCCTCCAGAATCCGATCGGTGATAGAAATAATTAAACCTTATGCACAGGAAAGAAAATGTGCTGTTGTCTTTTCTGCCTTTGGTGGTGTAACTGACACGCTTATTTCGTTGAGCGTTGCTGCTTTGGCAGGAAAGATAGAATACAAAATCCAATTACAAGATTTAGAAGCACGTCACCTGGAGGCAGTTCGTGAGTTGATCGGTATTCAACGCCAAAGCAGCATCATTGCACAGGTTAAATTTACTTTCAATGAATTGGAAGATGTTTTGCACGGTGTTTTTTTGGTGAAAGAGCGAACTTCCCGTACCCTGGACTATATTATGAGTTTTGGTGAGCGACTTTCCGCTTATGTTATTGCTGAAGCGTTGAAAGAGCAAGCTATTGATGCTGAGTTTTTGGATACACGGAAAATTATCCGAACCAACAATCAGTTTGGAAATGCCCGCATTGAATTTGAAACAACCAATAAACTGATTGCTGAACATTTTACTAACAATACTAATCTTCAGGTGATAACCGGATTCATTGGATCCTCAGCCTCAGGGGAAACAACTACCATAGGGCGAAGTGGATCAGACTATACGGCTGCCATATTTGCGGGTGCATTGAAAGCAAGATCTCTTGAAATCTGGACCGATGTGGATGGCATGATGACGGCTGATCCACGTAAAGTGAAAAAGGCATTTACCGTGAAGGAGATGACCTATGAAGAAGCGATGGAATTATCGCACTTCGGAGCAAAGGTAATTTTTCCGGCTACCATGCAACCGGCCATGATTAACAGAATTCCTATCAGGATTAAGAATACGTTTAACCCAGCGTTTCAGGGAACATTAATCAGTGAAAAATCCAACGGAAAGAACCTGATCATTAAAGGTATCTCATCCATGGATAAAATTAGCTTGTTAAGTGTTCAGGGAAGCGGCTTAATGGGCGTGGTTGGGGTATCCATGCGTTTGTTTGGTACTCTGGCAAAAGAAAATATAAGTGTCATTCTGATAAGCCAGGCGTCCTCTGAGCATTCGATTTGTTTTGCGATTGAAGGCTCCAGGACAAATTATGCCAAGGCAGCAATTGAAAAAGAATTTGTTTACGAGATCCGTAATCGGGAGATGGATGAGGTTAAGGTGGAAGAAAATTTGGCTATTGTCGCTATTGTGGGTGAAAATATGAAACACAATCCTGGCACCAGTGGTCGGATGTTTAGTGCGTTGGGTAAGAGTGGAATCAATATCAATGCCATTGCTCAGGGTTCCAGTGAGCTTAATATCTCGGCCGTGGTTCATGAACAGGATATTGCCAAGGCCTTGAATATTTTGCATGAAGCATTTTTTCTTTCTGATAGAAAAGTGCTTAACGTTTTCCTGGTAGGTACCGGACTTATCGGTAAGTCGCTGCTGGCTATGATCCAAAAACAATTTGATCAGTTGGCCAAACAAAATCACTTAGAGGTTCAGGTAGTAGGGATCGCGAACAGTAAGAAGATGCTTTTTGCTGAAGACGGATTAACGTTAGACAAAGCATTCTTGCAAATGCACGACACAGGTGAAGAAATGAATCTGAACACATTCTTCGGCACAATGAACTCCATGAACTTATCCAATAGTATTTTCGTGGATTGCACCTCCAGCGAAGAAGTGATTGGGTATTATGAATCCATTCTGGCTTCCAACATTTCTATTGTCACACCTAATAAAAAGGCAAACTCCGGGTCTTATAAACAATACCAGACTTTAAAATCTGCAGCGTTTAAACGGGGGGTTAAGTTTTTGTATGAGACGAATGTGGGTGCAGGCTTGCCGGTTATCAATACACTCAATGATTTGCTGATTAGCGGTGATAAAGTAATCGGCATTGAAGCTGTATTAAGTGGCACCTTGAATTATATTTTCAGTTCATTCAAAGCAGGTGATAAGTTCAGTGAAGTGGTAAAACAAGCGAAGGAGAAAGGTTACACAGAACCAGATCCCCGCGATGATCTTAATGGCATGGATGTAGCCCGTAAAGTTTTAATCCTTTCCAGGGAGGCCGGACTATCACTTGAACTGGATGACATTCAGGTTGAAAATCTTGTGCCTACAGATTGTCAGGGTACGATGGATATTGAAGTCTTTTTTGAAAAGCTGGCCAGGCACGATGCCGCGTTTGAAAAACTCAGGGCAGAAGCCGAATCCCGCAAGGAAAAACTACGGTACATGGCTGTTTTGGAAAACGGTAAAGCCAGTATTCGATTAGGTTCGGTGAATGACCAGCATCCGTTTTATTCTTTGGCTGGAAGTGACAATATTATCTTGCTAACAACAGAACGATATCATGAACGCCCGATGGTAATTCGTGGTCCGGGTGCTGGTGCGGAAGTTACTGCGGCCGGAGTCTTTGCGGATATTATTAGAATCGGAAGTTATATAAATGCGTAGTAATTGAAATGAAATCAATCAGAGCTTTTGCCCCCGCTACGGTAGCCAACGTGTGTTGTGGTTTTGATATTCTGGGCTTTGCAGTGGATGCACCAGGTGACGAAGTTAAACTTACGCTGCGTGATGATGCCCTAATTAAGATTACGTCTATTACGGGGGATGGGGGCAAACTTCCGAGAGAAGCAGACAGAAATACTGCAGGCGTTGCAGTTATTTCATTTTTAAAGAGCTTAGGAAAAGAACAAGGTGTTGATATTGAGTTAATAAAAAATCTTCCGTTAGGTAGTGGTATGGGATCCAGCGCTGCCAGTGGAGTTGCTGGATTGGTAGCCATCAATCACCTGATGGGTAACCCATTTACGCGAGAGCAATTGGTGGCGCATGCGATGGAAGCAGAACGCATTGCTTGCGGATCAGCCCATGCAGATAATGTTGCGCCTTCCTTGTTAGGTGGTTTTGTATTAGTGCGTGACTACCAACCTTTGGATGTTGTGAAGATTTCTACCACTGAAAAATTGTACTGCACATTGGTGCATCCACATCTTGAACTAAAGACTGAAGATTCACGCAGAGTCCTTCGGCAATCACTGGCATTGAAGGATGTTATCACTCAAAGTGGGAATATTGCCGGACTTATGATCGGACTTACCAAACCGGATTATGCATTGATTGGCCGATCCTTGAAAGATGTTATCGCAGAGCCAATCCGATCTGCATTTATTCCGGGTTTTAATAATCTTAGAAAAGTGGCTATAGAATCTGGTGCGTTGGGGTGTGGTATTTCGGGATCAGGCCCTACCATCTTTGCGCTAAGTGAAAATGAAGCTCACGCAGTAGCAACAGGCAATGCCATGCAACAAGAGTTCTTAAAACATAAGTTGCAGTCGGATGTATATGTTTCAAAAGTTAATCAGGAGGGAGCCCGGATTCTTCCGGATTAATCATCGCAGAATAAATGAAATACTATAGTACAAATGATAAGTCTGTCAGGGTTAGTTTAAGGGAAGCGGTTATCAACGGCCTTGCGCCTGATAATGGATTGTACATGCCTGAATACATTCCTGTATTGCCGACTTCCTTCTTTGAATCATTGCCAGAAAAATCTTTTAGAGAAATAGGTTATGAAGTCGCAAAGAATCTGATCGGTGATGATATTCCCGTAGCAGAGTTGCGGAAAATTATTGATCATACAATTCAGTTTGATGCGCCTCTCGTGCCCGTTGATAATGTTTATGCATTAGAGTTATTCCATGGTCCAACTTTAGCCTTTAAGGATTTCGGTGCCCGGTTTTTATCTGGTCTCCTTGGATATTTTGCCCGGCAACAAAGCAAAGAGATAACGATTCTTGTAGCAACATCAGGCGATACAGGTAGCGCGGTAGCCAATGCATTTTTTAATGTTCCAGGTACCCGCGTAGTGGTGCTTTATCCCTCAGGCAAAGTCAGTGAAATTCAGGAAAAACAATTTACTACACTGGGTGGAAATATTACTTCTCTGGAAGTGGCCGGAACGTTTGATGATTGTCAGCGGTTGGTAAAAGCAGCGTTTGTTGACGAACAACTTAAGAGTTCATTATTTCTGACTTCAGCCAACTCCATCAACATTGCTCGATTGATTCCGCAATCATTTTATTACTTCTATGCCTACGCCCAACTTAAACAAAGCGAAAAGCAAGTGGTGATTTCTGTACCCAGTGGAAATTTTGGTAACCTGACTGCCGGACTCATGGCCAAAAGAATGGGTTTACCAATTCAAAAGTTTTTGGCTGTTACGAATATCAATGATGTTGTTCCCGAATACCTGGCCACAAAATTTTTTAAGCCGCGAAATTCACAACAAACGATCAGCAATGCGATGGATGTAGGTAACCCCAGCAACTTTGCACGTATGCTTGAATTGTATGATCATGATTTCGAAAAACTCTCGAAGGATATTTATGGTTATTATTTTACAGACGATTCAACACGAAGTGCCATGCAATCGGTTTTTAAAAACACCGGATATGTTTTAGATCCACATGGGGCAGTAGGGTACCTGGGATTGAAAGAGTACTTGCAAAACAATTCTGGCTATGCAGGAGTATTTTTAGAGACAGCTCATCCGGCCAAGTTCAGAGACGTGGTTGAAAAAGCTATTCAACAACAGGTTGAGCTACCACCACGCCTTCAAGAATTTATGAAAGGCGAGAAAAAATCAATTTCAATTTCTGTCAACTTTTCTGAGTTCAAATCATTACTTCCAACCTTGCTCACCTAACAGCGGCACGAACGCAAAAAAGTCAAACTCCTCTGTCTTAAGTTTGTCTTTAGTTTTTGTTATCCGCAGCATTTTTTGTTTTTCACGATCCCCGACAGGGATAAGAAGAACACCACCTTCCGCTAACTGATCGGTAAGGGCTGCAGGTACAACCGGGGCCCCGGCAGTCACAATAATTTTATCATACGGAGCTTTGGCAGGAATTCCCTTCGAGCCATCCCCAAAAAAGAAATAAGGTTTGTAACCGAGGGTGGGTAGGAAGTCTCTGGTTCTGTCATATAGTTTTCGATTATATTCTATAGAATAGACTTTCGCACCCATTTCCAGTAAAATGGCGGCCTGATAGCCAGAACCGGTACCGATCTCCAACACTTTATCACCGGGCTTAATTTTTAGCTTTTCCGTCTGGAAAGCAACCGTATAGGGCTGAGAAATGGTCTGACCTTCACCAATGGGAAAGGCCTTGTCCTCATACGCATGGACCAGCAGCGCATCGTCAAAAAACGCATGGCGGGGCACTTTCCCGATTGCGGCCAAAACGCGCCCGTCAGAAATGCCCTTTTCCAGCAGTTTTTTTACCAATTTATTGCGCAATCCGCGCTGCCGGTAATTGTCCTCAATCATTTGGTGAAACTTGATTTTAGCGCTAAAAACGCCATTTTTTAGGGGGAAACAAAGTTTTAGAAAATCTTTAGGAAATTTGAAACTCAAGCCCCTACTTTGGGGTTCTCTAAAGCACAGTAAATTCTATTTTGCCATAGCGTTATAACTGTGTAAAACCTGACCTTGACAGCAAATAGTTTTGCTTCTATTTGCCGAGGGGTCAGGTTATTTTTTTGCCTGCTATTTTGCCCTTAAAATCCAATTAAAATAAACGGAGCCCAATAATACGGGGCAGCATATTTTCCATTTTTAAGTAAATCCAACTTTGCTTCCCTCAAACCTTCAGTAAAGTCAGTGTTCTTGTTTTGAAGAATAATCTGATAGAAATTCATCATGAGTTCGGCTGTTGATTCATCAGCCACACTCCAAAAAGAAACAATGATATTTTTGGCTCCGGCATAGACAAGCGCCCTCGATAAACCTATTACCCCTTCACCTTTTGAGATTTTTCCTAAACCGGTTTGACAAGCTGACAAGGTTACCAAATCTGCATTCAGGTGAAGGTTGTAAATTTCTCCGGAGAAGAGATTGCCATCTTCAGCCTCTGAATCACTTTGCAGAAAAATTCGTGATAACTCAGGATTATCTTCGTCTACAATACCATGCGTGGCAAAATGTACAAGCGAAAAGTCTTTGAGGTTTTCATCCTTAATAGCCGTTTCACTGGCTTTCTTTTGAGTCAATACTTCACACGCAATATTTTGTCCTTTAAATAAAGTTTGTATTTCCATCACTTCTTTCTCCGTGCCAGGTAGATTGTTAAGATTATCTTTTTCCGGAAATGAAATGGGAGCTAACAACTTTGCAGAGGTGATGGCAGAAGTTGGTTTGTTCTTCTTTTGAAGTAACAAACCTGCTGAGAATTCGTAACGGACACTATATTTTTTTAACAGGTAAGGTAATTGATCAAACGGTGTTTGTGGGTCTTTTATATTTTTAGTCAGTAAGGCCTCGAAGGGAATGATGCTCATTCGGCCTGATGGCAATAAAACAAGATTTTTTGTGGAAGCAGGAATTCCTTTTGGTATTAATAACTTGAAGAGATTTCTGGAGGTTAGTATAAATGCCTTCTCTTCCTGAAAATACAAACTGTTTCTAAAGCCGCTTAAAAATTTATCGTAGTCAGCAGGCAGGTTTTGATTTGAGATGGTGAAATTCTTTTGGGTAATCAGGTAAGTGTATAACCGGCTATCTTTCTCGTCAATAAAATAACTTATCAGTGACGTTTGTGCGTCCAATAAATCTTGCATTTGCTCAATAGAGGGGGTAGCGGAATTAAATTTTAAATTGAAATACTCGGGGTATTTCTTTTCCATTTGATTAATAAACTCGCTATAACTTTGATTTAAATGAAAGGCAGTTTCACGTAAGTACTTCTCTTCATCTTCCGATGGCTTTTGCGCAAGTTTTTGAGTCACTAACGCCATCGCTGATTTTAAGCTTTTTTCTTCCTCAATCAATTCAGGGGGAATATTGGCAAAGGACTTCGCATTGGCATCGGAAATGGCTTCCTGTAAAACTGCTGACTTACTTTTTTCAGCAAAATAGAAAGATTGTTCCCGATAGATTTTCCGATCCCGAAAAGAAACATCGCTCAGCAAGTATGAGATTCGAACGCCATCGGCATATATTTCATTGGCAATAGCCCCTAAGGTAATTTTATCCGATTCATTGGTGGTTTGTTGTCTTAATTTATCAATTAGCTTATCGCATACCTGAAGGGTGGAAAGCCCAAGTGTAAGGTCAGTCAACTTAAGAGTTTTGCCCAAGTGTCGCGCTTCCAGTGCCTGTGCCTTGTACATCAGGGAATACAACAACACGTTGCCGTTATAGTAGTTTTCAAAAGATGGATTAGTACTAAAGTCCTGAGAACTGAAATCGCTCACGTTGGCAATCATAGCGTTTTGATAATTCATTAGCGCACTATCATATTTATCCTGCGACTTGAAGGTATTGCCAATCAAATTGTAGGTATAGGCGACATCAGGATGTTTTTTTCCTTGCGATGCTATATAAATCGCAAGAGCTCTTTCGTAATAGCCAATGGAAGCCTTGAGATCATTTAGTTTGGCATAGGTTTGCCCAAGATTAGTTAAAACAAATGCCTGTGATGGGTGTGCCTGCTTATGAATTTTTTCCCAGATGGTAAGTGCTGCCTCGAAGTAATTGATAGCATCACCGTATAATTCCAGCGAATAATACGCCCGCCCCAGATTCGTATTGGCAATAGCCATTTTTGGGTGATCCTTGCCGTGAAGTTTTTCATACATCGCGGCAGCTTGTTCATAGTAGTCCAGTGATTTATCTGCGTCAAGTTGATTATAAGCAAAACCTAAATCGTTGTAGGAGGCAGCTATCAATTCATGTGTATCCGGTAACTTATCTTGCCTAAGCGATAAGGCCATTAACAATTGTTCAGTGGCTTGCGAATACTTTCCAGTGGTTACGTAAACCTGACCCAGATAGGCGAGGGCCTGGGCGCTCTCGAGGCTATTGCCACTACCTTGTAATGTACTTACTGCCGTGGTCAATGTTTCTAATGCTAAATCATTTTTACCTTGATTGAGATAAAGAAACCCCAGATTGGTTTGTGTGATGGCTTCCAAAGACCCGGGATTCTTTATCTGATTTATTCTGTCAGAGGCTTCCTTTAGTAATTTATCCGCTACATCAAAATTGCCGAGCCGAATGAGCGCTTCCGCTTTTTTATTTTTTAAGAGAACCTCCTGGAATGCATCGGATGGTTTGGTTCCATCAACCAACTGAATGACGGCCTCATAGTGTGAATCAAACAGAAGTTCATCAAGTTGATCAAAGAGCGTGGGTGCATTGCCTTTAGGCTGCGACCAGGCAACAGAAAAGGTTATCAGCAGACCAATAAAAATGAGAATCCGTTTCATGATTAAAATCGATAATAGTAACTAATCGTAGAAACGTTTACTCTGGTCAGGCCATCAGGATTCACTTCTCGTTGGGTAATCTTTCTGCCCATAAGCAAACGGATACCTGATTTTACATTGAAACTATATCCTGCAGTAGCAATCCCGGAAAGAGCCATGCCGGTTGTCCCTTCCAATTTGATTCGCTGGTTGGTATTGGGGTCTGTGATTTCGTCTTTAGTGATTCGAAAAATGGGTAACAATCCTACCGTAAAATTGAAACGGGCGTAACGAAAGTTACGTTCTGCCCTAAGCATGACATCGGTACCACGCTTCAGTTTGTAAGCAAGATCATAGGTGCGTACGTAGTCTTCCTCTTTTCCCTCTTGATAAACAGGTATCCAGCCTCCATAGGTAAATCCATTTTCATTGCTATTGAAAGGATGTTGAATTCCCGTAGCAAAAAGCCATTTTTTATTTACCAGAGAGATGCCTGTTATAAAATCGTACGTTCCCAGGCTGGTTTGGTAATACATAGGAAATGCTAATCCGTTATCTTCATTTTTCAAATTTGAATCGTTCGAAGGAATTTTTCCGCCTACTGATAACCCAACATCAAACTTTTCTGAAGCGTATAAATTACGTGTAAAGCATAGAGAGATATCCCCCAGTCCTCCGGTACTTCCAAAATTTCCGTCTACAGTTTGATAAGGAAGTTTAACCTGAAAGAAAGTCTTACTATCTATGATATTGAAACTCATATCCGCTGTAGCCACAAATACTTTGGGCGAGGTGGTGGTGGTTCCCCGGTAATAACTGATCTCCATCGATCTTAATTTTATAGCAACCTTTTTGTTAAAAGGCTGGTCAGGTTTCATGGCGCCCATGGTACAAAACCCGGCATCGCTGCAACCCTGTCCCATGGCCTGATTAAGGAAGGCGACAAATAAGATAAAGATGAAAAGCAATTTTTTCATACAATGTTTCTAAGGCTTTCGTTGACCCGTGATGGCTATAGCATCAATTTCATTCCAACCGGGCACGGCCGGGCTATTGATGGCAATCCGGATGGCATCACTAAAGTATCCTGTTTCTATCAGGTAAATTGAAAATATTCTTGATTTTTTCTCCAGATTTTGAATCGCTGGTTTTGTATAAACCAAATTCCATTTTTTTGTGCTGGCATCTCGTAGAAATACCGAATCGACCGCCCCGGGGTTATAGGTTTCAAAAATCTCAATAGACCTTACGGTTTGTAGCGTATCAAAACCCAATTCAAGAAATTCACGCTCTTCATCAGCCGAAAACGAAGCCCAGGCATTGACAAAATCGCCATAATTGGGATACACGTTTTCCTTGCCTAACGCACGGGTTGCAGCCCATGACGTGGCGGTATATTGCGAACTAAACCGGATTACTTTGGTTGCGTATTGCCGGATTTTTATTCCGTTAAACTCTTCAAAGTCAGAGCAACTGAGCAGGATTAGACCAAGTAGAAATGCAAAGACTATCTTCATGTTGCTAATCTGAGATTAGCCTAAAGATACTATCTTAATTATAAAAACAGAATTGAGATTCTGTTTTTAAGTTAGACTACATACCCAAGGATTGATTCTCTATCGAAGCCAATTCAATAATCTTTTCGTATTCGGCTGGGTTAAGATCATTAAAGAAGTAATGTACTGGATTGGCGTGGATTCCATTCACAAAAACTTCATAATGCAAATGTGGTGCTGTTGAAAGCCCCGTATCGCCTACATAGCCGATCAGATCACCACGTTTAACTTTCTGGCCTTGACGTACGGCAAATCCGTGCATGTGTGCGTAACGCGTACGATAGCCGAAACCATGATCGATTTCCAACATTTTTCCATAACCACTAAAACTAACATGGAGTTTATCAATGTTTCCATCTGCAGTTGCATAGATGGGTGTTCCAATGGCAGCAGCAAAGTCAATACCTGTGTGCATTTTCTTAACCTTGTAGATAGGATGGATGCGTAAACCAAATCCTGAAGCTAACGCAATCAACTGTTTATTTGCTACGGGTTGAATAGCAGGAATTGCGGCAAACAGCATTTCTTTACTTTCGGCTAGTTCAACCACATCATCTTGTGACTTAGACTCAATGTAAATTTTTCTGCGCAGGTTATCCACGCTTTCACTCAGTTTTACAATAATGTCTTCGTGGATTACATTTTTATTTTTGATGTCTTCATACCGATCCAAGCCACCCACACCGGCCTCACGTATGCTTTTGTCGATGGGTTCTGCACCTAATACAACACGATAAATATTATCATCGCGGTACTCCATGTTCGTAAGCTGGCTTTGTAATTTTTCAACTTCAGTGCTCAGATTATCGTAGTAGAATTCTAATTCCTTTACTTCGTTTTTGAGGATTAATTCTTTGGGGGATTCAAAGTAAGAACTATATAAAATCAAAAGCCCCACGGCCATGGCCACCGTGAGCGACATGATTCCCAATGTATTGAGAATGATATCCCCGGTCGAGGTTTTTATTCGCTCGTATTTGCAGGTTTCGGTGTCGTAGTAATATTTTATTCTAGCCATAAGTCTGTTTAAACTAATTATGCAGGCCTAAAAACCTTGATTATCTCATTTCTACACTCGATATAAGGCCCATTCAACAGGTCAATGCAATAGGGAATAGCAGGAAACACAGCATCTAAACACTGACGAATGGCTTTTGGTTTCCCGGGCAAATTTACGATTAAAGTTTGGTTTCTGATGCCTGCTGTTTGCCGCGATAAAATGGCTGTGGGCACATACTTCAAACTTTCCATTCTCATAAGCTCACCAAAACCAGGCATCATCTTATCGCAAACGCGCTCCGTTGCTTCGGGAGTTACATCCCGATCGGCAGGGCCCGTGCCACCACAGGTAACAATGAGGCAACAATTTTTCACATCAGCCATCTCTATCAGGGTAGCTTCAATAAGTTTTTGTTCATCGGGTACGATGGCATATTCTTTATGCCAATCACCAACAATGTATTCATTCAACGTAGCTACAATGGCTTTGCCGGGAAGGTCTTCATAGATACCCTGACTTGCGCGGTCACTTACATTGATAATTCCTATTCGAACCTCACCCCTAACATCTCTTCGTGGGAGAGGGGTGACTCCCTCATTGAATTTATCAGAATTCGAATTTGTCATCGCTATTTGATTCCTGTTGATTGAATCAGTGAATCTGTGGCTGTTATTTTAACTTTCAGATCCTTCGCTCTTCCTTTTTTAAATACCTGCCGTCCTTTATTAATTCCCTTGCGGATTTCTTTTTGAACTTCTGCCGGCATAGCAATTACATCACTACATTCCTGTGAACAACACCCGGCATATCTTTTAGCACAATCATCACATTGAATAAAAAGTAAGTGGCAACCATCATTTTTACAATTGGTGTGGGTGTCGCATGCATTACCACACTGGTGGCACTCGCTGATGATATCCTCTGAGATTCGTTCGCCCAGGCGTTCGTCAAAAACAAAATTCTTTCCGATAAATTTGTTTTCCAGACCCTGATCTTTTACCTGGCGTGCATATTCAATGATGCCGCCATTTAATTGAAATACATTCTTGAAGCCAACATGTTTAAACCACGCACTTGCTTTTTCGCAGCGGATGCCTCCGGTACAATACATGAGCAGATTTTTATCTTTTTGGTCGGCCATCAAATCTTTTACAACCTGCAATTCTTCACGGAAAGTATCTACATCCGGACAGATAGCATTTTTGAAATGACCCACTTCACTTTCGTAGTGATTGCGCATGTCAATAATAATCGTATTGGGATTATCGGCCAACTGATTGAACTCATTCGCATTGACATGAACACCACAATTGGTTACATCAAAGGTGTTATCGTTCAATCCGTCTGCAACAATCTTGCTTCGAACCAATATCTTGAGCTTGAAAAAGGATTTGCCATCATCATCAACAGCCATGTTTAATCGGATGCCGGTAAGAAATGGAATGCTATATAATTCTGTTTTAAAATCCAGAAAGCGTTCTGTAGGGACGCTTATTTGTGCGTTGATACCTTCGTGGGCAACGTAAATCCTGCCCCATACTTGAAGCTGATCAAAGAGTTGATACAACTCGTTTCGAAATGCTGCGGGATCGGCAATCTGGTGATATTTATAAAATGAAATGGTGGTGCGGGCCTGCACGCTGTTGTGAAGCCGTTCTTTTAATTCTTTGCCGTTAATCCGGTTAAATAAGGCCATTGCACGCTATTTTAAAACGTGCAAAGTTAACAATAAATCGAATCAGATTCAATCTTAACTATTTCAAGAACAATCAGTTGGTGGCTGGTTTGAGTTGTCCTTTAAGAAGTTTATTGTAATCGCCACAGGTTAAAGTGCCTGCATGATTACAGTAGCCACAGGTCTTATAGGTGTCGCCAAAATATCCTTTCTTAATGATAACGGTGGATCCATTACAAACCGGACAAACTACTTTACCAGTAGGACCGCAATCAATATCAAAGTCTTTAGAAAAGATAACGGTGGCTTGTTGCGCTTCCAGTTGTTTTTCTTTTACAAGTTCAATTTCAGCTTTTCGTTTAATCTCAATGGCTTCTTCTGAAAATTGACCGGACGTTCCTTTTAGTTGGATGTATTTATTTAGCCAGTCAACACTTTGTTTGTATTTGGTGAGGTAATAAGAATTTTTTCCCAGGTAAAAGGTGAGATCAGAAGGAACACTTTTTACAGTGCGCAGAATATTCAGGATTTTCTTATCGGCTGCTTCATATTGTTCGGTATCAATCAGCAATGCCACCGAATCTATCTGGCGATCGATAACGCGTTGTTTATCAGCCTGACGTTGAATTTCTAACTCCCGGAGTTTCTCCCTTTCATCAACTTGTGCCCAGGAATTAATTACAAATCCAAGTGCGACTAAAACCAACAAAACTCTATTCACGCAACTCAAATTAATTTTGAATAAAATCTTTCTTTGACAATTGTAACCACTCCAGCGTGGCATTACAAAAAATATCTTCTTTTACCGATTCCGGCAACGCCATATCTTCGATGAATTTTCCGATTTCTAAATCCCCCAACGGAAACGGATAGTCCGATCCCAACACAATGCGCATGCTGCCCTGCATCTTCAAAACATATTCCAACATCAGAGCATCGTGCGTAACACAATCTACCCAGAATTTGCCAAGGTAATTTCTGGGATTTACATTGTTATCAATCGCCACCAGGTCGGGGCGACAATTAAAACCATGTTCGATACGACCAATAGTAGGTAAGAACGATCCGCCTGCATGTGCAAACATAACCCGAAGTTTTGGGAGTCTTTCAAAAATCCCGCCAAAGATCATGGAACACATGGCGCGTGAAGTTTCGGCCGGCATGCCTACCAGCCAGGGAAGCCAGTAGCGTTGCATTTGTTTTTCACCCATCATGTTCCAGGGGTGCACCATCACCGCCAGGTTGAGTTTCTCGCACGCTTCAAAAATGGGGAAGAAGCGCCCTTCATTCAGGTTATCGTCATTGATGTTGGAGCCGATCTGAATTCCCTTCAGGCCAATCTTCTTTATGCGCTCTAATTCTTTTACGGCAAGCTCGGTGTCCTGCATGGGCACTGTGCCAAGACCGATGTACTGCTTTGGATATTTGTCTACGAGTTTGGCGATGTGATCATTGAGAAATTTTGAGAGGTCGAGGCAATCGTGGGGTTGTGCCCAGTACGAAAACATAACGGGTATGGTGCAGACCACCTGCACCTGCGTGTTAAACTGAGCGTACTCATTCATTCGGATTTTGGGATCCCAGCAGTTGTCTTTGATCTCTCGAAAGAATTGGTTACCGCGCATCATTTTGGCATAACCTTTACGGTGATGTTGCAGGTAGATAAAATCGCCATAGCCAAACTTATCGCTCCAGTTGGGCATTTTTTTGGGAAGGATGTGCGTATGGGCGTCAATCTTGAGCATGGGCAAAGCCTAATCCGGTAAAGGTAGAAATTTAAGGGTAGTTTGCGTACTGGATTAAGAAGTCTTGATTAGGATAAAGTATTATTTTTGAATAGTGCTTTCAGGTTGGAAGACCTGTCAGTATAAGAAAAGTATAATGAAACCAAATTTCTTAGATTATATTTATTATCGAGCCACGGAGGTACTAATGGATTTTAATGGCGAGAAAGAAGAGGATGGGGTTTCGGCATCATCGGTGATTTTTTTATCTATGATTGAGGGCTTTTTATTAGGGGGTTTAATTGTATTTGTTAGTCGTATTTTCTTTGATAGAACTGAAACTGCACCCTATTCAAAAGCTTTAAGTTATTTGGGGGTGGGTATTTTGCTCGCAATAATTATTATAAACTACGTAAGATATAATGGAAGACTTTATGAGTTGAAGCATTATTGGAAAAATGAATCTCACTACAAAAAGAAATTCAAAGGAATTCTGATTCTACTAATTTTTTTATTGTCATGGCTTCCGCTAATTCTTATTGGGTTGTATTGGTAGTTGCCCCTCGCCCTTGTTGGTGTTGTGGGTAAGCATTAGCGCGTAGGCTGCACCAACAAGCTTAGATAAACATCAAAAAACGGACATAAGTCGTCAAGACCACTTTAAGTGGTCAGACGACTCAACCGCCAACCTCTAATCTCTCCCTCGCCCTTGTTGGTGTTGTGGGTAAGCATTAGCGCGTAGGCTCCACCAACAAGCAAAGTGGAATAGACATTCAAACTGCACCTACAGCTTATTTACTTTACACCTTCATGCCAGTTAAGACATGCAGTTGGTGCATTCAAGATGTGCACCCGTATCCTTGGCGATGCGCAGACGATGTGTTTGCTTTGCGCATGTGTACCACCTAAGATGCACACCTGCTGCATTCACGATACGCAACCATACCCTGCAGCATATGCAGTCCTTGCCTTCGTAATGCACCTTTGCACCGCTTGCGATGTGCAGTTGATGTATTTGCAAGGTGCACTCGCATCGATCACGATCAACTGCCAGTGTGCTCACGATGCGCACTTCAACCCTGCTCGATGTGCAGTCAGGGTGTACATCATGCGCACCTGCTCCATCTTCGATTAAGGTCAAGGCAATTCTGTCCTGACTTGTCACCCATCTATCATTTTCACGAGCTCTAAGAAAAATTTAATCAAGCTAGTATGAAAAAAAGCCTACTAACGTGCCAGTCCAAGTCGGGTTGCCTGGTTATCAAGAAATATAGTTTCGTAAATAATTGAAAATGCGAAAACAAAGAGTAGCCTCTAGTGCGTACTAAGGATATAACTTAAACAAATACAGTTATGTCACATGTAAAAACCGCAGCAGCCCTGGAGGAATTCCTTGGCTTCTGCTCCGGGTATGGAGGATCGTATAACCCCGGATTGCCGAACCTCAAGTTAAGTGCCTTAAACGAGTTGGCGATTAAAGCCCGTCAGGCGTTGGAGGAAGTAAACGCAGCGAAGTCCGTTTGGAACAATGCTACGAATCATCGGGAGATTGTCTTTGCCGGTTTACCCAAACTGGTATCGAGCATCACCTTTACCCTGGCTGCTTCGGGCGCCAGCGAACAAACCATGAAGGATGCGCGTGTGCTCCTTCGACAAATGACAAGCCGAAG